>NZ_JALPRX010000111.1 GCF_023223525.1 Roseomonas acroporae | reverse complement strand
TCGGAAAATGCGAAAAATCAAAAGGCTAGAGCCGTTCCGGCCTGACACAGTCAGGCTGGATCGGCTCTAGCGCGAGGCCATGTCCGGCGGCCGGGTGCAGCGCAGCGCGGTGCCGCAGGCCTCGCGCAGATGCGTCAGCAGGATGCGCCGCACCTCGTTCACCGTGTTCGGGTTGGACTGGGTGGAATGGCTGGAGCGGACGATCTTCGTCGAGGCCATGCCCGGCAGGTAGGCGCTGTCGAAGGCCACCACCCCGTCGCTCTGGCCTTCGGGCGGGCCGTCGCCGCGCACGGCGATGATGGAATGGCCGGTGACGCCGGGGGCGAGCGGAATCGGCCGCAGCGCGCGCAGGAAGCTGCTGCCCGGCAGCATGCTGTAGAGGCTGCCCATGCGCATGCCGCTCGGCACCAGCCCGGCGGCCTCGGGATCGCCCGAGAGCACCTCGACGCCCACCTGCGCGACGGCCACCGGCAGGGTGATGAGGCGCGAGATCATGCGCACGATGCCGAACTCGGTCAGGAAGCTGCCGCCATGCGGCGTCGCGATGAAGACCACGCGGCGCACCTGCGGCACCGGGTGGAAGAAAAAGGCGCGCCGGATCAGGTCGAGCGAGTGCGGGCTGAGGCCCAGCGCCTCGGGCGGCCGCCGGCTCACCTCGGACCAGAGCCGGTCGCCCGGGTCGATCGCCATCATCTTGGTCAGCAGCCCGCCCTGGCTGTGGCCGATCACCACCATCTGCCCCAGGGCGGGGTCGGCGGTCGGGCTGTTCAGCGCCGCCATCGAGGCGGCCAGCGCCTCGCGCAATTGCAGCGCCGAGTAGGGGACGGGGTTGCCGGTGGCGTAGGTGAAGAACCAGAACTCGTAATTGGCCTCGATCACCGGGTCCGAGATCAGGTCGTTGACCATGTCGGCCCAGCGGCTGGAGCTGGAGGCGGTGCCGTGCACCAGCACCACCGGGATGCGGCCGGGCCGATGCGGCGCCAGCGCCACGAGCTGCGAGGGCATCTGGTCCAGCAGGCTGCCGAACAGGAAGGCGCGCAGCTCCTGCGACCAGAGGTTGGATTCCGCCAGACCCTCCGCGAAGGCGGCGCTCGGGCGGTACTCCAGCGGCACGCGGCGCCCGGCGATGCTCACCGCCGCCGCGTCGAACATCATGTGCAGGGCGAGCGTGCCGTGCAGCTCGCCGCCGCGAAGCTGCCGCGCCGGCTCCTCCAACACCAGCACCGCCGTGCCGGGCACCCGGAAGCGGCCGGCGACGCGCACGCCGCGGCCGGGCCGCAGCGGGTCCGGCGCCACCGCCGGCGTGTCCTCGTCCGCCGCCACCGCCACCGGCGTGCCGCCGCCGCTCACCTCGGCGGCCGGCGCCGGCGTCCGGACGGCCAGCGGCGCCCCGATCCCGGCGCGCCGGTAGAGGTTCTCCAGCCCGCTCACCTGCATGCGGCTGGCCGGCAGGAAGTCGGAGAGCCGGCCGTCGCCCCACTCGATGCTGTGCTCGTCGAGCGTGATGTCGATGCTGCCGAAGGGCAGCGGGTAGCGGCCGCTGGCGATGGCGACGCGCCCCCCCTCGGGCCCGCCGCCCGGCGCGGTCAGCGCCTCGGACAGGGCAAGGTTGTAGAGGTCGAGCGCCTGGCGGAAGCGCGGGTCGAAGGCCTCGGTGGCGTCGGAACGGCTGGTGGCGAAGAGGTGCCCGTAGGCGTAGAGCGCCGCCGCCAGCAGGTGCGGCGCCCCGCCGCGGCCGCGCCCGTGCAGGTAGGACATCTCGGCCAGGGCGAAGAGCTCGCCCGGCTCGTCCTGGCCGGCGACGACGCGCGCGTGCATGGCGGCGATGCCGTCCGCCGGCCGGCGCTCGAAGGTCTCGAGCAGGGCGCGGCGGCGCAGCACGTTGCGCGTCTCCTCGCTCAGCCCCTCGAAGGACATCGCGTTGCGTGCCAGCCGCTGGTACTCGACGCGCTGGTCCACCGTGCGCACCGAGACCGGCGTGCCGCAGCCGGCCAGCAGCGCCAGTGCCGCCAGGCAGGCCGGCAGGACGCCGTGCCGGCGGATGCTGTCCAGCCATCCGGCATGGCGAAGCGAATGGGCCAATCGAGGGATCTCCGAAGGGGCGCTCGCGCCGAAACGGCTGCCATGCCGTTCACGCGAGCGTGCGTGCCTCGGTTCGGGCCGCCTGTCCAGGGATCACGGAGAGCGCGGTCTCGCCGACCGGAGCGGAACGCGGTTCAGCCGGGACCGCGCTCCGCTCCATCTCGTTGTTTTCCAAGCGGATTCACGCCTCCGGGCGTCGCCGCCCCCCGGCGGCACGCTCCAGGCGGGGCCGGCCGGGGCGGTGGCCCTGCGGCCGCCGATCCCGATGCGGAACGGATTCGGTCGCCCCTTCCGCCACGGCGGGACGCACCCCATCATATTGCTTCTATTTAATCTCCAGGTAATATGAAGGGCGACGACCATGCTCTCCTTCCATCGCTCCCTGATGACCGTGCGTGACAGGGAGGGCCGCGTGATGGCGCCGGGCCGTCTGCTGCTCGCCAAGGCCGGCGGCGACGCGTCGGCGCGGCCGGCCGCCACCGCCAAGGGAAATCCGTTCGGGTCCGGCAGCGGGACGCCGTCCCGCGCGGCGGAACTGCGACCGGCGCCGCGCCCTTAGAGGCGTTCCGGCCTGACCGTATCAGGTCGGAACGGCTCCAACCTTCTGGTTTTTCGCATTTTCCAGGGCGTCGGGTGAGTGCGCCCGGCTTGAAAATGCTCCACGGCGAACCGCGGTCCGGTCGGGACTGCGGTTCACCTTAGCTCGTTGTTCCCGGCGCGGATTCACGCCGCCGGGCGTGTCCGGCCGCCGGCGATCCGCTCCAGCGGCGGCGCGGCTCAGCCCGGATCGTCGCGGCGCAGGGCCAGCAGCCCGGCCAGCAGGCGGTCGCGCCGCGCCTCCAGCGTCTCGATGTCGCGCCCCGCCGCCTCCTCGGCCACGCCCCTGGTCAGCGCCTCGGCCATGGCGGGGGTGATGTGTGCCGGCGTGCTGAGATCGGCCCACCAGCTCTCCAGCGCCGGGCCGAGGTGCGACAGGAAGTGCTCCATCCCGCCGCGGCCGCCGGCGAGGTGGAAGGTCAGGTGCGGCCCCATGATCGCCCAGCGCAGCCCGGGCCCCTCCGAGATCGCCGCGTCCACGTCGGCGACGCTGGCCACGCCCTGGTCCACCAGCCAGGCCGCCTCGCGCCACAGCGCCGCCTGGAGCCGGTTGGCGAGGTGCCCCGGCACCTCCTTGTTCAGCAGGATCGGGTGCTTGCCGACGGCGCGGTAGAAGGCGAGCGCCGCCTGCCGCGCCGCCGGGTCGCCGCCGACGATCTCGACCAGCGGGATCAGGTGCGGCGGGTTGAAGGGATGGCCGATCAGCACCCGCCCCGGATGCCGGCAGCCATCGCCGAGCCGGCTCGCCAGCAGGCCGGAGGAGGAGGAGGCGATCACCACCTCGGGCGGCAGCGCGGCGTCGAGCCGCGGCAGCAGCGCCTGCTTGACCGCGTAGCGTTCCGGCGCGCTCTCCTGCACGAAGCCGGCGCCCTCGACCGCCCGCGCCGGGTCCGGCTCGAAGCGCCAGCGCGTGGGATCGGCGCCGGGCGCGGCGCCCAGGCGCTGCAGCACGGGCCAGGCCGCGTCGATCATGCGCCCGACCGCCGATTCGGCATCGGGGGAGGGATCGCTGACGACCACCTCCAGCCCGCGCGACAGGAAGCAGGCCGCCCAGCTCGCGCCGATCGTGCCGGCGCCGATCACGGCGACGCGCCGGACGGCGCCGGGCGGGGAGGGAGGCTCGGCGTGAGGCATGGGCGTTTCCTTTCCTTTCTCGGTCCCGGGAAGCCCGGCGTGGCGGCGAGCGGCCTTCCGCGCGCCTGCCGGGGAATGGCGGCGGGAACGGCGGACGATGCCGGCGCGGCGCGGCGTCCGCCGGCGGGCACGTGCCCTGCCGGCCTGCCGTGCCTCGCCGGGGCGTGACCCCGCCGGCGGCCGCCCATCGTCCGGCATCCCGTCCCGTCGTCCGGGGCGGCCCCCCGCCATCGTCCCGGTGCGCCGGGCGGCGTCAGGGCCTGTTCGGCTGGCCGGCAGAAGGAGGGGAAGGGCTTTTCCGTGCCGGGTAGCAAGGGGCCGGGTAGCGAGGGCTGCCGGCGCGATGCCATGACGCACCCCCCCTCATCCCCTCGGTCGCGGAAAGGGCCGCCGGGTCGGCCCGCAGGCCATTCCGACGGGCTCTCAGCCCACCCGCATCAGCGCCGGGCCGTGCGCCCGCAGCCAGGCGACGGCGGCGTCGCGGTGCGGCGTCAGCTGCGCCACGTGCGCCCAGAAGCGGGGCGAGTGGTTCAGCTCCCGCAGATGCGCCACCTCGTGCGCCACCACGTAGTCCAGCACCCAGTCCGGCGCCATGACGAGCCGCCAGGAGAAGGCGAGCGTGCCGTCCGGCGCGCAGGAGCCCCAGCGCGAGCGCGTGTCCTTCAGCCGTACCGCGCGGGCGCGCACCGCCAGCGCCTCGGCATGGCGGGCGACCAGGGGCTGCACCCGGCGCCGCGCCTCGGCGCGCAGGAAGTCGGCGGTGCGGCGGGGCAGAAAGGCGGCGTCGCCGGCCACGTGGATCGCCCCCTCCTCGAGCCAGGCGCCGCCCCGGCCGCCGGGGGCGTGCCGGATCGGGTGCGGCACGCCGCCCAGCAGCACGCTGTTGCCGGGGGCGAAGACTACGCTCGGGGCCAGGGCCGCGAGCCGCTCCGTCACCCAGGCGGCATGGGTCATCAGCAGCGCCATGCCGGCGCGCCGCCCGGCCCGGGGCGGCAGGGTCACCACCACGGCGCCGGCGCGCGCGTCGATCCGCAGCGACACCCGCCGGGCCCGGGTGGAGCGGCGCCATTGCACCGGGCAGTCCACGGGCTGCGCGAGGGGTGCCGCGCGCAACGCCACCGTTTCGGCAACGCTCTGATCCATTGCGGGAGCATGGCCGGTGGGGACGGCGGGTTCAACCGGTTGACAGCACCCGGCCGATCGGGCCAGGCCGACCTGCATGCCGGTCGGCGGGCCGCGGCGGTCCTTCGGCCTGTCACCGACGCCGGCGGCGTCGGGAAGCGCTTCGGAAGGCGGCCGGGAGACCGGCGGATCCGGGCGGGCAGGCCCATTGCACCGCGAGGCGTGCAGCGCACTCGCCGGTTGTGCTATAGGATCGGGTCCTGGGGGACCGGTGCCTGGCCGAAATGCCCTGACCGGGGCGCGCGGCTCACGATGGCGTGTTCGGAATAATATGCGTGCCAACGATTTTTGCGGGCATAGTCCCGCAGCCGGCCGTGCCCGGCGCATGCCGCCCAGGCAGGCCGCCCGTCGTGACGGCGCCGGCCGTGATGGCGCCGGGAAGGTGCCGGAGCGGGCCGCCACGGCCGGATGCGGCCGGATGACGTACCCGCTGGCGCCGGCGGACGGCGTGGTGGCCGGTCCCGCGACCTGCCCGCCCCGGCCCCGCCCGCCGGCGGCCCGCCTGCAACGAGGCTGCCCGGCCGCACGGCCGGGCCGCGACCGAGCCGATGACTAGGATGGAGAGAACCGACATGCCCGAGGCGCCGCCCAGCGTGGACATCATCGTCCTGTCCTGGGACCGGGTGGACGACACCATCGCGACGATCGAGAGCGCCCTGGATCAGGTCGGGGTCGAGACCAAGGTGTTCGTGGTGGACCAGGGCACGCGGGAGCAGGACCTGGCGCGGCTGCGCGCCGCCTGCGCCGCCCTGCCGCAGGTGACTCTGGTCTGCAACGCCACCAACAACGGCGTGCCGGGCGGCCGCAACCAGGCGAGCGCCCTCGGCCAGGGCGAGTTCATTGTCGCGATCGACAACGACGCCGTCTTCGCGGACCGGGACCAGGTGGCGAACGCCGTGCGCATCGCGCGGGCCGACCCGTCGGTCGCGGTGCTCGGCTTCCGCATCCTCTGCTACGAGAACGGCCGGGACGACGAGTCGAGCTGGGGCTATCCGGGCAGCGTCACCGCCCTGGCCGCGCAGCGCTTCGAGACCTGCCGCTTCGTCGGCGCGGGCCACCTGATCCGGCGCTCGGCCTTCGAGCGGGTCGGCGGCTACGACGCGCGGCTGTTCTTCATGCACGAGGAGATGGATCTCTCCTACCGCTTCATCAACGCCGGCTACCGGCTGGTCTACGAGCCGGAGATCCGCGTGCTGCACAAGGTCTCGCCCGAGCGGCGCGTGGCCTGGAACGACGGCCGCTACTACCGGCACATACGCAACTGCTTCTACATCTTCGCCAAGTACCGCGTGTCCCCGTTCTCCGGCGTGATGCCGTCCCTCAGCCTGCTGATCCGCGGCTTCCGCGAGGGGTATGCCGGCGCCACGCTGCGCGGCGCCGGCAGCGCGCTGCTCCTGCTGCCCGCGGCGCTGCGCTTCCGCTGGGGCAACCCGCTCGGCCGCTTCGCGCCCCGGCAGCGGGAGCGCCTGTGGCAGCTCTCCGGCCGGCTGAAGCTGCGCGACCGGTTCCCGCTGCGGGCGCTGCGGCTGCGCTCCAGCCAGCTCTGACCGGATCGCCGCAGGGGCGGGGGGAGAGGCGGGGAGGGGCCATGCCGGGGCGGGTGCCGGACGGCATGCCCCGGCGGCGCCGAGGGAGGCGCGCCACGCAGGGCAGACGCCGCGAAACCGTCATCCCCCGCGGCTTGCCCTGCCGGCGCGTTCCGGTCTAAGGGGACGCGCCAAGGTTGCGCCCCCAGGGCGGTCCCCCGAAGCTCGGTTCCGGCCACGGCTCCGGCATGGACCGCGAGGTTCCCGCCATGGCTCTCGAACACCTCCCCGATGCCGTCCCGCCCGGCGACGCTGCGCCCGACGGCGGCCAGCCGGCCCGCGCCGCCCAGCCGCGCCGGCCCTTCGCCATCGAGGAAGCCTACGCCTTCGACGACGTGCTGCTGGTGCCGGCCTACTCCTCGGTGCTGCCGAACCAGACCGACACGCGCACGCGCCTGACGCGCGAGATCGCGCTCAACATCCCCCTCCTCGCCGCCGCCATGGACACCGTCACCGAGGCCAACATGGCGATCGCCATGGCCCAGGCGGGCGGCATCGGCGTGATCCACAAGAACATGACGCCGGAGGAGCAGGCGGGGCAGGTCCGCCGCGTCAAGAAGTTCGAGTCCGGCATGGTGGTGAACCCCGTCACCATCCACCCCGACCAGACGCTCGCCGATGCGCGGGCGCTGATGGACGGGCACCGGATCAGCGGCATCCCGGTGGTGGAGCCCGGCACCGGCCGCCTCGTCGGCATCCTCACCAACCGCGACGTCCGCTTCGCGACGGACCCCCACACCCGCGTCTACGAGCTGATGACGCGCGAGCACCTCATCACCGTGACCGGCGACGTGACGCCGGAGCGCGCCCGCGCCCTGCTGCACAAGCACCGCATCGAGAAGCTGCTGGTGGTGGACGATGCCTACCGCTGCGTCGGCCTCATCACCGTCAAGGACATGGACAAGGCGCAGGCCAACCCGAGCGCGGTCAAGGACGCGATGGGCCGGCTGCGCTGCGCCGCCGCCACCGGCGTGGGCGAGGACGGGCTGCGCCGCGCCGAGCTGCTGGTCGCGGCGGAGGTGGACGTGGTGGTGGTCGACACCGCGCACGGCCATTCCGGCGGCGTGCTGGCCTCGGTGGAGCGGATCAAGCGCCTGAGCAACTCGGTGCAGGTGGTGGCCGGCAACGTGGCGACGCCCGAGGGCGCGCTGGCGCTGATCGAGGCCGGGGCGGATGCGGTGAAGATCGGCATCGGCCCGGGCTCGATCTGCACCACCCGCGTGGTGGCCGGCGTCGGCGTGCCGCAGCTCACGGCGGTGCTGGAGACCTCGGCCGCCTGCCGCGAGCGCGGCGTGCCGGCGATCGCCGATGGCGGCATCCGCACCTCGGGCGACGTCGCCAAGGCGATCGCGGCCGGCGCCGACTGCGTGATGATGGGCTCTCTGTTCGCCGGCACCGACGAGGCGCCGGGCGAGGTGTTCCTCTACCAGGGCCGCTCCTACAAGTCCTATCGCGGCATGGGCTCGCTCGGCGCCATGGCGCGCGGCTCGGCCGACCGCTACTTCCAGGCCGAGGTGCAGGACACGCTGAAGCTGGTGCCCGAGGGCGTCGAGGGCCGGGTCGGCTACAAGGGGCCGGTGGGCGCGGTGATCCACCAGCTCGTGGGCGGCCTCAAGGCGGCGATGGGCTACACCGGCAACGCCACCGTGGCCGAGATGCAACGCAACTGCCGCTTCCGCCGCATCACCGGCGCCGGCCTGCGCGAGAGCCACGTGCACGACGTGGCGATCACCCGCGAGGCGCCGAACTATCGCCAGGATGGCTAGAGCATTTTCAAGCTGAGCGTCCTCGCTCAGCGGCTCGGAAAATGCGAAAAATCAAAAGGCTAGAGCCGTTCCGGCCTGATACAGTCAGGCTGGATCGGCTCTAGTGCGGATCGCCGGCGGGCGGACACGCCCGGTGGCGTGAATCCGCGCCGGGAACAACGAGCGACAGCGAACCGCGGTCCCAACCGGACTGCGGTTCGCTGAAAGCAAACCGCCGGAGGTCTGCGCGTGGACGAATGGCCGAGCAGGCTTGCGCAGCCTGCCTTCGCCGACCTCCATCCGTGGCGCAGGCAGCGCAAGCCTGCTTAGGGCGCGGCCGCGAAGGGAGATCGGCGCGGCCTGGCGGGCCCTTTCCGCGCCGGCGGCGTCGGCCGCCTGCCGCGAGGCCGTGGCCTCGTGGCGGCGCGCCTTCGGCACGAGGAATCCCTGCCCGTCCCTTCGCCGCTCCCCCTTGCGGACACGCCCCAGGCAGACCACCGGAGGTTCGCGCACGGGCGGATGGCCGGACGGGTTTGCGTAGCCTGCCGCCGCCGGGATCCGTCCCGCGGGGCAGGCTGCGCGAGCCCACCCGGTCTGGCCCCGGCGGAACGGGCCGCATGCCCGGCGGCCCGTCCCCTGGGCCGGGGGCTTCCCGGGAGGCGGCGCATCGGGGGCGCATCCGGCGTCCCTCGCCGGGTTGTCAGCCGCCGGTGCCTTGCATCGGGCCGCCTGTCGGCCCGAACCTGTCGGCGATGCTGCCGCGCGCCACCTGCCGGGATGTGGGGGCCGCGTGACGCCTGTCCGGTCCGGCGCCCGCCGTGCCGGGGAGTGTGCCGCGCCCTGCCCGGCCCGCCCTTTCCCGGCCCGCTTTCCGAGGCGTCCCCCGAGGGACGCCGCCCTCCGTGGCGTGCGTTCCGCCGCCACCCGTTCCGGGGACTCCGATCTGCCATCATCCGTTCCGCCGGCATCCGCCCTGCCGCCGCCCGTTCCCGGGCGCGTCCCGGGGCGGGTCGTCGCCGGCATTCGCCAGGAACCGCCGGCGCGGGGCGTGCGACCGTCGCGCTCCGCCTCCATCGTGAAACGTTGCCGCGCCGCGTGTCGGGCGTGGGCCGGCCCCTGCGCCGGCGCTGCAGGGAGGGTCCAGCGTGTCCGACGCCGAGTCTGAAGCCCAGCCCGCCGTCGAGGCGGTGATCTTCGATGCCTACGGTACCCTGCTCGACGTGCATGCCGCGATGGCGGGCGAGGCGGCGCGGATCGGGCCGGACTGGGCGCGCATCTCCATCGAGTGGCGCCACAAGCAGCTCGAGTACAGCTGGGTGCGCAGCCTGACCGGTCCGGGCAGCCACCAGGATTTCTGGCGCTGCACGCAGGACGCGCTGGACTACATCGCGGCCAGGTACGGGCTGAAGGATCCCGCGCTGCTCAACGACCTGCTCACCGCCTACCGCCGTTCGCCGGCCTATCCGGAGGTGCCGGCGGTGCTGCGCGCGCTGCGCGGGGCGGGTCTCGCCACCGCCATCCTGTCCAACGGCGAGCCCTACATGCTGGCCGAGGCCTGCGACGCGGCCGGCATCACCGGCCTGCTCGACGACGTGCTCAGCATCGAGTCGGTCGGCGTGTTCAAGCCGCACCCGCACGCGTACCGCCTGGCCGAGCGCCGCTTCGGCATCCCGGCCGAGCGCATGGCCTTCGTCTCCGCCAACGCCTGGGACGCGCAGGGGGCGCTGGAATACGGCTTCCGCGTCTTCCGGGTGAACCGCAACCGCGAGCCGGACGAGTACGCCCTGGCCGATCGGACCGCGACTCTGCGCAGCCTGCAGCCCCTGCCGGAGCGGCTGCGGTGACCCGTCCATGACCCCGGCCGCCCGGATCGCCGCCGCCGTGGCGTTGCTGGAGGCGGTGGAGGCCACCCCCCAGCGCCCCGCCGACGCCACCGCCAACGACTTCTTCCGCGCCCGCCGCTACATCGGCTCCGGCGACCGCCGGGCCGTGGCCGAGCGCGCCTGGGGCGTGGTGCGCCAGCGCCTGCGCCTCGAATGGTGGCTGCGCCGCACCGCCCCCGGCGGGCAGCCGACGCCGCGCCGGCTGCTCGCCGCCCACCTGCTGCTGGCCGAGGGCTGGAACTGGCGCGGCGTCGAGGAGGCCTTTCCCGGCGGCCGCTTCAACGCCGAGCCGCTGGACGCGGCCGAGCGCGCGGCGCTGAAGCCGCTGGCCGGCGCGCCGCCGGTGCATCCGGAGATGCCGGAGCACGTCCGCCTCAACCTGCCCGAATGGGTGCTGCCGGCCTTCCGCGACCGCTTCGGCGACCGGCTGGCGGAGGAGGCGGCGGCGATGGAGCGCCCCGCCCCGCTCGACCTGCGCGCCAACCTGCTGCGCACGACGCGCGAGGCCGCCGCCGCGTCGCTGGCCGCCGAGGGCATCGCGACCGAGCCCACGCCCTTCTCCCCCTGGGGGCTGCGGCTGCGCCAGCGCCGCCCGATCACCGGCACCGCCGCCTTCCGCGAGGGGCTGGTGGAGGTGCAGGACGAGGGCTCGCAGCTCATCGCGCTGCTGGCCGATGCCCGGCCGGGCATGCGCGTCGCCGACTTCTGTGCCGGCGCCGGCGGCAAGACGCTGGCGATGGCCGCCACCATGCGCAACAAGGGGCGACTCGTCGCCTGCGACGTCTCGGCGGTGCGGCTGGAGGGCGCGGTGCGACGGCTCCGCCGCGCCGGGGTGGACAATGCCGAGCGCCACCTGCTGGAGCCGGGCGACCGCTGGGGCAAGCGCCGGCAGGCCGGCTTCGACCGGGTGCTGGTGGATGCCCCCTGCACCGGCACCGGCACCTGGCGGCGCAACCCGGATGCGCGGCTGCGCACCGGTCCGGGCGACCTCGCGGAGCTTTCCGGCAAGCAAGGGAAAATTCTCGACAGCGCGGCAGATTTGGTTCGACCCGGCGGAAGGCTCGTCTACGCTACCTGCTCGATCCTTCCGGAGGAGGATGAGGGCCAGATGGACGCCTTCCTCGGTCGCCGCCCCGACTACGCGCCGGTTCCGCTCGCCGCGCTCTGGCCGGCGCTGTGTCCGGGCGTACCCTCGCCGGAAACGGATTCCTCCGGGCCCTACCTGGTCACCAGCCCCGGCCGGCACGGCACGGACGGCTTCTTCGCCGCGGTCCTGGAACGCCAGGGCTGATCGTGCCGTGATCAGCATCCGCCGGGCCCGCCCCGCCGACGCCGTGGCCATCGGCGCCGTGCACGTCGCCACGTGGCGCAGCGCCTACGCCGGGATCCTGCCGCCGGAATTCCTCGCCCGCCTCTCCGTGGTGCGCGAGGCCGCCGGCTACGAGCAGGCGATGCGCCAGCGCCGCGACGGCCATGCCATCTTCGTCGCCGTCGCCAATGGCGACGACCTGCATCCCGACCGCGCGCCGGACCGGCCTGCCGGTGGCGACCCGGCCGGGGGGGCCTCGATGGGGGGCGCCTCGATGGGGGGCGCCTTGATCGGGGGCCCCGCGCCCGGGGGGAGCCCCGGCCGGGCCGGCGGGGCACCCGGCTCGGTGGTCGGCTTCGCCTGCGGCGGCCGCTGCCGCCGCGCCCGGCTCGCCGACGGCGAGATCGAGATGCTCTACGTGCTGGACGACTACCGCGACCGCGGCATCGGCCGGCGCCTGCTGCGCGCCATGTCGGCGCACCTGGCCGCGGTCGGCTGCCGCTCGGCGGCGCTCTGGGTGCTGCGCGACAACCCGGCGCGCTGGTTCTACACCCGGCTCGGCGGGCGGCTGGTGGCGCAGGAGGGGCTGCGCTACGCCGGCACGGTGGTCGACCAGGTCGCCGTGGCCTGGAGCCCGATCGAGAGCCTGCTGACCGCCACCGCGCCGGCCCGCGAAGGCTCCTGAGCGCCCCACGGGGAGGCGGCGCGGGCCGTCCACCGCAGGCGCCGCCTTGCGCGCCCGGCGCGTCGGCCCGGCCACAGGCCGCCTCCCGGGGTGGATCCCGGGGACAGGTCGCTTCGGTGACCGGCCTCTTGGGGGGGCAGCTCTCTCGGGGGCATGGCCGGCAGGGCCCGCCCGCCTCCTCCGTCGCCCCTTCCCATTGGCAGGCCCGGGCCTGCGGTGCTTGGATCGCCCGGATGGGAACCGGCCGCGGCCGGGCGCGGCGCGCCGTGACGGCCGCGGGTAGGGCCGAGGGGGAGCAGGGTTGATGACGACGCTGCGGATAACCGGCGCCGAGACGCTTTCGTCGGGCCATCTCGCCCTGCGCCGCTACACCGTGGAGCAGATCCGCCGCGACGGCACGCGCGAGACGTTGCGCCGCGAGGTGTGCGTCTCTCGCCGCAGCGTCGCGGTGCTGCTGGCCGATCCGGCGCGCGGCACGGTGCTGCTGGTGCGCCAGCCCCGCGTGCCCGCCCTGGTGAACGGCGACGACCCGCTGCTGCTGGAGGCCTGTGCCGGCAACATCGACGACGGCGAATCGCCCGAAGCGGCGGCGCGGCGCGAGGTGGAGGAGGAGACCGGCCACGCCATCGCCCGGCTGCGCCCGCTCTTCGAGCTGTATCCGAGCCCCGGCATCAGCTCCGAACGGCTCTGCCTGTTCCAGGCCGAGATCGGCCCGCGCATCGGCCAGGGCGGCGGCATGACGGAGGAGGGCGAGGACATCGCCCTGGTGGAGATGCCCTTCGACGAGGCCTGGGCGATGATGGAGCGCGGCGGCATCGTCGACGCCAAGACGGTGATCCTGCTGCAGCAGGCGCGGCTGCACGGCCTCGCCGTCGGCTGAGCCCGCCCCGGCGGACCGCCCCGGTGGATCGCCCCGGCGCCTCGGTCTCCCCGGCTGCCGCCTCCTCGCCATCCCCTGCCGCCCCCGGCACGCCGCCCGGGGGGCGGGGCCGCCGACCACTGGGAAAACCCGCGGGAACGCCATGATCATCAACCTCGCGCAGCGCGCCCACAACCGGAACTGGGAGCTGGACCCGGCGGTCCGCTCGCTGCTCGACACCGACTTCTACAAGCTGCTGATGCTGCAGTTCATCTGGCGGCACTTCCGCGAGACGAAGGTGGGATTCGCTTTCCTCAACCGCACGCGCGCGGTGCGGCTGGCCGGGGAGGTGGACGCGACCGAGCTGCGCCGGCAGCTCGACTACGCCCGCACGCTGCGCTTCCGCCGCTCCGAGCTGATCTGGCTGGCCGGCAACACCTTCTACGGCCAGCGCGGCATCTTCGCGCCCGACTTCCTCGCCTGGCTGGAGGAGTTCTCGCTGCCGCCCTACGAGCTGGGCGAGGCGGACGGCCAGCTCACGCTGCGCTTCTCCGGCCGCTGGACCGACGTGACCCTGTGGGAGATCTACGCCCTCTCCATCGTCAACGAGCTGCGCACGCGCCACGCGCTGGCGCGGCTGAGCGAGTTCGAGCTCGACATCCTCTACGCCCGCGCCAAGGCGCGCCTCTGGTCCAAGATCGAGCGGCTGCGCGAGGGCGGCGCCTGCGCGCCGGTCGCCGATTTCGGCACGCGGCGGCGGCATTCCTTCCTCTGGCAGGAATACGTGGTGACGGCGATGGCGACCGAGCTCGGCGCCTGCTTCACCGGCACCTCCAACGCCTTCCTCGCCTTCAAGCACGACCTGGAGGCGATCGGCACCAACGCGCACGAGCTGCCCATGGCGATGGCGGCGCTGGCCGACACGGATGCCGCGCTGAAGCAGGCGCAGTACCGCCTGCTCGACCTCTGGCGCGAGACCTATGGCGGCAACCTGCTCATCATGCTGCCCGACACCTACGGCACCACGCAGTTCCTGCGCGACGCGCCGGAGTGGGCCGCCGACTGGACCGGCATCCGCGTCGACAGCAAGGACCCGGTGATGGCGGGCGAGGAGTACATCGCCTGGGTGGAATTCCGCGGCCGCGACCCTGGCACGAAGCGCATCCTGTTCTCGGACGGGCTCGACGTGGACGAGATCCTGCGCCTGC
This sequence comes from Roseomonas acroporae, assembly GCF_023223525.1. GTDB lineage: Bacteria > Pseudomonadota > Alphaproteobacteria > Acetobacterales > Acetobacteraceae > Roseomonas_E > Roseomonas_E acroporae. The sequence continues at coordinate 15,321 of NZ_JALPRX010000111.1, read as the reverse complement.
GCGCGCATTTCGGCGGCCGTGTGCTCGACGCCTATGGCTGGGGCACGCTGCTGACCAACGACTTCCGGGACTGCCACCCGCGCAACCTGCCCGACCTCGAACCCATCAGCCTGGTCTGCAAGCTGGCCGAGGTGGAGGGCCGCCCGGCGGTGAAGCTGAGCGACAACTACCTCAAGGCCACCGGCCCGGCCGAGGAGGTGGCGCGCTACCGCGCCGTGTTCGGCACGGCGGGCGTGGCCAACATTCCCGTGCGGGTCTGACACCGCCCCGCGCAGGCCAGGACCTGCGCGGGTTGCTCCCGGCGGTGCCGGATGGCCGTGGCGGGCATGCGCCGCGCCGTGACGGCCGGACGGGCCGGGATCGCCGTCAGGAGCCGCGCCGGGATCCGGATGGCGCGGGCGCCGCCATGCCGTCGCCGCTGCCTGCGCCCTGCTGCGGGCCGCGGCACTGGTAGGTCTCCTCCACCATCCGCGCGGCGTTCGGCCCGCCCCCGGCACGCGTGTAGGGGAAGGCGAGCCGGCCCACGGTCGCGCAGCGGTCGACGGCGAGCTGGTAGGCCGGCAGCGTCGGCGCCATCTCGCCGCGCCGGACCACGACGTTGTCGCCGTTGACCGAAACGATCTCCGCCGCCGGCGGTGCCGCGCGGCAGCCCGGCAGCAGCGCGACCAGCAGCAGCAGGGTTCGCTTCATCGTGCTTCTCCTCGCGGGGCCGCGGCGCGGCGACTCGTCGGCCGGCAGCTTGTCGTCGAAACGACGAGCGGGGAAGGGCGCTGCCTCAGCCGGTGCCCCGCGTACCGGGATGGGCGCCGCCCGGGTCGGCGTGCGGCGCGGCGGCCTCGTCGAGCAGCAGCTCGTGCACCAGCGCGCGCAGCGCGGCGATGAAGGCCTGCTCCTGCCCGCCCGCCACCCGGAAGGCGAGCCAGCGCAGCGCGTCGGTCCCGTCGGCTGCCAGGAAGCCCGGCAGGTGCCGCGCCTCGCCCAGCAGCAGGTCGCGCACCCGGCGCCGGTTGGCGGCGCCGCGGAAGACGGGCGGCACGCGCAGCAGGATGTCGGGACCGAAGGCCGCGACCAGGCGGCGCAGGTCGATCCCCACCTCGACCGTGGCGCCGCTCCGCCCATCGGCCGGCCCTTCCCGGCCCGGCCGAGCGGCGATCATCCCCTCCCGCCCGGAATCCATCGCCTCTCCCCGTCGCCGCCCCTTCCGCCGGCCGGCGGCGCCGACCAGAATGGCGCCCCGCGGCGCCGGGGCCTGCGCCGGCGGAGGATAGCGCGCGGGACGGGCCGCGGGGCAGGGCCACCTGCCGCGCCGGGCCTTTCCGCGGGGTCCGGAAGGCGGGCGCGGTGGCAGGGGCGGGCCCGGATGGGCGACCACGGAGAGACACGCATGCCACCCGTCGACACGCCCGGCCGCGCCGCCGGCGGACCCGACGCGCCGCGCCTGATCGCGCTGGACTGGGGCACCACCGCGCTGCGCGCCTTCCTGCTCGGCGCGGGCGGGCGGGTGCTGGACCGGCGCGCCGCACCGCGCGGCCTGCTGCAGGTGCCGCCGGGCGGCTTCGCCGCCGTGCTGGCGGAGATCCTCGGCGACTGGCGCCGGCCCGGCCTGCCGGCGCTGGCGGCGGGGATGGTCGGCAGCGCCCAGGGCTGGCGCGAGGTGCCCTATCATCGCGGCCCGGCCGGCCTCGCCGACCTCGCCGCCGGGCTGCTGCCGGTGCCGGAGAAGGGGCCGGAAGGCGAGGCGGTGCTGCGCATCGTGCCCGGCATCCTGCTCGACGGCGCGCCCCCCGAGGTGATGCCCGAGGTGATGCGGGGCGAGGAGACGCAGGTGATGGGCGCGCTCGCCCTGGAACCCGGCCTGCGCGCCGCCGCCCGCATCGTGCTGCCGGGCACGCACAGCAAGTGGGTGGCGGTGCGCGACGGCCGCATCACGTCGTTCCGCACCTACATGACCGGCGAGCTGTTCGCCGTGCTGCGCGCCCATTCCATCCTCGGCCGCGCCCTGGCTCCCTCGGCGCAACCGGCCGGCGCGGCGGACGAGGAGGAGGCCTGGGCCGCCTTCGACCGCGGCGTGGACGCGGCCCGCGCCGGCAAGGCCGGCCTCGCGCCGCTGCTCTTCTCGGCCCGCACGCTGGTGCTGGCGGGCGCGCTGCCGGCGGCGGCGAGCCTCGACTACCTTTCCGGCCTGCTGATCGGCGACGAGCTGCGCGCCGCCCTGCCGGTGGGCGAGCCGGGCATCCCCCTGGCCCTGATCGGCGACCCGGCGCTGTGCCGCCGCTACCGCCGCGCCTTCGCCCGCCTCGGCCTGCCAGGGACGCACGCTGGGACGCCCGATGGGCCGCGCGAGATCGCGGGCGCCACCGAGGCCGGGCTGTGGCACACCGCGCTGGCCGCCGGCCTGGTGGCTGGCCCCGAGGAGACACGCTGATGCATCCCTGGCTCGACCGGCTGCCGCTCGTCGCCATCCTGCGCGGCGTCACTCCGGACGAGGCGCTGCCGGTGGGCGAGGCGCTGGTGGCGGCCGGCTTCGCGATCATCGAGGTGCCGCTGAACTCGCCCGCGCCGCTGGAGAGCATCGCCCGCCTCGCCGCCCGCTTCGCGCCCGATGTCCTGGTCGGCGCCGGCACGGTGACGACGGCGGCGCAGGTGGCGGAGATCGCCGGCGCCGGCGGCCGGCTGGTCGTGATGCCGCACGGCGACCCGGCGGTGGTGCGCGCGGCGAAGTCGGCCGGGCTGTTCTGCGCCCCCGGCGTCGCCACGCCCACCGAGGGTTTCGCGGCCCTGGCCAACGGCGCCGACGCGCTGAAGCTGTTCCCCGCCGAGGCGATGCCGCCCGCCGTGCTGAAGGCCTGGCGCAGCGTGTTCCCGCGGGAGGTGGCCTTCCTGCCCGTGGGCGGCATCACGCCCGCGCGCATGGCCGAGTACGTGGCGGCGGGGGCGGCGGGCTTCGGCCTGGGCTCGGCGCTGTACCGGCCGGGCATGACGGCCGCGGCGGTGGGGGAGCGGGCGCGGGAATTCGTGGCGGCGTGGCGGGCGCTGGGGTGAGGCGGCGGCAGGGCCGGGTTCCCGCGCCTCCGGCCGCCCCATCCGGGGCGCTTGCCTGAACCGGCGGCAACGCCCCGCCGGGCGGCGCGCCGCGCAGCCCGGGCTTGACCCTGCCGTGCCGCGACCAACAAGCTGTTCCCCCCGGATGGCCGGAAAGGGTCGGGACCTTGCGGCAGGAGGTCAGGAGCAGCTGCGCCCATGTCGGCCTGTCGCCCTCGCTGGCGCGCGACGCGGCGCTGCCGCAGCGGGCGCTGGGCACCGCGCTGCGCCACCCGACGCGGCTGATCCCGATCGCCTTCCTGCTCGTCATCCTGCTCGGCACGGCGCTGCTGATGCTGCCGCAGGCGCGGGCGGACGGGCACGCGGCGCCCTTCTTCACCGCGCTGTTCACCGCCACCTCCGCCGCCAGCCTCTCCGGCATCTCGGTGGTGGACCCGGCGAGCTACTGGACCCTGCCGGGGCAGGCGGTGATCCTGGTGCTGATGCAGCTCGGGGGCCTGGGCATCCTGACCGGCGCCACGCTGCTCGGCCTGCTAGTGACGCGGCGGCTGCGACTCTCCTCGCGGCTGATGGCGCGGGCCGAGACGCAGATCATCGCGCTCGGCGACGTGACGGCGATCCTGCGCCTCGTGCTGGCGATGACGCTGGGGACGGAGGCGCTGGCGGCCGCCGCGCTCTGCCTGCGGCTGCGCCTCGGCTACGGCATGGAATGGGGCGAGGCGGCCTGGACCGGCCTCTTCCACGCCGTCTCCGCCTACACCAATGCCGGCCTCTCCACCTACGGCGACAGCCTGGTGCGCTTCGGCGGCGACCTCTGCGTCACCGTGCCGGTGATGCTGGCGGTGCTGGCGGGCGGGATCGGCGTGCCGGTGGTGCACGACCTGCGCCGCGCGCCGCTGGAGCCGCAGCGCTGGAGCCTGCACACGCGCATCACGCTGCTCGGCAGCCTGGGGCTGCTGCTGTCCGGCTGGGCCGGGGTGCTGGCCTACGAGTGGAGCAACGCCGCCACGCTGGCCGGGCTGCCGCTGCCGGAGCGCGTGCACGGCGCGCTGTTCCACGCGGTGATGACGCGCTCGGGCGGCTTCAACACGGTGGATGTCGGCGCCATGCGGCCGGAGACGCTGCTGCTGAGCACCGCGCTGATGCTGATCGGCGGCGGCAGCGCCAGCACGGCGGGCGGCATCCGGGTGACGACCTTCGTGCTGCTCGGCCTCGCCGTCTGGGCCGAGATACGCGGCTCGCCCGACACCAACGCGTTCGGCCGGCGCGTGCCGGAGACGGTGCTGCGCCAGGCGCTGACCATCGCGCTGGTGGCGATCGCCATGGTCTGCGCCGCCACGCTGCTGCTGATGTCGCTCACCGACCATCCGGCCGAGAAGGTGCTGTTCGAGGTGGTCTCGGCCCTCGCCACGGTCGGGCTTTCCGCCGGAGTCTCGGCCTCGCTGCCCGGCGCGGGGCTGGCGGTGCTGGTGGTGCTGATGTTCCTCGGCCGCGTCGGCACCGTCACCATCGCGACGGCGCTCGCGCTGCGCCACGGCCGGGCCGCGTACCGCTATCCGGAGGAGCGACCCATCGTTGGCTAGGAATTCCGCGAAGGCCGCCGCCGGCGTGGTGGTGATCGGGCTCGGCCGCTTCGGCGGCGCCGTCGCCCGCTCGCTGGTGCGCATGGGCCACGAGGTGCTGGGCATCGACGAGGACCCGGAGCTGGTGCAGCGCTGGGCCGACGACCTGACGCACGTGGTGCAGGCCGACACCACCGACGCCGACACGCTGCGCCGCCTCGGCGTGCCGGAATTCCCGCACGCCGTGGTGGGCATCGGCAGCAACCTGGAGGCCAGCGTGCTGACGGTGCTGGCGCTGAGCGAGCTCGGGATCGCCGAGATCTGGGCCAAGGCGCTCACCGTCAACCACGGCCGCATCCTGGAGCGCACGGGCGCGCACCACGTCGTCTATCCCGAGATGGCGATGGGCGAGCGCGTGGCGCACCTCGTCACCGGCAAGATGATCGACTTCATCGAGTTCGACGACGGCTTCGCCATCGTCAAGACGCGGGCGCCGGCCGAGGCGGCGGGCCGCACCCTGGCGGAATCGGCGCTGCGCGCGCGCTACGGCATCACCATCGTCGGCGTGAAGCGCAGGGGCGAGGACTTCACCTACGCGAAGCCGGAGACGCGGGTGGAGGCGGGGGACCTGCTGATCGTCTCCGGCCCGACGCGGCTGGTGGAGGCGTTCGCGGCGCGGACGTGATGCGGCGGCCGCCGCGTGCGCGGACGCTGCCGGGGCGCCGCCCCGGACCCCGGCAGGGAAGGGCGTTGCCCTCCCCTGCACCCCTCCCACCAAGGGGCGAGGCCCCCTTGGAACCCCCGGTTCGGGAAGCGGGTCTTCAGCCCCCCAGCATCGGCAGGTCCAGCCCGTTCTCCCGCGCGCAGTCGATGGCGAGGTCGTAGCCCGCATCGGCGTGGCGCATCACCCCGGTCGCCGGGTCGTTCCACAGCACGCGCGCGAGGCGCCGCGCCGCCGCCTCGGTGCCGTCGGCCACGATCACCATGCCCGCATGCTGCGAGTAGCCCATGCCGACGCCGCCGCCATGGTGCAGGCTGACCCAGGTGGCGCCGGAGGCCGTGTTCAGCAGCGCGTTCAGCAGCGGCCAGTCGGAGACGGCGTCGGAGCCGTCGCGCATCGCCTCCGTCTCGCGGTTGGGCGAGGCGACGGAGCCGGAATCGAGGTGGTCGCGCCCGATCACGATCGGCGCGCGCAACTCGCCCTTCGCCACCATCTCGTTGAAGGCGAGGCCGAGCCGGTGCCGCTGCCCGAGCCCGACCCAGCAGATGCGCGCCGGCAATCCCTGGAAGCTGATCCGCTCGCGCGCCATGTCGAGCCAGCGGTGCAGGTGCGGGTCGTCCGGGATCAGTTCCCGCACCTTCGCGTCGGTGCGGAAGATGTCCTCCGGGTCGCCCGAGAGCGCGGCCCAGCGGAACGGGCCGATGCCGCGGCAGAACAGCGGCCGGATATAGGCCGGCACGAAGCCGGGGAAACCGAAGGCGTCCGCCAGCCCCTCGTCCTTCGCCATCTGGCGGATGTTGTTGCCGTAGTCGAGCACCCTGGCACCCAGGCGCTGGAAGTCCAGCATCGCCTGTACCTGCGCCACCATCGAGCGCTTCGCGGCCGCCGCCACCGCCGCCGGATCGGTCTCGCGCTTCGCTTCCCACTCCGCCAGCGTCCAGCCCGCCGGCAGGTAGCCGTTGGCGGGGTCGTGCGCGCTGGTCTGGTCGGTCACGATGTCCGGCACCACGCCGCGCCGCACCAGCTCGGGGAACACCTCGGCCGCGTTGCCGAGCAGCCCGACGCTCACGGCCCGCTTCTCGTCGCAGGCCGTGCTGATCATCGCCAGCGCCGTGTCGAGGTCGTCGGCGCGGTGGTCGAGGTAGCGCGTCTCCAGCCGCTTCTCGATTCGGCTCGGCTGGCACTCCACGGCGAGCACCGAGGCGCCGGCGAACACGCCGGCCAGCGGCTGCGCCCCGCCCATGCCGCCGAGCCCGCCGGTCAGGATCCAGCGCCCCGCGAGGTCGCCGCCGAAATGCTGCCGGCCGCACTCGGCGAAGGTCTCGTAGGTGCCCTGCACGATGCCCTGGCTGCCGATGTAGATCCAGGAGCCGGCCGTCATCTGGCCGTACATCATCAGCCCCTTGCGGTCGAGCTCGGAGAAGTGCTCCCAGCTCGCCCAGCGCGGCACCAGGTTGGAATTGGCGATCAGCACGCGCGGCGCGTCCGCATGCGTCTCGAACACGCCGACCGGCTTGCCGGACTGCACCAGCAGCGTCTGCGTCTCCCCGAGCCGGCGCAGCACCGAGACGATGGTCTCGTAGCTCCGCCAGTCGCGCGCGGCGCGGCCGATGCCGCCGTAGACCACCAGCTCGCCCGGCCGCTCCGCCACCTCGTCGTCGAGGTTGTTCATCAGCATGCGCAAGGGCGCCTCGGTCAGCCAGGAGCGGGCCGAGAGGGCCGGGCCGCGCGGCGCGCGGATGGCGGGGGCGTTGCGGAAGCGGGTGGTGTCGCTCATGCGGCCGAGCCTAGCGCGCGCCGCGCGGCGGGGACCAGCGGCTCGGGGCGGCGCTTCGCGGGACCGGGCGCCGGCCGGTATGGCGGTGCCCAGCGGGAGCAGACGGCGGGAGCAGGCGGCGGCGGCAGACGGCGGGATCTGGCGGCGGGAAGGGGGACGCGGCCGTCCGGGAGACCGCCGGCACCCCGTCCGCTCCCCGGTTGACGCCGCCGCCGCATCCGGGAAGTGTCGCGCCACGGCCCGCCGGAGGCCACAGGAACCGAGCAAGCCCATGGCGTCTTCCCCCGAATCCCGTCCTCTCTCCCCTCGGCCGTCGGCATGAGCGACGGCCGCGCCCCGCTCCCGACGCCGGAGCGATACCCGTTCTGGACCGAGGAGAAGCTCCGCTTCGGCGACACCGACCTGCTCGGCCACATCAACAACAGCGCCTATTCCGTGTTCTGCGAGTCCGGCCGGGTCGAGATGCTCCGTCAGGTGCGCGGCGGCGTCGTCATGGGCGACAGCTTCATCGTGATCGTCCGCCTCGCCATCGACTTCCGGCAGGAGCTGCACTACCCGGGCACGGTGCGCGTCGGCAGCGCCGTCACGCGCATCGGCAACACCTCCTTCACCGTGGAGCAGGGCCTGTTCGGCGCGCCCGGCTGCGTCGCCACCTCGGAGGCGGTGTGCGTGCTGCTCGGCACCGACACGCGCCGCCCCGTCCCCATTCCCGAGGCCGAGCGCGCGCAATTGCTGGCCCTGGCGCCGCTGGCGGGCTGAGCCGATGAACCCGCCGCCGGGGGCCGGCGCCACGGGGCCGGCCGCGCCGGCCGCCCCGCCGCCCTCCCCGAAGTCAACTTCTCCCGCCGCCTCCCTTGCCATCTCCCCTGGCGGCACCGCCAGGAACACGCCAGGCGGCGACGGCCTGCCCATGCCGCGCCGGCTCTGGGCGGTGCTGGCCATCCTGGTCGGCGCCTTCCTCGGCAGCCTCGACGTCGCCATCGCCAACATCGCCCTGCCCACCATCGCCGCGGATCTGCGCGCCTCGCCCTCGGCCGTCGTGTGGGTGGTCAACGCCTACCAGCTCGCCATCGCCGTCTCGCTGCTGCCGCTGGCGGCGCTGGGCGAGCGGATCGGGCAGAAGCGCCTCTACATCGGCGGCATGGCGCTGTTCACCCTGGCCTCGCTGCTCTGCGCCGCCGCTCCCACGCTCGGCTGGCTGGTGGCGGCGCGCGTGCTCCAGGGGCTCGGCGGCGCCTCCTCCTCCGTGGTGGGCGGCGTGCTGATGCGCACGATCTTCCCGCAGCGGCTGATCGGGCGCGGCATCTCGCTGTTCGGGCTCAGCGTCGCCATCTCGGCCGCCCTCGGCCCCTCCGTCGCCGCGGCGATCCTCACCACCGCCGACTGGCCCTGGCTGTTCCTGGTGAACCTGCCCTTCGGCCTGTTCGCCATCGTCGGCGCCGCCCTCGTCCTGCCGCCCAGCGCCACGCTGCGCCGCCGCTTCGACCAGGTGGGCGCGCTGCTCAACGCCGTGATGCTGACGCTGCTGATCCTCGGCGTGGACGCGCTGGGCGAGCATGGCTGGCAGGGACCGGCGGCGGTCGCCGTGGCGCTGGGCCTCGGCGTCGTGCTGCTGCGCCACCAGCGGCGCCACCCCAGCCCGCTGGTGCCGCTCGACCTGCTGCGCCTGCCGGTCTTCGCGCTCTCGATCGGCACCTCGATCTGCTCCTACACGGCGCAGGCCATCGCCTACATCGCCATGCCCTTCTTCCTCCAGCACGGCCTCGGCTACGACGCGGTGCGCACCGGCCTGCTGGTCACGCCCTGGCCGCTGGTGATCGTGGTGGCCGCCCCCCTCTCGGGCTGGCTGTCGGACCGCTACCCGGCCGGCATCCTGAGCAGCATCGGCCTCGCCTGCCTCGCCGCCGGGCTGCTCTCGCTCGCCCTGCTGCCGGCCGCCCCCGCCGACTGGGACATCGTCTGGCGCATGATGCTCTGCGGCATCGGCTTCGGCTTCTTCCAGACGCCCAACAACCGCGCCGTCCTCACCACCGGCCCGGTGGCGCGCACCGGCGCCGCCAACGGCATGATGGCGCAGGCGCGGCTGATCGGCTCCACCCTGGGCGCCGCCATCGTGGCCGGCGGCTTCGCCCTGCTCGGCGGCGACGCGGCCACCGTGCCGCTGCTGCTGGTGGCCGCCGGCGTCGCGGCCTTCGGCGCGGTGGTGAGCGTGACCCGGCTGGCGCAGTAGCGGGGAAGGCGAAGCCTCGTCGGGGAGGGCTTTGTCCTTCCCGAACCCCGCCTCGATCATCGGGAAGGGCGCCGCCCTCCCCGAACCTCTCCTGGACCTCTCTTCGTTGGGCTCCGATGTCGCGACACCACGACTATTCTTCCCGCAAAGGGGGTTCCAAGGGGGCTTCGCCCCTTGGTGGGGTCCAGGGGCGACGCCCCTGGCGGGGTCCGGGGCGGAGCCCCGAATGACCCCCGCGCTGTTCGCCCGCCGTGCCCTGCTGCCCGCCGGCTGGGCCAGCGACGTCCGCATCGAGTCCGACCCGCACGGCACCATCGTCGCCGTCACCCCGGACTCTCCCGCGCGCGACGACGCCGAACGCCTGTCGGGCAGCGTGATTCCCGGCCTGCCCAACCTGCACAGCCACGCCTTCCAGCGCGCCATGGCCGGCGGCGCCGAGCGCCGCTCCCCGCCCGAGGCCCGTGCCGCCGATGGCGGCCACGACAGCTTCTGGACCTGGCGCGACACCATGTACCGCTTCGTCGGCCTGCTCTCGCCCGACGACGCGGAGGCGGTGGCGGCGCAGCTCTACGTGGAGTGCCTGGAAGCCGGCTACACCGCCGTCGCCGAGTTCCACTACCTGCACCACGCCCCGGACGGCCGCCCCTATGCCGACCGCGCCGAGATGGCGCTGCGCCACCTGGAGGCCGCGCGGCAGGCCGGCATCGGCATCACCATGCTGCCGAGCCTCTACCGCCACGGCGGCATCTTCGGGCGGGAGCCGGCGCCGGGCCAGCGCCGCTTCCTCAACGACCTGGACGGCTTCTCGCGCATCGTGCAGCGCGTGCGCGAGGCGGTGGAGGGCGACCCGCAGGCCGGCTGGGGCGTGGCGCCGCACTCGCTGCGCGCCGTGACGCCGACCATGCTGCACGCGCTGGCCGGGCTCGACGCGCCGATCCACATCCACGCCGCCGAGCAGCGGCGCGAGGTGGCGGAATGCGTGGCGGCCACCGGCGCCCGGCCCGTGCGCTGGCTGCTCGACCACGCGCCGCTCGACGCGCGCTGGTGCCTGATCCACTGCACCCACATGGAGCCCGACGAGGTGCGCGACCTCGCCGCCACCAGCGCCGTGGCCGGACTCTGCCCGACCACCGAGGCCTCGCTCGGCGACGGGCTGTTCGCCCTGCCCGGCTGGCTGGCGGCGGGCGGGATGCTCGGCATCGGCAGCGACAGCCAGGTGAGCAGCTCCCCGCGCGAGGAGCTGCGGCAGCTGGAAACCGGCCAGCGCCTGGCCCTGCGGCAGCGATCGGTGGCGACCGACGCGGCGAACCCGCATCCCGGCCGCGTGCTGGTCGAGGCGGCGCTGGCCGGCGGCGCGCGGGCCAGCGGCCGCCCGATCGGCGCCATCGCGCCGGGGATGCGCTGCGACCTCGTGGAGCTGGATATCTCGCACCCGTCGCTGGTCGGCTACGCGGACGACGCGCTGCTGGATGCCTGGATCCTCGGCGCCACCGGCAACGCGACCCGCAACCCGGTGCGCAGCGTGCATTGCGGCGGCGCGCGGGTGGTGACGCAGGGGCGCCATGTCGAGGCCGAGGCGGTGGCGTCCGCCTTCGCGTCGGTGATGCGGCGGCTGCTCACAGCGTAGGGCGCGCCGGCGGGCGGTGCCGCACGCCCGCCGGTGGCCGGCTCACGATGGGATCGGCGTCTCGCGGAGGAGGGCGGCGTGCCGGCCGGGGCCGGGTACGCGCGGCGGGGGAGGGGCGGAAGGGTGGGAACCGGGCAGGCGGAAACAGGGTCGACGGAAGCAGGACCGGCGGACGGGGCCGCGCGTCGACAGGGACGTCAGACGCGCTCGTCCTCCGCTTCCGACTTCTCGCTGATCTCGGCCAGCAGCGACCAGATCCGGTGCGGGTCCATGCGCGTATCGGGGTCGTTCAACAGCCGATCGAGCTCATCCAGCTTCGTCTGGAACTCAATCTCGGTCATCGGAGCTTCCCTGCGGCAAGGCGGTTGGAGGAGGGGCCAACTTTCCGGCGCCACGCCATCAACTCATGAAAACGATAGGGAGGCACAGCGGTTCCTGGCATCACGCTGCACCTGCGAGATCACATTTTTGTGATTCCAAGGGTGGCCATTGGGGTGGTTCACGACGTGGAAAGGATGGCCGGTGCCAGGGCGGGCAGCCTGGCCGACGGATGGCCCGGGTTGCGGAAACGCAGCTCGCCGGCCGGCGCGGCGTCGGGCGGGCCCAGCCCCAGCAGCTCGAATCGGGAGGCGCAGGTGACGGCGACCACGGGCCGCGCGGCGGGCTCGGTCAGGAAGCGCCGGGCGGCGCCTTCCAGCTCCAGCCGCTCGCGCAGGCCGCGCCATTCGCCCCGCTCCACATCCTCGACGAACATGGCGAGGATACCCGGCCGGGTGCCGGAGAGCCGGCTCGTCGCGGCCTCGCGCATGCGGTGACACACGGCGGTGGCGATCGCATCCTCGCGCCCGGCCCGCGCGGCCATCACGAAGACGCTGCCGCTCGCGGCGCCGGGCTGGGAGCCGGGCATGGCGGGGCCCGTGATGGCGAGGTGCGCCTCGGGGCCGAATTGCGCCCGCAGATGCGCCGGCAGGCCCAGCCCGGCCACCTGCGCGCCGGCCAGCACCAGCGGGTCGAGCTTGAGCACGGCGGACTGGCTGGCATCCTGCCGCCTCTCGGCCTGCAGCAGGTCGGAGATGCGCCGATGCAGCTCCGCGAGCCCCGCCGGCCCCGACAGGCCCTCCGGCAGGGTGATCTTCAGCAGGTAGCGGCCGGGATGCGCGGCAAGCCAGGTCTGCAGCTCCGGATTCACCGCATCCACCAGCGCGTGCCAGTCGCCGCGATGCACCGGCCGACCCTCCTCGGCCGAGACCATCCCGCATGACACCTCCGCCTCGGCGCCGTCGCGCGCGATGACGAGGTCGTGCGCCGTCTCCTCGGCGAGGCCGGAGAAGTGCACGGCGAAGCCGTTGGCGCGGTGCAGGGCGGCGGTGCGCAGCAGGTGGAACAGCGGGATCAACGTCGCCTCGCCGGTCAGCCCCTGCAGCAGCCGCTGGCGCAGCCTCTCGCGCGGCTCGGGCGGCAGGGTGTGGGAAAGGCGCACCGCCTCCTCGGCGAATCCGAGCAGCCGCCGTTCCACCGCCGAGACGGGGCGCTCGCCCGGCGCCGCGCGCAGCCGGGCCAGCGCCAGCTCCAGCGCATGGCGCTGCTGGATCGCGCGTCCCTGGCGGGACAGGGCCCGGGCGCGCTCGCCGATCTCCGCCAGGCGGTGCCGCCAGCGCCCGTCGCCGCACAGGTCCACGAAGGCGGCGAGCGACGGGTCGGTGGGTTGGGCGGGCGGCATGAGAGCGATCCGTTCGTGCTTCGTCCCTGCGTCGTCGGCGGCGCGCGCCAAGTCAAATCACGTCCCTGACGCACCCTTCGCGGTTATCTCGGCGCCGCAGGAGGAGGGGGCGGGGCCTTCCAGGAGACGGCGCGCGCCGGGCAACGGACGGTCCGGGCAACGGACAGGTGCAACGGACAGGTTGAGTGGCGGACGGGACCGGCCTATTCGTCCTTCTCTCGACGCCCGCTTCGCCACGACGTATGTCCGGGCATGGGTCGGGCCACGCCCGCCCTGCCGTGCCGGCGGCCTTCCGGACCTCTCCGGGCCTGCCGGCCAGGACACCGGACAGAACCGAAGACGGCCCGGAACATCGATCCCGGCGCCCGGGTCCCGGGCAAGGCCCGGAACACTCGCCAGGATACGCGGCCATGATCCCACCCGACCGCTGGAACAGATCCACATGATCGCACTCGACCGCTGGCTCGCCGATGCCGAAACCCTCCTGGCCACCAGCCGGCGGCAGGGGCTGGATGCCGTCATGGAGCGTGCCGTGCAGGCCACCGTCGAGGCGCTGGCGGCCGGCCGGCCGCTGCTGGTCTGCGGCAACGGCGGCTCGGCCGCCGACGCGCAGCACATCGTCGGCGAGATGGTCGGCCGCTTCCTGAAGGAGCGCCGGGCGCTGAAGGCGATCTGCCTCTCCTCCAACGCCGCCGTGCTGACCGCCTGGGCCAACGACTACTCCTACGAGACGGTGTTCAGCCGCCAGGTCGAGGCCTATGCCGAGCCGGGGGGGGTGGTGCTCGGCATCTCCACCTCCGGCAACTCCCGCAACGTGGTGGCGGCGCTCGAGGTGGCGCGCGCGGCCGGGATGGTCACGATCGGCCTGACCGGCGAGGGCGGCGGCCGCATGGCCGAGCTCTGCGACCATCTCTTCGCCGTGCCCAGCCGCTCCACCCCGGCGATCCAGCAGGTGCACCTGTGCCTCTACCACTGCTTCTGCGCGGCGGTGGAGGAGGCGATGACCAACCAGCCGGCCCCGCAACCCGCCCATGGCTGAGGCGGCGAGGGTGGCGGACGGGGTGGCGGCGGGGCTGTCGCCCCGCCCCGCCGCCTTCCTGGACCGGGACGGGGTGCTGATCGAGGACACCGGCTACCCGCACGACCCGGCCAGGATACGCTGGATGCCGGGGGCCGCGGCGGCGGTGCGGCGGCTGAACGAGGCCGGGCTGTTCGTCTTCGTGGTCACCAACCAGGCCGGCGTGGCGCGCGGCCTGTTCCCGGAGGAGACGGTGCAGCACCTGCACCGCTGGATGGCGGCGCGCCTGGCCGAGGCGGGGGCGCGCATCGACGCCTTCCGCTACTGCCCGCACCACCCGGAGGCGCCGGTCGAGGCCTACCGGCGGGACTGTTACTGCCGCAAGCCGGCGCCGGGGATGATCGAGAAGCTGCGGGCGGCATGGCCGGTGCGGATGGCCGGCTCCTTCCTGATCGGCGACAAGGTGAGCGACATCGAGGCGGCCGAGGCGGCGGGGCTGCCCGGCCACCGCTTCTCGGGGGGTGACCTCGATGCCTTCGTGGCGGGGCTGCCCGAGATGGCCGCCGCCCCGTGCGGCGGCGGCTGAGCCTTCGCGGAACCCGGTCGCGCGGCCGGGATCCGGCCGGGGCGGCGGCGCCGCGCCCTCCCTCCGTCCGGGCCGACCGGTCGCGAATGCCCCGGGGCGCCCGGAGGAGCGGGGTTGCCGCCGGTCGCCGGCGCCTGCCGGGACCGCGGGCCGATACGGTTCCCAACGCCGCGTTGCATCTCGGTTGCGCTGTGCTATAGGGCGGCCAGCCGAGACATCGGCGGCATGGATGTGTCCCTGCCGGCAGCGCCGCCGGCCTGCGGCACGGGCAAGGCCGGAAGCAGCACCCTGACCTTCAATCAGACCAGAGGCGAGCGGCGTTCCGGCAACGCCGTGGCAACGCCGTTCGAGATCGACGGGCCGCTGCTGATCGGCGTGCGCCGCTTCGGCGACGCGCGCGGCTTCTTCAGCGAGACCTACAGCCGCCGCGACTTCGCCGCGATCGGCGTCGAGGCGGAATTCGTCCAGGACAACCACTCGCTCTCCGCCCCCGTCGGCACGGTGCGCGGGCTGCACTTCCAGGTGCCGCCATACGCCCAGGCCAAGCTGGTGCGCGTGCTGCGGGGCGCCGTGCTGGACGTGGCGGTGGACCTGCGCCACGGCTCGCCCACCTTCGGCCACCACATCACCGCGGAGCTGAGCGCGGCCAACGGGTTGCAGCTCTACGTGCCGGTCGGCTTCGCGCACGGCTTCTGCACGCTGCTGCCGGATACCGAGGTGGCCTACAAGGTCTCCGAGGTCTACGCGCCGGACTGCGACCGGGGCCTCGCCTGGGATGACCCGGCGCTCGGCATCGAGTGGCCCGTGGCGCGCGAGGCGGCGGTGCTGTCGGACAAGGATCGCCGGCAGCCGCGCCTGGCCGACCTGCCGCCGCTCTTCTGACCCCCGCGCCGGACGCCATGCGGTCGCCACGGCTGCCTCCATCGCCGCCCCGCCGCCGGGCGGGACCGGCGGCATCGACGTGCCTCCCGAGGCGGCTGCCCGCGGTGCGCGCCAAGGCGTTTTCGAGCCGGGCGTACTCACCCGGCGACCCGGAAA
>NZ_JALPRX010000110.1 GCF_023223525.1 Roseomonas acroporae | reverse complement strand
AGGGCAACCCGATGACCATGAAGTTCCAGGGCACGGTGGAACCCTATTTCCGCGACGACCAGGGCTAGAGCATTTTCAAGCTGGGTGTACTCACCCAGCGACCCGGAAAATGCGAAAAACCAAAAGGTTGGAGCCGTTCCGGCCTGATACAGTCAGGCCGGAACGGCTCCAGCCGGCTGTCCCGCGTCGCGGGGCCGGGCGCGCGGGCGCCTGCGGCCTGCCCTAGAGGGAACGGAGCACCATGCGCATCCTGGTCACCGGCGGCGCCGGCTTCATCGGCTCCGCCCTGGTCCGGCAACTGGTGCTGCGCGAGGGCGCGGCCGTGCTGGTGGTGGACAAGCTGACCTATGCCGGCGACCGTCGCTCGCTGCGCGACTGCGAGGGCCGGCCGGGCTTCGCCTTCCTGGAGGCCGACATCGCCGATGGCGAGCGGATGGCGACGGCGATGCGGGAATTCCGCCCCGACGCCGTGATGCACCTCGCCGCCGAGAGCCATGTGGACCGCTCCATCGCCGGGGCCGCGCCCTTCATCCACACCAACGTGGTCGGCACCTTCGCCCTGCTGGAGGCGGCGCGCGGCCACTGGCTGGACCTCGATCCGGCGGCTCGGGCGGCGTTCCGCTTCCTGCACATCTCGACCGACGAGGTGTTCGGCTCGCTCGGCCCGGAGGGCGCCTTCACCGAGACGACACCCTACGACCCGCGCTCGCCCTACTCGGCCAGCAAGGCGGCCTCGGACCATCTCGTGCGCGCCTGGCACGAGACCTACGGGCTGCCGACGCTCGTCACCAACTGCTCGAACAATTATGGGCCGTTCCACTTCCCCGAGAAGCTGATCCCGCTGGTGATCCTGAACGCGCTGGAAGGGAAGCCGCTGCCGGTCTACGGCGACGGCGCCAACGTGCGCGACTGGCTGTTCGTCGAGGATCACGTCTCGGCGCTGATCGCGGTGCTGCGGCGCGGCCGGCCGGGCGGGACCTACAACGTCGGCGGCCGCTCGGAACGGCGCAACCTCGCCGTGGTGGAGACGGTGTGCGACCTGCTCGACCGGCTGGCGCCGGACGGTCAAGGCTCGCGCCGCCGCCTGATCACCTTCGTGACCGACCGGCCGGGCCACGACCGGCGCTACGCCATCGACCCCTCGCTGATCGAGGGCGAACTCGGCTGGCGCGCCGCCGAGACCTTCGAAAGCGGCATCGAGAAGACGGTGCGCTGGTACCTCGACAACGAGTGGTGGTGGCGGCCGCTGCGCGAGCAGAAATATGCGGGCGAGCGGCTGGGTCTTCTCGCCGGGAAGGCGGGCTGATGCGCGTCCTGATCGCCGGGCGCGAGGGGCAGGTCGCCCGCGCGCTGGTCGCCAAGCTCGGCGCCGCCGGGCATGCGACGGTGGCGCTGGAGCCGCCCGCGCTCGACATCACCAGCGCCGACAGCATCGCGGCGGCGATGCGCGAGGCCACGCCCGACCTCGTGGTGAACGCCGCCGCCTACACGGCGGTCGATCGCGCCGAGGACGACGAGGCGACGGCGCTCGCCGTGAACGCGACCGGCGCCGGGCTGCTGGCCGGGGCCGCCGCCGCCGCCGGGCTGCCCTTCGTCCACTACTCGACCGACTACGTGTTCGACGGCACCAAGGGCGCGCCCTACACCGAGGAGGACGCGCCGTCGCCGACCGGCGCCTATGGCCGCACCAAGCTGGCCGGCGAACGGGCGGTGCTGGCGGCCAACCCCCGTTCCGTGATCCTGCGCACCGCCTGGGTCTGCTCGCCGGATGGCGGCAATTTCGTCAAGACCATGCTGCGCCTCGGGCGCGAGCGACCGCAGGTGAGCGTGGTGGCGGACCAGCACGGCGCGCCGACCTTCGCCGACGACCTCGCCGCCGCCGTCGTCGCCATGGCGCCGCGCCTCGTCGCCGCACCGGCGGGCGATGCGGCCTTCGGCGTGTTCCACCTCACCGGCGCGCCGCACACCACCTGGCACGGCTTCGCCGAGGCGATCTTCGCCGGCGCCGCCGCACGCGGGCAGAAGGCGCCGGAACTGCGCGCCATCGCGACGCACGAATATCCGACGCGCGCCGTGCGCCCGGCGGATTCCCGGCTGGACTGCGGGAAGATCGAGCGCATCCACGGCATCCGCGCGGCGGACTGGCGCGCGGGGCTGGAGGCGTGCCTGGATGCGCTGGCCGGCCCGCGCACGGGCCGTGCCGATGAGGGGAGAGGCTGACTCCATGAAGGGCATCGTCCTCGCCGGCGGCAGCGGCACGCGGCTCTATCCGGCGACGCTGGCCGTCTCCAAGCAGCTCATGCCGGTCTACGACAAGCCGATGGTGTACTACCCGCTCTCGGTGCTGATGCTGGCCGGCATCCGCGACATCATGGTGATCTCGACGCCGCACGACCTGCCGCTGTTCCGGCGCCTGCTGGGCGACGGCTCGCAATGGGGCGTGCGGCTCACCTTCGTGGAGCAGGACGCGCCGCGCGGCATCGCGCACGCGCTGGTGCTGGCCGAGGAATTCCTGGCCGGCGAGCCCTCCGCGCTGATCCTCGGCGACAACATCTTCTACGGCCACGACCTGGAGCACCAGATGCAGGTGGCGCAGGGGCGCGGCGCCGGCGCCTCGGTCTTCGCCTATCACGTGGCCGATCCCGAGCGTTACGGCGTGGTGGAATTCGACGGCGAGGACCGCGCCCTCTCGATCGAGGAGAAGCCGGCGAAGCCGCGCTCCGACTGGGCGGTGACGGGGCTCTACTTCTACGACGGCCGCGCCGCGCAGATCGCGCGCGCATTGCAGCCCTCGCCGCGCGGCGAGTTGGAGATCACCGACCTCAACAAGGTGTATCTCGACGAGGGCACGCTGCATGTCTGCCGCCTCGGCCGCGGCTATGCCTGGCTCGACACCGGCACGCATGACAGCCTGCTGGAGGCGGGCGAGTTCGTGCGCGCCATCGAGAAGCGCACGGGCCAGAAGATCGCGGCGCCCGAGGAGATCGCCTGGCGCAAGGGCTTCCTCGACGAGGCCGGGCTGCGCCGGCTGGCGGCGACGCTGCGCAACAGCGGCTACGGGCGCTACCTGGAAAGCCTGCTCGACCGGTAGGCGCGGCGGGGGGGCGCGGGGCGCCCTCCGTTCTCCCCGGATTCCCCCCTGGGGCCCGGCCGTGGCAGGATGCGCCCTCTCGCGTCGAGAGGAACCGCCCGATGCCCGAAGGCCGCCTTTTCCTCGGCAACCGCCGCTACTCCTCCTGGAGCCTGCGCGGCTGGCTCTGCGTCCGCCTCGCCGGGCTGGACGTCGAGGAGGTGGTGCTGCCGCTGGGGCCGAACGGCACGCCGGCGATCCGTGCCGCCTCGCCCAACCGGCTCGTGCCCTATCTGGAGCATCGCGGCGTCCGGGTCTGGGAGAGCCTCGCCATCGCCGAATACTGCGCCGAGCAGGCGCCGGGCCTGTGGCCGGCCGATGCCGCCGCGCGCGCCTGGGCGCGCTCGGTCGCCGCCGAGATGCATGCCGGCTTCCGGGCGCTGCGCATCGCCATGCCGATGAATCTCGGCCGCGAATTCCCGGGGGGCGGGCAGAACCCGGACTCGCTCGCCGACCTCGCGCGCATCGAGGCGATCTGGGCCGAGGCGCGCGCGGCCGGCGGCGGCCCGTTCCTGTTCGGCGGCGAATTCGGCCTGGCCGACGCCATGTTCGCCCCGGTGGTGGCGCGGCTGCTGACCTGGAAGCCGCCGGTCTCGGACGCGACGCAGGACTACGTGTCCGTCGTGCGCGCGCATCCGCTGGTGGCGCAGTGGTACGCCGACGCCCTGGCCGAGCCGGAATCCTGGCTGCTCGACAAGTACGAGAACCCGCCCGGCTGGCCGCCCGAGGCGGCGGGCAGGGCGCCGTGAGCGACGGCATGGCGGGCGGCGGGCATGCCGTCGCCCTCGACCATGTCGGCATCGCCGGGCCGTCGCTGGCGCCGCTCGCCGCCGCCTACGAGCGCCTGGGCTTCACCCTCTCGCCCGTGGCGCGCCAGAGCGGCCGCCGCCGCCCCGACCTGCCGGTGGAGCCCTTCGGCAGCGGCAACCGCTGCGCCTTCCTGCGCCACGGCTACATCGAGCTGATCGCGATCCTCGACCCCGCGCTGCACGACAACGGTCTCGGCGGCTTCCTGGCGCGCTTCCACGGCGCCCACATCCTCGCCCTGGCGATCGACGACCCCGAGGCCAACCTCGCGCGCCTCCGGCGGGCCGGCATCGACATCCCCGGCATCGCCTGGCTGGAACGGCCGGTGGAGGCACCGGACGGCCCGCGCGCCCGCTTCGCCCGCCTGCCCCTGCCCGACGCGCCGGAAGGGCGGCTGCAACTCATCCGCCACCTGACGCCGGAACTGGTCTGGCAGCCACGCTGGATGGACCACGCCAACGGCGCCGTGGCGCTGGAGGCCGCGATCCTCGTCGCCGACCCGCCGGCCGAGACGGCGGCACGCCTCTCCCGCCTCGCCGGCCTGCCGCTGGAGCCGGACCCGGCCGGCGGCTACGCGCTGGTGCTGCCGGGTGCGGCCGGCGCGGCCGGGCCGGAATCGCCCGCCATGCCGACCCGGCTGCGCATCCTGCCCCCGGCCGCCCTCGCCGCCGAGCTGCCCGGCATGGCGCCGCCGCCCATGCCCGCCATCGCTGCGCTGGTGCTGCGCACCGGCGACGGCAACGCCGCCGCGCGCCGCGTGCTGGCCGGCACCGCGCGGGAGATGCCGGGCGGCGCCCTGCTGGTGCCGCCGGAAGCGGCCGGCGGCGCGGCGCTGCTGTTCGTCCCTTGACCCTGGCCCCCTTGACCCTTGCCCCGGAAGCGCGCGCCATCGGCCGTTCCCTGCGCACCTACTACGCGCCCGGCCGCGCGGCGGCGCTGGACCGCTTCCACCGCCGCTTCCTCGGCCCCGGCGAGCTCGGCTTCGACATCGGCGCGCATGTGGGCGACCGCGCGGCGAGCTTTTGCCGCCTCGGCGCCCGTGTCGTCGCGGTGGAGCCGCAGCCGCGCCTCGCCCGCCTGCTGCGGCTGCTGCTCCGCGACGTGTCCGTGGTGCCGGCGCTGGTCGGCGCCGCGCCCGGCCGGGCCGTGCTGCACCTCAACGCCGGCAACCCGACCGTGGCGACGGCCAGCGACGCCTTCATCGCGGCGGCCCGGGACGCGTCGGGCTGGGAAGGCCAGCACTGGGACGGCGCGCTGGAACGGCCGGTCGTCACGCTGGACGCGCTGGCCGCGGCGCACGGCCTGCCGGATTTCTGCAAGATCGACGTGGAGGGGCACGAGGCGGCGGCGCTGGACGGCCTCTCCCGCGCGCCGCGCGGCATCAGCGTGGAGTTCACCACCATCCAGCGCGACGTGGCGCAGGCGGCGCTGCGCCGGCTCTCGGCGCTGGGCTACCGCGCCTTCAACGCCTGCCTCGGCGAGAGCATGCGCTTCGAACACACGACGCCCGTCGATGCCGGCGCCATGGCGGCGTGGCTGGCGGCGCTGCCGCATGCGGCGAATTCGGGCGATCTGTATGCGAGCCTGGAGCCGGAACGGCTGATGGGGTGAAGCGGCCGGCGCTTTTTCGGGGAAGGCTTCGCCTTCCCCGGACCCCATCCACCAGGAGGGCGAGGCCCTCCTGGACCTCTATTCGTTCGGGTCCGGGGTGTTGAAACGGTCGGGCCGCTCTTTCCGAACGGGGTTTCCAAAGGGGCTTCGCCCTTTGGTGGGAGGGGGCGCGGGGGAGGGCAAAGCCCTCCCTCGCCGACGCGGCGCGCCCGCCCCTCAGCCCCCCGACGCGATCGCCGCCCGCAGCTTCGAGGACAGGAAGTCGATCAGCGCCACCGTCATCAGGATCAGCAGGATGATGAAGGACACGCTCTGCCATTCCAGCGTGCGGATCATCTCCGACAGGTAGAGCCCGATGCCGCCCGCGCCGACGATGCCGATGATGGTGGAGGAGCGCGTGTTGGACTCGAACAGGTAGAGCGCCTGCCCGGCCAGCACCGGCAGCACCTCCGGCAGCACGCCGAAGCGGATGCGCTGGAGCCTGCTGCCGCCCGCCGCGGTGATGCCCTCGGCGGCGCGGCGGTCCGTCGCCTCGATCGCCTCGGAGAACATCTTGCCGAAGGTGCCGACATCGCTGGTCATGATCGCCAGCACGCCTGCGAAGGGGCCGAGGCCGACCACGCTGATCCAGATCAGCGCCCAGATCAGCGCGTCGATGCCGCGCACCCCGTCGAGGAAGCGGCGCGCGAGGAACTGCACCAGCCGGTTCACCGTGGTGTTGCGCGCCCCGAGCAGCGCCAGCGGCAGGGCGAGGATCGCCGCCATCAGCGTACCGAGGAAGGCGATCGCGACGGTCTCCGCGAGGCCGTGCAGGATCAGCCCGGCGCGTGTCCAGGAGCCGGGATCGGGCGGCAGCATCAGCACCAGGAAGCGGCCCAGCGCGCCGATGCCGCCGAGCAGCCGCGCCGGCGAGAATTCCAGCCGCCACAGCGCGAAGACCAGCAGGCCGAGCGCCGCCGCGGTGGCGATCAGCCCGGCCAGCCGACCGGGCGGCATGGCACGGAACTGCGCCGGGTGGCGCGTCGTCAGGCCGGGCAGGTCGGCGAGCGCCATGGCGCCGAGACGCTGTCGTGGCGGGGCGGGATGCGGCATCGGGGCGTCGCTCATGGCTCGCCGCCGATCAGCCGGTGGCGCATCCGTTCGGTGACGAGGTCGATCGCCATCACGGTGAGGATCAGCAGGCAGAGGATGGCGGAGACGTCGGCGTAGTAGAATTTCCGGATCGCCTCGATCAGGTCCTGGCCGATGCCGCCCGCGCCGACGAAGCCCATCACCGAGGCTTGGCGCACGTTGATCTCGAAGCGCAGCAGCGCGTAGCTGGCGAAGTTCGGCAGCACCTGCGGCACCACGGCGAAGCGCACCAGCGCCGGCCAGGCGGCGCCGGTGGCGGCGAGGCCCTCGATCGGCTTCGGATCGACGTTCTCCACCACCTCGGAAAGCTGCTTGCCCAGCGCGCCCGCCGTGTGGATGGCGATGGCCAGCACGCCCGGCATCGGGCCGAGGCCGAAGGCGATCACGAAGATCAGCGCGAAGACGATGTCCGGCACGGTGCGGCAGAATTCGAGGCCGCGCTTCACCGCGCCGCGCAGCAGCGGGTTCGGGACGAGGTTGGCGGCGGTGGCGAAGCTGCACAGGAAGCCGGCGGCGGCGCCGAGCAGCGTGCCGGCATAGGCGATCAGCAGCGTGTCGCCGAGCAGCCCCAGCCAGCGACGCAGGCCCCAGAACCACTCGCCCGGGTCGGTCCAGACGCGGGCGCCGGAATCGAGCGTCAGGATGCGGTCGAAATAGGAGAGGAAGGCCGGGAAGTGCCGGACGAGGCGCGCGGGATCGGCGCCGGTCACCCAGCCGGAGAGCAGGGTGAGCGCCACCATGGCGGCGACGGCGCGCAGCGTGCCGCGGCGGCGCTCGCGCAGCGCCGCGTCGTACCCGGCGGCGAGCACGTCGTAGCGCGCGCGGTGGAGCGGGGGCAGGAGTGCGGCCATGTCGGCAGGCTCCGCGGCGGCCGCCCCTCCGGGGAGGAGGGGCGGCGCGGCCGTCACTGGCTGCGGCGGCGCAGGTTGTCGACGAAGCGGTTCAGCTCGATGATCGGCTGGTAGGCGGCGTTGTCCACCGGCTGCCAGGGGCCTTGCTTGCCCTCGTAGATCCGGTTGAAGCCCTGCGGGTCCTCCTGCGGCATGGAGAGCGTCGCGGTGCGGATCGCGTCGCGCAGCGCCTGCGGCAGGCTGTCGAGATAGGCCATCGGCGAGTTCACGATCTCGTCCGACTTGAAGATGATGCGGAAATCCTCCGCCTTCACCATGCCCTTGCGCGCCATGCGCTGGAGGTTGGACTCCTCCGGCGTGTTCCACCAGTTGGCGGCCATGTCCACCGTGCCCTGCTGGAGCGCGATCACCGCGTTCTCGTGGCTGCCGGTGTAGATCACGCGCGCGAAGAAGGTGTCGGGGTTGATCCCCATCTTGTTCAGCGCGAAGCGCGGCACGTTGTTGCCGGAGGTGGAGTTGGGATCGACGAGGCCGAGATTCTTCCCGCGCAGGTCCTCGACCTTCTGGAAGGGTGAATCCGCCTTCACGTAGAAGACCGAGTGGTAGCCCTTGGTGCCGTCGGGATTGGTCTCGATGGCGAAGGCGGTGATCTGCACGCCCGTCATCAACGCGCGCGCGAAGGAGGAGGGGCCGTAGGAGGCGATGTGGATGTTGCCCGAGCGCTGCCCCTCGATCACCGCCGCGTAGTCGTTGGCGATGCGCAGCGTGACCTTGGTGCCGAGCTTGCGCGACAGGAAGTCCGTGAAGGGCGACCAGCGCTCGACCACGCCGGAGGCGTTCTCGGCCGGGATGATCGCGAAGACCAGCTCCGGGAACTGGGCGCGCCAGGCCGGGGCGGGGGATTGGGCATGCGCGGCGCGGAGGGGGGCGGCGAGCGGCGCCGCGGCCAGGCCGGCCGCGCCGAGCATCGTGCGACGAGTGAGCATGGTACTCTTCCCTGTCTGGACATCCCCGGCCCGAGCGCACGGGCGCCGCGGCGCGGGGAGGCGTGAAAGAAGGCGGATGCCGGCGTGGGCCGCCGGTCTCGGTTCGGATCTCGGTTCGGCTGGCCCGGGTCCCGGTACGGGGCCGGCTCAGTACTGGCCCGGCTCGGTACTGGCCCGGCTCGGTACTGGCCCGGCGCAGTACTGGCCCGGCTCAGTACTGGAAGGCGGCCGTCCGCATGCTGGCGTTGCGGGCGGCGTCCATCGCCTCGGGCGGCACCGCCGGCGCCTCGGCCTCCAGCCCGTAGAGGGCGCGCACCGCCGCCTCGTCGAGCATCTCGGGGCGGCCGTCGAACACCACGCGCCCGGCGGCGAGGCCGACCAGCCGGTGGCAGTAGTGCCGGGCGACGTCGAGCGAGTGCAGGTTGCACAGGATGGTGATGCCGTAATCCACGTTGATCCGCGCCAGCGCGTCCATCACGAGGCGCGTGTTGCGCGGGTCGAGCGAGGCGATCGGCTCGTCGGCCAGGATGATCTCGGGCTCCTGCACCAGGGCGCGGGCGATCGCCACGCGCTGCTGCTGGCCGCCGGAGAGCCGGTCCGCCCGCTGCGCCGCGAGGTTGGCGATGTCGAGCCGCTCCAGCGCCGCCAGCGCCACGGCGCGCTCCTCGACCGACCACAGCTTGAGCAGCGAGCGGTGCGCCGGCACCCGGCTCAGCCGGCCCGCCAGCACGTTGGTCAGCACGTCGAGCCGGCCGGTGAGGTTGAACTGCTGGAAGATCATGGCGCAGCGCGCCCGCCATTCCCGCAGGGGGCGGCCGCGCAGCGCCGTCACGTCCTCGTCGTTCCAGCGGATCGTGCCGCCGCTCGGCTCGGCCAGGCGGTTGATCATACGCAGCAGGGTGGACTTGCCGGCGCCGGAGCGGCCGATCACGCCCACGAAGCTGCCGGGCTTGATGTTGAGCGATACGCGGTCCACCGCCGCCCGCTCGCCGAAGCGGCGGGTCAGATCGTCCAGGACAAGCATGCGGGTGCCTCGGTCACGGGCGGCTCTTAGGCCGGCGGCACGACAGGGCCGTGAAGGGGCGATGACAAATCGGAGACAGTGCCGGGCCGCATCGCTCACGCTTACGTCATGGCGGCGGCAGGTGTGGTCCGCGTCAGCGGCGCCGGGCCAGGCGCGGCGGCAGGGGCGGCTCCTGCGCCTCCAGCAGCGCCAGCAACCCTTCCAGCAACTGGGTGGGGGAAGGGGGGCAGCCCGGGATCACCAGATCGACCGGCAGGGCGGCGCCGACACCGCCTTCCACCGCGTAGGAATCGCGGAACAGCCCGCCATCCAGCGCGCAGTCGCCCGCCGCCACCACCCAGCGCGGCTCCGGCATGGCGGCGTAGGTGCGCTCCAGCGCCTCGCGCATGTTGCGGCAGAGCGGGCCGGTGACGAGCAGCACGTCGGCGTGGCGCGGCGAGGCGACCAGGCGCAGCCCGAACCGCTCCAGGTCGTACACGACGTTGGCGAGCGCGTTGATCTCCAGCTCGCAGCCGTTGCAGGAGCCGCTGTCCACCTCGCGGATCGCCAGCGAGCGGCCCAGGCGCTGCCGCGACGCCGCCTCCAGCCGCTGCGCCAGCGCCTCGACCACCGGCTCCGCCACCGGCGGCGCCGGGTCGGTCAGCGGGCCGCGCAGCAGGGTGCGCAGCAGCCGGGGCAGCGGCACGGCGCCGGCGGCGCGGCTAGCGGATCAGCCCGGTGAGCGGGCTGGACGGGTCCGCCGCCTCCTGCCGCTTCATCCGGCCGGCGAGGTAGGCGAGGCGCCCCGCCTCCACCGCCGCCTTCATGGCGCGGGCCATCAGCACCGGGTGCTGGGCATGGGCGATGGCGCTGTTCATCAGCACCGCGTCGCAGCCCAGCTCCATCGCCTCCGCCGCGTCCGAGGCGGTGCCGACGCCGGCATCCACCAGCACCGGCACCTTCGACTGCTCGACGATGGCGCGGATCATCACCTTGTTCTGCAGGCCGAGGCCGGAGCCGATCGGGGCGCCGAGCGGCATGATGGCGCAGCAGCCCATCTCCTCCAGGCGCTTGGCCGCCACCGGGTCGTCGGCGCAGTACACCATCACCTCGAAGCCGTCCTTGAGCAGCGCCTCGGCCGCCTCGAAGGTGGCGCGCATGTCGGGGTAGAGGAAGGGCGGCGGCCCCAGCACCTCCAGCTTGACGAGGTTCCACCCGCCCGCCTCGCGCGCCAGGCGCAGCGTGCGCACCGCGTCCTGCGCGGTGAAGCAGCCGGCGGTGTTGGGCAGGTAGAAGTACTTCTTCGGGTCCACGTGGTCCTGGAGCATCGGCGCCTTCGGGTCGGCGAGGTTCACCCGCCGCACCGCGACGGTGACGACCTCGGCGCCCGACGCCGCGATGGCGCGGCCCGTCTCCTCCAGGTCCTTGTAGCGGCCGGTGCCGACGATGAGGCGCGAGCGGAAGTTCCGGCCGGCGACGGTCCAGCCCTCGTCCACGCTGTCGGCGCTGATGGCTGCCTGAATTCCGTCCATGGGGTCAGCCCCCTCCGATGAAGTGCACGATCTCGAGCCGGTCGCCGCTGGCGAGCGCCGTCTCGGCGTAGGTGGAGCGCGGCACGATCTCGAGGTTGCGCTCGACCGCGACCTTGCGCGCGTCGAGGCCGATCGCCGCCAGCAGGTCGGCCACCGTGGCGGGGCCGGCGAGCTCCCGCGGCTCGCCGTTGAGTTCGATCGCGATGCTGGTCGTCATGCCGTGCCTGCCATGTTCGCAGCGATGTGGCGCGGCCGGGCGGCAGGGGCAAGGCGGCGGCCGGGAGTCGGCCGCCGGGACGGCCCGCCGGAGGACGCCGGGGGCGGTGCCAGGGGAGACGCCAGGGGGAGGCGCGGTGGAGGCCGCTGGGGCGCCGGCAATGGTGGCGACGATGGCAAGATGACGTGACTCCCTTCGCTGGCGCGACCCAGATCAGGTTCGACGGGTATGATCTCAGCCCGCGACGCGCGGGCACCCCGGTCCGGTCGGAGAATCGGCCCGGCGGGGCCGGTGGTCAAGATGCGACCCGGCCGTTGCTGCCCCAGGGGCCGACCGTTGGGGCGCCCGGAGGCGCCGCGACCCGGCGAGCCATCTCCCAGGGGGGCCATCTTCCAGGGGGGGCAGCCGCCAGGGTGGGGACGTGCGACCGCCGCCGGCATCGCGCGTTGCTGGCCCTGGCCGACCCCCGGCGGCACCGCCGGGACGGTTTCAGGCCGGGATGGCTTCGGGGAGGAACACCCGCCTTGCTCCGCTGGATCGCCCGGATCGGGCTGCTGCTCCTCCTCGGCCTGGGCGCCCTGGCCGTCGCCGCCTGGCTGCTGCTCGGCCGGGTCGAGCTGGCCACGCCCGCCATCCGGCTCGCCGGCTGGTGGCTGGGCCGCCCGGTCGCCCTCGACTCGCTGCGGGTGACGCCGGGGCGCTGGATCGCGGTCGAGCTGCGCGGGCTGCGCCTCGGCAACATGGAAGGCGGCAGCAGGCCGGACATGCTGGAGGTGCGCACCGCCTCGGCCGAGGTGGCGGCGTGGTCGCTGCTGCGCGGCCCGGTGGCGATCCGGGCGGCGTCCGTCGAGGGGATGCGGCTGCTGCTGGAGCGCGACGCGGCGGGGCACGGCAATTGGCGCTTCGGCGGCGCCGGGGCCGACGCCGCCCCGGCGCCCGCGCCCGCCGCCGCTCCCGCGCCTGCGGCCGCGCCCGACTCCGACCCTGCCGCCGCTCCGGCCCCAGCCCCGGCCACACCGCCGCCCGGGCCGCGCGACTTCCCCGTGCCGCAGTCGCTGCGCCTCGCCGATGGCGAGGTGGACTACCGCACCGGCAGCGGCGCCCTGCTGCGGATCCGGCTCGACACCGCCACGGTCGATGCCGGCGGCGCGGCCGGGACGGCGGGCGAGGGCGGGGAAGGGGGGCAGGGCGCGCCCGTCAGGCTCGCGGCGCGCGGCGCCTACAACGACGTGCCGGCGACTCTGGACTGGGAGCTGGCCTCGCTGGCGGCGATGCGCGACGCCGCCACGCCGGTGCCGACGGTGCTGCAACTCGCCTCGAACGGCGCCACGCTGCGCTTCGAGGGCCGGATGGCCGATCCGCTGAACGTCGACGGCGCCGATGGCCGTCTGGCGCTGGACGCGCCCCGGCTGACGGCGCTGCTGGCCTTCGCCGGGGTGAAGGAGGGACCGGCGGTGCCGCTGCGCCTCGCCGGCACCCTGATACGTCGGGGCGACCACTGGCGGCTGACCAAGGCCCCGGCGGAGGGTCGGGGCGCGCTCGGCGGCGCCGGCATCGAGTCGGTCGTGCTGGAGCTCGACGAAGGCGGCCGCGGCGAACCGGACCACGTCGCGGGCACCGTCGCCTTCGCCGATCTCGACCTCGATCCGCTGCTGGCCGGCGGCGGCGGGGACTCCGACCTGTCCTTCGCCGCCCTCCGCGCGCCCGGGGCGCTGCTCGACCTACGGCTGTCGGCGCGGCGCCTTTCCCATGCCGGGGTGCGCGTCGCCGACGTCGCGCTCCACACCCGCCTGACGGCGGGGCGCCTTGCGGTGGAGGAACTGACCCTCGCCTGGCTCGGCGGCCATGTCCGGCTGACGGCGCAGGCGGAGCCGACGGGCCCAGGGGAGGGTAGGGGGGAGGGCGGGCGGATCGCCGCCGAGGCCGCCATGACCGGCGTCGAGGTCCGGGCGCTGGGGCAGGCGCTCGGCCTCGGCACCCTGCCCCTGCAGGGGCCGGTCGAGGCCCAGGCCGTGGCGTCCGCCGCCGGCGGCTCGCCGGGCGCCGCCCTGGCGGCGGCGCGCCTCGTGGCGGTGCTGGGCATGACGGGCGGCAGCATCAGGCGGGAGGTGGTGGAGATGGCCTCGCTCGACCTGCGGGCCCTGTTCCGCACGTCGCGCGGCAACAGCCCGATGCGCTGCCTGCTGGGCGTGATCGGGCTGGAGGGCGCGTCCGGCACGGTCCCGTCGCTGCGCCTGCGCGCCGAGCACGGCACCCTCGCCGGCTACGGCCGCTTCGACCTCGCCCGGCGGCAGCTCGACGTCACCATCGGCAGCGAGCGGTCGACCACCGGCGCCCTCGCGCTGGACGTGCCGCTGCGGATCAGCGGCGCCTTCGACGCGCCCGACATCCGGCCGGTCGCGCCGTCCGCGGGCCGTGCCATGCTCGCCACGGCCGACGGGACCGGGCAGTTGCCGCCCGCGCTGCGCGCCCTCGCGCAACGCAACCCGTGCCGGGCGCGATAGGGCGGGGCACCTGCCCGCGAGGCGGGCGCAGGCGGAGTCGCCGGGCCCCGCTGCCGGCCGCGCCGTGCGCCGGATCCCCCGGCGGCCGAGGCGGCGTTGACGCGCTTCGGCCGCCCGCCTATCTCTCGCCCGCCGCACCCTGCCGCCGGCCGGACCGATCCGGGGCCGCGTCGCCCGGACAGCGCCGCCGGACCGCGCCCCGCTGGCCGTGCCCCCGGGGCCCATGCCCGTCCGCCGCACCCGACGGGCCAGCCCGGCGCACCCCGATCCCGATGCGCGCTCCCGATACGTCTCGGGGCCGGGCTGCCGGATTCCAGCCGGGGTGGATGCGGCGCCGTCGCGCCTGCCGGCGATGCGCCCGGCCAGCCACCCGGAGACCCTGGGCCTTATGTTCCTCGACCGCCTCGCCCGCAGCCTCTTCGGCACCAGCAACGACCGCGCCCTGAAGCGCTTCCAGGCGCGGGTGCCCGCCATCAACGCGCTGGAACCCGGGATCGCCGCCCTGTCGGACGAGGAGCTCCAGGCCCGCACCGCCGCCTTCCGCGAGCGCCTCGCCGGCGGCGAGACGCTGGACGCCATCCTGCCCGAGGCCTTCGCCACGGTGCGGGAGGCCTCCAGGCGCGTGCTCGGCCTGCGCCACTTCGACGTGCAGATGATCGGCGGCATGGTGCTGCACGAGGGGCGCATCGCCGAGATGAAGACCGGCGAGGGCAAGACCCTGGTCGCGACCCTGCCCGTCTACCTCAACGCGCTGCAGGGCCGGGGCGTGCACGTCGTCACCGTCAACGACTACCTGGCGCGCCGCGACGCGACCGAGATGGGGCGGCTCTACCGCTGGCTGGGCCTCACGGTCGGCTGCATCGTCCACGGCCTGACCGACGACGAGCGGCGCGAGGCCTATGCCGCCGACGTCACCTACGGCACCAACAACGAATTCGGCTTCGACTACCTGCGCGACAACATGAAGTACCGGCTGGAGGAGATGGTCCAGCGCCCCTTCAGCTACGCCATCGTCGACGAGGTGGACAGCATCCTGATCGACGAGGCGCGCACGCCGCTCATCATCTCCGGTCCCGCCGAGGACAGCTCCGACCTCTACCGCAGCGTGGACGAGGTGGTGAAGCGCCTGGTCGGGGACCCGTCCTCCTACGAGAAGGACGAGAAGATGAAGACCGTCTCGATGACCGAGGCCGGCGCCGAGACGGTGGAGGCGATGCTGGCCGAGGCCGGGCTGCTGGAGGAGGAGAGCGGCCTCTACGACTTCCAGAACGTCACGCTGGTCCACCACGTGCAGCAGTCGCTGCGTGCCCACACCCTGTTCGCGCGCGACGTGGACTACATCGTGCGGCAGGACAAGGTGGTGATCATCGACGAGTTCACCGGCCGCATGATGGAGGGCCGGCGCTACTCGGACGGTCTGCACCAGGCGCTGGAGGCCAAGGAGCACGTCACCGTCCAGCCCGAGAACCAGACGCTGGCCTCGATCACCTTCCAGAACTACTTCCGCCTCTACCCCAAGCTCGCCGGCATGACCGGCACGGCGCTGACCGAGGCCGACGAGTTCGCCGAGATCTACAAGCTCGAGGTGATGGAGATCCCGACCAACGTCGCCGTCGCCCGCAAGGACGAGGACGACGAGGTCTACCGTTCGGCGCGCGAGAAGTACGAGGCGGTCAGCCAGCTCATCGCCGAGGCGCGCGAGCGCGGCCAGCCCGTGCTGGTCGGCACCACCTCGATCGAGAAGAGCGAGCTGATCTCCTCCCTGCTCAAGCAGAAGCAGGTGCCGCACGCGGTGCTGAACGCCCGCTACCACGAGCAGGAGGCGGAGATCATCGCCCAGGCCGGCGCGCCGGGGGCCGTGACCATCGCCACCAACATGGCCGGCCGCGGCACCGACATCAAGCTGGGCGGCAACCCGGAGATGCTGGCCGCCGCCGCGGTGGGCGACAACGAGGGGCCCGAGTACGAGGCGAGGCTCGCCGAGGCGCGCGCGCAGGTGCAGGCGGCGCAGCAGACGGTGAAGCAGGCGGGCGGCCTGTTCGTGATCGGTACCGAGCGGCACGAATCCCGGCGCATCGACAACCAGCTCCGCGGCCGCTCCGGCCGCCAGGGCGATCCCGGCGCCAGCCGCTTCTTCCTCTCGCTCGAAGACGACCTGATGCGCATCTTCGGCTCCGACCGGATGGGCGGGATGCTCCAGCGCCTCGGGCTCAAGGAGGGCGAGGCGATCGTCCATCCCTGGATCAACAAGGCGCTGGAGAAGGCGCAGAAGAAGGTCGAGGCGCGCAACTTCGACACGCGCAAGAACCTGCTCAAGTACGACGACGTGATGAACGACCAGCGCAAGGAGGTCTACGCCCAGCGGCGCGCCTTCATGCAGGCCGGCGACGTCGCCGAGACCATCGCCGAGATGCGCGAGGAGGTGGTGGACGAGATGGTCGCCCGCGCCATCCCCGAGCACGCCTATGCCGAGCAGTGGGACCTCAAGGGGCTTGCCGAGCAGGCGCGCAACGTGCTCGGCCTCGACCTGCCGGTCGAGGAGTGGGGCCGCGAGGAGGGGATCGACGAGACCCAGATCCGCGAGCGCCTGCGCGACGCCGCCGAGCGCGCCGCCGCCGCCAAGGCGGCCACGATCGGGCCGGAGATGATGCGCGTCGTCGAGAAGTCGATGCTGCTGCAGGTCTTCGACCAGGTGTGGAAGGAGCACCTGCTCTCGCTCGACCATCTGCGCCAGGGCATCGGCCTGCGCGCCTACGGCCAGCGCGACCCGCTCAACGAGTACAAGAGCGAGGCCTTCGGCCTGTTCAACGCCATGCTGCAGGAGCTGCGCGAGCGCGTCACCTCGCTGCTGATGCGCATCGAGCTGCTCCCCGGCGCGCCGCCGCCGAGCCCCGAGCCGATCCAGGTGCTCGACATGCGCCACCCCTCGCCGCAGTTCGAGGCGGAGGGCATGCCGCTGGCCGGCGGCCTGGAGCCGGCTCTCCAGGCCGACTACGCCGCGCCGCCCCTCCCGGCGCGTCCGGTCGCCGAGGGCGTCGATCCCGACGACCCGGCCACCTGGGGCCGCACGCCGCGCAACGCGCCATGCCCCTGCGGCTCCGGCCGCAAGTACAAGCACTGCCACGGGCGCGGCTGAGCCGCCGCATCGAACCGGGCGTGGCGCGGCCCTCCACGGGGCCGGGCCCGGCCCTGTCCGCCCGCACCGGCCGCCTGGCGGGGCGGGTGCGGGAACCTCGATTCCGGGAGCCGAACAAGCACATGCAACGCCGTCACGCGAACCCCGCCTTCCAGCCTGCCGCCACGGGAAGCGTCGCCTCGTGGCGTCTCGCCGGGCTGGCCCTCGCCGCCCTGCTGGCCGGCTGCGCCGCCGACCCGACGCCGGCCGCGCCCCGCGCCACCGGCGCCGCGGCAGCCCGGGCGCCGGAAAGCCGGCCGGAACTGTCGCGCTTCGACGGCATCTACTCCGGATACCGCCAGACCAGCGGCAGCGGCCCGCGCTGTGTCGCCGGCGCGCAGGCGCGCGTCCAGCTTCGCGTGTTCGACGGCCGTGCCACGCTGCGCGTGCAGGATTTCAGCACCGGCCAGCCGCTCACCGCCGACGTCGGCACGGATGGCGTGCTGCGCAACGGCACCAGCAACCTGACCGGCCAGGTCAGCGGGCCCCGTTTCGAGGGACGCTCCACCTCGTCGCAGGATGGCTGCAGCCACACCTACGCGCTGACGCGTAGCTGATCGGGAAGGCGTCCCGCGGCGCACGGGGGGCGTCCCCCGCCGCCGGGGAAGCCCCTTCCACCCGCCCGCCATCGGGGGTGAGGCGCCGGGACCGCCTTCGCGCGGTGCCGGCCCTGCCCGTGCGGCGTCGCCTTGCTTCCGTCGTGTCGCCACGCTTTCCTGCGCGGATACGAACTGGTCGCCGGAGGATCGATGTCCACGCCGCGCCGTCGCGCGCTGGCCCTGCTCGCAGGGCTTGCCGCGGCCTTCCCCCTCGCCGGGCCCGTCCACGCCCAGTCCTTCCCGGATCACCCGATCACGCTGGTCACCGGCTTCGCGCCCGGAGGGTCGACCGACATCGCCGCGCGCTTCGTCGCGGACCGCATGCAGGCGCACCTGCCCAACGGGCGCATCGTGGTGGAGAACCGCCCGGGGGCGAGCGGGGTGGTCGCCGCCGACTGGTTGCGGCGGCAGCCGGCGGATGGCTACACCATCATGCTGATCGAGGCCTCCTCGCATTCCGTGGCGCCCAACGCCATCCGCGGCGGCACGCGCTACAACCCGATCGACGACTTCACGCCGATCGCCATCGTCGGCACCGGGCCGCTGCTGCTGATCGCCAGCAACGACTTTCCGGCACGCGACGCGGTCGCGGCGGTGCGCCTGCTGCGCGAAAGCCCGCCCGACCGCTTCACCTATGCCAGCTCCGGCGTCGGCTCGATCCCGCAGCTCGCGGCCGAGCTGCTGCGGGTTCGGCTCGGCACGCACGGCGAGTTCCCGCATGCCGCCTACCGCAGCGGCGGGCAGATGGTGGAGAGCATCGCGCGCAACGAGACGGGTTGGGGCATCGCCGTGCTGGCCTCGGCGGCGCAGCAGGTGCGCGACGGGCGCGTGCGGGGCCTGGCGGTGACGGGTCCGCGCAGAACCCCGGCCTTCCCCGACATTCCCACCCTGGCCGAAGGCGCGCTCCCCGGCTTCGAGATCGAGACCTACAACGCCATCATCGGCCCGCGCGGCATCCCGGGGCCGGTGCAGGCCGCGCTGAACCGGGCCATCAACGCCGCGATCGCCGAGCCCGGCCTGCGCGAGAGGCTGCAGACGGCGGGCGTGGACGCGGTCGGGCCGAACACGCCCGAGGAGACCCGCACTTTCCTGGTCGAGCAGCTTTCGAGGTTCCAGGAGATCGTCCGCAGCACCGGGGTGACGCTGGAGCCCTGAGGGGCGCGGTGGCGCCGGCCCGGTCTTGACCGGAGCCGCGCCCGCCTGACGGCATCGGGCGGACGCGGCTCCAGCCGTTGTTCCCACGCCTTTTCCTGGTCGCCGGCGAGCATGCCCGGCTGCGTGGATCCGCCCTGAAGGCGATACGCTCGAACAAGGCGCAGTCCCCGCCGGGCTGCGCCTCGCCCGTGGGCGTGGTCAGTAGACGTAGTCGCCCGACACGGTGACGCTGAACATGCCGAGCAGGAAGAGTGTCTCCCCGGACCCCATGGTGAGCTGGGTGCCGGCCGGCAGCGTCGTGACGGCAAGCGAGGCGATCTGGTCGTGGAAGGCGGAGAGGTCCACCCGGTCCGCTTCGCCATAGGCCCGGAAGTCGGCGACGGAGGCGTGACCGCCGGCGTTGAGCACGAAGGTGTCGGTGCCCCTGCCGCCGGTCAGCCAGTTGTTGCCGGTGCCGGATTCGAGGATGTTGTTGCCGCTGTTGCCGTAGACGGAGCCGCCGGTGGCATTGCCCCTGCTCCAGAGGTTGGCGCTGCCGGACATGGACAGGGTTTCGACTTCGTCCGGCGCGGCGAAGCTGACCGAGGTGGAGACCATGTCGCTGCCGCCACCGGCGAGCTCGACCACGACGTCCTGGACGTTGTCCACGACGTA
Source organism: Roseomonas acroporae (assembly GCF_023223525.1). Lineage (GTDB taxonomy): Bacteria > Pseudomonadota > Alphaproteobacteria > Acetobacterales > Acetobacteraceae > Roseomonas_E > Roseomonas_E acroporae. Next base: position 2,373 of record NZ_JALPRX010000110.1, on the reverse strand, counting down.
GTAGTCGTTGCCGGCGCCGCCCGTCATGATGTCGGCGCCGGCGCCGCCGTTGAGCGTGTCGTTGCCGGAGCCGCCCCAGAGCTGGTTGCTGGCGCTGTTGCCGTTCAGGCCGACATTGGTGGTGAGGCCACGGGCGTCGCCGTCGATGGCGGCCGAGCCGGTGAGGTAGAGGGTCTCGATGTTGGCAGGGACGACGTAGCTGGCGGAGGACTGGATGTTGTCGTTGCCGCCGACGGTGAGCTCGACCACGACGTCCTGGCTGGAGATGACGATGTAGGTGTCGTCGCCCGCGCCGCCGGTCATCGTGTCGTCGCCTGCGCCGCCATTGATGTAGTCGTTGCCGGAGCCGCCCCAGAGCTGGTTGTTGGCGCTGTTGCCGAACAGGCCGACATTGGTGGTGAGGCCACGGGCGTCGCCGTCGATGGCGGCCGAGCCGGTGAGGTAGAGGGTCTCGATGTTGGCAGGGACGACGTAGCTGGCGGAGGACTGGATGTTGTCGTTGCCGCCGCCGGTGAGCTCGACCACGACGTCCTGGCTGGAGTTGACGATGTAGGTGTCGTCGCCCGCGCCGCCGGTCATGGTGTCGTCGCCGGCGCCGCCATTGATGTAGTCGTTGCCGGAGCCGCCCCAGATCTGGTTGTTGGCGCCGTTGCCGTAGACGGTGATGGCGGTGGTGAGGCTGCGGGCGTCGCCGTCGATGGCGGCCGAGCCGGTGAGGTAGAGGGTCTCGATGCTCGCCGGCACGACGTAGCTGACCGAGGTCTTGAGGGTATCGTTACCGCCGCCGGCGAGCTCGACCACGATGTCCTGGCTGCTGTCGACGATGTAGGTGTCGTCGCCGGTGCCGCCGGTCATGGTGTCGTCGCCGGCACCGCCGTCGAGCGTGTCGTTGCCGGCGCCGCCCCAGAGCTGGTTGGCCGCGCCGTTGCCGTAGATGGTGATGGCGGTGGCGAGGCCGCGTGCGTCGCCGTCGATGGCGTTGGTGCCGGTGAGGTAGAGGGTCTCGATATTGGCGGGCACGACGTAGCTGGCGGAGGCCCGGAGGGTATCGCTGCCGCCGCCGGCGAGCTCGACCACGACGTCCTGGCTGCTGTCGACGAAGTAGGTGTCGTTGCCGGCGCCGCCCCAGATCTGGTTGGGGGCGCCGTTGCCGTAGACGGTGATGGCGGTGGTGAGGCTGCGGGCGTCGCCGTCGATGGCGTTGGTGCCGGTGAGGTAGAGGGTCTCGATATTGGCGGGCACGACGTAGCTGGCGGAGGCCCGGATGGTATCGCTGCCGCCGCCGGCGAGCTCGACCACGACGTCCTGGCTGCTGTCGACGAAGTAGGTGTCGTTGCCGGCGCCGCCGGTCATGGTGTCGTCGCCGGTGCCGCCGGTCAGGGTGTCGTTGCCGTCGCCGCCGTTCAGCGTGTCGTTGCCGTCGCCGCCGTCGATGTAGTCGTTGCCGGAGCCGCCCCAGAGCTGGTTGGCGGCGCCGTTGCCGTAGATGGTGATGGCGGTGGTGAGGCCACGGGCATCGCCGTCGATGGCGTTGGCACCGGCCAGGTAAAGGGTCTCGACGTTGGCGGGCACGACGTAGCTGGCGGAAGCCTGGATGGTGTCGCTGCCGCCGCCGGCGAGCTCGACCACGATGTCCTGGCTGCTGTCGACGAGGTAGATGTCGTTGCCGGCGCCGCCGGTCATGGTGTCGTTGCCGGCGCCGCCGTCGATGTAGTCGTTGCCGGAGCCGCCCCAGAGCTGGTTGCTGGCGCCGTTGCCGTTCAGGGTGATGGCTGTTGTCAGCGCACGGGCGTCGCCGTTGATGGCCGCCGAGCCGGTGAGGTAGAGGGTCTCGACATTGGCCGGCACGACGTAGCTGGCGGAGGATTGGATGATGTCGCTGCCGCCGCCGGCGAGCTCGATCACGACGTCCTGGCTGCTGTCGACGACGTAGGTGTCGTCACCGGCACCGCCGGTCATGGTGTCGTTGCCGGTGCCGCCGGTCAGGGTGTCGTTGCCGTCACCGCCGTTCAGCGTGTCGTTGCCGGCGCCACCGTCGAGCGCGTCGTTGCCGGAGCCGCCCCAGAGCTGGTTGCTGGCGCTGTTGCCGTTCAGGCCGACATTGGTGGTGAGGCCGCGGGCGTCGCCGTTGATGGCGGCCGAGCCGGTGAGGTAGAGGGGCTCGACATTGGCCGGCACGACGTAGCTGGCGGAGGACTGGATGTTGTCGTTGCCGCCGCCGGCGAGCTCGACCACGACGTCCTGGACGTCGGCGACGACGTTGTTGTCGTTGCCGGAGCCGCCCCAGAGCTGGTTGCTGGCGCTGTTGCCGTTCAGGCCGACATTGGTGGTGAGGCCGCGGGCGTCGCCGTTGATGGCGGCCGTGCCGGTGAG
>NZ_JALPRX010000011.1 GCF_023223525.1 Roseomonas acroporae | reverse complement strand
CCTGGCTCCTGTCGACCCCCCCCCACGGCTCTAGCCATTGATCGGGCGCATTTTCCGAGCCGCTGAGCAAGGACGCTCAGCTTGAAAATGCTCTAGGGAAGCGCGCCCACCCAGGCGCCGGCGATGGCGGCGCCCACCGCCGCCAGCACGGCATCCCGCGCCGGCGGCGGGGCCGGGCTGCCGGTGAGGTAGGCCGCCACCAGGACCGGCGCGGCGCGGCCCGGCGGACGCAGCAGCGCCACGTCGCTGCTGGTGCCGTTTCCCGCCGTGCCGGTCTTGCCGGCCGCCTGCCAGCCCGCCGGCAGCCCGGCCCGCAGCCGCGCATCCCCGTTGCGGCTGGCGCGCAGCCAGCCGAGCAGCAGCCCGGCGGCCTCCGCCGGCAGCGCGCTGCCCTGTGTCAGCGCGTGCAGGTCCGCCAGCATGGCGGCCGGGGCGGTGGTGTCGCGCGGGTCGCCGGGAAGGGCCTCGTTCAGCGCGGTCTCGGTGCGGTCCAGCCGGGTCACGCCGTCGCCGAGGCTGCGCAGCCAGGCGGTCAGGCCGGCGGGGCCGTCCAGGGCTTCCAGCAGCAGGTTGCCGGCGGTGTTGTCGCTGACCGCCACCGCCGCCTCGCACAGCGCGGCGAGCGTCAGGCCCTCGCCGCCGGCGTAGGGGGCGGTCGCCGGGGAATAGGCGACCAGCGCCTCGCGATCGAAGCGGATGCGCCGGTCCAGCCGCTCCCGCCCCGCCGCGACCCGGGCCAGCACCGCCCCGGCCGCCAGCAGCTTGTAGGTGCTGCCGAGCGGGAAGCGCTCCTCGGCCCGGTACGACGCCGCGCGGCCGTCGCCCGCGTCCAGCACCGCGACCCCGAGCCGGCCGCCATGCGCCGCCTCGATCCGGGCCAGCGCGGCCGGCAGCGCGGCGAAGGCATCGCCCTGGCCGACAGTTCCCTGGCTGACAGTTCCCTGTCCGACCGCCCCCTGTCCGAACATCCCCTGTCCGGCCATCGCCCGGCGGCCACGGAGCGGCAGCACGGCCGGCGCCCCGAGCATCCATCGCCTGCCGATCACGTCCCCGTCCCCCGGATCGCCGCGCGGATCAGTCCCGCAGGAAGTAGCGGTAGCGGTACCGCTCGCGCAGGCCCAGCGCCTCGTACAGCGCCACGGCCGGGGCGTTGTCGGCCGCGACCTGCAGCCACCACCGGCATGCGCCCAGCGCCGCCGCCCAGGCCGCGCCGGCGCCCAGCACGCGCTGCGCCAGCCCGCGCCGGCGGAAGCGCGGCGACACGGCGAGGTCGAAGATCCCCGCCAGTTCGCCATCGGCCACCAGCATGGCGCAGGCGGCCGGCTCGCCCGCCTCGCGCAGCAGCAGCCAGGCCGCCGGCACCAGCATCATCCCGGCGCCGCGCCGCTTCTCCTCCAGCCGCGCCGGCACCTGGTGCTCCGCCGTGCCCAGCACGGCCAGCCAGGGCGCGTCGGGCCCCTCCAGCACCGACACGGCCGGGTCGCGGCGCGGCGCGGCCGGGGCATCCGGCGCCCCTCCCCCGAGCGGGCCGGTCATCACCAGGGTCGGGCCGTCCTCGCGGTAGCCGCGGGCGCGCAGCAGGTCCGCCAGCCCCGGCGGGTCGAGCGGCGTGGAGCGGAAGCGGGCGGGCAGGCCGCGCGCGGCGTAGCGGGACTCGATCCGCGCCACCCGTGCCGCCAGGGCATCGTCCGGCGCCGGGTCCAGCGAGCAGGTGGCGTTGGCCCGGCCGGTGCCGCCGGCGAAGGCGCGCACGACGAAGGGCCCGTCGAACGCCTCGAGCGGCGCCGGCACCGCCGTCAGCGAGGCCCGCTCCAGCGCCGCCACCGTCGGCGCCGGGTCGGTGGCGGCCGCGTCTCCCGTGCCGCCGGGCCGGGTCGCCGGGCCGGCGCCGTGCCTCCCGTCCATCCTCAGCGGCCGCCGCGCTCGACGGCGACCCGGAACGGCCGCACCTCGACACGCTGCCACACGCCGCCGGTCACGTAGGGATCGGCCTCCAGCCAGCGGTCCAGCGCCGCGCGGTCGGCGCACTCGACGATGCAGACCGAGCCGACCATGCCGCCCGACCCGTCCAGCACCGCGCCGCCCACCACCAGCTCGCCGCGCTCCACCATGGGGGCGACGTTCCGCAGATGGGCGGGCCGCGCCGCGGCCCGGCGCGCCGGCGCCTCGGGGTCGGTCCCGTCCCAGGCGGTGACGAGGAATTGCGGCATCGCTCGATTCTCCCTGCGCGTTCCCTCGGATACGGTCGCCCTGGGCGCCCGACGCACCGGAAGCCCCGACACGCCGGACGAGGCTACAGCGAACCGCGGTCCGGTTGGGACTGCGGTTCGCCGTCGCTCGTTGTTCCCGGCGCGGATTCACGCCTCCGGGCGTAGCCGCCCTCCGGCGATCCGCTCTGGAGCATTTTCAAGCTGAGCGTCCTCGCTCAGCGGCTCGGAAAATGCGAAAAATCAAAGGCTGGAGCCGTTCCGGCCTGATACAGCCAGGCTGGATCGGCTCTAGCGCGGGCCGGACGGAAGCGGGAGCGGCGGCGGGTCCGGCCGGCCCGGCGGCCGCCGGGCGGAGCCGCGCACCACCAGCGCGCCGCCGATCACCACGTGCCGCGCCGGCCGCGACGGCGTCGCGAGGGCGTCGAGCAGCAACCGCACCGTGGCGTCCACCATGGGCGCCAGGGGCTGCGAGAAGGTGGTCAGGTCGTAGGCGGGCCAGGCGGCCGGGCCGGCATCGTCGAAGCCGACGACGGAAAGCGCGTCCGCCCCGTCGCCGCCGATCCGCAGGCCGAATTCGTGGCGCGCCACCTCGATGCAGGCGATCGCCATGTGGTCGTTGGCGCAGAAGACCGCATCGGGCCGGTCCGCGCGGCGCAGCAGTGCCCGTATCGCCGCCGCCGCCCCCTCGCGGGTGTAGTGGCCGACCGCGCGCAGCGGCGGGCCGAGCCCCGCCTCGCGCAGCGCCGCGCCGAAGCCCCGCTCTCGGTCGCGGCTGGTCGAGGAGGCCTCCAGGCCGGCGACGAAGGCGGGGCGGCGATGGCCGCCGGCCGCCAGGAAGGCGCCGATGGCGTGGCCGCCCCGCGCGTTGTCGCCGGTGACGCTGGACAGGCCGGGCTCGTCGGTGACGCGGTTGAACAGCACCGCCGGCACGCCGGCGCGCCGGCATTCCCGCGCGAAGACGGAGGACAGGCTGGTCGCGGCCAGCACCACCGCGTCCGCCTGGTAGCGCAGCACCTGTTCGATCACCGGCTCGCCGCCGGAGGACTCGATCGCCGGCTCGCCGCCGGGGGGGTGGTCGGCGGTGAAGAGCAGCACCTGGTAGCCGTGCCGCTGGAGGCGGTCCGAGAGCGCCTCCAGCATCGCCGGGTAGAACGGGTTGTCGAGCCGGGCCATGGCCACCGCGACGAGGCGCGAGCGGCGGGTGATGAGGCTGCGGGCGATGGCGTTGGGCCGGTAGCCGAGGTCGCGCGCCGCCGCCAGCACCCGTTCGCGCAGCGCCGGCGAGACGCTGGCGCCGGGGGTGAAGACGCGGCTGACGGCGGATTGCGAGGTGCCGGCCCGTCGCGCCACGTCGTGGGCGGTGGCGCGGCGGGCCGGCG
>NZ_JALPRX010000109.1 GCF_023223525.1 Roseomonas acroporae | reverse complement strand
CTCGCCAACTCAGGATACGCTTCCATGTAAACGCAGCATGCTCTAATGGCTTAGCGCGATCCACGCCCCGTCCGGAAGGCTGGCACAGGGCTTGCCCTCGACGCTGCGCGCGCCGGAGCCGGCGCGATGTCGGCAACCGGCCGCCGCGATCCGACGGAGCCGCGGCGACACATCGGGGGTGGGAAGCATCCAATGGCCTTTGTCCGGACGGACGCCGCGGCGGCGCCGCGCAAGCCGCGGAAATTCTACCAGCACCTCTACGTGCAGGTGCTGGCCGCGATCACCATCGGCATCCTGCTCGGCCACTATCAGCCGGCCCTCGCCACCGAGATGAAGCCGCTGGGCGACGCCTTCATCAAGCTGGTGAAGATGATCATCGCGCCGGTGATCTTCCTGACGGTGGTGACCGGCATCGCCGGCATGCGCGACATGGGCAAGGTCGGGCGCGTCGCCGGCAAGGCGATGCTGTACTTCCTGTGCTTCTCCACCCTGGCGCTGGTCATCGGCATGGTGGTGGCCAACGTCGTCCGCCCGGGCGCCGGGCTGAACATCGACCCGGCCTCGCTCGACGCGCGCGCCGTCTCGGGCTACGCCGCCCGGGCGCACGAGAGCACGCTGGTCGGCTTCCTGACCAACATCATCCCGAGCACGCCGATCAGCGCCTTCGCCTCGGGCGACATCCTGCAGGTGCTGTTCTTCTCGGTGCTGCTCGGCATCTCGCTGTCGCTGATCGGCGAGAAGGCCGACCCGCTGATGACGGTGCTGAACTCGCTCTCCACGGCGATGTTCCGGCTGGTCGCCATCCTGATGAAGGCCGCCCCGATCGGCGCCTTCGGCGCCATGGCCTTCACCATCGGCAAGTACGGCATCGGCTCGATCGCCAGCCTGGCGCTGCTGATCGCCACCTTCTACTTCACCTCGATCCTGTTCGTGCTGGTCGTGCTGGGCGCGGTGGCGCGCTACAACGGCTTCTCCATCCTGGCGCTGATCCGCTACATCAAGGAGGAGCTGCTGCTGGTGCTCGGCACCTCCTCCTCCGAGGCGGCGCTGCCGACCCTGATGGAGAAGCTGGAGAAGGCCGGCTGCGCCAAGTCCGTGGTGGGGCTGGTGGTGCCGACGGGCTACTCCTTCAACCTCGACGGCACCAACATCTACATGACCATGGCGGCGCTGTTCATCGCCCAGGCCGTCGGCATCGACCTCAGCATCTGGGACCAGGTGCTGCTGCTGCTGGTCGCCATGCTCTCCTCCAAGGGGGCCGCCGGCATCACCGGCGCCGGCTTCATCACCCTGGCCGCGACCCTCTCCGTGGTGCCCTCCGTGCCGGTGGCCGGCATGGCGCTGATCCTCGGCATCGACCGCTTCATGTCCGAGTGCCGCGCGCTGACCAACTTCATCGGCAACGCGGTGGCGACGATCGTGGTAGCGCGCTGGGAGGGCGAGCTGGACCGCGACCAGCTGAACGCCGCGCTCTCCGGCACGGTCGCCGAGAGGCCCGTCCTCGCCGTCGCCGAGCCGCTGCCGGCGGCGGAGTGAGCCGGCCGGGCCGGTCCCCCCTTGGGCCGGTCCCCTCTTAGGCCGGTCTCCCTGGGGCCGGCCCATCAAATGCCCATCGGGCCGGTGCGGGCCCCCGCCCGGATCGGCGGCGCCGCGGCGCGCGGCGCGGAGGGCGGCGAGCCGGACCTTCCCGGGGCCGGCGCCGCGGAGCCCGTCAGAACCGCGGCCGGGGACGGGGCGCCGCCGCCCGACGCCGGCTCATGCGCATGGCGGGATTGTTTGACCTGTCGGCGGTGGCGCGGGAGCCAAGCCCGGACAGGTCAGGTTCATCCGCCGAGCGTATCAGGTGGCTGGCCGAAGCCGGGGCCGTTCCGGCCCGGCGCGGTCGGGTCGGAGCGGTTCCAGCACCCGACGCGCCGCCTCGCGCACGCGGCGCGCCACCGCCTCCGGCCCGGCCTCCCGGGTCAGCGCCGTCATCGGCACCTCCAGCGAGACCGGGATGCCCGCCGGCATCGCCGCCAGCACCCCCGCGAGGTCGAGCCCGCCCTCGCCCGGCGGCAGGCGCTCGGCGCGGGCCTGGTGCAGCAGCCCTTCCGTGTCGGCCGGGCGCGCGGCGGGGGCGTCGCAGAGGTGCAGGAAGGGCAGGCGCGTGGGCGGGATGGCGCGCAGCGTGTCGAGCGTGGCGCCGGAACGGTCGAAATGCAGCGTGTCCACCAGGATGCCGCCATTGTCGCGGCCGGCCGCCGCCACGACCGCCGCCGCCTCCGCCGGCCCGGGCACCACGGTCCAGGGGAAGAATTCCAGCACCACGCCGATCCCGTACCGCGCCCCGAGGTCGCACAGCGCCCCGAAGCGGTCGGCGAGGCGGCCGAGGTCGGGGTCGTAGGGCGCCGCGATGGCCTGCCGCGCCCCGAGCTCGGCGCCGGCCGCGAGGAACGGCTCCAGCGCGGCGACCTCGGTCTCGGGCGTGAGCCGCACGAACTCGATGTCGTGCACCGCGACGCCGGTCTCCCGCATGGCGGCGCGCGTCGCGCGCAGCAGCGCCGGGTCGTCCATCAGCGGATAGCCGGGGCTGTCGGGCGTGACGCGGATCAGCCGCAGCCCCACCGCGTCGTAGCCGGTGCGCGCGGCGAGCCGCAGCATCGCCGGCGGATCGAGCGCGAGCGTCGTCAGATGCGCGAGGGCGACCGTCCTCATGCCACCGCCCCCCGAACCGCGCGCCCCGCCTCACCCCTGGCCGGCGCGGCCGCCACGGGCGGCGCCGGGCCGGCCGCGCCCGGCGATGCCCGCCCCCCGCCGGCCGTCTCCGGCGAAGCGCCGTCCGCAACCGCGTCCGCCGCCGCCATCCCGGCTTCCGCCAGGCCGGTCGCCGCCACACCGGCCACGGCTTCCCCGGCCGCGTGCCGGCCGGCGATGAAGCCGAAGGTCATGGCCGGGCCGAGGTTGATGCCGCCGGCCGGGTAGTAGCCGCCCATCACGCTCGCCATGTCGCTGCCCGCCGCGTAGAGGCCGGGAATGGGCCGCCCCGCCCCGTCCAGCACCCGCGCCTCGGCATCCGCCTTCAGCCCGGCGAAGGTGCCGAAGCTGCCCGGCACCACCTTCACCGCGTAGAACGGCCCCGTCTCGATCGGCGCGACGCAGGGGTTGGGCGTCACCGAGGCGTCGCCGCCGTAGCGGTTGTACGGCGTGCTCCCGCGGCCGAATTCCGGGTCCTCGCCGCGCCGCGCATGACGGTTGTATTCGGCCAGCGTCGCGGCCAGCCCCGCCGGGTCGATGCCGCACGCCGCCGCCAGCTCTGCCACCGTGCGCCCCTCCCTGATGTAGCCCGCCCGTATCCAGGGTGCCACCGGCACCGGCGCCGGCTTGCTGACGCCGAGCCCGTAGCGCCGCTGGAAGGCGCGGGTGCAGACCAGCCAGGCGGCCGCCTCCTCGCCCGGCGGCGTCGCGCGCAGCAGGGCGGCGACGACATCGTAGTAGCCGTCGGCCTCGTTCACGAAGCGGCGGCCGTCGCGCCGCACCGCGACGATGCCGGGCTTGGCGCGCTCGATGATGTGCGGGAAGTGGCCGACGGTGCCGTCCGGCCAGGGCACCAGCGAGACGGGGCACCAGGCGGCCGCCGAGGCGAGCGTGCGGTCCACCGCGCCGCCGGCGGACTCGCCGAGGCGCAGCCCGTCGCCGGTGGCGGAGGGCACGGCGACCGACCAGTGCTCGTGCCCGGTCGGCGTGTTCGGGAACAGCTCGCGCCGCCGCGCCACCTCGTGCGGGAAGCCGCCGCTGGCCAGCACCACGCCGCGCCGGGCGCGGATGGCGCGCTCGCCGTCGGGCGTGCCGATCACCGCGCCGCGCACCGCGCCGTCCTCGACGATCAGCGAGCGCGCCGGCGACGACACCCGGATCTCCACCCCGAGATCGGCGGCCGAGCGCGCCAGCCGCGCCACCAGCGCGCTGCCGTTCACGAGCTGCGTGGCGCGGCCATGCCGGGCGAGGTCGTAGAGGTGCCGCCCCACGCGCCGCGCCACGTGCCAGGCCGCGCGCGCCGAGCGCGTGGCGTTCATGAAGGCGGCGAGGTCCGGCCCGGCCTGGATGCCGAGGCCGAGCAGGGTCGTCTCCCGCATCGGCCGCCGCAGCCTCGGCAGCAGCGCGCCGAGCCGCCGCGCGTCGTAGGGCGCCGCGATCACCGAGCGGCCGCCCGTGCCGGCGCCCGGCGTCGCGCCGTGGATGTCGCAGATGCGGTTGCCGGCCTCGAATTGCAGCGCCGTGTTGGCCTCGAAGAAGGCGACCATGCGCGGCCCGTTCTCCAGGAAGGCCTCCACCCGCGCCGCGTCGTAGCGGTTGCCCAGTTCGTGGCGCAGATAGGTGCGCGGCGCCTCCGGGTCCTCCTCGATGCCGGCGCGGCGCGCCAGCGGGTTGCGCGGCACCCACATCCAGCCGCCGGACCAGGCGGTGGCGCCGCCGAACACCGGCTCCTTCTCCACCACGATCACCCGCAGCCCGTGGAAGGCGGCGGTGACGGCCGCGGCCAGCCCGCCGGCGCCCGAGCCGATCACCAGCAGGTCGCATTCCTCCGGCGCGGCCGCACCGGCCGCCGTCGCGGCATGGCTGGTCGCCGGCTTGCCGCCGGCATGGCCGGTCGCCGGCTCGGCGCCGGCATGGCTGGTCGCCGGCTCGGCGCCGGCTCGGGCGGCCGTCGGCCCGCCGCCGGCAGCGGCACCCGCCATGGCCGCGCCCGGCGGGGCGTCGCGCCGCGCGGCGCTGGTGTCGGGTTCGGCGTGTTCGCGCATGGCTCAGGCAGCCTCGGCATGTCGGATGAGAAGGGGGGAGCCGGGCAGCACGGCCTCCAGCTCGGCGGCGGCGGCGAGCAGGCGCGGGGCGAGCTCGTGCAGCCGCGTCTCGCTCAGCCGCAGCGCCGGCCCGGCGAGGCTGACCGTGCCGATCGGCCCGCCGCCGGCGCGCCGGCGCAGCGGCGCGGCGATGGCGGCCATCCAGTCGGCATGCGTGGCGATGGCGACGGCGTAGCCCTGCCGGCGGGCGGCGGCGAGGCGGGGCAGCAGGGAAGCCGCGTCGCGCGGCGCGGCGGGGCCGACCTCGCCGGCCGCGCCGAAGCCCTGCGCCGCGACCAGCGCCAGCGCCGCCGCGTCCGTCAGGCAGGAAAGCAGCGCGTGCCCGGTGGCGGAGGCGGAGAGACGCGCCGCCATGCCCATGTCGGGGTCGTAGCGCAGCCCGGTGGTGGCGCCCTGCGCCCTGGCCACCCAGCACAGCCGCGCGCCGTCCCACACCGCCAGCCGCGCCAGCTCGCCGGTCTCGGCGGCCAGCCGGTCCAGCACGGGCTGCGCCGCGTCGGTCACGCCGCTGGCGCCGAGATGGCCGAGCGAGAGGGTGAGCAGCTTCGTGGTCAGCCCGTAGAAGCCGCGCTGCCGGTCCTGGCGGACATAGCCGTGATCGGCCAGGCCGTTGAGCAGCCGGTGCGCGGCGCTGCGCGGGATGCCGAGATGGTCCGCCACCTCCTGCATCGGCAGCCCGGCCGGGGCGGTGGCGAGCAGCTCCAGGATGGCGAGGCTGCGGCCGAGGATGCCGGCCGGGCCGTGCTCGTCGGTTGGGGCGGGCATGCGGGACGTCGCCTCCGTGTTCGGTGGCGACCTTCTAGACCAATCAGGAATTGGATTTCAATTCCAATTTCGCACCGGCCTGTGCCGGGCGGGCGCCGTCCCGCCCGGACCCTACCCCGCGAAGCCGTAGAGCCGCGCCGCGTTCGCCCCCATGATCCGGTCGGCGAGCGCCGCCGAGGGCAGCGCCGCGCGGAAGCCCGCCACCACCCGGCCGTAGTCCAGCGCCCGGTAGGGCAGGGGCGCGCCGCCGCCCGGCTGCGCCTCGTGCGGCGGGGTGTGCGGCCAGTCGCTGCCCCAGACGCAGCGATCCGCCGCCACGCCGAGGATCGCCGCCAGCCAGGCCGCATCCGGCGCCACGCCGAGCACCTCGCCGGTCGAGCGGTAGGGCGCCGAGAGCTTCACCCAGACCTGCGGCCGCGCCAGCAGGCCGAGCAGCGCCCGCCCCGCCTCGCCGCCCGGCGCGTGCCCGCCGGGCAGGCCGTAATGGTCGATCACCAGCGGCACGGCGGCCCGCGCCAGCACCGGCGCCGCCCCGGCCAGCACGGGGAGCGGCGCGATCACCTGCACGTGCCAGCCCTGCCGCGCCGCCAGCGCGGCGGCGGCGCCGAAGCGTTCCGCCAGCCGGTCGTCGGCCGGCGCGCCGTGCCCGCTGTAGAGGTTGAGCCGCAGCCCGCGCACCCCGGCCGCGTGCAGCGCCGCCAGTTCACCCTCGCTCGCTTCCGCCGGGTCGAGCACGGCGACGCCGCGCCCGTCGCCGCCCAGTTCCCGCAGCGCCTCCACCAGCACCGTGTTGTCGGTGCCGTAGAAGCTCGGCTGCACCACCACGAAGCGGGTGACGCCGTGCGGCGCGCCGAGGCGCCGCACCTGGTCCACCGTCGCGACCCCGGGCGTGTAGGCGCGGCCGGGGATCATCGGCCGGCGCGCCACGTCCGCGACGACGTGGATGTGGCTGTCGCAGAAGCCGCCGGTCACGCCGCCGCTTCCAGCGCCGCGACCACCTTCGCCGTGAAGGCGGCGGTGCCGAGCGTGCCGCCGAGATCGGCGGTGCGGCCCTCGGGCGTCGCGACCACGTCGTCGATCGCCTGCTCGATCAGCGCGGCCGCGCGCAGCAGCCGCGCCTCGCCGCGCCGCTCGCCGAGCCAGCCCAGCAGCATGCCGGCCGAGCCGATCAGCGAGGCCGGGTTGGCCCTGTCCTGCCCGGCGATGTCGGGCGCCGAGCCGTGCTGCGCCTGCGCCACGGCGTGGTGCTCGCCCGCGTTGAGCGAGGCGGCGAGGCCGAGGCTGCCGGAGATCTCGGAGGCCTGGTCGGAGAGGATGTCGCCGAACATGTTGGTGGTGACGATCACGTCGAACACGCCGGCGTCGCGCACCAGCAGCGCCGCCATGGCGTCGATGATCTTCTCGTCGTAGGCGACCTCCGGGTAGCGCGCCGCGACCTGCCGGCAGCATTCCAGGAACAGCCCGTCCGAGATGCGCAGCACGTTGGCCTTGTGCACCGCCGTCACCTTCTTGCGCCGCCGGCTGGCCAGCGCGAAGGCGCTTTCCGCGATGCGCAGCGAGGCCTGGCGCGTCACCTTGCGGAAGGACATGGCGAGGTCGGGCGTCGGCATGATCTCGCCCGGGCCCATGTGCATGGAGCGGTCGGAGTAGAAGCCCTCCGTGTTCTCGCGCATCGTCACGAGGTCGAGCGGCTTGCCGCAGCGCGGCGCGAAGCCGGGGCGGGAGCGCGCGGGGCGGATGTTGGCGTAGAGGTCGAGCCGCTTGCGCAACTGGCCGGAGGGGTTCAGCCCGCCCTTGTCGGCCGGCGGGTAGTCGTTGTGCGAGACCGGGCCGAGGATCACGCCGTCCGCCGCCTGCGCCGCCTCGAACACGGCCTGCGGGAAGGTGGTGCCCTCGGCCTCGAGCGCGGCGAAGCCGATCGCGGCCTCGCTGAAGGCGAAGCGCAGGTCGAGGCGCCGGGCGAGGGCCTCCAGCACCGTCACCGTGGCGGCGCTGATCTCGGGGCCGATGCCGTCGCCGGGCAGGACGAGCAGGCGGATGGGCTGGTTGCTGTCGCTCATGGCATCATTCTCCGGGGCCGGGCATGGCCGGCGCGAGCTTGCTGGTGGCTGGGCATGTGGCAGGCGTGCGGCGCGGCTCAGTCCAGCGTGGCGCCCGAGTTGCGCACCACCGGGCCCCAGGCGCGCAGCTGCTCGTCCCAGAAGTCGGTGAAGGCGTCGGCGCGCGAGCCGACCGGATCGACGCCGAGATCGGTGAAGCGCTGCCGGCAGCCCGGCTCCTGCACCGCCCGCGCCGTGGCCTCGGAGAGCCGCTCGACGATCGCGCGCGGCGTCGCGGCGGGCACGAACAGGCCGTGCCAGATGTAGGTCTCGTAGCCCGGCAGCCCGGCCTCGGCGATGGTCGGCACGTCGGGCAGCGCGGCGCTGCGCGTCGCGGTGGTGACGCCGAGCGCGCGCAGTCGGCCCTCGCGGATGTAGGGCAGCAGCGCCGGCACCACGTTCACCATGAAGTCGATCTGCCCGGCCACCAGGTCGTTCAGCGCCGGCCCCTCGCCGCGATAGGGCACGTGCGTCGCCTCCACCCCGGCCATGCGCACCAGCAGCGCCGCCGAGAGGTGCAGGATCGTGCCGGCGCCGGAGGAGCCGTAGCTGTAGTGGCCGGGCCGGGCGCGCAGCAGGGCGATGAACTCCCGCAGGTTGCGCGCCGGCAGGTCGGCGCGCACGGCGAGCACGTTGGGCGCCATCGCCACCTGGCTGACCGCGGCGAAATCGCGCCGCGCGTCGTAGGGCAGGTGGCGGTACAGGAAGCTGTTCAGCACCGCCGAGGAGACGGTGTGCAGCGCGACGGTGTAGCCGTCCGGCGCCGCCCTGGCCGCGGCCTCGGTGCCGATGGTGCCGCCGGCGCCGCCACGGTTGTCGACGATCACGGTCTGGCCGAGCACCGGCGTCAGGCAGCTCGCCGTGAGCCGGGCCACGATGTCGGCCGTGCCGCCGGCGGCGAAGGGCACGATCATCCGGATGGTGCGGTCCGGCCAGGACGCGGCCGAGGCGGCCGGCGCGGCCGGCTGGGCGGCGGCGGGTGGCGCGGCGAGCAGCGCACCTCCGGCGAGTCCGGCGGTAAGCAGCATGGCGGCGAGCCGCGTGGTCGCGCGGCGCATGGCGACGAGGCGGCGCATGGCGTTTCTTCCACGCTTCATTCGGTCCGTTCCCACTCCCCCGGCCTCATTCCACGGTGATGCGCGCGTCGCGCACCACCGCGGCCCACTTGGCGCGCTCGGCGGCGATGAAGCGGCCGAATTCCTCGGGCGTGTCGCCGGACGGCTCGGCGCCCTCCGCCAGGATGCGCTCGCGCAGCGCCGGCTCGCGCAGCGCCTCGGCCACCGCCTCGCGCAGCCGGCCGATGATGGCGGGCGGGGTGCGCGCCGGGGCCATGATCCCGTACCAGCCGCTCATCTCGTAGCCGGGCACCCCGGCCTCGGCGACGGTCGGCACCGCCGGCAGGCTCGGCACGCGCTGTGCCGAGGTGACGGCCAGCGCCCGCACCAGCCCGTCGCGCACCAGCCCGATCGAGGAGGGCAGGGTGGCCGGCATCATCTGCAATGTGCCCGCCACGAGGTCGTTCAGCGCCGGCCCGGCGCCGCGATAGGGCACGTGCTGGATGTCGATCCCCGCCCGCAGCGCGAAATACGCGCCCGCGAGGTGGTTGGCCGAGCCGTTGCCGGCCGAGCCGTAGGTGATCTCGCCCGGCTTCGCCCTCGCGAGCGCGATCAGCCCGGCGAGGTCGCGCACCGGCAGGTCGCGCGCCACCAGGATCAGCATCGGCGCGGCGGCCAGCAGCGTCACCGGGGCGAGCGCGGTCGCCGGGTCGGGCGTGAGGTTGCGGAACAGGCTCGGGTTGACCGCGATCGGGCCGATGTTGCCGACCAGCAGCGTGTAGCCGTCCGGCGCCGCCTCGGCGGCCTGCTTCGTCGCGAGGTTGCCGGCGCCGCCCGGGCGGTTGTCCACGACGATGGTGGCGCCCAGCCGCTCGCCGGCCTTCTGCGCCACGGCGCGGGCGATGGCGTCGGTTCCGCCCCCGGCGGCGTAGGGGACGATCAGGCGGATCGGCCGGTCCGGCCAGTTGCCGGTCGCGGCATCGGCGGCGCGCGCGGGCCGCGGCACTCCGGGCAGCAGCGGCGCGGCGATGGCCGCCAGCACCCCGCCCAGCACCTCGCCCAGTACCTCGCGTCGTCGCATCGTGTCCTCCCTCTGATGGATTCCTTGGTATCCCAAGGTATCCTGTAGAGTCAATTCGTCTTTGCGCCACTCCGGGTGCCCGCTATGCCTGCGGCGATGGAACATTCCCCCTCGTCCCGTTCGGCCGGCGGCGACCTCGGCAGCGAGACCTACGAGCGGATCAAGGCCGCCATCCGCGACGGCTCGCTGGCCCCGGGCAGCCGGCTGACCGAGGCGGAGCTGGTGGTGCGGCTCGGCGTCTCGCGCACGCCGGTGCGGCAGGCGCTGACGCGGCTGGAGACGGAGGGGCTGCTGACCCACGAGCCGCGGCGCGGCCTGACCGTGCCGCGCCCGGACCACCAGCAGGTGATCGAGCTCTACGCGATGCGCGAGGTGCTGGAGGGCACGGCCGCCCGCTTCGCCGCGCAGCACGCCAGCGAGGCGGAGCTGCGCTCGCTCGCTCATCTGATCGAGGAGGAGGGGGCGGCGCAGGACGACGGCCGCGCCCTCTCGGCGATCAACCTGCGCATCCACACCCTGCTGCACCGGGCGGCGCACAACCGCTACCTGCTGCGCAGCCTCGCCCAGCTCACCGACGCGATGGCGCTGCTGCCGACCATGCTGGGCGAGCCGGCGCGGGCGCGCGAGGCGCATGCGGAGCACCGGGCGCTGCTCGCGGCCATCTCACGGCGCGACGGCGAGGCGGCGGAAGCGGCGATGCGGGCGCATATCAGTTCGGCGCAGCACCACCGGATCGCGTGGCTGCTGCGGCATGCGGGAGAGGAGGGGTGAGCCCGGGCGGGAAGGGCGTTGCCGGCGCTTTTCGGGGAAGGCGCCGCCTTCCCCGGACCCCATCCGGCCCCGGGGGAAGGCGCCGCCTACCCCGGACCCCAGCCGGCCCCTGGGGAAGGCGCCGCCTTCCCCGGACCCCATCCGGCCCCTGGGGAAGGCGCCGCCTTCCCCAGACCCCATCCGGCCCTTGGGGAAGGCTCTGCCTTCCCCAGACCCCATCCGGCAGGAGGGCGAGGCCCTCCTGCACCTCTGTTCGTTTGGTCCCAGGGGTAGAAGCACCTCGGACTTTCTTCCCGAAACGGGG
>NZ_JALPRX010000108.1 GCF_023223525.1 Roseomonas acroporae | reverse complement strand
GGGAAGGCGCCGCCTTCCCCAGACCCCATCCGGCCCTTGGGGAAGGCTCTGCCTTCCCCAGACCCCATCCGGCAGGAGGGCGAGGCCCTCCTGCACCTCTGTTCGTTTGGTCCCAGGGGTAGAAGCACCTCGGACTTTCTTCCCGAAACGGGGGTTCCAAGGGGGCTTCGCCCCTTGGCGGATGGGTCCAGGGAAGGCAGCGCCTTCCCTGGTCGGGGTCGCAGGGGGCGAAGTCCCCCGTCCTCACCCCACCGCCGCGATCCGTCCGTCCCGCCGCGGCGCCAGCGGCGCGTGCGCCTGGAGGTACGGCACCACCGCGTCCGTCAGCAGCGGTCCGGTCGCGTAGCCCTCCAGCGTCCGGTCGCGCAGCACCGCGTACCCGTCGCCGCCCGAGCGCAGGAAGCTGTGCGTCACCACCACGTAGGCGCGCTCCGGATCGAGCGGCGCGAGCCGCCCGTCCAGCATCACCTGCACCTCCTCCACGCGCTGCCCGGGCGGGGCCGCCGGGTTCCAGCGCAGACGCATCCCCGCCACCTGCGGGAAGGCGCCGGAGGGTTCGGGGGCGCGGCGCAGCCCGTGCTCCAGCGCCGCGCGCAGGTCGGCGCCGCGCAGGCGCAGCAGCGAGAGCGTGTTGCCGAAGGGCATCACGGTCAGCAGGTCGCCCAGCGTGACCTCGCCCGCCGGCAGCCCGGCGCGCAGCCCGCCGCCGTTGTGGATCGCCACCTCGGCCACCGGCAGCGCCGCCAGCATCGCGTCGGCGATCAGGTTGCCGAGCGCGCACTCGCCGGTGCGGCAATTGCCGTTGCCGATCGGCGCGGCGGCGCGGCTCACCCGCCGGCGCAGCGTCTCCTGCAACGGCACGGCGAGGGTGGCGACCAGCGCCGCCACCTCCGGGTCGGGCGGGATGTCCTGGGTCAGCGCCGTGGTGTCGCCGCCATGCGCCAGCACCCGGCCATCGGGGCCGAGATCGAGCTCCAGATGGCCGAGATACCGGCCGTAGGCGCCGGCCTGCACGATGCGCACCGGCCGGTCCGGCCCGTCCGCCAGCACGGGGGAGGGTCCCTCGGCGCGCGCCACCGAATTGGACAGCAACGTGTGCGAATGCCCGCCCACGATCACGTCCACCCCCGCGACATGCGCGGCCAGGCGCTGGTCCGCCTCCAGCCCGCGATGCGAGATCACCACCACGGTCGAGGCGCGTCCCGCCCGCGCGTCCGCCGCGCGGATCTCGGCGATGGCGCGCGAGACCGCCTCCTCGGCGTTGCGGAAGCGCAGCGTCGGGCCGGGCGAGGAGACCGAAGGCGTGGTCGTGGTGGTGACGCCGACCAGCGCCAGCCGCGCCCCGCCGCGCTCCACCGTCATCCAGGGCCGCATCGTCCCGGCCAGCGAGGGCTCGGCCGTCGCGTCGATGTTGGCCGAGAGGATGGGGAAGGGGGCGGCGCGGACGAAGCGGGCGAAATTCTCCGGCCCGTTATCGAATTCGTGGTTGCCCGGCACCATGACCTCGCAGCCGGTGGTGCGCATCACCGCCAGCTCCGCGTCGCCGCGATAGTGGGTGTAGAACAGGCTGCCCATGAACTGGTCGCCCGCATCCACCTGCAGCACGGCGCGGCCGGCGGCCGCGGCCCGCGCGCGGCCGAGCCTGAGGCCGGTCGCCAGCCGGGCGCTGCCGCCGAGGCAGCCGCCGCGCGACGCATCCTCCGCCCGGCAGGTGTTCACCTCGGCGTTCACCGGCTCGTGGCGCGAGTGGAAGTCGTTCAGGTGCAGCAGCGTCACCCGCGCGGCGGGATCGGCGGCGGCGCGGCGCGGGAAGGGGGCTGCGAGCGGCAGCGAGGCGGCGCCGGCAAGGGCGGCGTGGACCGTGGTCCGGAGCAGGGCGCGGCGCGGAACGCGCATGGGGTCGATCCTCGGATTCGGAGAGGCGCCGCCCCACGGCTACGGGTCGCCGGGGCGGGGCGGTTCGTGCCGCCGAGGAGGATTGTACGCCCTCCGCCGTGCCGGGCGATGGCGGCCCGGCGGCGCGGGGGCTCCGTCGGGCCACCGCCGCCGCCCCGCGCCGCCGGGGCGGCCCCGGCATGCCCCGGAACCGCCGGATGGCCAGGCCCGGACCCCGACCGCGCCATCCCGATCACACCGGCCGCCCGACCTCCGCCCGCCGCCAGAATGCCCCTTGCGTGGTGCCGCCCCTCGGTCCAAAGCCGGCCGGGAAGGCGCGGTTCGGGACGGTTGCGTTCCGAGCCGGTTACTCGCCCCTATCCCAACCGCATGACGACCGGGATGCCGCGATGCAGGTCTACCTGCCGATCGCCGAGATGTCGGTGGATGCCCTGCTGCTGCTGGGCATCGGCTTCGGCGTGGGCTGGCTCTCGGGCCTGTTCGGCGTCGGCGGCGGCTTCCTGCTGACGCCGCTGCTGATCCTGATCGGCATCCCCTCGCCCGTCGCCGTCGCCTCCGGCGCCAACCAGACCATCGGCGCCTCCGTCTCCGGCCTGATCGCGCAGTGGCGGCGCGGCAACGTCGACGTGCGCATGGGGCTGGTGCTGCTGGCCGGCGGCTTCACCGGCTCGGCGCTCGGCGTGCAGCTCTTCGCCGCGCTGCGCAAGATGGGGCAGGTCGATCTCGCCGTCGCCATCTTCTACGTGGTGGTGCTGGGCACGGTGGGCGGGCTGATGGTGATGGAGTCGGTGCGCGCCATCGTGCAGCGCCGGCGCACCGGCGGCACGCCAAAGCGGCACGAGCATTTCTGGATGCACGGCCTGCCGTGGAAGATGCGCTTCCGCAAGTCGCGGCTCTACATCTCGGTGATCCCGCCGGCCCTGGTCGGCTTCGCGATCGGCATCCTCTCGGCGGTGATGGGCGTGGGCGGCGGCTTCATGCTGGTGCCGGCCATGATCTACCTGCTCGGCATGCCCACCTCGGTGGTGGTCGGCACCTCGCTGTTCCAGGTGGTGTTCGTGGCCACCAACGTGACGCTGCTCCAGGCGGTGCAGACCGGCAGCGTGGACGTGGTGCTGACCATGCTGCTGCTGGTCGGCGGCGTGGCGGGCGCGCAGTTCGGCGCCGCCTTCGGCTCGAAGCTGCGCGGCGAGGAGATGCGCGCGCTGCTCGGCCTGCTGGTGCTCGGCGTCGCCCTCAGCCTGCTCTGGGGGCTGGTGCGGCGGCCGGACAAGCTGTTCACCATCGGGCCGCTGCTGTGACGCCCCCGCCCGCGGGGAGCGCCCACGGGCCTGTTCCCGGTGGCGGTGCCCGGCCCGTCCGCGCCGCCGCTCCCGGCCGTCGCGCCCATCCCGCCCACGGCCCCGCCGCCCCGGGACGGGTGGCCCCACCGGCTGCGCCCCGGTCCCCGCTCGCCGGCCGCGCGCTCGCCGCCGGGCTGTGCGCCCTGCTGTGCGTCCTGCCCCGGGCGGCGGCGACGCAGCCGCCGCCGCCCGTGCCGCTCGTCGCCGCCCTGTCGCGCGGCGAGATCGCCATCACCACCGGCTTCACCGGCGACGAGATCGTGGTGTTCGGCACCACCGATCGCAGCATCGGCGCCGGCGCCGACGAGATCCTGGTGCTGGCGATCGGCCCCACCCAGGGGATGGTGGTGCGGCGCAAGACGCGCGTGCTCGGCTTCTGGATCAACGGCGCGGCGGCGCGCTTCCCGGGCGTGCCGAGCTACTACGCCGTGACCGGCACCCGCCCGCTGCGCGACCTGCTGGGCGAGGGCGACCGGCGCGAGCTGCAGCTCGGCATCGACGCGCTGCCGCTCTGGTCCGCCGGCCCGCAGGGCGTCGGCTACCGCGCGGCGCTGCGCGAGCTGAAGCAGGAGGCGGGCGAGTGGATCGAGGATGTCAGCCCGATCACCGTCGCCGCCGGCCACCTGTTCCAGGCGCGCATCCCGATCCCCGCCACGGTGCTGACCGGCGACTACCTCGTCGAGGTGATGCTGGTGCGCAACCGCCGCGTGGTGGCGCGCCAGGCGCTCAGCCTGCGGGTGGACCGAGAGGGCACGGCGGCGCGGATCGCCGACGTCGCGGAACGCGCGCCGCTGGTCTACGGTCTGGTCTGCGTGCTGCTCGCCGCCCTCGCCGGGTGGTTCGGCAGCGTGCTGTTCCGGAGGGGCTGATGAGCGATTCGGGCAATCCGGCAACCGGGGAATCGGCGGCCACCGCCACCCCCGCCAAGCGCGACCGCGTCTTCCTGGTGGTGGTGGACGACAGCCCGGAGCGCGCCGTGGCGCTGCGCTACGCCTCGCTGCGCGTGCGCAACGGCGGCGGCCGCGTCGCGCTGCTGCGCGTGATGGAGCCGGCCGAGCCGATGTTCTGGGCCGGCGTCGGCGCCATGATGGCGGAGGAGCGGCGGGAGGAGGCGGAGAAGGTGCTCTCCGGCCTCGCCGCCGAGGTGCAGGAGATCACCGGCGGCATGCCGATCCTGCTGATCCGCGAGGGCGACCCGCGCGAGGCGCTGGAGGCGCTGCTGGCCGAGGACCCGCGCATCTCCATCCTGGTGCTGGCCGCGGCGGCCGATGGCGGCGGGCCGGGACCGCTGATCTCCTCGCTGGTCGGGCGCAACGCGGGGCGGCTGCCGCTGCCGGTGACCATCGTGCCGGGCGGCCTGAGCGACGCCGAGCTGGAACGGGTGACCTGACGGCCTGTTCGAGAAGCCTGCGGGTCGGTCCGGCGGGTCTTTTCCGCGCCGGGCGCGTCAGGGACTTGGCACGATGCCCCGCATCGCGCCGGCGTCCCTTCCTTCCCGGCACGAAAAATCCCTCGCCATCCCTCAGCCGCAGGCCTCTCGAACAGGCTCTGAGGCGCGGGGCTGCCGGCCGGGGAGACCCGCCGCCTCACCCCACCTCCGTGTAGAGCCGCCGCAGCGACGCCAGGAACGCCGCCTCGCCCTTGCGCCGCGTGCCCGCCACCGGGTCGGCATCCAGCATCGTGTCGCTCGCCTGCCAGGACAGGTCCCGCGCGAACGCCACCCGCGCGTCGCGCCGCGCCGCCACCGCCGCCGACAACGCCGCCGGGTCGCCGCCGGCGCGCAGCACCG
Source organism: Roseomonas acroporae (assembly GCF_023223525.1). Classification (GTDB taxonomy): domain Bacteria; phylum Pseudomonadota; class Alphaproteobacteria; order Acetobacterales; family Acetobacteraceae; genus Roseomonas_E; species Roseomonas_E acroporae. The sequence continues at coordinate 39,689 of NZ_JALPRX010000108.1, read as the reverse complement.
GCGCGGCCAGCACGCCATCCTCCATCGCCTGGGTGGCGCCCTGCCCGAGCGTGGGCACCATCCCCTGCGCCGCATCCCCCAGGAACAGTGCCCGCCCCTCCGCCGCCCGGCGCAGCAGCGGCGTCTCCTGGATGCGCGCCCAGTGGATGTCGCCGAAGCCCGCCGCCACGCGCTCCAGCATCCAGGCCACGGCGGGGCAGGGCGCCCCGTCCGGCGGCGTGAACAGCGCCTGCTGGCAGGCGACGCTGCGCGCCGCCTCCGGGATGGCGCCGTCGGGCGGCAGCGGGAAGGCGCCGGCGACGTAGACCGCGCCGCCCGGCACCCGGAAGGCCAGCAGCCGCGCATGGCCGTTGAACCACTGCCCGTAATCGTCGAACGGGCAGCCCGCCGACGCCTCCGCCGGCACCAGCAGCCGCCAGATGCACAGGCCGAGCTGGCGCGGCACCGGCTCGCCGGCGGTCAGGGCGCGCAGCCGGCTGTAGCGGCCGTCGGCGCCGACCAGCAGGTCGAAGCCGCCGTCGCGCGCCAGCGTGCCGTCGGGGCGGCGGAACACCGGCACCAGCCGGCCGGCCGCGTCCGCCTCCAGCGCCTCCAGCGCATGGCCGCCCCGGACGGGACCGGGCGCGACGGCGGCCAGCGGCGCGCGCAGCAGCCGGTACAGCTCCGACCAGCGGATGCGTGCCCCCGGCTCCTCGGCGATGCGCAGCAGGTCGAGGTCGAGCAGCGGCCGGCCATCCGTCAGCGCCACCGTCCAGCGGCGCCAGGGCAGGGAGGCCGCGCGCAGCGCCGCGTGCCGCGCCGGCATGTGCAGGCGCAGCGCCTTCAGCGCGTTCGGTCCCAGGTTGAGCCCGGTGCCCGCCCCGGCATGCTCGCCCGCCCCGGCGCGCTCGAAGAGCGCGAGGTCGATCCCCGGCGCGCCGAGCAGCCCCTCGGCCAGCAGGGACCCCGCGACGCCGCTGCCGATGATCCCGATCCGCATCCGACCCCTCCGGCGCCCGCCGGCGACGATGCCGGTGCGCAGGCGCACGCAAACGCCGCGCCAGCGCGGCGCCGGGAAGCGGTCGGGAAGGCGGCGGCCGGCGTCAGCCGGGCTTCAGCACCCAGCGGATCAGCAGGGCGACGCTGCCCACCGCCAGCACGCCCGCGGCCCAGAGCGCCGCGAACCAGAGCAGGCGGCGCCGGAGCCCCGGCGGCGCCTCGCCGGGCGCGCCGCCATCCGCCAACTCAGTGGTATCCCTCTCCCTGCCGGACCTTCCCGCGGAAGATCCAGTAGGTGTAGGCGGTGTAGGCGAGGATGACCGGCAGCAGCACCGCCGCGCCCACCAGGACGAAGAGCTGCGAGGCAGGCGGCGCCGCGGCATCCCAGATGCTGACGGAAGGCGGCACGATGTTGGGCCACAGGCTGATGCCGAGCCCGGTGTAGCAGAGGAAGAACCAGCCCAGCACGCAGGCGAAGGCGGTGCCGTCGCGCCAGCGGAACACCCGGCCCGTCGGGTCCGCCGCGGCGAGCGCCTCGCGCGCCTCCGTCTCGCGCAGCGCGCGGAAGAAGCGCCAGGCCAGCAGCGCCATCAGCACCGGCACCGGCAGGGCGAGCAGGATCAGCGGGAAGTCGAACCAGCGCGCGCGGAAGGCCGGTTGCAGGAAGGGCATGCTGAGCGAGAGCAGCGCGATCAGCACCAGCATCAGCGCGCCCAGCGCCCGCGCCAGGTCGCGCGCGCGGTGCTCCAGCGCGCCCTCCGTCTTCCACACCAGCCAGCAGGCGCCGAGCAGCGCGTAGCCCACGGTGAGCGAGAAGGCGGTGAACAGGGTGAAGGGCGTCAGCCAGTCCCACCAGCCGCCGCCGTAGGCGCGGCCGGTCACGGTGATGCCCTGCACGATGGCCCCGAGCGCGAGGCCCTGGCAGATCGCGGCGCCGTAGGAGCCCCAGGAGAAGGCGCGGTCCCACCAGCGCTGCTGCGCCGCGTTGTCCGCCTTGAAGCGCATCTCGAAGGAGACGCCGCGGAAGATCAGCGCCAGCAGCATGCCGATCATCGGCGCGTAGAGCGCGGGCAGGATGATGGCGTAGGCCAGCGGGAAGACCGCGAGCAGCCCGCCGCCCCCCATCACCAGCCAGGTCTCGTTGCCGTCCCAGACGGGCGCCACCGAGTTCACCATCACGTCGCGTTCCGGCTTCTCCCGGATGAAGGGGAAGAGGATGCCGAGGCCGAGGTCGAACCCGTCCATGCAGACGTAGAAGAAGACGGCCAGCGCGATGATCACGGCCCAGACGAAGGGCAGCCAGGTCTCGATCGGCATGGCGTTCACTCCGCCGGCTGTGGCGCGTGCGGGCCTCCGCCCGGCGCTGCATGCGGGCCTCCGCCCGACGGCGCATGCGGGCCTCCACCCGACGGCGCGTGCGGGCCGTCGCCGGAGGAGGAGGGGCGGCCGGCCTGCATCGCGGCGGGGTCCATGGCCGGGCCCGGCAGGATGCCGCCGGTACGGATCGGCTCGCCCTTGGGCGGGCCCTGCTCGAAGGGGCCGGGCGTGCGCGAGAACAGCCGGAACAGGTACCAGATGCCGGCGCCGAAGACGAGGAAGTACACCACCACGAAGGCGGCGAGCGAGGTGGCCACGGCGGGCGCGGCCAGCGGCGAGACGCTGTCGGCGGTGCGCAGCAGCCCGTACACCGTCCAGGGCTGCCGCCCCGCCTCGGTGGTGATCCAGCCCGCCGTCACCGCGACCAGCCCCGAGGGGCCCATGGCGATCGCGGCGCGCTGGAACCAGCCCGTGTCGTACAGTCGCCCGCGCAGCCGCAGCCACAGCGAGACCAGCCCGGTCAGCGCCATCAGCGTGCCGAGCCCCACCATCACGCGGAAGGCCCAGAACACCAGCGGCACGTTGGTCGGGCGCGCCTCGCGCGGGAAGTCGCGCAGCCCCGGCGTCTCGCCGTCCAGGCTGTGGGTCAGGATCAGGCCGGAGAGGTAGGGGATCGAGATCGCGAGGCGCGTCTCCTCCGCCTCCATGTCGGGCAGGCCGAACAGGATCAGCGGCGCGCCGCGCTGCCGCTCCCAGTGGCCTTCCATCGCCGCCACCTTCTGCGGCTGGTGCTCCAGCGTGTTCAGCCCGTGCGCGTCGCCGATCAGGATCTGCAACGGCGCCACCACCGCCGCCATCCACATCGCCATGGAGAGCATCACGCGCGCCTGCGGGTTGGCGATCTTGTGGCCGGGCGTCACGCCGGAGCCGTCGCGGTCGCGCGCGCGCCGCTCGTGCAGCACGTGCCAGGCGCCGACCGCGCCGACGATGAAGGCGGTGGTCAGGTAGGCGGCGGTGACGGTGTGGACGAAGCGGTAGGGAAAGGACGGGTTGAAGATGATCGCGAACCAGTCCTCCGGCATGAAGCGCCCGTCGGGCGCGATGCTGTGGCCCGCCGGCGTCTGCATCCACGAGTTCACGGAGAGGATCCAGAAGGCCGAGATCGCCGTGCCGACCGCGACCAGCAGCGTCGCCGCGAAGTGCAGCGCGCGGCCCACGCGCTCCAGCCCGAACAGCATGATGCCGAGGAAGCCCGCCTCCAAAAAGAAGGCGGTCAGCACCTCGTAGCCCATCAGCGGCCCGATCACCGGCCCGGCCTTGTCCGAGAAGGCCGACCAGTTGGTGCCGAACTGGTAGGACATCACCACGCCCGAGACGACGCCCATGGCGAAGACGATGGCGAAGATGGTCAGCCAGTAGCGGAACACGTCGAGGTAGACGTCCCGCTTCGTCCACAGCCACAGCCCCTCCAGCACCGCGAGGTAGCTGGCGATGCCGATGGTGAAGGCGGGGAACAGGAAGTGGAACACCACGACGAAGGCGAACTGGAAGCGCGCGAGGTCCAGGGCGCTCGGCAAGGCTTCCCAAAGCATCGGTCGGCACGCTCCCGGTCCTGGGCCCGGCGTCGCGGCGCCGGCGCGCCAGCATCGCACGCCCGCCCGGCGGCGGTCATGCCGTGAATGACCGCGTGCACGCGCATGTCAGCAGGGCCGGCGCGCACGCCGGAAGCGGACCGCACGGCCCCGGCGCGACGGGATGGCGGCGCGTTTCCCGGCGGGCCGCTCAGGCGGCCGACAGCGCCGCGACCGACACCATCCGGACGGAGCGCACGCCGACCACCTGGCCGAGATTGCCGGCGACGAGGTGCAGCATCCCTTCCGGCATGCCGTCGAGGGCGATCTCGGCGCGCATCACCTCGCCCTGGCGCGTCGCCCGGACGCTGTCGGGCGTCAGGTCGCGCTTGGCGAAGGGTTCGAGCAGGCGCGAGAGCAGGCCCGGGAAGGCGTCGGCGACGACCACGAAGCGGGCGGGGACCAGGGACTCGGACATCGGGAAAGCTCCGGAAGGCAGGACGGGCAGGGGGACGGATCGGGTCCCGGCCGCGGGCGACGGCCCGCGGCATGCCGCATCGGCCGGTCGCCTAGGCGGCCGGGCCGCTAATTCGCGCCTGGAAGGTCCGGAGCATGGCCATGGCCGACATGCTAGCGACATGCCCGCCGCCGCGCCAGGGGGCGCACGACTTTTTCCCGCCCGTACGGCGCGCCGGGAGCCGGCCGGGGCAGATTCAGGGAGAGGCGGCCGGCTGTTGCCCCGGCCATTGCCCCGGCCATTGCCAGAGCGGCAGCCGTGCCACGCGCAGCCGCGCGATGCCCAGCGTGCTGTGCTCCAGCATCACCGGCACCTCGATCTGCGGCGGCGCGTCCTCGCTGGGGCGGCGGGCCATCAGCTGCGCCACGGCGCGCGTGGCCATGGCGCTGCGCGCGTCGATCGCGCCGCCCGCCGCGAGCGCGTCCAGCACCTCGGCGAAGCCGGTCAGGCGCAGCGTGCCGGCGCCCATGGGCTGCAGCCGCTCGTCCAGCGTCAGGGTGGCCGAGGCCGCGCCGCCGGCCGGCCCCCAGCGAAGCTGCAGGGAGCGCAGCTCCAGCGTGCCGCCGGCATCCCGCCAGATGGCGGCGCGCTCGGCCGGATCGCGCCCCGCGGGGATGGGGCCGGTCAGCGCCGCCTCGGCGGCGAGGCTCGCGATGCGGTCGCCGAGGGCGGGCGGCGCGACGCCCGGCGGCAGCGCAAGCCCCTCCGCCGACAGGGTCGCCGAGACCGCCGGCTCCCCCTCGATGGCGGTGCTGCGCGTCTCCAGTTCGAGTCGCAGGCGGCGCAGCTCCGCCGCCCCGGCCGGCGTGCCGAGCCGCAGCCGGTCGGCCGCGATTCCGGCCTCGCGCGGCAGCACGCCGGCTTCCAGCGGCACCTGCGCGGTGAGCCGGTCGGCGGCGAAGGGCACCTCCAGCGTGCCGAGCCGCAGCCGCTGCGGCCCCTGGGCCTCCACGGTCAGCCGCTCCAGCCGCGGCGGCACGAGGCGCAGCACCAGCGCCTCCGCCCGCCAGTCGATTCCCCCCGGCACGGTGGCGCCGCCGCCGGCGAGCCGGAAGCGCGGCAGGGTCAGCGTCGCCGAGAAGGGCCAGCCGCCCTGCACCGGCGCGGCGTGCTCGACCACCCAGCCCTGGGCGCGCCGGGTCTCCGCCCAGGTGGCGAAGCCGGCCTCCATCCGGTTGGCCATCCAGCGCCAGAGCACGGCATGGCCGGCGGCGAGCAGGGCGAGCAGCAGGAGGAGGCCGAGCAGCAGGCGCAGGGCGGGCGCGTGCCGGCCCCGGCCGGCGCCGCGCGCGGGGCGGCGGCTGCCCCCCGGCTCGGGGCGGGCGTAGGGGCTGCCGGCCGCGCCGGGGTCGGTGGCATGGGGATCGGGGCTCATGGGCGAGGCGGGATAGAGCGGATCGCCGGCGGGCGGACAAGCCCGGCGGCGCGCATCCGCGCCGGGAACAACGAGCTACGGCGAACCGCTGTCCCAACCGGACCGCGGTTCGCCGCAGGGCGTATCGCCGCCCCGACGCACGCCGCGTCCGCCGGAACGCGGCCGGCCGTTGCGCCGGCGTCGGAAAGCCGTGGCACATCAAGGTACTTGCCCACAGGCGCCGACTTCGTCCACAAGGCGCACCCCGCCGCCGTCTCGCCGCCGCGAAATGGTGGACGGGGTTGTCGGCCCCCTGTGCACAACGGCGTCCCGACTCGTCTGTCCAGATCAAAAAAATCTTTTTGGATCAATGGATTGACGCTATGCGCCGGGGCTGTGGACAAACCGGTGGGCAGGTGTGGCGGCAGCCCGGGGCGCCTGCCGGGGCGATCGCCGCGGCCGGTCGCACGCCGCCGCCCGTTCCATTCCGCCCGCACTATTCCACGAAGTTTTCCACAGGGTTGCCCACCACCGACGCGCGCAGCCGGTCCGATTCCGTCTCGATCGCGGCCTGCAGCCGGCGCATGAATTCGGCGCGTGGCAGGCCGCCGGGCAGCGGCGGCAGCACCGCGACGGTGATGGTGCCGGGCCGCTTGCGGAAGCCGCGCCGGGGCCAGAAGCAGCCGCTGTCGGTGGCGACCGGGATCACCGGCACGCCGAGCGCCCCGGCCAGCGCCGCGACGCCCGGCTGGTAGGCCGGCGGCGCGCCCGGCGCGGTGCGCGTGCCCTCCGGGAAGATCACCACCTGGCGCCCCTCGGCGACGGCGGTCCGCGCCGCCTGCACCATGGCGCGCAGCGCCGGGGCGCCGGCGCTGCGGTCCACCGCGATCATCCCCGAATGGCGGGCGAGCCGCCCCCAGACCGGCAGGCGCAGCAGCTCCTGCTTGAGGACGTAGACCGCGTCCGGCAGCAGGCGCAGCCAGATCACCGTGTCGAAGGCGGACTGGTGCTTGGCGGCCACCAGCGCGCCGCCGCCCGGCTGCCGCGCCGCCGCGAGGTTCGCCTCGCCGGTGACGCGGACCCGGATGCCGCAGACCACGCGCAGCAGCCAGAGCACCACGCCGGCATAGGCGCGCAGATAGGCCAGGAACCAGCGGCGCGGCGCCAGCAGCAGCGGCAGCGCGGCCAGGCAGCCGAGCGCCGTGCCGCCGAGGAACAGCAGGTTGAACAGAGCCGAGCGCAGCCAGGTCATCGACGGGGCGGTTCCGCGGAGAGGTGGGCCGGGGCGCGGCGCCGCCGGCCACGCGGGCGGGCTTCCGCCGCCCCGCGGCACGCTCAGGGCGTCGCCGTCTCCGGAGGCGCTTGTATGCCCGTGGCGCCGGCCGCTGGCATCCCCCCGCCCGGGAGGACCTGCCCCGCCCCCGCCGCGTCCCCCACCACTTCCCCCGGCACTTCCCCCGGCACTTCCCCCGGCATGTCCCCGGCCACATCCTGGCCATGCTTGGCGTCGATCGCCCGGCCGGGACGCGCCGCCGGCGGCTCGCGCAGCCCGGCCACCTGGCCCGGCGGCGCCGCGTAGCGCGCGAGGCCGAGGCTGGCGGCGAGGAATTTCGCGTACTCGCCGAGCAGCAGCGTCCAGGTGCGGGCGCTGCCGGTCGCCCCGCCACGGCGCAGCGCGGCGGGGGTGACGGGGTGCGGCACGAACTCGGCCTCGGGGAAGGCGCGCCGCAGCTCCAGCAGCGCCCGCGCCATGTGGTAGCCGGCGGTGACGACGCGGATGGAGCGCAGCCCGCGCGCGCGGGCCCAGTCCGAGACCTCGGCGGCGTTGCCGAGCGTGGTGGTGGCGCGGTGGCCGAGCGTGACCCGCCCGGCCAGCGGCGCCGGGTCCAGCCCGGCGAGCCGCGTCAGGTCGCGCAGGTCCACGTCCGGATGGGCACCCGAGACCAGCAGCGCCCCGGCCCGGCCCTCGGCCAGCAGGCGCAGCCCGGTCTCCACCCGCTCGGCGCCGCCGGTCAGCGCCACGATGCCGTCGGTGATCCGCGCCGGCTCGCTCGGCGGCGCCGTGGCGACGCGCAGGAACCAGCCGAAGCCGATGGTGAGGCCCAGCAGGGGCACGAGCAGCAGCAGGCCGCCGCCCCGCACCGGCCGCCAGCGGCGCCCGCGGCGGCCCTCCCCCGGCGCCCCGGCGGCCTCGGGCGGCCGGGCGGCGGCCGGCGCCCATGCCGGGCCGGAGGGCGGCGCGGCCGCCGCCGGGGGCCGGGCATCGGCGAGCGGCGGCGGGTCCGGCGGCGGGTCCGCACAGGGCCTCGCCGGCGGCCGGAGGCAGGGGAGGCCGATCATGGCAGGCGCCGCAGCCAGCGCCGCACCGTCAGCTGCGCCGTCGCCCAGCCGATCAGGGCGGCGAGCGGCGGCAGCGCCACCAGCTCGGCCCAGGGCAGCCCCGCCCAGGCCCAACCGATTCCGGAGCCCGCCCCGGCGGCGCCGCCAAGCAGCGGCGCCGCCAGCCCGGCGAGGCCCGCCAGCAGCGGCACCGCGAGGGCGGCCCCCATCAGCGCGCCGGCGCCGGCCAGGGCGAAGACGCGCCGCGCGAAGCGGCGGGCGATGTCGCCATCCGTGGCGCCCAGCGTGTGCAGCACGCCGATCGCCTCCCGCCGCGCGATCAGCCCGGCGCGCGTGGCGACCGCGACCACGGCGGCCGCCACGCCCGCCACCAGCAGCAGCGCCGCCAGCGACACCGCCTGCAGCGAGCGCGCCAGCGCCCCGAGCCGCGCCACCCAGAGCCCGTGCGACTCGACCAGCGCCCCCGGCGCCACGGCGGCGAGCCGCGCCTCCAGCGAATCCGCCCCCTCCGGCAGGGCGGCGTCCGGGTCGAGTCGCAGCTCGATCACGCCGGGCAGCGGCAGGTCCGCCGCGTCGCCGAGCCAGGGGCGCAGCAGCGCCTGCATCCGCGCATCGTCCATCGGCCGCGCCTCGGACACCGACGGGATCGACCGCAGCGCGGCCAGGGCGGCATCGAGCCGCCGTGCGGCCGGGGGGCCATCGAGCCGCCGCGCGGCCGGGGGAGCATCGAGCCGACGTGCGGCCGGGGGGCCACCGGCGGGCGCGCCTTCCGCCGGGGCCGCCGGCGCGGCGGGCTCGGGGACCTGCACGAGCACGGCGGCGGCGGCGCCGGTCTGCCAGCGCGCGGCCAGGGTCGCGGCGCCGCGCGCGCCGCCGAGCGCCAGCGCCGCCAGCAGCGCCATCGCCGCCACCAGCCCCGGCAGCAGCCGGTCCGAGAGGGCGCGGCGCAGGCCGAGCGGGTCGCGGTCCCGTCGCCGCCCCGGGCGCGACGCCGTACCCGGCGGGGTGCCGGCCGGCCCCCCGCCCGCCGGGCGCGTCTCCGCCGCGAGCCCCGCGGGGGGCGCGGCGTCGCGGTCAGCGATCGCCGACAAGCCGTCCCCCCTCCAGGCGCAGCGCCGGGGCGGGCTGTCGCGCCACCAGCTCCTGGCTGTGCGTCGCCACCACCACCGTGGTGCCGAGTCGGTTCATCTCGCCCACCAGCGCCAGCACCCGCCGCGCCTGCGGCGCGTCCAGGTTGCCGGTCGGCTCGTCGGCCAGCAGCAGGGCCGGGCGGGTGACCACCGCCCGGGCGATGGCCACGCGCTGCTGCTCGCCGCCCGACATCTCCGGCGGCAAGGCGTGCAGGCGCGAATCCAGCCCGACCCAGCGCAGCATCTCCAGCACGTCGGCGCGCAATTGCCCCTCGGGGCGGCCGGCGAGGCGCAGCGGCAGCGCCACGTTGTCGAAGGCGGTCAGGTGCGGCAGCAGGCGGAAGTCCTGGAACACCACGCCGATCCGCCGGCGCAGGTGCGGCAGCTGCCAGCGGCGCGCGCCGCCGATGTCGAGGCCGAGCACCTCCACCGTGCCGCGAGTCGGGCGCAGGGCGAGCTGCATCAGGCGAAGCAGCGAGGACTTGCCCGCGCCCGAGGCGCCGAGCAGCCAGGTGAAGCTGCCGGCGGGCAGGGTGAAGCTGAGGTCGCGCAGCACCTCGGGCCGCGTGGCCGCCCCGGCCTGCCGCGCCGCCTCACCCCGTCGTGCCCCCAGGGGCCGCTGCGGTGCGCCGTAGCGCAGGCCCACTTCCGAGAACCGCACCATCGGCCGCAAAATCGCACGCCCCGGCCCCGGCCGCCATGGCGGATCGCCTCGCGGCCCTGCCGCATGCCCCGGCGCAGCCGGATTCCGGCCGCGCGGATGGGCCCGCCGGTCCCGCCGGCGCGGGGGGCGGCGGGCGAATCGACGGCCCGGCCGCGCCGCCTTGATGCGCTGCGATACCGGGCTTGCGGCGGGCGGCCGTTGCGCTTCTGATGCCGCTCCCATGCGTATCACCTGCCCCGGCTGCGACGCCGTGTACGACGTGCCGGAGGCGCTGGCCGGCAGCGGCCGGAAGCTGCGCTGCGCGCGCTGCGGCCGCTCCTGGTCGCCTGCCGCGGCGCCGGCCATGGCGGACGGACAGGCCACCACGCCGGCCATGGCGGCGAGGCAGGCCGCCGCGCCGGAGCATGCCGCCCTCGAACAGGCATCGCGCGGCAGCGGCCAGACCGCCACACCCGCCGGGGCCAGCCTCCCGCGCCCCATGGTGCCGGAGCCGCCGCTCGGCCTGCCGCCGCTGCCCGCCGCCTCCAGGCCGGAGAGCGCCAGGTGGGAGGAGCTGCCGCTGCCGATGCCGGAGGAAAGGCCGCCCACCGGCACGGGGGTCTGGCTCGCCCTCGGCATGTCGGTGGTGCTGCTGGTGGCCGCCGCGGCCTCGCTGCTGGTCTGGCGCGACGAGCTGGCGACGCAGTGGCCGCCGATCGGGCGGCTCTACGCGGCGCTGGGCCTGGACTGACGCTAGAGCATTTTCAAGCTGAGCGTTCTCGCTCAGCGGCTCGGAAAATGCGAAAAATCAAAAGGCTGGAGCCGTTCCGGCCTGATCCAGTCAGGCTGGATCGGCTCTAGCGGCGGGATCGCCCGCCGGAGAACCCCCGGGAAGAGGGCCGCGGGCGGCTCCGGCCCCGCTTCCGGCACCCCTCTCATCGGCACCCCTCATCGGCCGCCCTGCGCCTGCCTCCCGAACAGGTTGCGCAGGAAGCCCGGCGTGACCGCGGTGAGCGGGTTCACCGAGACCTGCGGGTCGGCGAGCGGCCCGCGCACGCTGTAGGAGACCGAGAACAGCCCGCCTCCCGCCTCGGGGCTGAACAGCCGTCCGATCACCGGCAGCCGCCCGAGCGCCGAGTTCAGCACGTAGGCCGGCACGATGGTCCCGCGCAGGTCCAGCCGGTGCCGCTGCCGGTCCAGCGTGCCCTGCGCGGTCAGGCCGAGCGAGGACGAGAAGGCGCGCGCCTCGCCGATGGTCAGCAGCCCCGGCGTCAGCACGAAGGGCGCGTGCATCTGCGAGAAGGCGAGTCCGGGGGAGCGCGCCACGTCCACCAGCCCGTACACGGTCAGCGCCTGCAGCAGCTTGGCCGCGGCCGGCGCGCCGCCCACGCTGAAGTCGGTCATCGTCGCGTTGCCGTGCAGCGCCGCGCCGCGCCGGGAATCGGCGTAGCTGCCGGTCACGGTCAGCCGGCCGCCCTCGATGCTGTCGAGCAGGTCGAGCGCGCGCAGCAGCTCGCCGCCGGATTCGCTCACCAGCCGCAGGTCGCGCCGGCCGCCGGGCTGCGGCGCCACCATGAACTCGAAGCCGCCGCGGGGGCTGGTGCGGCCGGTCACCGCCGCCTCGCGCAGCACGCCGCTGCCTTCCGCGCGCACCCGCGCGACGACGCCCTGCACCTGCCGGCCCTCGCCCAGCAGCACCCGCTCGAAGCGCCCGTCCAGCGCCAGCGGCGCGCCGCCGGACCCGTCCTCCGGGGCGGCGCCGGCCGTCGCCTCGCGCGCCAGCACGGGGCCGAGGTCGAGCACCGCGCCCTGCGCCGCGATCCGCCACTCGCCGCCCTCGCGCTCCGGCGCCACGATCTCGCCGGCGAAGCGGTTGGCACCGGCCGCGCCCTCGCGCAGCACGATGCGGTCCAGCCGGCTGCGCGCGCGCAGCGTGGCGCTGCCGCGCAGCGAGAGGTCGCCGGCATCGACCCGGATGTTGTCCACCGATTGCAGCACGTCGCCGCGCAGCCGCAGCACCGCCTCGGCGGTGCCCGGCCGGCCGGCGGGGCCCGACCAGGCGAGCGGCTCCAGCATCAGCCGCGTGTCGCGCAGGTCGCCGCGCACCACGGCCTGCATGGTGCCGTTGCGCCGGCGCTCGGTGCGCGCCTCCAGCGCGACCGGCCCCTCGGCGTAGTCGGTGAGGTCGAGGTTGAAGGGCACGAGCTGGGCGATGGTGGGGCGGCCGGAATAGCCGATCCGCTCCACCACCTGCGTCGCCGGGCCGGGCCGGAAGTCCATCTCCACCGAGAGCTGCGAGGGCACGCCCGAGACCAGCGCCGGGCCGGAGGCGCGCAGCCGCTCCGTGTCCACCGCGAGGTCGAACTGGCCGCGCTCGATGTCGCGGCCGATCGCGGCGCCGGGCAGGCGGGCATCGGCGAGCTTCGCCGTGGCGCTCAGCCGCAGCATCTCGGCCGGCAGGTCGGCGTAGAGCGGGAAGGCGATGCCGAGTCGCGCCTCGGCGGTGCCGCCGGTCGCGCGCAGCTCCAGCGGCCGGCGGTCGAACAGGTGCAGCCGCGGCTGCCTGATCACCGTCAGCACGTCGGCCAGCGGGCCGCCCAGGCCGAGCTGCATCTCGGCCTGGCCCGGCTCGGTGTCGAGCGCGAAGAAGCGCAGCGTCGCGTCGCGCAGGTCGAGCGCCGTGCCGGACTGCCGGCCGGCGCGCGCACGCACGGTCACCTCGGTCGGCGAGAACTCCACCGTGCCGGCGACATTCTCCATCGGCGGGATCGGCCGCAGCCAGTGCACCGTGGCGCCGGCCACCTCCAGCGTGCCGGAGGCGGCGGCGAGGCTGGCCCGGTCGAAGGCGGCCGAGACCTCGCCCTCGGCCTGCCAGCTGCCGTTGCGGGCGATGCCGGCGGTGAGGTTCTCGGTGATCCACTCCCGCTCGTGCCCGCCGAGGCGCGGGGGCCAGTAGCCGGGCAGGTCGGCGAGGCGAACCTGGTCGAGCGTCAGCGTGGCGCGGCCGCGCCAGCGGTCCGGCTGGCGCCGCGCGGCGAGGGTGGCGACCAGGGTCGGCCCGGTGGAGGATCCCGGGTTGGCGGATCCCGGGGCGGTTGCCCCCGGCGCCGGCCGCGCCGCCCGGCCGGCGGGTCCGCTGGAGGCGGCGGCCGGGGCGGGGCGCGCGGGCAGGCGCAGCGTCAGGCGCGGCACGATCACCGTGTCGGGGCCGCCCTCCGCCTCGGCCTCCAGCAGGTCGAACGGGACCCGCCGGCCGGGGCCGAGATCGACGACGCCCGGCCCGGCATGCAGGCCGGCCCGCAGCCGCTTCGGCCGCAGCGCCTCGTCCAGCTCCAGCGAGGCGGTCAGCCGCGCCGGCGCGTCGAAGGCGGCGAGGCGCGCGAGCCCGGGCGCCTGCCGCGACAGCGCGGCGGGCCGCACCACCGGCAGCTCCGCTTCCAGCCGCAGCCGCGCCGGCGGGATCGGAGCGCGGGAGGTGGCGAGCGGCGCAGGGGCCGCGTCCCGCGCCGTACCACCCCCCGGGGCGACATCCGAGGCGACATCCGGGGCGGCTCCCGGGTCACCTCCCGGAGCATTCCCCCGGCCATCTCCCTGGCCATTTCCCTGGCCACTTCCCTGGGCGGCCGCCGGCGCCGGATCGGCGGCGCGCAACACCGGCAGCGCCTCCGCCCGCGCCGAGAGGCGCACCGGCACCCTCTCGGTGCCCACCGCCAGCGTCGCGGCGCCGGTGCCCGCGAGCCCGCCCTGGGCCGGCCGGTCGACGGCGACGCTGATCCCACGCAGCGACCAGTCGAGGTGCAGGGCGCGGTCGGCCACGGTCAGCAGCCCGTTCTCCAGCCGCACCCGGCGCAGCCCGGCCAGCAGCCCGTCGTCGCGCGCCGGGCCCAGCAGCGTGGCCAGCACGGACGAGACCACCGGCAGCTCGGCCTCGCCCGGTGCCTCCGCCGCCGATTCGCCGAGGCCGGCCGAGACCGCGCCGTCGGCGGCGCGGGCGAGGCGCAGCACGGGGTGCCGCAGGGTCAGCCCGTGCAGCGCCAGCTCGCCGTGCAGCAGGCGGCGGAAGGAGAGGGTGATCGCCGCCTCGGGCAGGTCGGCCCGCACCACGCCGGCCGGGTCCAGCGCCCGCACCCGCCCGAGGCGCAGCTCCAGCGGCGCGCCGAGCCCGGCATGCCAGCCGGCCCAGCCGACCGTGGCGAGCCCGACCTCCAGCCGCACCCCCTCGCGCGCGGCGGCCCGCTCCAGCGCGCCGGGCAGGAAGGGCACGGCGAGCGGTCCCTCCGCCAGTCGCCAGGCGAGCCCGCCCAGGGCCAGGGCCAGCAGCAGCGCCAGGGCGCAGACGCGCCGCAGCAGCCGGTGCCCCATCTCCAGCGCTTGACCCGCCACCCGGCTCACGGGTTCCCTGCCGTCCCATGCAGGGTCCGACGACGAAGCCGGCTGGAGACGCCTCGCCGGGGGCTGCCCAGGGGAGTTCCCGAAGGGATTCCCAGGGAAGGAGCCAGGGCGCTTTCCCGGAGGGCGCCAAGCCGGCCCCCGCGCCGGGACGGGACGCCGCGGGCGCCGAAGGGGCGGAGCCGGCGGCCGGCGCGCCTGCCTCCCCCGCCGCCTTCTCCCCTGTCGTCTTCTCCCCCGGGCGCCTGCCGCGCCCCTACGACCCCGAGGCCGCCGCCCGGCTGATCGAGCGCTTCGGCGAGCGCGGCGCGGACGAGCGCGCCTTCGCCCAGAGCGCCGAGGGGGTCGCGCTGCTCGGCGCCATCGGCGGCCACAGCCCCTACCTGTCGGACCTCGCGGTGCGCGAGAGCGACAGCCTGAAGTGCCTCGTGCGGCACGGGCCGGACGAGACCTTCGGCCGCACACTCAACCCGCTGACCCGCGCCGACACCATGGCCGGCCGCGCCGGCGTCGCCGCGCTGCTGCGGCAGGTGAAGCGGCAGGCGGCGCTGGTGGCGGGGGTGGCCGACATCGCCGGGCTGTGGACGCTCGACCAGGTCACCGGCGCGCTCTCGGCCGTGGCCGACGCGGCCATCGACTACGCCTGCGCCCACCTGCTGCGCGAGGCGGCGGCGCGCGGCACGCTGCGCCTCGCCGACCGCGCGCGCCTGCAGAGCACGCGCTACGACCCGCGCGCGACCTGCCGCGGCAGCGGGCTGATCGTGCTCGGCCTCGGCAAGCTCGGCGGGCGGGAGCTGAACTACTCGTCCGATGTCGATCTCATGGTTCTCTACGACCCCGACGCGCCAGCCTACCAGAACGCCGACAAGGATGGCATCGGGGGCGGCTTCGTGCGCCTGGCGCGCGACCTGGTGCGGCTGCTCGACGAGCGCACCGCCGACGGCTACGTGTTCCGCACCGACCTGCGCCTGCGCCCCGACCCCTCCGCGACGCCGCTCGCCGTCTCGGTACCCGGCGCCATCTCCTACTACGAGTCGATGGGGCAGAACTGGGAGCGCGCCGCGATGCTCAAGGCGCGGCCCGTGGCCGGGGACCGCGCGCAGGGCGAGCAGTTCCTGCGCGAGATCCGGCCCTTCATCTGGCGCCGCCACCTCGACTTCGCGGCGATCGCCGACATCCACTCGATCAAGCGCCAGATCCATGCCCACCACGCCGACCGCAAGGGCGCGGGCGAGCGGATCGCCATCGCCGGACACAACGTCAAGCTCGGGCGCGGCGGCATACGCGAGATCGAGTTCACCGCCCAGGTGCTGCAACTCATCTGGGGCGGCCGCGATCCCGGCCTGCGCGACCCGACCACGCTCGGCGCGCTGGCGGCGCTGGCCGCCGCCGGACGGATCGACCGCCGCGCCGCCGCCGACCTCGCCGACGCCTACGTCTTCCTCCGCACGGTCGAGCACCGCATCCAGATGGAGAACGACCGGCAGACCCATCGGATCCCCGAGGACCCGGCAGGACTCGCGCGCCTCGCCTCCTTCCTCGGCTTCCCCGACGTGGAGGCCTTCTCGGCCGTGCTCGGCGGGCACATGCGCAAGGTGGAACGGCACTATGCGCGGCTGTTCGAATCGGCGCCCGAGCTCTCCGCGGCGCCCGGCGAGCCGGCCGGCGGCAACGCGGCCCGGGGGGATGCCGCAGGGGATGCCAAAGGGGAAGGCGGCACCGGAAGCGGCGCCATGGGCAACCTCGTCTTCACCGGCGTCGACGACGACCCGGACACGCTGGAGACGCTGCGCGGCCTCGGCTTCCACAACCCCGCCGGCGTCGCCGCCCTGGTGCGCGGCTGGCACCACGGCCGCACCCGCGCGACGCGCTCCGAGCGGGCGCGCGAGCTGCTGACGGCGCTGATGCCGAGCCTGCTCGCCGCCTTCGGCCGGCAGGTGCAGCCGGACGCGGCGCTGGCGCGCTTCGACCGGGTGCTGGCCGGGCAGCCGGCCGGGGTGCAGATCCTCTCGCTGCTCCACCGCAACCCGGTGCTGCTCGACCGCGTGGCGGCGATGCTCGGCACCGCGCCGGCGCTGGCCGACCACCTGGCCCGCAACGCCGCCGCCTTCGACCGCTTCCTGTCCGGCCACCTCGCCGCCGAGGCGGACACGGCGGGCTCGGCCGCGCCGCTGGCCGCGCTGGTCAAGGATGCGCGCCATCTGGAGGAGGCGCTGGAGGGTGCCCGCCGGCTGGTGACGGAGCGGAATTTCGAGATCGACATCGCCGCGCTGGAGGGCCGGCTCGACGCCGATGCCGCCGGGACGCTGCGCGCCGACCTCGCCGACGCCGCCATCGCCGCGCTGCTGCCGCGCGTCGCCGAGGAGTTCGCCGTGCGCCACGGCAAGGTCGCGGGCGGGGCGATGGCGGTGCTGGCGCTCGGCAAGCTCGGCGGGCGGGAGATGCTGCCGGGATCGGACCTCGACCTCGTTCTGGTCTACGATCACGCCGGCACCGAGAGCCGGGGCGGCAGCCGCGCGCTGCCGGCCAGCACCTACTTCTCGCGCCTCGCGCAGCAGTTCATCGCCGTGGTCACGGCGCCCGGCCCCGAGGGCCGGATGTACGCGGTGGACATGCGGCTGCGCCCTTCCGGCAGCCAGGGGCCGGTCGCCACCAGCCTCGCCAGCTTCCAGCGGTACCACACCGAATCCGCCTGGACCTGGGAGCGGATGGCGCTGACCCGTGGCCGCGTGGTGGCCGGGCCGCCGGCGCTGCGCCGCCGCCTCGCCGCCAGCCTCCGCGCCGCGCTGACCCGCCGGCCGCCGGCGGGAGCGGACCCCGATGCCGTGCTGGCGGACGCCGCCGCCATGCGCGCCCGGCTGCTGCGCGACCTGCCGCCGGACGGGCCGTGGGACATCAAGCTCATGCCGGGCGGCCTGGTGGAGGTGGAGTTCGTCGCCCAGGCCCTGCAACTGCGCGAGACGGCCCGGCGCGCCGAGGGGCGGCCCGAGGTCCTGGCCACCACCACGCGCCTCGCCCTCGCGAAGCTCGCCCGCGCGAAGGCGCTGCCGGCGGCCGAGGCGGAGCTGCTGATCGGCGCCGACCGGCTGTGGCGGACGGTGCTCGGCCTGCTCCGCCTGACCGTGGGGCGGCGGCCGGAGGAGGTGCTGCCCGAGCCGGTGTCGCAGGTCCTGCTGGAGGCCTGCCGCCCGCTGCTGCCCGACCCGCCGGCCGATGCGGGCGCGCTGCGGCTGCGACTCGACGCGGTGGCGGCCTCGGTGCGGGCGGTGTTCGAGCGCCGGGTCGGGTCGCTGACCGCGCCGACGGGCGGGCTGGCGGGCGGGCCGGCGGTCGAGGTGCCGGACGCGGAGCCCGACCGGGACTGACGGCCCGCGGCACGGGTCTTCGCCGCCGGGCCGGCGCCGCGCGGCTCAGCCCGGCTCCGGCGCCCGCCGGCGCAGCCCGAACTGCCAGCGCAGCAGCCCGTCCGGCAGCTCGATCTGGCGCCGATGGATGTTGGCGAAGGCGTCGATGGCGATCTTCGGCGCGTTCAGCAGGTCGTGCGTGTCCGGCTCCTCCATCGACCAGAGGTAGTCGTCGCAGATCATCACCCCGCCCGGCCGCAGCAGCCGGAAGCCGAGCACCAGGTCGGCCAGCACGTCGGGCGCCTGGTGCGAGCCGTCCACGTACACGAAATCCGCCTCGACGCCGGCGCCGAGCAGCCGCACCAGCCCGTCGAAGGAGGGACCCCGCAGCACCGCCGCCTTGTCGCGCACGCCATGGGCGCGGAGGTTGGCGTCGAAGCGCTCGTAGAGGCCCGCGATCCGGTCCGCCTGGTGCTCGACGCCGCCGGCGAAGGTGTCGAGGCAGTGGATGCGGCTGTCCGGGTGCCGCAGCAGGTTCTCCAGGATCCAGATGGTGGAGCGCCCCTCGAAGGAGCCGATCTCCACCGCGACGTGGGGCGCCTCGGCATCCCAGCCGACCCCGTCGAAGAAGCGTCGCCAGGCGGGCGTGTGGTACTCGAACCAGTCCTCGGTGAAGCGCGCCGCCGGGGCGCCGGCCGGCGGACCGGCGGGGGGAGGAGCGGCGGCGGGAGGGCCGGCGGGGGAAGGACCGGCGGTCACGATGCGTGGCTCCGAGTGGCGGGGCAGGGTTCCATGGCGGGGGCTCCGTCTTGTCCGCCTCCCTGGAACCGCCCGGACGCGCCTTCGTTGCACCCGCCGGCATTGCGTCGCCGGCATTGCGTCAGGGGCATTGCGTCGGGGGCACGACCCGGCGGCATCGCGCCGCCGGCGCCGCCCGGCGGACCGCGCCCCGGCCCGTCGTTCCCGGGGCGGATGCATGCCGCCGGGCTGTGGCCGCCCTCCGGCGATCCGCCCTAACCCTCGGTGTAGAACTCGATCACGTTGCCCTCCGGATCGGAGATGCGGACGGCGCGGCCGCCCATCGGCAGGGGCCGCGGCGGGTCCAGCACCGCCACCCGGTTGGTCAGCACCCGGCGGTGCCAGCGGTCGAGCTCCGCCTCCTCGACCGGGAAGGCGAGCAGCAGGCCGGGCCCGCCCTCGCTCGGGAACAGCGCGTCGCCGCGCGGCCGCAGCAGGAACGCCACCGTGCCGAGGCCGTAGCAGATGCCCTCCGGCCCCTCCTCCACCGGCTTCAGCCCGAGGATGCGGGTGTAGAAGTCCCGCTGCCGCGCGAGGTCGCGGCAGGGCAGGTCGAGGCGCGCGAGCCGCAGCGTCCCGCTCATCGCCCCGCTCCGCCGGGCCGGTCCTGGCCGCGCAGGTCCTGACCGTGCAGGTCCTGGCCGCGCAGGTCCCAGCGCGCGGCCGCGTCGTCGTCCGCCGCCCGCGCCTCGACCCAGCGCTCGGTGCCGTCGCGGCCCGTCTCGCGCTTCCAGAAGGGCGCGCGGGTCTTCAGCCAGTCGATCAGGAAGGCGCAGGATTCGAGCGCCGCCGCGCGGTGCGGGGCGGCGGTCAGCACCAGCACGATCGGCTCGCCGGGCCGCAGCCGCCCGACGCGGTGCACCACGGTGCAGCCGAGCAGCGGCCAGCGCGCCATCGCCTCGCCGGCGATGCGCCCGATCGCCCGCTCGGTCATGCCGGGGTAGTGCTCCAGGGTCAGCGACTCCAGCGCGTCGTCGGCGCGGCAGATGCCGACGAAGCTGGCGAGGCCGCCGACATCGTCGCGGCCGGCGCAGAGGGCGGCGGATTCGGCGGCGAGGTCGAAGGCCTCCTCCCCGACCCGGACGGTGACGCGCGGCGGCACGGAGGCGGCGGCGGCCCGGGCCTCGGCCATCGGCTCAGCCACCGGTCACCGGCGGGAAGAAGGCCACCTCGTCGCCCGGGCGGACCGGGTGGTCGGGGCCGGCGAAGTCCTGGTTCACGGCGGCGCGCACCAGGCGCGGGTTGGCGAAGGCGGCGGCGTGGCGCTCGTCCAGCGCCGAGAGCCAGCGCACCAGGCCGCCGACGTCGCGCACCTCGGGCGGCGGCGAGACCTCCTCCTCGGCGGTGCCGACGCGTTGGCGGACCCAGGCGAAGTAGACGATGCGCATGGCGCTCATATGGGCCTCCCCGAAGCCCGCCGTGAGGGGCCGGGCGGGCCCCCGGCACGGCACGGGCGTTCCCACGGGCCGTCCGGCGCTTCCCCTGGCGCCTCCCCTGGCGCCTCTCCCCGGCGCCACCCCGGGGCGGACGGGGCGCCGCGGCCCGGGGCGGGCGGCGATGACGGTCCGGGCGCGCCGGCCTGCGGCGGCATCCCTACGGCACCTGCTGCACCGAGCCGTCCGGGTTGATCAGCGTGGTGCCGGCACCCGGGCCGTTCGGAATCGCGATGCCGCTGCCGCCCGTGCCGGGGCGCGTGAAGGTCTGGTAGTTGCGCGTGCCGCCCGTGACGTTGGCGGGCGGCCCGCCGGGCACGGGGATGACGCGCCCCTCGGGGCCGGGGGCCGCCGGGGCGGGCGTCGACGGCGGGGGCAGGGCGGGCGGCGTGCTCAGGGTCTGCGGGTCGTAGGGCAGCACCGCCGAGGCGGGCGGCGGGCTGGCGCTGCCGCGCCGCCGCGGCGCGCCCGGGGTGGTGGAGCCGGGCGGCGGGGCGAACTGCCCCGGATCCGGCTGCCGCAGGATCGGGCTCGCCGGCGGCAGCGTGGCGTCCGGCGTCCGCGGCATGCCGAGCGGCCGGCCGGTGGTCTCCGGCTGGAAGGTCGGGATGCCGCGCAGCGCCGCGTCGGGGTTGGCCAGGGTGGTGCGCGGCGGCTCGGCGCCCGGCCAGACATTGCCGTTCTCCGGCAGCAGCGGCGGCACTTCCGGTGCGCTGCCGAGCAGGCGCATGGCGGTGACGCTCTCCTCCGGCACCTGGGGCCGGGTGCTGCCGAAGCGGTTCCAGATGTCGCCGGAGGCGCAGCCGGCCAGCAGCAGCAGTGCCGCCGGCGCCAGCAGCCTCCGGAGCAGCGCCTGCCCCGCCGGCCGTCCCGCCGGTCGCCCCGCCGGTCGCGACGCCGCCGCGTGCCGTCCAAGCCGATCGAACATGCCCATTCCTCGATTCTGCGCCGCGGCAAGATGCGATGCAGGTGTGATGCTCTCAATACCGTGTGTCGGCACCCTGTGCCCGCGGGAGCCGGCTGCCGCCGGAATTCTCACCTTTCCGTGAGGCCGCCGGCCACCCCGGCCCCGCGCGCCGCGGGTGGCACGCGGTGCGGGGGGTCGGCCGGGGGGCGGCCCACATGGTGCAGGCCGGCCTGAAGGTAGTCCCAGCCCGTCACCAGCGTCAGCACCGCCGCCGTCCACAGCATGATCTCGCCGATCGCCTGCACCGGCAGCCAGGAGAGGTGCAGCGCGGCGGCGCCGGTGGTCCCGGCGAGCAGGGTGCCGAGCGCGCCCATCTGCACGCCGGTCTTCCACTTGGCCAGCCGCGTCACCGGCAGGCCGACCGAGAGACTGGCTAGGTACTCGCGCAGGCCCGAGACCAGGATCTCGCGCAGCATGATGACGATGGCCGGCAGCAGCCCGAAGGCCGAGAGGCGGTCGAGTCCGGCCAGCAGCATCAGCGCGGCGCCCACCAGCAGCTTGTCGGCGATGGGATCGAGCATGCGGCCGAGGTCGGAGACCTGCCGGCGCCGGCGCGCCAGCTTGCCGTCGAAGTAGTCCGTGATGGCGGCCGCCGAGAAGACGACGCAGGCCGCCACGTCTCCCCAGGGCAGACGCAATGCGCTGAGGGCCACCAGCAGCGGGATGGCCGCGATGCGCGAGAGGGTCAGCAGGTTGGGCAGGTCTGTCGGCAAGGCTCGACCGGGTGGCTGGTTGGTCCCGGCGACACCCTAGAGCAGAACCGGCCCGAGGCGAACCGCTCCGCGGCGAATCATGCGGGGCGCCCCGCGCCGGGCCCTGGCCTATCCCGCCCGCGCGGCATGGCCGGGCCGGTTCCGGGGCCACCGGCGCGGTGCCCGGCATGCCGGGGCGGGCGGAAAGGCGAAGGTCCGGGGGACAGCGGGGGGCGGACCGGGGTCGTCGGCCCAGGGGCGTCGGCCCGGGGTCGTCGGCCCAGGGGCGTCGGTCCGGGGGGCGGCCCGGCACGGCCTGACCGCGGCGGCGCCCCCGACCTTCCGCCGCCGGGCCCCGCCCTCTCCCGGCCGGATCGGACGGTCCCGCCGGTCGCGTCAGGCGGCCGGCGTCGCCGGCACCATGCGCCCCAGCCGGCGCCCGCCGAACAGGTGGACGTGGAAATGCCCGACCTCCTGCCCCCCGTCCGGCCCCATGTTGGAAAGCAGGCGGTAGCCGGAATCCTCCAGCCCGAGCTGCCGCGCGACCAGGCCCACGGCGCGCCAGAAGCCGGCCAGCTCCTCGGCCGGGGCGGTCGCGGCGAAGTCGGCGAAGCTGACGTAGGGGCCCTTCGGGATCACCAGCACATGCACCGGCGCCTGCGGCGCGATGTCGTGGAAGGCGAGGGCATGCTCGTCCTCGTGGACCTTCCGGCAGGGGATCTCGCCGCGCAGGATGCGGGCGAAGATGTTGCCTTCCTCGTAGGGGGGCTTGCCGGTGACGGCCATGGCGGTCCTCCTGCCGGACGGCCGGGCTCGGCCGCGCGGGCGGTTGGCGGTTGGCGCGGGCCCGGCCCGCCGGGAACCCTTCCCCCGGGTCGGGGCGGCCCGTCGGCCCCCTGCGGGCGTCCTGCGGGGAAGCCTGCCCCCGAGGGAGACCGCTCCAGGGGAACCCGTGCTCAGGGGAGCTTGGTGGTCCGCGCCGCCCGGACGATTCCCTTGGGGCGGGATGCCTTCTCGACGATGCCGCTGATGCCCTCGCGCCGGCGCAGCTCGGCCCAGACCTCGTCCGGCCGGATGCCGGCATCCACCCAGACGACGACGAGGTGGTAGAGCAGGTCGGCCGATTCGAGGATGGTCTCGGCGCGGTTGCCCTGCGTCGCCTCGATCACGCACTCCACCGCCTCCTCGCCGAGCTTCTGCGCGACCTTGGGCGTGCCGCGGGCGATCAGCCGGGCGGAATGCGAATTGGCGACGTCGCCGGCGGCGCGGCGCGACTCCACGGTCTGCCAGAGGCGGTCGAGCACCGCGGCGTCGCCCACGGGCTGCAGGTCGAGCGGCGCGAGGTGGCGCGCCTCCGCCTGGCGCACCGCCTTGGGCGGCTTGGCCTTCACCTTGGCGCCGGTGGCGGGCAGCAGCGCGGGCAGCGGCACCGCGGAGCGCTTGCGCGACTTCTTGCCCACGGCCTTGCCGGCCAGGGCCTGCGTCGCCTTGAGGGCGGCATCCCGGAGGGGCAGCTTCTTCTTCGCGCCGGCCTTGGCCTTGGTGGTCTTCGCCATGGATCAGGCCGCCCGCCGGCTCTCGGGCACCGGGCGCACCGGGAAGCCGGCGGCGGCGAGCGCCGCCTTGGCCTCGGCGACGCGCATCGTGCCGTAGTGGAAGACGCTGGCCGCGAGCAGCCCGGTGGCGCCGGCCTCGGCGCCCTCGACGAAGTGGCGCACCTCGCCCACGCCGCCCGAGGCGACCAGCGGCAGGCGCACGGCGCGGCGCATGGCGCGCAGCAGGTCGAGGTCGAAGCCGGTCTTGGTGCCGTCGCGGTCCATCGAGGTCACCAGCAGCTCGCCGGCGCCGAGCGAGGCCATCCGCTTCGCCCACTCGATCGCGTCGATGCCGGTGGGGCGGCGGCCGCCATGGGTGAACACCTCCCAGCGGCCGGGGCCGACGCTGCGCGCGTCGATCGCCACCACGATGGCCTGGCTGCCGAAGGCCTCGGCGGCGCGGCGCACGAGGTCGGGCTCGGCCACGGCCGCCGAGTTGATGCTGGCCTTGTCGGCGCCGGCCAGCAGCAGCCGTCGGACATCCTCGACCGAGCGCACCCCGCCGCCCACGGTGAGCGGGATGAACACCTGCTCGGCGGTGCGGGCGACCACGTCGAGGATGGTGTCGCGGTTCTCGTGCGAGGCGGCGATGTCGAGGAAGGTGATCTCGTCCGCGCCCTCCGAGTCGTAGGTGCGGGCCTGCTCGACCGGGTCCCCGGCATCGCGCAGGGAGACGAAGTTGACGCCCTTGACGACGCGGCCGTCCTTCACGTCCAGGCAGGGGATGACGCGCAGCGCGAGCAAGGGCGGGATGCTCCAGGGCTTCGGATCCATGCCGCGCGGCATCGCGGCACGGCATTCCACTTGAGGCGGAAAGTCTGCCGGGTCAAGCAATGCAGGGACGGGCCGGTTCCCGCCGGCGCGCGGGTCGGGCCCGCGCGCCGCGCGGCCATGGAGGGAGGAGAAGGCATGGCGCTGGAGGCGGGTTGGCCGGAGATCGCCCTGCGCCTGGCGCTGGCCCTGCTGGCCGGGGCGCTGTTCGGCCTCGACCGCTGGTCGCAGGAGCGTCCGGCCGGGCTGCGCACCACCATCCTGGTCGGCCTCGCGGCCGCGGTGGCGATGCTGCTGGCCAACCGGCTGCTCGGCACCGTGGGCAAGGCGCCCGGCTCCTTCGTGAACATCGACGTCATGCGCCTGCCGCTCGGCGTGCTCTCCGGCATGGGCTTCATCGGCGCCGGGGCGATCCTGCGGCAGGGCCAGCACGTCATCGGCGTCACCACGGCGGCGACGCTCTGGTTCGTCACCATGGTCGGGCTGTGCTTCGGCGCCGGCGAGATCGGGCTCGGCCTCGCGGCGCTCGGGCTCGGCCACTTCGCGGTCTGGGCGCTGAAGCGTGTCGAGCGGCACATGACGCGGATCCACCGCTTCGGCCTGGTGCTCGGCCTCCGCGCCGGCTGCGGCCCGATGGCGGGGGTGCCGACGGAGATGCAGGCGGGGCTGCGGGCGGCCGGGCTGCGCGTGGCGCGCGAGAGCCTGACCCTGCTGCCGAACGGGCGGCTCCTGCTGCGCTACGACATCCGCTGGCGCTGCCGCGCCGAGGCGCTCGCGCGCACGCCGGAGGCGGTGGCGGCGCTGGCCGCGAGGCCGGAGGTGGTGTCGCTGCGCTGGTACCCGGAGACGATGCCGTGAGGCGGCGGCGGTCCGCCGGGGCCGCGGGGCCGCCCGCCCCGCGCTCCGCGCCGGCCGGCGCCGGAACGGAGGCGGCGCCGGGATCCCGCCGCGGCCGACCCGTCCCGTCGCCGGGGCGGCGCCCGGGCAGGCCGCCCCGCAGGCTTCCCGAACAGGCTGTCAGGCGCCGGCGATGGTCATCCCGTCGATCCGCACCGTCGGCGAATCCGTGCCGTGGCGGAATTCCAGGTCGTCCGCCGCCGCGAGGTGCAGGAACATCTCCTTCAGGTTGCCGGCCACGGTCAGCCCGCTCACCGGCTCGGCCAGGGCGCCGTCGCGGATCATGAAGCCGGCGGCGCCGCGGCTGTAGTCGCCGGTGACGGCATTCACCCCCATGCCGATCAGCTCGATCAGGTAGAGGCCCTCGCGGATGTCGGCCATCAGCGCCGCCGGGGTGACGGTGCCGGGCGCCAGCCAGAGGTTGGTGGGGGCGGGGTGCGGCGTGCCCGAGACGCCGCGCGCGGCATGGCCGGTGGAATCCATCCCGAGCTGCCGCGCGGCGCGCCAGTCCAGCAGCCAGCTCGTCAGCACCCCGTCCTCCACCAGCAATTGCGGCACGCCCGGCATGCCCTCGCCGTCGAAGGGGCGGGAGCGCAGGCCGCGCGGCCGCAGCGGGTCGTCGTGCACCGCGATGCCCGGCGCGAAGACGCGCTGGCCCAGCCGGTCCTTGAGGAAGGAGGTGCCGCGCGCCACCGCGCCGCCGTTGATGGCGCCCGCGAGGTGCCCGAGCAGCGAGGCGGCCACGCGCGGGTCGTACACCACCGGCATCTGCGCGGTGCGCGGCCGGGTCGGGTTCAGCCGCGCCACCGCCCGCTCGCCGGCGCGGCGGCCGATCGCGGCGGGGTCCTCCAGGTCGGCGCCGAACACGGCGGCGTGGGATTCGGAATCCCGCTCCATCCCGGTGCCCTCGCCGGCCACGGCGCTGGCATGGACGGACCAGGAGGTGCGGGCATAGCCGCCCGCGAAGCCGTTCGAGGTGGCCAGCGCCACCACGGCGCGCCGCCAGCTCGCCGAGGCGCCCTCGGAATTGGTCACGCCCGGCACGGCCAGCGCCGCCGCCTCGGCCGCCGCCGCCCGCTCGGTCAGCAGCGCGGCGGAGGGCTCGGCCGGGTCCTCCAGCTCCAGCCCGGCGAGCAGCGGCCCGACCTTCTCGGCGAGGCCGGCATGCGGGTCCTCCGGCACCACCCGCGCCATGGCGACGGCGCGCTCGGCCAGGGCGGCGAAGCCCTTCGGGTCGGGGTCGGTGGTGGCGACGATGGCCTGCCGCCGGCCGATGAAGACGCGCAGGCCGAGATCCACCGCCTCGGCCCGCTCCAGCTGCTCCAGCTTGCCCAGCCGGTGGTCCACGATCAGCTTCGTGCCCTCGGTGAACAGGGCGTCGGCGGCATCGGCGCCGGCGCGGCGCGCCACGGCCACCAGCTCCTCCAGCAGGGCGGCGCGGGCGGCGGGATCGGCCGGCCGCGGCGCGGAGACGGATGGCGCGGAGACGGGCGGGGCGGACATGCGGGCGCGCTCCCCGGGGCTCAGGCCGCCAGCCGCTCGGCGATGCCGGGCAGCCCCGGCACGCGGCCGGCGGGGCCGAGCGCGGCCAGGGTCGGGGCGGCGCGGAACATGCGCGCGGCCGCCTCCTGCACCTCGGCCACGGTGACGGCGGCGATCTTCGCCTTGGTCTCCTCGGTCGGGATCAGCCGGCCGTAGGACTGGATCTGCCGCGCGAGCTGCTCGCAGCGGCTGCCCGTGCTCTCCAGCGACATCAGCAGCGAGGCGCGCAGCTGCGCCTTGGCGCGGTCCAGCTCCTCGGCGGTGACGTCGTGCTGCACCCGGCGCAGCTCCTCGAGGCAGACCGGCACCAGCTCCTCCGCCTGGTCCTCGCCGGTGCCGGCATAGATGCCGAACAGGCCGCTGTCGGCGTGCGGCGCGGCGTAGGAGTAGATGGAGTAGACCAGCCCGCGCCTCTCGCGGATCTCCTGGAACAGCCGCGAGGACATGCCGCCGCCGAGCAGGGTGGAGAGCAGCAGCGTCGGGAAGTGCAGCCGGTCGGTCTGGGCGAAGGAGGGAAAGCCCAGCAGGATGTGGACCTGGTCGAGGTCCCGCTCCTCGCGGAATTCGCCGCCCTGGTAGCGGGCGGGCTCGGGGGCGGGGGGATGGGCCGCCGGCAGGTCGGCGAAGTGCTGCCCGACGAGGTCGAGCAGTTGCTCGTGCGCGAGGTTGCCGGCGGCGGCCACCACCATGCGCTCCGGCGCGTAGTGGCCGCGCATGTAGGCCATCAGCGCCTCGCGCGAGATCGCCTCCACGGTCTCCTCGGTGCCCAGCACCGGCCGGCCGAGCGGCTGGTCCGGGTAGGCGGTCTCCTGGAAGTGGTCGAAGATGATGTCGTCGGGCGTGTCGTTGGCCTGGCCGATCTCCTGCAGGATCACGCCGCGCTCGCGCTCCACCTCCTCGGGGGCGAAGGTGGAGTGGGTGAGGATGTCGCCGAGGATGTCGGCGGCCAGCGGCAGGTCCTCCTTCATCACCTTGGCGTAGTAGGCGGTCTGCTCGCGCGCCGTGTAGGCGTTGAGGTGGCCGCCCACCGCCTCGATGGCGCGCGAGATCTCGGCGGCGTCGCGCTTCGCGGTGCCCTTGAAGGCCATGTGCTCCAGGAAGTGGGAGACGCCATTCTCCGCCGCCCGCTCGTCGCGGGTGCCGGCGAGGACGTAGGCGCCGATGGAGACGGTCTCGACCCGCGGCATCGTCTCCGACACCACGGTGAGGCCGG
Source organism: Roseomonas acroporae (assembly GCF_023223525.1). GTDB lineage: Bacteria > Pseudomonadota > Alphaproteobacteria > Acetobacterales > Acetobacteraceae > Roseomonas_E > Roseomonas_E acroporae. The sequence continues at coordinate 12,198 of NZ_JALPRX010000108.1, read as the reverse complement.
AGGGCAGGCGCGTCAGGCGGACGGCATCGGTCATCGGCTGGGGGAGGTCCTCTGGTGGGGGCGCCGCCACGGGCCGGCGGCCGGGCGTGGCGGAAAGGGCGTGTCGGGAAGGGAGTGTTGGGGCGAGCACAGTTAGTCACGCGGCGAGGGGAAGTCGATGGGTGGCGGAAGGGGGGCTCGGGAGAGGGGCGGGGGAGGGGGCCATGGCGCGGCGGGGCGGCCGCGCGGCGTTCAGCCCTGCGCCCGGACCAGCGTGACCAGTTCCGAACAGGGCGGCGGCAGCGGGCCGGCGGTACAGAGCCGCAGCAGGCCGGCAAGGGTCTGCGCCAGCAGCAGCCGGTCGAACGGGTCGCGGTGATGCGGCGGCAGGTCGGCCACCCGCGCCGCGGCCTCGGCGCGGGCCGGCGGCGGCAGGGGAGAACTCCAGGGAAGCCGGTCCGGAGGCTGCCGGGGGCGTTTCCTCGCCGCCCCTGATCCCGCTTGGAGCCCCTCCCGTCAGGCAATAGAAAGCCCCACATGGGACGGCAGGCCGCCGGCCCCGATGGAGACCGCCTTGGACCTTCTGCCCGACCCGATCCGCACCATCCTCGCCTTCGTCATCGTCCTCGGCGTGCTGGTCTTCATCCACGAGCTGGGCCACTACCTGGCCGCCCGCTGGCGCGGCGTGCACGTGGAGGCGTTCTCGATCGGCTTCGGCCGTCCGCTGCTCTCCTGGACCGACCGGCGCGGCACCGCCTGGCGGGTCGCCTGGATCCCGCTCGGCGGCTACGTGAAGCTGCACGGGCAGGAGCGGCCGGAGGAGGCGACGCCCGAGGAACGGGCCCGCTGGCGCCACGGCGAGACCTTCCACGAGAAGCCCGTGGGCAGCCGCGCCATCGTGGTGGCGGCCGGGCCGATCGCCAATTTCGTGCTCGCCGCGGTGCTGTTCGCCGGCCTCTTCATGGTGGTGGGCCAGCCCCGGCAGGACGCGGACAGCACCACGGTCGGCACCGTCTCGGCGAATTCCGCCGCCGCGCGGGCCGGGCTGCGGCCGGGCGACCACATCCTCAGCCTGGACGGCACGCCGGTGGCGCGCTTCGAGGACATCCAGCGCCACATCCAGCCCCGTGCCGGCCAGCCGGTCGCGGTGCGGGTGGAGCGCGACGGCGCGCCGCTCGACCTGACGGCCACCCCCGAGGGGCGCGGCGAGGGCGGCCGCGGCCTGCTCGGCATCTCCGCCATCACCATGCACCGGCTCGACCCGCTCAGCGCCCTCGCGGCGGGGGTGACGCACACGGCGGACATCTCGGGCCAGACCCTCTCCGGGGTATGGCAGATGATCGTCGGCCGACGCGGCACGGAGGAGCTGGGCGGGCCGCTGCGCATCGCCCAGCTTTCCGGGCAGGTGGCGGAGCTGGGAATCGCCTCGCTCATCAGCTTCATGGCGATCCTGTCGGTCAATCTGGCGTTGATAAACCTGTTCCCGATCCCGGTGCTGGACGGCGGCCACCTCGTCTTCTACGCCCTGGAGGCGATACGCGGCCGGCCGCTGCCGCCGCGCGCCGTCGAATACGGCTTCCGCGCCGGCTTCGCGCTGCTGGCGACCCTGTTCATCTTCGCGACCTGGAACGACCTCGCCAATCTCGGGATCATCCGCTGGGTGGCGGGTCTGGTCGGCTAGAGCGGATCGCCGGCGGGCGGACACGCCCGGAGGCGTGAATCCCCCTGGAAACAAGGGGATGGAGCGGAACGCCGTCCCCGCCGGACGGCGCGGCGCCGCTCCCGCCCGGCGGCGGACCCCGCGCCGGCCGCCGGCCGGCCCCCGGTGCGGCAGAAGGGACACGCCCGCCGGCCGATGCCGCGACCGGGCCGGACGGGGCGCGATCTTCGGGGGTTCCGGGGGTGACACCTCGCCGCTATTCTCCGCGCCGCCACGGAACGCCCGGCCCCAGCGCCGTCCCGCCAACCTTACCGCCGATCAGACCGTCGCACGGCACTGCATCAGGGTCGCCCATTGCATTCCTTCCGCGCCTTCCTGCTCGCCACCGCCTGCGCCTCGCTGCCCGTGGCCCTGCCCGACGGCGCGGCGGCCCAGCAGCCCGGCGGCCGCGCCCCGCGGCGGCCCGCCCAGGCGGCGGCCTCCGGCCTCGTGCAGGCCATCGAGATACGCGGCAACCAGCGCATCGAGCCGGACACGATCCGCTCCTACATGCTGCTCCAGCCCGGCGACCCGGTCGACCCGGACCGGCTCGACCGCTCGCTGAAGGCGCTCTACGCGACCGGCCTGTTCCGCGACGTGCAGATCCGCGCCGACGGCGGCCGCATCCTGGTGCAGGTGGCCGAGAACCCGATCGTCAACCGCGTGGCGTTCGAGGGCAACCGCAAGATCTCGGACGACAATCTGCGCCCCGAGATGCAGCTCCGCCCGCGCGCCGTGTTCACCGCCGCCGCCGCGCAGGCGGACCGGCAGCGCATCCTCGACCTCTACGCCCGCCGCGGCCGCTTCGCGGCGCAGGTGACGCCCAAGATCATCCAGCTCGACCAGAACCGGGTGGACGTGGTCTACGAGATCACCGAGGGCGACGCCGCGCTGGTCGCGCGCATCAACTTCGTGGGCAACCAGGAATTCTCGGATGCCCGCCTGCGCGACATCATCGCCACCAAGGAGCAGGCCTGGTTCCGCCTGCTCGGCAACTCCGACCAGTTCGACCCCGAGCGGATGAACTTCGACAAGGAGCTGCTGCGCCGCTTCTACCTGCGCTCCGGCTTCGCCGACGTCGAGATCACCGGCGCCACGGCCGAGCTGGCGCCGGACCGCAGCGGCTTCTTCCTGACCTACACGATCAGCGAGGGCGCCCGCTACCACATCGGCAAGGTGGACGTCGTTTCGCGCCTGCGCAATTTCGACGGCGCCACCGTCATGCGCGAGATCGACATCTCCGAGGGCGACCTCTACGACGGCGACGCGGTGGAGCGCACCGCCGAGCTGCTCACCGAGAGCATCAACCGCCGCGGCTTCCCCTTCGTCGAGGTGCAGCCGCGCATCGCCCGCAACCGCGAGGCGCACACCGTCGACCTCACCTTCGAGGTGACCGAGGCGCCGCGCGTCTGGGTCGAGCGCATCGACATCAACGGCAACACCCGCACCCAGGACCGGGTGATCCGCCGCGAGTTCCGCCTCGCCGAGGGCGACGCCTTCAACGCCGCGGCGATCCGCCGCTCGCGCCAGCGCATCCGCGACCTCGGCTTCTTCCAGGACGTGCAGGTCACCACCGTGCCCGGCTCGGCGCCCGACCGCGCCATCCTGAACACGGCGGTCACCGAGCGCGCCACGGGCGAGGTCTCGATCGGCGGCGGCTACTCGACGGATGCCGGCGTGCTCGGCGACATCGGCCTGCGCGAGCGCAACCTGCTCGGCACCGGCATCGACGCGCGCATCAACACCACCATCGCCCAGCGCCGCAGCCAGGTCGACCTCTCGATCACCGACCCGGCCTTCATGGACCGCAACATCGCGGTCGGCGCCGACATCTTCTACGTGCAGCGCAACCTGCTCACCATCTCCTCCTACCAGGAGCGGCAGGCGGGCTTCGCGCTCCGCGCCGGGTATGAGTTCAACGAGCGCCTGCGGCAGTCCTGGGCCTACACCCTGACCAACCGGGACGTGTACAACATCTCCTCCGACGCCTCGCTGCTGATCAAGCAGCAGCAGGGCTCGACGCTGCTCTCGCAGATCAGCCAGACCCTCACCTACGACCGCCGCGACAACCGGCTCGACCCGCACAGCGGCTACGTGGCGCGCCTCGGCACCGACGTCGCCGGCCTCGGCGGCGACGTGGCCTATGTGCGCGGCCGCGTGGACGGCACCTACTTCATCCCGTTCGAGCGGCTGCTCGGCGATCCCGACTACGTGCTGACCATCTCGGGCTCGGCCGGCTATCTCCAGCCCTACGGCGGCAAGGACGAGCGCATCGTCGACCGCTTCTTCCTCGGCGGCGAGAACCTGCGCGGCTTCGCCATCGCCGGCGCCGGCCCGCGCGACACCTCGACGCGCGACGCGCTCGGCGGCCGCCTGCTGCTGACCCAGAGCACGGAGTTCCGCTTCCCCCTGCCGCTGCCCTCCGAGATCGGGCTGCTCGGGCGCGTCTTCGTCGACATCGGCTCGCTGTCGCAGATCTCGTCCGCGGACCGCCGGCTCTCCCCCAACATCGTGGACGATTCGAGCCCGCGCGTCGGCGCCGGCGTCGGCGTCTCCTGGCGCTCCCCGTTCGGCCTGATCAACATCGACCTCGGCCAGGCGGTGGTGAAGAAGTCCTACGACCAGACCCAGGTGTTCCGCTTCGGCTTCGGCACGCGGTTCTAGATTCCAGGAAAGCCCACCTCATGCGTCCCTCGACCGCCCCCAGCGGCGCCAGACTTCGTGCCGCCCTGCTCGGCGCCGCCGCGCTGCCGCTGCTCCTCGCCGTGCCCGCCCGCGCCCAGCAGCAGGAATGGTTCATCCCGAACCAGGGCGGCGGCCAGGGGCGGCCCGCCCAGCAGGCCCAGCAGCCGCAGCGCCCGGCCCAGCAGGCGCAGCCGCAGCGTCCGGCCCAGCAGGCGCAGCCGCAGCGCCAGGCGCCGCCCGCCCTGCCGCCCGGCCAGCAGCCGCCCGCCGCCGTCGTCGGCATCGTCGACGTGCCCGAGGTGCAGCGCGTCTCCACCGCCTTCAACCAGGTGCGCGAGGAGATCGAGCGCCGCCGGCAGAAGCTCAACGAGGACCTGCAGCGCGAGCAGCAGAACTGGCGCGAGCAGCAGCAGCAGCTCGCCAACACCCGCGCCACCCTCTCCCCCGAGCAGCTCCGCCAGCGCGAGCGCGACCTGCAGGACCGCATCACCGACGCCCAGCGCATCTTCCGCGACCGCTCGCGCGGCATCGAGCAGGCGGCGCAGCAGGCGCTGGTCGAGATCGAGCAGGGCCTCGCCGTGGTGATCCGCCAGGTCGCCGCCAGCCGCAACGTCAACCTCGTCCTGCCGCGGCCGCTGGTGATCTACAACGACCCGCAGTTCGACCTCACCGAGGAGGTGGCGAACCAGTTCAACCGCGCCCTGCGCACCGTGACGCTGCCGGCCGAGTCGGCCGCGCCGGCGGCCCAGGCCGCGGGTCAGGGAGGGCAGGCCGCCGCGCCGGCCCAGCCGGCGCGTCCGGCCCAGCCGGCGCAGCAGGGCAACCGGCGGTAGCGGGTGGCGGTCGACCCGCGCTTCCACGGGGCACCGCACCCGCAGGACCTCGCGGCGGTCGTGGCCGCCGCCGGCGGCCATGTCGCCGCGGGCACCGACACGACGCGCCGCTTCGCGGGCGCGGCGCCGCTGCATTCGGCCGGCCCCGACGAGGTCAGCTTCCTCGACAACCGCCGCTACCTGCCGGCGCTGCGCGGCAGCCGCGCCGGGGCCGTGATCCTGCATCCCGACCTCGCCGCCGAGGTGCCGCCGGGCAGCGTCGCGATCCTCGCGGCGCAGACCTATCTCGGCTGGTGCCGGGTGCTGCGGCTGTTCCATCCGCCCCCGGCGCCGGTCGCCTCGATCCACCCGACCGCGGCGATCGCGGCGGATGCGTCGCTGGGCGCGGGCTGCGAGATCGGCCCCTACGCCGTGGTGGAATCCGGCGCCGAGCTGGGCGCGGGCTGCGTGCTCGGCCCGCATGCCGTGGTCGGGCGCGGCGTGGTGCTCGGGCCGGGCTGCCGCATCGGCGCGCACGCCTCGATCAGCCATGCCATCGCGGGGCGCGAGGTGGTGCTGCATCCCGGGGCGCGCGTGGGGCAGGAAGGCTTCGGCTTCGCGGTGACGCCGACGGGCGGCTTCGAGACCGTGCCGCAGCTCGGCCGCGTCCTGCTCGGCGATCACGTCGAGATCGGCGCCAACAGCTGCGTCGACCGTGGCTCTGCGCAGGACACGGTGCTGGGTCCCGGCACGCGCCTCGACAACCTGGTACAGATCGGGCACAACGTCCGCACCGGACGGGGGTGCGTCCTGGTGGCCCAGGTCGGCATCTCCGGCTCCACCCTGCTCGGCGACTTCGTCACCCTCGGCGGTCAGGCCGGCGTCGTCGGCCATGTCAGCATCGGGGACGGGGCGCGCATCAGCGCGCAGGCCGGCGTGTCGAAGGACGTTCCCGCCCGGCAGGACTGGGCCGGTTCCCCGGCGCGTCCCGAACGGGAGTACAAGCGCACGATCGTCCAGTTGCGGCGGCTCGGGCGGTAGCCGTCCCGCCCGCCGGGCCCGGTGCGTCGCAGCCGGCGGAAGGGCGTGGTCGTTCGTGACGGCCACGGGCCGGCCCGCCGCGGTCGAGGGAGCCGGCACCGGAGGTGCGTATGTTTCTGGGAGCACCCGGCGGGGCCGGGCGCTCCGGCCCATGGCCCATCCACGGCGGCCGTCTGGTACGGCCGCCTGGGCGATGGAGCTTGACGGTTGCGGCACGGCTGCGGCGCGCGATAGGCGTGGCGGCCGCGCCGGCGCGTTCCCGGGCCGCGCGGCATACCGCGCGGCCGGCGGCACGCGCCAGATAAAGCCGGGGCGGGGCGGGCGGCGGGGCCGGCCGCCGCCGTCCCCGGGCAGTCCGGCGGGGCGCGGTGCCGTCCGTGGCCGCGGGGCTGCCCGTTCTTGAAGGGATCGAGGGGGAGGCGCCGTTCTGCCGTGTGCGGCCGGCACGCCCCCGGGGGTGGAAAGGCGAACCGGTCGCGATGGCTGTCGAGGGTGAGTTCGGGCGGGAGCAGGAAGCTCCCGCGGCGGGCGATGGGTCGGACGTGATGGATATCGGGCGCATCATGCGCGCGATCCCGCACCGCTACCCGTTCCTGCTGGTGGACCGGATCGTCGAGCTGCGCCTGGGCGAGTCGGCGGTCGGCATCAAGAACGTCACGGCGAACGAGAATTTCTTCCAGGGCCACTTCCCCGGCCACCCGGTGATGCCGGGCGTGCTCATCATCGAGAGCATGGCGCAGACCGCCGCCGCGCTGGTGGTGGAGACGCTGGGCCAGGCCGGCACCGGCAAGCTGGTCTACTTCATGAGCATCGACGAGGCGAAGTTCCGTCGCCCCGTGGTGCCGGGCGACCAGATGCGGATCCAGGTGACGAAGCAGCGCGCGCGCGGCACCGTATGGAGGCTTTCCGCCGTCGCCCGAGTCGACGGCGTCGTGGTCGCCGAGGCGACCTGTTCCGCGATGATCCGGGATCCCTGAGTTTTGCTCGACACCCAAACGCCCCTGATCCACCCCTCGGCCGTGATCGCGCCGGAGGCGGTGATCGCCGAGGGGGCCCGCATCGGCCCGAACTGCCGCATCGGCCCCTGGACCATCGTCGGCAAGGACGTGGTGCTGGAGGAGGGCGTCGTGCTCGGCGCCCATGTCGTGATCGACGGCATCACCCGGCTCGGCGCCGGGGTGCAGGTCTTCTCCTTCGCGACGATCGGCCTGCCGCCCCAGGACATCAAGTACAAGGGCGAGCCGACCCGCGTGGAGATCGGCCCCCGCACCGTGGTGCGCGACCACGCCTCCGTGCACCGCGGCAGCGTCGGCGGCGAGGGCGTCACCCGCGTCGGCTCGGACTGCCTGCTGATGGCGGTCTCCCATGTCGGGCACGACTGCCAGCTCGGCAACGGCGTGATGCTCGCCAACAACGTCATGCTCGGCGGCCATGTCGCGATCGGTGACACCACCTTCGTCGGCGGCGGCGTCGCGGTGCACCAGTTCACCCGCATCGGCCGGCAGGCGATCATCGGCGGCATGTCGGGGGTCGCGCGCGACGTGATCCCGTTCGGCGCCGCCTTCGGCCCGCACGCCCGGCTGCGCGGCCTCAACATCATCGGCCTCAAGCGACGCGGCTTCCCGCGCGAGCAGATCCACGGCCTGCGCGCCCTGTTCCGCGCCCTCTACCGCGAGCCCGGCGCCTTCAACCAGCGCCTCGCCGCCGCCGAGGAGCGCTTCCGCGGCGATCCGCTGGCCGACGAGATCCTCGACTTCGTGCAGACGCCGAGCCGGCGCGGCCTGCTGCCCGCCGGCCGCTCGGTCGGCGCCGACGAGGCGAAGGAAGGGCTGGATTGATGCCTGCCCCCGCCGCGGCGTCCGCCGCCGGGCGCGCCGCCCGCGCATGAGCGGGGCGCTCGGCATCATCGCCGGCGGCGGCGGCGTGCCGCTCCGCCTGGCCGCCGGCGCCGCCCGCGCCGGCCGGCCGGTCTTCGTGCTGGCGCTGGAAGGCTTCGCCGACCCGGCCGACTATGCCGGCCACCCGCACGAGGTGGTGCGGATCGGCGCCGCCGGCCGCATCCTGGAGCGGCTGCGCGCCCATGGCTGCCGGCAGGTAGTGCTGAGCGGCGCGGTCAAGCGCCCCTCCTTCCTGGCGCTGCGCCCCGATGCCGGCGCGGTCGGGCTGATCGCCCGCATCGGCCGCGCCGCCATGGGCGGCGACGACACGCTGCTTTCCGCCGTGGTGCGCATCCTGGGCGAGGAGGGCTTCGAGGTCGTCGCCTCGCAGGACGTGCTCAAGGACCTGCTTTCCGTGCCCGGCCCGGTCGGCGCGCTGGTGCCGGACGCCCCGGCCACGGCCGACATACGCCGCGGCATCGAGGTGCAGCGCGCCCTGGCCGCCGCCGATGTCGGCCAGGCGGTGGTGGTGCAGCAGGGCCTCGTCCTCGGGCTGGAGGGCGTCGAGGGCACGGATGCGCTGCTGGAGAGGGTCGGTCCGCTGCGCCGCGAGGGGCCGGGCGGCGTGCTGGTGAAGCTGCTCAAGCCCGGCCAGAGCCGCATCGTCGACTTGCCCACGGTCGGCGTCACGACCGTGCGCGGCGCGGCGGCGGCGGGCCTGCGCGGCATTGCCATCGAGGCGGGCGGCACCATCCTGGTGGACCGTGCCGCCGTCGCCGCGGCCGCCGACGCGGCCGGGCTGTTCGTCGTCGCGATCGAGCCGGATCGCTTCCCGGCGCAGGAACCGGCGGCCGGCGCGTGAATTCCGGATCCGTGAGGGAGTTGCCACGATGAGCCAGGGCTTCAGCCTGCTGCACACCATGCTGCGCGTCGGCGACCTCGACCGCAGCGTGGAATTCTACACCCAGGCGCTCGGCATGCGCGAGCTGCGCCGCCGCGACGTGCCGGACGGCAAGTACACGCTGGCCTTCCTCGGCTACGGCGACAATTCCACCGGCGCCGCCGAGCTGGAGCTGACATACAATTACGGCGTCGACCACTACGACCTCGGCGGCGCCTACGGCCACATCGCGCTCGGCGTGCCCGACATCCACGCGGCGGCCGAGAAGGTGCGCGCGGCCGGCGGCAAGGTGACGCGCGAGCCGGGGCCGGTGAAGTTCGGCACCACCGTGATCGCCTTCGTCGAGGACCCGGACGGCTACAAGATCGAGCTGATCGAGCGCAAGCCGAACGCCGGCGGGGTGCAGCCCTGAACGGCTGACACGCCGACGGGCGGCCGGAGTCGCCGCGCATGGCCCTGCTGCCCGAGCTCTGGCGCGCCGCGACCTCGGGCGCCGAGGCGCTGGTGGACAACCCGCTCACCCGCGCCATCACCGGGCAGGAGACGGTGCGCCTCGCCGTCACCGGCCTCTCGCGCGCCGGCAAGACGGTGTTCCTCACCTCGCTGATCGCCAACCTGCTGGCGGCAGGCAGCGGCGCCCGCACCCTGCCGGCGCTGGAGAAGGCCGCCGGCGGGCGCCTGCGCGGCGTGCGCGTCCTGCCCGCCGGCATCGAGACGGTGCCGCGCTTCGACCACGCTGCGCACCTCGCCGCGCTGGCCGCCGACCCGCCGCGCTGGCCGAGCCGCACCGAGGATTTCTCCACCTTTGCCCTGACCCTGGTGATCGAGCGGGCCGGGGCGTTCCGGCACCTCTCGCCGCAGCGCACGGTGACGCTGGAGCTGCTCGACTATCCGGGCGAGTGGCTGCTCGACCTGCCCATGCTGGCGCAGGATTTTCCCGAGTGGTCGGCGGCGACGCTGCGGCGGCTCGGGCAGGGGCCGCGCGCCGCCGCCTTCGCCCCCTTCCGCGCCTTCCTCGACGCGCTGCCGCCCGGCGCCCCGGCCGACGACGCGCTGTTCCGGCGCGGCTACACCCTCTACCGCGACGCGCTGATCGAGTGCCGCGACCGCCACGGGCTGCACCTGCTGCAACCCGGCCGCTTCCTCAACCCCGGGCCGCGCGGCGAGACGCCGCTGCTCTGGTTCTTCCCCCTGCCGGCCGGGCATGCCGGCAGCCTCGCCGAGCTGTGCGCCCGCCGCTACGACGCCTACCGCGAGGACCAGCGCACCGGCTTCCTCGACCCCTTCCTGCGCCGCTTCGACCGGCAGGTGGTGCTGGCCGACGTGCTCGGCGCGCTGCATGCCGGCCCGGACAGCTTCGCCGACACGGCCGAGGCGCTGGCGCTGATCTCGTCCAGCCTGCGCGGCACCGCCTCCTGGCTGGACTGGCTGCGTCTCGACTGGCTCGGCCTCGACTGGCTGCGTGCCACCCCGCCGAAGGTGGTGTTCGCCGCCACCAAGGCCGACCACGTGCCGACCCGGCAGCGCGAGGCGCTGATCTCGCTGCTGCGCGACCTCACCGGCACCGTGGCCCCGCCCAACGCCCTGCCGGCGCCGGACGGGGGCGCCGCGCACGCCATCGCGGCGGTGCGCTGCACCGAGGACACGGTCTATCCGCTGCCGCAGCCGGAGGGGCCGCCGCGCCCCGTGGCCGCCGTGCGCGGCGTGCTGCTGGAGAACGGCCGCGCCGCCACCGTCTATCCCGGCGAGGTGCCGCTGCGCCGACCCGATGCGGAATTCTGGGAGCATGCCTATTTCCGGATGCCGGTGTTCCAGCCGCCCCGGATCGACCCGGCCGGCAATACCGGCGTGCCGCATCTCGGCATGGACACGCTGCTGGGCGCGCTGATCGGCGACCTGCTGTAGCCGGCAACCCGGCGGCGCGGCGGCACCGGGATGGCCTCCGGCGCGTTCGCTGTCCCTTGGCCCCGGAGGACCCGCCGTGAACCGACCGACAGGCCCGCGCATCCTGGTCGAGGAACCGTCCGAGCGGCTCGACCTGCTGCCCACCCCCGGCGTGGCGCCGGCGGAGGAGCCGGCGGCTGCCGAGCCGGGCCCGTCGCCCGCGCCGACGCCGCCGGCTGCCGCGCGGCCGGTCGTGGCGCCGGAGGCCCCGGCGCCGGCCGCGCCTCCCCGGCGCCCCGGCCCCGGCCCTGCCGCCGCCGCGCCCGCCACCCCGCGCCGGAGCGCCGAGCCGGCGCCGCCGCCCGGCCCCGCCGCCCCGCCGCAGGTCTTCCTGGACGAGGACGAGCCGGCGGAACGGCTCGACTTCTCCTGGGAGCGCAGCGTGGCCGGCGCCCCGCCGGTACGGCCGCGCGAATCCACCCTGACGCTGATCGGCGGCGGCATCGGCGTGCTGCTGCTCGGCCTGTCGCTGCTGGAGACGATCGGCTTCGTCTCCGCCCAGTTCGATCGCTCCGACCTGCTCGGCGCCGCGACGCTGCTGGTCGCCCTCGCCGGCTACGGGCTGATCGCGACCGGGATCTGGCGCGAGGTGAACGGGCTGCTCTCGCTGCGCGGCGTGGAACGTGCCCGCCGCGCCTTCGCCCGCCAGGACCTCGCCGCCGCCCGCGCCGAGGCCGCGCGCTGGGCCTCCGGGGTGGAGGCGGCCCAGGGCATGCGCGACGAGCTGGCCCGCGCGCCCGACCTCGCCACGCTGCGCGGCCTGCTGGAGGCCGGCCCGCTCGCCACGCTGGACGAGCGTTCCCTCGCCCTCGGCCGCGAGGCGGCGCTGCAGGTGCTGGCGATGACGGCGGTCAGCCCCTCGCCGGGCCTGGACGGGGTGCTGGTGGTCTGGCGCGGCGTGCGGCTGGTGCGGCAGGTGGCGGCGCTGCACGGGCTGCGCCCCGGCCTGCTCGGCACGGTCCGGCTGCTGCGGCGCGTGGCCTTCGATGCCGCCGGCGTCGCCGCCACCGATGTCGCCGTCACCACCCTGGCCGACGCGGTGATGACCAGCCCGATGGCGGGCGGGCTGGTCGGCACGGCCGCGGGCTCGGCCGTCGCGGCGCGCCGCATGCTGCGCCTCGCCCGCGCCGCGTCGGAGGCGTGCCGCATCGTGCCGCGCGCGTAGCGGGAAGGTTTCCGCGCCCGCCGGCGGACGGACAGCCCGCACCCGGTTCCGGGCCTAGAGCCGATCCAGCCTGACTGTATCAGGCCGGAACGGCT
>NZ_JALPRX010000107.1 GCF_023223525.1 Roseomonas acroporae | reverse complement strand
TAGGGTCCGGGAAGGGCAGAGCCCTTCCCGGGGGTGGATGGGTTCCAAGGAAGGCGAAGCCTTCCTTGTGCGGAAGGGGTCCGGGGAAGGCGACGCCTTCCCCGCTAGCGCGGCAGCGACGCGATGGCCGCGTCCACCGCCTCGCCGAGGCGCTCGACGATCAGGTCGATCTCGGCGGGCGAGGCGATGAAGGGCGGGGCCAGCAGCACGTGGTCGCCGCGCACCCCGTCGGCGGTGCCGCCCGAGGGGTAGCAGGCGAGGCCGCGCGCGAAGGCCTCCTGCTTGATGCGCAGGTGCAGCTTGTGGCCGGGCTCGAAGGCGGCCTTGCCGCCGCGGTCGGCCACCAGCTCGATGGCGCGGAACAGGCCGCGGCCGCGGATGTCGCCGACATGGCGGTGGTTGCCGAAGCGCTCGACCAGCCCCTGCTCCAGCCGCTCGCCCATGGCGACGACGTTGGCGAGCAGGTTCTCCTCGCGCAGCACGGTCTGCACGGCCAGGGCGGCGGCGCAGGCGGTGGGGTGGGCGAGGTAGGTGTGGCCGTGCTGGAAGGCGCCGGTGCCGGCGGCGATGGCATCGCGTACCTTGCGGGAGACCAGCACCGCGCCGATCGGCTGGTAGCCGCCGCCGAGCCCCTTGGCGACGGTCTGGATGTCGGGGCTGACGCCCTCCTGCTCCCAGGCGTGCAGCGTGCCGGTGCGGCCCATGCCGCACATCACCTCGTCGAGGATCAGCAGCGCGCCGTGGCGGTCGCAGACCTCGCGCATGGCGCGGTAGTAGCCGGCCGGGGCGGTGACGCAGCCGGCGGTGGCGCCGCCCACGGTCTCCGCGACGAAGGCGGCGACGGTGTCGGGGCCGAGGCGCTGGAATTCGGCCTCCAGCTCGGCGGCGAGGCGGGCGACGAAGCCGGCCTCGTCCTCGCCCGGGCGCTGCTCGTGATAGGCGAGCGGCGGCGAGACGTGGCTGAAGGCGGGGGAGAGCAGCGGCGCGTAGGGCTCGCGGCGCCAAGCGTTGCCGCCGGCCGAGAGGGCGCCGAGCGTGTTGCCGTGGTAGCTCTGGCGGCGGGCGATGAAGTGCGTGCGCCGGGGCTGGCCGATCTCCAGCACGTATTGCCGGGCGAGCTTGAGCGCCGCCTCCACCGCCTCGGAGCCGCCGGAGACGAAATAGACGGCGGCGAGGCCGCCGGGCTCGTGGCCGACGAGGTTCTCGGCCAGGGCCTCGGCGGGCTCGGAGGAGAAGAAGCCGGTATGGGCGTAGGCGAGGGTTTCCGCCTGGCGCTTGATCGCCTCGATGACGCGCGGATGGCCGTGGCCGAGGCAGGAGACGGCGGCGCCGCCGGAGGCGTCCAGGATCTCGCGGCCGCCCTGCTCCACCAGCCAGACGCCGTGGCCGCCGACCGCGATCGGCGGCGGCACGGCGCCGCGGTGCATGATGCGGCTGGTGCGCGGGGGCAGGGCGTTCATGGCTGGGGCTCCGGGTCGGGCAGGTATTGCGAGAGGGCGGCGAGGCGCGATTCCGTCTCGCGCAGGCGGACCAGCGCGGCCTCCCCGCCCAGGGCGAAGGCGGCGGCGGCGAGCGCCTGCGCGGTGGCCAGCGCGCCGGTGAGGCTGGGGAAGAAGCCGGGGACAGCAGCGGCCTCGAACAGCAGCAGGTGGTCGGCGCCCTCGGCGATGGGGGCGAGGGGCGTGTCGGCCAGGGCGATCAGGGTGCAGCCGGAATCGCGCGCGGCGCGGGCGGTGAGCAGGCTGGCGCGGGAATAGGGGGCGAAGCCGGTGAGGATCACCGCGTCGCCGGCGGCGAAGGCGCCGAGGTCGAGATCCTCCGGGCCGGCGCCGCCGACGAGGCGCACCGTGTCCGGGCGGAACAGGCGGAGCTGGTAGTGCAGCAGCGCCGCGACGCCGCGGCAGGAGCGGAAGCCGGCGGCCCAGAGCCGGGGGGCGGCATGCAGGGCGCGGGCGGCGGCCTCGATGGGCGCGGGGTCGAGCCGCGCCAGGGCGGCGGCGTCCGCTTCGAGCATGCCGGCGGCGAGGGGGCGGGCGGACGGCTCGGCGGCCGTGTGCGGGCGGGTGGCGCGGTTGGAGAAGGGGGCGCTGGGCGCGGGGCGGCGGGCCTCGATCAGCGCGGCGCGCAGCTCCTCCCAGCCGGCATAGCCGAGCGCCTGGGCGAGCCGGGTGAAGGTGGCGGGATGGGTGCCGGCGGCGGCGGCGAGGTCGCGCATCGAGCGCGTGGCGGCGTCGAAGTCGTGGCCGGCGAGGTAGCGGGCGGCGTCGCGCAGGCGGGGCGGCAGGTCCGGGAGGGCCCGGCGAAGCTGGTCGATGGGGGCGGCGGCGCCATGAACGAAATGTTGCATCAATCCAGATTGGATGCAACATATGTTTCATAGACGACAGGCCGATCCTTCACGCGGCCTGCGCCATCGCTGCCCGCGCGATGTCGAGATCATGAGCGGTCTGGAGGTTCATCCAGAACTCGGCACTGGTACCGAGGCGATGGCCCAGCAGGATCGCTGTCTCGGCCGTGATGCGGCGTTCGCCGTTGACGATGTGGGTGATGCGGTTCTTCGGCACGCCGATATCGGCGGCGAGCCGGTAGGCGCTCAGGCCCAGCGGTTCGAGGAATTCGGCCCGCAGCACCTCGCCGGGGGTGATCGGCGGCAGGCTCTCGCCGGTGGCGACGTCGGACAGGTCGACCCGGCCAGCATCGAGGTCTTCACGGCGGATCATCATGCTGCCTCCTCTCAATGGTAATCCACGATTTCGACCCGATGGGCACCATCCCGCCAGACGAAGCACACCCGCCACTGGTCGTTGATGCGGATGCTGTGCTGGCCGATCCGGTCATCCTTGAGTGCTTCGAGCCGATTGCCCGGCGGGGAGCGAAGGTCTTCCAGCGTCGTGGCCGCATGGAGCATCCGCAGCTTCCGGCGCGCCACCCTGGCGAGATCGGGCGGGAAACCCTTGGGAAGCTTTCCCTGGAAGACAGCCGCCGCGACTCTGTCCCGGAAGCTCTCGATCATGGCGTTACGTATCGCGTACCCGATGCGGTACGTCAAGCATAACCATCGGACACTGCTATCCGGCGCCCGGGCGCGTCCGCCCCTCGCTGCCCAACGCCTAAGCAAACCTCTGGAGGTTTGCGCATGGACAAATGGCGAAGCGGGCTTGCGCAGCCTGCCTCCGCTGAGGTCGATCCGTGGCGCAGCCTGCGCAAGCCTGCTCAGCCGCCTATGCCGCCGGCACCGAGGAACGGCGCGGCACCAGGTCCGGCAGCGGGGCGAGGCTGACGCGCGGCGGGGCGCCGGCGAGCTGCTCCAGCATCAGCTCGACGGCCAGCTCGGCGATGCGGTCGAGGTGGAGGTCGACGGCGGTCAGCGGCGGGTCGCAATTGCGGGCGCGCAGCCCGTCGTAGCGGGTGGCGAGGCGGACATCCTCGGGCACGCGGCGGCCGCTGGCCCGGACGGCGCGGACGGCGCCGACGGCGAAGGCGTCCACCGGGACGCAGAGCGCATCGAGCGCCGGGTCCTCCGCCAGCATGGCGGCGGCCATGGCCTCGCCGGCGGCCTCGCCCTCGCGCTCGTCGGCGCGGCGGACCAGGGCGGGCATGCCGTGGCACGCGGCGAATTCGCGGTAGGCGGCTTCCGTCTCGACGTAGGAATTGCGCGGCTGCCCGCCGATCAGCAGGCCGGTGCGGCGGGCGCCGGCGGCGCGCAGGTGGTCGAGCAGCAGCGTCGCCGTCTCGCCCGAACGCAGGTCGACATGGGCGAGGTTTTCCGCGCCGGGCTGGCGGCCGATGGTGACGACCGGAACGCCGCGGGCGCGCAGATGCGCGACGTTGGGGTCGTCGGCGAGCGGTTCGAGGACGAGCGCGCCGTCGATGCCGAGGCGTTGCAGGGCGGGGCCGGGCTGGTCGAGCGGCGGCACCAGCACCAGGGCGAGGCCGCGCTCGATGGCGAGCGTCGCGGTGACGGCCGCGATCTCCATCAGGAAGCCGAGGCGCGAGGGGCCGGCGGCGACGGCGAAGGGCATGGCGGAGAGCAGCGCGATGCTGTCCGCTTGGCCGGTGCGCAGGCGCTGGGCGCGCAGGTTGGGCGTGTAGCCGAGGCGGCGGGCCGCCTCGCGCACCGACTCGCGCGTGCCGGCATCGACGTAGCGGCGGTCGTTCAGCGCGTTGGAGACGGTGGCGGGCGAGACGCCGGCGGCGCGGGCGACGTCGATCACGGTGGGCTTGCGGGGCGGGGCGGTGGCCGGCGCGGCCTGGGCCGCGTCCGGCGCCGCCCCGGCCGGCATCGGCCCGGGAGCGGCCTTCGGTGCCGAGGTGGGCGACTGGGCCAAGCGGCGGAATCTCCGGAGGACGTGGCGGGGTGGTCCGGCGCCCGCCCGGGCAGGCGCGACCGGCGTGGAAGGCGGCGCGGGCGAGTAGAGCACCCCCGGCGGGATCAAAAAACCTTTTGCGAAACCTCTTAAAACGTTTTAGGAAGCTGCCAACGAACGCCAGACGCCGGCTTCCCTCCCCTCCCCCGGAAGCCCCGCCCATGTCCGCCGCCCCGATTCATCCCGTGGACGAGGTCCTGCCGCTGCGCCGTCTGCTGCCCTTCGGGTTGCAGCACGTGCTCGTCATGGCCGCCTCGCCGATCACCGCCGCCTTCCTGGTCAGCCGCGCGCTGGACCTGCCGACGGCGGTGACGGTGGACCTGATCAGCGCCACCTTCCTGGTCTGCGGCATCGGCACGCTGCTGCAATCCTTCGGGCCGCTCGGCATCGGGGCGAAGCTGCCCTTCATCATGGTGCCGGGCGGCGCGCCGATCGTGCTGTTCGTGACCATCGCGCGGCAGACGGACCTCGCCACGGCGACCGGGGCGGTGATCCTGACCGGTCTGTTCTACCTGCTGGCCCTGCCGGTGTTCCGGCGCTGCCTGCGCTTCTTCCCGCGCCTCGTCGTCGGCACCATGCTGATCCTGGTCTCGGTGAACCTGATCGCCATCTACGGCGGCATCATCACCGGGCGGCCGGGCACGCCGGGCTTCGGCGATCCGGGCAATCTGGGCCTCGCCATCGCCACCATCCTGCTCACCGTGCTGTTCGTGCGGCTGCTGCCGGGGATGTTCGGGCAGCTCGCCGTGCTGCTCGGGCTGCTGGCGGGGGCGGCGATCGCGCTGGTGACGGGCGCCATGAACCTCGGCGGCGTGTTCGACGGGCCGCTGCTCGGGCTGCCGACGCCCTTTCCCTTCGGCATGCCGCACTTCAACCTGGTGGCGGCGCTGCCGCTGGTGCTGTTCAGCATCATCTCCATGGCCGAGGCGACCAGCCAGACGGTCGCGATCTCCGAGGCGGTGGGGCGCGAGGGGGATGCGCGGAAGACGGTGCCGCACACCATCCTGGGCGACGCGGTGGCCTCGCTGCTGGGCGGCTGCCTCGGCACCTCGCTGATCATCACCTCGGGCGAGAACATCGGCATCGTGCAGGCGACAAGGGTGCGCTCGCGCTACGTGACGGCGGTGGCGGGCGCCATGCTGGTGCTGATCGCCTTCCTGGCGCCGCTCGGGCGGCTCGCCAACGCCATCCCGGCGCCGGTGGTGGGCGGCACGGCGATCATCGTCTTCGCCATCATCGGCGTGATGGGCGTCGAGCTGCTGCGCAAGGTGGAGCTGAAGGACAACCGCAACCTGTTCATCGTGGCGGTGGCGCTGGCCTTCGGCCTGCTGCCGATCCTGGTGCCCGGCCTGTTCGGCAAGTTCCCGCCCATGGCGCAGATCATCCTGGGCAACGGCCTCGCCATGGGCACGCTGAGCGCCGTGGTGTTCAACATCCTCTTCCACCATCTCGGGCGGCGCGAGGCCCCCTCCCCCGCCGAGACCCTGCCGCTGCCCGCCGCGGAGGCGAACCATGCCGACTGAACAGGAATTGCAGGCCGCCCTCGCCGCGCCGGAGAAGCTGCTGCTGCCCGAGCAGGTGCTGCTGCCGGAGGGCACGCGGCGCGGCCAGGCGGTGCTGGTGCGCGACGGGCGCTTCGCCGCGGTCGGGCCGGCCGACGGGATCGTGGCGGCGAACCCGCACCTCGCGCCGGTCACGCTGCCGGACACGCTGCTGATGCCGGGCTTTTTCGACGCGCACCACCACCTGACGCAGGCCTTCGGCAAGGGGCTGGCCTTCGGCGAGCCCTCCGAGATCTTCCGCCGCATCTGGGTGCCGCTGGAGGCGAGCCTCGATGCCGACCTCGTGCGGCTGGCGGCGAAGCTCGCCGCCTTCGAATCGCTGCGCGGCGGCTTCACCACCGCCGTCGATGCCGGCACGCGGGCGGAGGAATACACCGGCGCCATCGCCGAGGCGGCGCGCGACACCGGGCTGCGCTGCGTGCTGGCGCAGATCTGCAACGACGGCGACGGCGCCGACCCGGGCCCTATCCTGCGCCGCGCCGACGCGCACCTCGCGCGCTGGCAGGGGGATTCGCTGGTGCATCCCTCACTCGCCATCTCGATCCCCGAGGCGGCGACGGATGCCATGCTGGGCGCGGTCTATGCCCGCTGCGCCGAGGCCGGCGTGGTGTTCCAGACCCATGCCAACGAGCATCTGGTGGCGGTGGAACGCTCGCTGATCGCCCGCGGCCTGCGGCCGGTGGAACATCTGGCGGCGGCCGGGGCGCTGGGGCCGAACGCGCTGCTGGCGCACGCCACGCTGCTGACGCCGCGCGAGCTGGCCATGCTGCGCGAGACCGGGACGGCGGTGGCCTACAACCCCGTCGCGACGCAGTGGAAGGGCAACGCCGCCGCACCCGCCGAGCTGATGGCGGCGATGGGCATCCGCTTCGGCATCGGCACCGACGCGACGCGCGCCGACGCCTTCCGGCTGCTGGACGCGGCCGAGGCGGTGCAGCGCACGGCGTTCGGCCTGGCCAACGGCGACTTCTCGGCGGGCGGCGGCTGGCTGTGGGTGGACCACGCGACGCGGTCCGGCGCCGAGGCGTGCGGGCTGGGCGGGGTGACGGGGGCGATCGCCCCCGGCCTCGCGGCGGACTTCCTGCTGCTCGACCTCGCCGTGCCCTCGATGCTGCCCTCCTGGGACCTGAGCTGGGAGCTGGTGCGCTTCGCGGCGCGGGACCAGATCACGGCGGTGTTCACCAACGGCGCGCTGCGGCTGTGGCAGGGCTGGCCGGTGGACTGGGACGCGCGGGCGCTGATGCGCGAGGTGACGGCGCGCGTCGAGGCCGCCGTGGCGCGGGCGCCGATCCAGCGCATCCACCCCACCGCCGACCTCCACCGCGCCCGCCACGCGGCGGCCGACGCGGCACGCGCCCAGGGCGCCGCCTGGAGCCGTTCGTGACCCTTCTCACCATGCTCGTGCTCGCCGCCGTGGTGGCGGTGGCCGCCTTCGTGCAGGGGGCGCTCGGCGTCGGCTTCGCGCTCATCATGGCGCCGCTGCTCGGCGTGCTGCTGCCCGGGCTGATGCCGGGGGCGCTGCTGCTGCTGATGCTGCCGCTGAACGCCGCCGTCGCCTGGCGCGAGCGCGGGTCGCTGGACTGGGGCGGTATCCGCCGCATCACGGTGGGGCGCGTGGCGGGGGCGGTGCTCGGGCTCGCCGTGCTGCTGGCGGTGCCGGCGGGGCAGTTGCAGATCCTGGTGGGGGTGGCGACCATCCTGACCGCGCTGGTGACGCTGGCGGCACCCCGCTTCGAGCCGAACCGCGCCGCCTTCCTCGGCGCCGGCGTGGTGACGGGCGTGACCGAGACGGCGACCGGCATCGGCGGGCCGCCGCTGGCGCTGGTCTACCAGCACCGCCCGGCGCCGGTGCTGCGCGCCACGGTGGCGGCGTGCTTCCTGATCGGCGAGGTGCTGTCGCTGGCGCTGCTGCTCGGCACCGGGCGGCTGGCCTGGGAGCAGGCCTGGCTGGCGGGGCTGCTGGTGCCGCCGCTGGCGCTCGGCGTGGTGCTGAGCCGGCGCGCGGGGGCGAGGCTGGCGGGGCCGCGGTTCCGGATGCTGATCCTGGGCTTCGCGATCGTCTCCGGCGTGGTGTGCCTGATCCCGACGGGGTGA
>NZ_JALPRX010000106.1 GCF_023223525.1 Roseomonas acroporae | reverse complement strand
CTGGTGCCGCCGCTGGCGCTCGGCGTGGTGCTGAGCCGGCGCGCGGGGGCGAGGCTGGCGGGGCCGCGGTTCCGGATGCTGATCCTGGGCTTCGCGATCGTCTCCGGCGTGGTGTGCCTGATCCCGACGGGGTGAGATTTCGGGGCTCCGCCCCGGACCCCGCCAGGGAAGGCTTTGCCTTCCCCAAAGGCCCCTGGGGACCCATCCACCAGGAGGGCGAGGCCCTCCCGGACCTCTCTTCGTCTGGGCCCGGTTGTTGCAACGGGTGGGCCATCTTTTCCTGAAAAGGGGTTTCCAAAGGGGCTTCGCCCTTTGGTGGGAGAGTGCAGAGAGGGCGAAGCCCTCTTTGCCGGGGTCCGGGGCGGAGCCCCGAAGCCGAGCCGGAGCCACGCATGGACCTGAACACCATCACCGAGATCGGCCGGCCCCGGGCACGCGGGGATCTCGCCCCCTGGCGCGACGGCGATGCCTGGCTGGCGGGCGGCACCTGGCTGTTCTCCGAGCCGCAGCCCGGGCTGACGCGGCTGATCGACCTCGCCGGCCTCGGCTGGCCGCCGCTGGAGACCGGGCCGGCGGGGCTGCGAATCGCCGCCACCTGCACGCTGTCGCGCCTGGCGGCGGCGGAGTTCCCGCCGGAATGGCGCGCCGGGCCGCTGTTCGGCGCGTGCTGCGAAGCGCTGCTGGGCTCCTTCAAGATACGCAACGCGGCGACGGTGGGCGGCAATCTGTGCATGGCGCTGCCGGCGGGGCCGATGGCGGCGCTGTGCGTGGCGCTGGACGGGGTCGGCGTGGCGTGGACGCCGGATGGCGGGGAACGGCGCATCCCGATGCGGGAATTCATCCACGGGCCGCAGCGCAACGCGCTGGCGCCGGGGGAGTTGCTGCGCGCGGTGGCGTTGCCGGCGGCGGCGCTGCGGCGGCGGACGGCGCTGCGGAAGATGTCGCTGACGCCGCTCGGGCGCTCGGCGGCGCTGCTGGCGGGGACGCTGGCGGCGGACGGGGCATTCGGGCTGACGGTGACGGCGGCGACGCGGCGGCCGGTGCGGCTCGACTTTCCGGCGATCCCTGGGGAGGCGGCGCTGCGGGCGGCGCTGGCGGCGGCGATCCCGGCGGCGCTCTGGTACGACGACCTGCACGGCGCGCCGGCGTGGCGGGAGCATCTGACGCATCGACTGGCGCTGGAGATACGCGAGGAACTGGCGGCATGACGATGCGCGTCGACGGGGATCCGGTGGCGGCGTCGCCGAGGCCGGGGCAGTGCCTGCGCACCTTCCTGCGCGAGCAGGGGCGGTTCGGCGTCAAGAAGGGCTGCGATGCCGGCGATTGCGGCGCCTGCACCGTGCTGCTGGACGGGATGCCGGTGCATAGCTGCGTCACCCCCGCCTTCCGCGCCGAGGGGCGCGAGGTGACGACGATCGGGGGGCTGGCAGGCGCGGACGGGCCGCACCCGATGCAGCGGCAATTCCTCGCGGCGCAGGGCTTCCAGTGCGGCTTCTGCACGCCGGGCATGGTGATGACGGCGGCGAGCCTGGACCAGTCGCAGCGTCAGGAACTGGCGGCGGCGATGAAGGGGAACATCTGCCGCTGCACCGGCTACCGCGCCATCGCCGATGCGATCGGCGGCGTGGCCGAGGCGGAGCCGGAGGGTGGGTGCGGGCGCAGCCTGCCGGCGCCGGCCGGGCCGGAGGTCGTGCGGGGTGCCGCGCGCTACACGCTGGACATGGCGCCGCCCGAAGGGCTGCTGCACCTGAAGCTGCTGCGCTCGCCGCACGCGCATGCGCGCGTGGTGTCGGTGGACAAGGCGGCGGCGCTGGCGGTGCCGGGCGTGGTGGCGGTGCTGACGGCAGAGGATTCGCCGGACCGGCTGTTCTCGACGGCGCGGCACGAGAACCCGCTCGACGACCCGGACGACACGCGCGTGCTGGACACGGTGATGCGCTTCGTCGGGCAGCGCGTCGCGGCGGTGCTGGCGGAGAGCGAGGCCGCGGCGGAGGCGGGCGTGCGGGCGCTGCGGGTAGAGTACGAGGTGCTGCCGGCGGTGTTCGACCCGGAGGAGGCCATGCGCCCGGGGGCGCCGCTGTTGCACGGGGAGAAGGGCGCCGGGGCGCGCATCCACGATGCGTCGCGCAACATCGTCGCGATGGCCGATCTGGTGGAGGGCGATCCGGAAGCGGGCTTCGCGGCGGCCGAGGCGACGCACGAGGCGACCTACGAGACGCAGCGTCTGCAGCACGCGGCGCTGGAGACGCACGCGGCGACCGGCTGGCTGGACGAGGCGGGCGTGCTGACGCTGCGCACCAGCACGCAGGTGCCGTTCCTGGTGCACGGTGCGCTCGCCACGCTGTTCGGCCTGCCGCCGGAGCGGGTGCGCGTGCTATGCGGGCGCGTCGGCGGCGGCTTCGGCGGCAAGCAGGAGATGCTGGTCGAGGACATCGTGGCGCTGGCCGTGCTGCGCACCGGCAGGCCGGTGCGGCTGGAATACACGCGCGAGGAGCAGTTCCTGGCGGCGCCCTCGCGGCACCCGATGCGCGTCACGGTGCGCCTGGGCGCGCGGCGCGACGGGACGCTGACGGCGATGGCGCTGCGCGTGGTCTCCAACACCGGCGCCTACGGCAATCACGGGCCGGGCGTGCTGTTCCACGGGTGCGGCGAGTCGATCGGGCTGTACCGCTGCCCGGACAAGCGGGTGGAGGGGTATGCCGTCTACACCAACACGCTGCCGGCCGGCGCCTTCCGCGGCTACGGGCTGAGCCAGACCGTGTTCGCGGTGGAATCGGCGCTGGACGAGCTGGCGCGCGCGCTCGGGATCGATCCGTTCGAGCTGCGGCGGCGGAACGTGGTGCGGCCGGAGGACCACGCGCACGGCCATCACGCGCCGCCGCACCACGACGTGGAATTCGGCAGCTACGGGCTGGACCAGTGCCTCGATCTCGTCGAGGCGTCGCTGCGTGCGGACACGACGCCGGCGCCCGGGCCGGACTGGCTGGTGGGCGAGGGCATGGCGGCGGCGATGATCCACACCATCCCGCCGCGTGGGCATGTTGCCGAGGCGCGGATCGCGCTGGCGGCGGACGGGACGTACCGGCTTTCGGTCGGGACGGCGGAATTCGGCAACGGCACCTCCACCGTGCACGCGCAGATCGCGGCCGAGGTGCTCGGCACGGTGCCGGGGACGATCCGGCTGGCGCAGGCCGACACGGCGCTGGTCGGGCACGATACCGGCGCCTATGGCAGCACCGGGCTGGTGGTGGCGGGGCGGGCGACGGAGCGCGCGGCGGCGGCGCTGCGCGCGGCGCTGCTAACGGCGGCGGCGGCGCGGCTCGGCGTGGCGCCGGGGGATTGCCGGCTGGTGGCCGATGCGGTGGAGGTGGCGGGCGCGGAATCCGGGCCGGCGGCGCGGGCCGGTGCCGGCGCGGCGGGGACGCGGCTGCCGCTCGCCGCGCTGGCGGGGGAAGGGCTGGTCGGCGAGGGGCGCAGCGACGGCACGCCGCGCTCCGTGGCGTTCAACGTGCACGGCTTCCGCGTGGCGGTGCGGCCGGGGACGGGCGAGATCCGCATCCTGCGCAGCGTGCAGGCGGCGGATGCGGGGCGCGTCATCAACCCGATGCAGTGCCGGGGGCAGGTGGAGGGCGGCGTCGCGCAGGCGATCGGCGCCGCGCTGTACGAGGAATTGCGCATCGACGCGGCGGGGCGCGTGGAGAACCCGTCCTTCCGCCACTACCACGTGCCGGCCTGGGCCGACCTGCCGCGCACCGAGGTGCTGTTCGCCGATACGGTGGACCGGCTGGGGCCGTTCGGCGCGAAGTCGATGAGCGAGAGCCCGTTCAACCCGGTGGCGCCGGCGCTGGCCAACGCGGTGGCGGATGCGACGGGGGTGCGGTTCCGCGCGCTGCCGCTGAAGGCGGACCGGATGCACGCGGCGCTGGCGGCGGCGGGGCTGGAGGCGGCGGCGCCAACGGGATGATCCGGCGGGGTGGCGCGGATGGGCGCGGCCGGCGGAGCGCCCGGTCGGGCCCGATCGGGGTGACGCCTCGGCACAGGCACCGGCCATCGACACGCCGGCCATCGGCACGCCGGGCATGGAGACGCGCGGCCCAAGCGAGGCGGCGGCCGGAAGCGCCTGCTTCCGGCCGCCGCGCGACGATGCTCGCTGCCCCGACATGGGATGGCCGGGCGGAGCGGCGCGGGGCCGCCCCGACCGGCCTACGGGAATTCCAC
>NZ_JALPRX010000105.1 GCF_023223525.1 Roseomonas acroporae | reverse complement strand
GGGCGCGTGGGCCCCCCCCCCCCGCGACGATGCTCGCTGCCCCGACATGGGATGGCCGGGCGGAGCGGCGCGGGGCCGCCCCGACCGGCCTACGGGAATTCCACGTCCGAGATGTTGCAGGTGTTCACGCGGCGCTTCTCGGCATTGGAGTTGTCGGCATAGACCACGCGGATGTCGTAGATGCAGTCTCCCACCGGCAGGCGGATGGCGAAGGACTGGCCGCTCGGCAGGATGTTCTGGCCCAGCCGGTCCTGGCCCCAGCGGTCGTCGGAGGACAGCGAGACGTAGATCTCGTTGATGGGGCGGCCGCTGCGGTTCACCAGGTTGAAGGAGGGGTTGCCCTGCGGGTTGGCGCCGCCCTGCGGGGCCTGACGCTGCGGCGGCATCTGCCCCTGGGGCGGCATCTGGGCCTGCGGCGGCATCTGGCCCTGAGGCGGCATCTGGCCTTGCGGCGGCATGCCCTGGGGCGGCATCTGCTGCCCCTGCTGCTGCTGGCCGCCGAACACGACGTTGTTGGTCTGGCAGGTGTTGACGCCGCGGCGTTCCTCGGCGTTGCCGCTGGCGTAGACCACGCGGATGTCGTTCGTGCAGTCGCCCTGCAGGCGCACCGGGAAGGAACGGCCGCTCGGCAGCACGTTCTGGCCGAGCCGGTCCTGGCCCCAGCTGTTGTCGGTCGAGGGCGAGGCGTAGATCTCGTTGATCGTCTGCCCGCTCTGGTTGACCAAGTTGAAGGACGGGTCGCCCTGGGCCGCGGCCGGCTGCGCCCACCACAGCGCGGCCGCCGCCAGCAACGCGCCGAGCATCCTGTTGGCCATGGTCCGACTTTCCTCTGGTTACGATGGTCACACTAGGTCGATTCGCGCCCGCCCGTCACGCCGCGGCCGACCTTCGCCGCCTGGGCCGGGATGGCCTGTCCCCTGATTCGCTCATTCCGCTTGCGTCGTGCTGACGGGGTTCGGCCAAGGGGGTTTGTGCCGGGGGTCCGGCGGGGCGGGGCGATCAGGGGAAGGACTGCTCGACGCCCTGGCGGCAGGCATCGATCTGCCGCCGCTCCTGCACCGCCCGATTCGCGTAGACCACGCGCAGGTCGAAGAGGCAGGGTCCGGGCGCCATCCGCACCGGCACGCTCTGGCCGGGCGCCAGCACATAGGGGCCGAGCAGGTCGTAGCCCCAGGAGGCGACGCCGGTGGGCGAGACGTAGACCTCGCTGATCGCCATTCCGCTACGGTTGACCAGGGTCAGCGCGGGCGCGGCCGGGACGGCGCCACCCGGCGCGGGACCCGGCGCGGGCGTCTCCACGGCATCGCCGGGCCCGAAGGTC
Organism: Roseomonas acroporae; assembly: GCF_023223525.1. Lineage (GTDB taxonomy): Bacteria > Pseudomonadota > Alphaproteobacteria > Acetobacterales > Acetobacteraceae > Roseomonas_E > Roseomonas_E acroporae. Next base: position 44,153 of record NZ_JALPRX010000105.1, on the reverse strand, counting down.
ACGGATCGCGACGCGCAGAGATCGAGGCCGCGCCTCTCCGCCAGCGCGCCGCTGCGCAGCACGACCCTGACGTCGTAGGTGCAGTTCCCGTCGGCCGGCAGGCGGACGGTGCGGGTCGCGCCGGCCGGGATGCCCGACGCGCCCAGGCGGTCGAAGCCCCAGTCGCGCACCGAGGGCGGAGTCGCGTAGAGGGCGCCGATCTCCTCGCCGGTGCGGTTGACCACGCTGACGGCGGCGGCGCCCTGCTGCGCCGAGGCCGGGATGGCCGGCCATGCCGACGCGACGAGCAGCACCGGCAGCATCCGGCGGCGCCCGCGGCTCTCCTGTCGCATCGCTGCCCCCCTCGTGCGGCGCGGCCGTGGCGAGCCGGCCGCCCTCGTCCCCGGCGGCGGCAGAATCCGCGTCGCGGCGGGCGAAGGAAAGGGGGAAATCGCTCCCGCGCACCCCGGGCGGTGCCCGGACGCGCTGACGCGCAGTTGATCGGCCCACCGATGAGCGCCGTTCCGGCTGCCGCGTCATGTCGTGCAGCGCACCGACCCATCACGGGAGCCCAACATGTCCGAGACCGCGATCCCCTCCGAGCCGATGCAGGATTCGCCGCACCGCGGCAAGGTCGCCAGCAAGGCGAAGGAGGAGATACGGCGCACCTATGAGCGCCTGCATGCCGGCATCCGGCGCGGGCTGCGCGTCTTCGCCACGCGCGACGAGGATCATCGCGGCTATCGCTGAGGCGGCGGGTCGCGTCCCGCCCCGTCTCCCGGCCGGCGCGGCCCGGGCGAGCCGCGACCCGGTCGGGACCGCCATCCGCCGCGCCTCGTCCCCGGCGCGGAACCACGCCGCCGGGCGTGTCCGCCCGACGACGATCCGCTCTAGACCGGCGCGCCACCGCCGGCCGCACCATGGTCGAACGAGATCGACTTCACCAGCGCCCAGACCGGCCTGCCCGGCGCCAGGCCGAGGCGCTCCACCGCATCGCGCGTGACCCGTGCCAGCAGCGTGCTGCCGCCGACACGCAGCGACAGGGTCGCCTCCTGGCCCGAAGCCAGCGGCGTCACCTCGCCCACCGTCGCCGGCAGGATGTTCTGCACGGAAAGATCGCGTGGCTCGCTGGTCGCCACGGAGACGTCGCGCGCACGCACGCGGACGCGCAGCGCGGCACCGAGCGGCAGGTCGCGCAGCGCCACCACCACCTCGCCATCCGGGAAGCGCAGCCGCGTCAATCCACGTTCTTGGTCGTGCCCGGCAACGGTACACGCCAGCACGGCGCCGGCGTCGCGACGCGCGGCGAGCGGCAGGTCGGGACGGGTGGAGAGTTCCTCCACCGGGCCGCTGGCGAGCACGGTGCCGCGCCCCATCAGCACCAGCGTGTCGGCCAGCCGGTCCACCTCGTCCAGCGCGTGGGTGACGTAGAGGATCGGCAGGCCGAAGCGCTGGCGGACGCGTTCGAGGAAGGGCAGCACCTCGGCCTTGCGCGCGGCGTCGAGCGCCGCCAGCGGCTCGTCCATCAGCAGCAGGCGGGGGCGCGAGAGCAGGGCGCGGCCGAGCGCCACGCGCTGCCGCTCGCCACCCGACAGGCCGATCGGGCGCCGGCGCAGCAGCGGGCCGATGCCGAGCAGCGCCACCACCTCCTCGAAGCCCGGCCCGGTGGCGCCGCGCGGGGCGCGACGCAGGCCGTAGCGCAGGTTGCCCTCCACCGAGAGGTGCGGGAACAGGCGGGAATCCTGGAACACCACGCCGCAGCGGCGACGCTCGGCCGGCAGGGCGAGGCCGCGCGCCGTGTCGAGCAGCACCGTGTCGCCGAGCGCGACGCGGCCCCGCTCCGGGCGCAGCAGCCCGGCGACGGCGGCGAGCACGGTGGACTTGCCGCAGCCGGAGGGGCCGAACAGGACCGTGGTGCCGGGGATCGGCGAGTCGAAGGCGGCGTCGAGCGCGAAGCCGGGGAAGGCGTGGCGCAGCGAGACGGAGAGGGTGTCGGGACTCACAGGGATGCCAGCGGGGAAGGCTGCGCCTTCCCCGGACCCCATCCGCACAGGGAAGGCTCCGCCTTCCCTGGAACCCATCCGCCAGGAACCTCAGGTTCCTGGACCTCCGCCGGCGTTGGGCCACGCCGGTCGAACCGTGCGCGGCCCGAATCCAAATGGGGTTTCCAAAGGGGCTTCGCCCTTTGGCGGGAGAGTGCCGAGGGGGAGACGGAAAGGGCGAAGCCCTCCTTGCGCCGTTCCGCGCGGCGCGCGCTGCCGCTCAAGCCACCCGCCCCAGCAGCCGGTTCAGCCGCCGCGCCACCAGCTCCGCCAGCAGCAGCCCCGCCACCGCCAGCACGAAGGACACCAGCGCGAGGCGCGCCGCCGTGGCCTCCCCGCCCGGCACCTGCGTCGCGGAGTAGATGGCGAGCGGCAGGGTCTGGGTCTGGCCGGGGATGTTGGAGACGAAGGTGATGACGGCGCCGAACTCGCCGAGCCCCGCCGCGAAGGCGGTGATGGCGCCGGCGAGGATGCCGGGGGCGACCAGCGGCAGCGTCACCGTCACGAAGCGGTCGAGCGGGCCGGCGCCGAGGGTGCGGGCCGCCGCCTCCAGCCCGGGATCGACGGATTCGAAGGAGAGCCGCACCGCGCGCACGATCAGCGGGAAGGACATGACGGCGGTGGCGAAGGCGGCGCCGGCGGTGGTGAAGACGAGGCGGATGCCGAACCAGTCGTTCAGCAGCGCGCCGACCGGGCCGCGCACGCCGAACACCACCAGCAGCAGCCAGCCGACCACGACGGGCGGCATCACCAGCGGCAGGTGGACGAAGGCGTCGAGGATGGGGCGGCCGGGCAGGCGCGGACGGGTGAGCAGCCAGGCGGCGAACACCGCGACCGGCGTGCCGAAGGCGACGCTGCGCAGCGCGACGGTCAGGCTGAGCCGGACCGCCTGCCATTCCTCCGGCGAGAGCCAGTCAGTCGTGAGCCAGTGGGGCACGCCCGCTTCAGGGGCTGCGCAGCGAGAAGCCGAAGCGGCGGTAGGTCTCGGCGGCGTCCGGGCCGGTGAGGAAGGCGAACAGGGCACGGGCCTGGGCGTTGTCGGCGGCGCGGCGCGTCAGGGCGAAGGGGTAGGTGATGGGCGGGTGGCTCTCGGCGGGGAAGGTGCCGACCGCCTTCACCGCAGGGGCGATGGCGGCATCGGTGCCGTAGACGATGCCGAAGGGCGCCTCGCCGCGCTCGACCAGCAGCAGCGCGGCGCGGACGCTGTCGGCGCGGGCGATGCGCGGGGCGATCGCATCCCACTGGCCCATCCAGGTCAGCGCCTGCTGCGCGTAGCGGCCGACCGGGACATGCGCCGGGTCGCCGGTGGCGAGGCGGCCATTCGGGCCGAGCAGCGCCGCGAGGTCCGTGCCGCGCGCGAGCGCCACGGGCCGCGCCTCGGCGGCGGGGGCGACCAGCACGAGGGAGTTGCCGATCGGGCTGACGCGCGTCGAGTCCACGAGGAGCTGGCGCTGCTGCAGGTAGTCGGCCCAGGGCTCGTCGGCGGAGGCGAAGATGTCGGCGGGCGCGCCCTGCTCGATCTGCCGCGCGAGGGTGGAGGAGGAGGCGAAGGAGAAGCGCACCGTCTGCCCGGTGCGGGCACGCCACTGCTCGCCGAGCGCCTTGAACGCGTCGGTGAGGCTGGCGGCGGCGAAGACGGTGATCTCGCCGGAATTCTGGTTGCCGGCCTGGGCGTGCGCCGGCGGAAGCCAGCCGAGCGACGCCGCGAGGGCCAGCGTGGCGGCGAACAGGCGGCGGCGCATCGCGCATCCTTCCCAGCGTTGTGACCGAACCGATATAGCGGCGCGGTTTTCGCAGCGCAACAACGCGCGGCCCGCGGCGGGGCCCGCCAGAGCGACTGCGGCGCGCGGCTCCGGCGCGCGGTGTCGTCTCAGCCCGGGATGCGGTGCGGGTGGGTGAAGACGTCGAAGCCGTCCTCGCGCGCGATGCCGATCAGCGTCAGCCCGGCGGCATCGGCCAGATCGAGCGCGAGCGCGGTGGGCGCCGAGACGGCGGCGAGCATGGTGGCGCCCATCCGCGCAGCCTTCTGCACCAGCTCGACGCTGATGCGGCTCGTCATCACCACGATGCCGGCGGCGGGATCCTGCCCGCTTCGTGCCAGGGCGCCGGCGAGCTTGTCGAGCGCGTTGTGGCGGCCGACATCCTCGCGCAGGGCGACGAGGCCGGACTCCGGCCGCCAGAAGCCGGCGGCGTGCACGGCGCGGGTGGCGCGGTTGAGCCGCTGCGCCGGGGCGAGGCTGGCGACGGCGGCCGCGACCTCGGACGCCACGAGCGGGCGCCCGGCGGGCACGGCGGGCAGGGCGGGCAGCGCGGCGGCCAGGCTTTCGAGACCGCAGAGGCCGCAACCGGTCGGGCCGGCGATGCGCCGGCGCCGGGCCTCCAGCGCGCCGAGCCGGGCCTCGCCGATCCACATGCGCAGCTCGACGCCGCGCGCGGGCGCACGGGCGGCGCGGCCGGGCGGCACCGCCGCGGCCGCCAGGGGCGCTTCAACCCCACGCGCCAAAGGCGCTTCAACCCCACGCGCCAAAGGCGCTTCAGTCCCACGTGCCAAAGGCGCTTCAGTCCCACGTGCCAAAGGCGCTTCAGTCCCACGTGCCAAAGGCACTTCAGTCCCACGTGCCAAAGGCACGATGTCCAGCTCCTCGATCTCCGAGACGCGGTCCACGATGCCTTCGGACAGGCTGAAGCCGATGGCGAAATCGGCGAGGTCGTCGGGGGTCGCCATCATCACGGCGTGGGAGAGGCGGTTGTAGCTGAAGGCCACCGCGACCTCGGCCGGCACCTCGCGCCGGCCCGTCGTCCAGGCACCGCCGCGCCAGGACCGGATGCCTTCGGCGCAGGAGGTGGCGGGCAGGCCGGGCGCGTCGTCGCGGTCCGCCGGGGCGAGGGGCGTGGGGTCTTGGCGCATGCGCGGGGAAAATGGCGAGGCGGGACGGCGACGGCCAGGGGGGGGGAAAGGACCGGGGGGAAGGACCGGGGCGGAAAAGACCGAGGGGAAAGGAAAGGCCGGGAGGAAGTCGGGGACAAGGCCGGCAGGGCCGGTGGCAGGGTGGCGCCGGCGCACTTACCTTCCGGCCATCACAGCCGGCGAGAAGGCCCCGATGCCCGAACAGACCGTGAGACTGACCGAACTCGCCCATGGCGGCGGCTGCGGCTGCAAGCTCGCCCCCGCCGTGCTGCAGGGCCTGCTCGCCGGGCAGCCGGCGGCCGGCCCCTTCGCGCAGCTCCTCGTCGGCACCGAGACGGCCGACGACGCCGCCGTGTGGCAGATCGACGCCGACAACGCCGTGATCGCCACCACCGACTTCTTCATGCCGATGGTGGACGACGCGCGCGACTTCGGGCGCATCGCGGCGGCCAACGCCATCTCCGACGTCTACGCCATGGGCGGGCGGCCGATCATGGCGCTCGCCATCCTCGGCATGCCGATCAACAAGCTCGATCCGGCGGTGATCCGGCGGATCCTGGCCGGCGGCGCGGAGGTCTGCGCCGAGGCGGGAATCCCGGTGGCGGGGGGACATTCGATCGACGCGCCGGAACCGATCTACGGGCTGGCGGTGATCGGGCTGGTGCGGCCGGAGCGGGTGCGGCGCAACGCGGGGGCGAAGCCGGGCGACGCGCTGATCCTGACCAAGGGGCTCGGCGTCGGCATCTATTCGGCGGCGATCAAGCGCGGGGTGCTGCCGGAAGGCGCCTACGAGGAGATGATCGCCTCGACCACCCTGCTGAACCGGATCGGCGCCGAGCTGGCCGGGGAGGCGGCGGTGCACGGCATCACGGACGTCACCGGCTTCGGCATCCTCGGCCACGCGCTGGAGATGGCGCGCGGCGCGGGGCTGACGCTGACGCTGCGGCAGGAGGCGCTGCCCTGGCTGGCGCAGGCCGAGGCGCTGGCCGAGCAGGGCATCGCGACCGGCGCCTCGGACCGCAATTGGGCGAGCTACGGCGAGAGCGTGGTGCTGCCGGACGGGCTGCCGGCGTGGCGCCGGCGGCTGCTGACCGACCCGCAGACCTCGGGCGGGCTGCTGGTGGCCTGCGAGGCGGCGGCGGCCGAGGGGTTGGCCGGGCGCATCCGGGCGGCGGGGTATCCGCTGGCGCGGGTGGTGGGCTCGGTGGCCGCGGGGGCGCCGCGCGTGGTGGTGGCGTGAGGCGGAGCGGAAGCCCGGGCGCATGGCTGCCGGCAGCCCCGGCCCGGCGGGCCGGCGCGGCGGCGGAGAAAGGCGCGATCGGGGGCGAACCGGGGCGCGCCCGGCGCGTCTCCTCATCGGTACCGGCACGGGGAGGCCGAGCAATGCATCGCGGATCGACAGTTCTGGCCGGACTCCTGCTGCTCGGCCTCGCCATGCCCGCCCTGGCGCAGGGCAGCCCCGCCGGGCAAGCCGCGGGCGATCCGGGCTGCCGGCCGGCGGCCCAGGCACGGCCGGCGACGCCGCCGGCGCAGGGCCGCGGCGACGGCACCGCACCGGGCAATGCCGGCAACACGGGCTGGAGCGGCGGCACGGGCGGCTCCTACATCGGCACCAACCCGCAGGGCTCGACGTCGGCCTCGCCGAACCGGCACCCGGAGACGGCGCGCGGGCTGGATCCGATCGGGTCGCCGCAGGCGCCGGCCGGACGGACCTGCTGAGACCGGGGGGGAGGCGAGGCCGGCCGGTCGCCTTCGCCGGCATCCCGGATCGCGCGGTGCCCGCCGCGGCGGGCGTTGCCCAGGGTGAGGGCCGGCGCGGTGGGGCGTGCCGTCCCGCCCCGGGGGTGCGCTACGCAGCGTCCAGCCGCAGCCGCAGGCCCTCGGCGTTGAAGAACTCACCCTCGCGGATCAGCGAGCGGTCCTCGTGCAGGGCGCGGCTGAGCGAGGCGAGGCGGGCGCGGGCCTCGTCGTCCGGCACCAGCCCCTCGCGGCCGGCGCGGTAGAACACCACGGCCGACCAGGGCACGCCGGCGCCGGCGAAGAGGCGTTTCATGTCGGGCCAGCGCGTCTCGTCGCCGACGACGTGCAGCCAGGCGGCACGCAGCGGTTCCACCGTCGCCTCGGTGATGCCGAGCAGCACGAACAGCATGGTGAAGTCGCCGCTGGCGCGGTGGGTGGCGGTGAGCCAGTCGTCGAAGTCGGTCTCGGCGGGTGGGGTCATGCGGGAATCACGATGGCCGGGCGGGGTTGCCGGGCCAAGCGAGAATGGCGGCGGCGGCACCGTTGTCCAGGCCCCTCCCCGTCATCCGGCCAGGGTCACCATCCGCCACCCTCACAGGAGAATATGGTCGGTGCGGTGCTCGGCATAGCCGGTGGTGATGTAGTGCAGCGCCGCGGCGTGCAGGTCGTGGCCGTAGGCTGCCCGCAGGTCGGCGTAGTTGGCCAGGTACTGCGTGGCGTTGAACAGGAACGGGTTGCGTCCCTCGGCGTGTCCGGTGGTGATGTAGTGCAGCTCGCCCGCCGTGGCATTCGCGCCGAACGCCTTGATGAGGTCGCCGTAGGAGGCGATGTACTCCATCGGGTCGAACCTGACGGTGCGGGCCTCGAACAGGCCCTTGTTCAGATAGTGCAGCTCCCCGGCCGTCCGGTCCGCGCCGAAGGCCGTGATGAGATCGGCATAGGAGGCGATGTAGGCCAGGCCGTCGAAGGTGATGGTACGGCCTTCGGCGGCCCCGCTCAGGATGTAGTGGTTGGCGGCCGCGTCCGCGTTGTGCGGAAGCGACAGGGACAGGTCCCGGTAGGAAGCGAGGTAGGCCAGGCCATCGAAGGTGATGCCGCGCCCCTCGGCCTTGCCGGAGGTGAGGTAGTGGGCCGCGCCGGCCTCGGCGTCGGTGTGCAGCGAACGGACCAGATCGGCGTAGGAGGCGATGTAGAGCAGCCCGTCGAAGCTGATCTTGCGGCCCTCGACGATGCCGACAACCTCGTAGTGCTCGAACGCGGCGGCTGCGTTGTTTCCGATCTTCGCGGTCAGGTCGGCGTAGGAGGCGACGTAGGACAGCGGCAGGAAGGTGGGGAAGGCGTAGGTGCCGACAGTCTTGTCGGTGAATTCGAAGTTCTGGATGTTGACCGTCTGGTCGATCTGCTGGCTGGCCGGATCGTACACCACCGCATGGCCGTTCCAGACCGCCGTGTGCGCCGTCGCAAAGGCGAAGTGCAGTTCCAGCGTGTCGTTGGGACCGCCGCCATCGACGAAATTGAAGTGCCCGTAGGCCGGCAGCACATCGAAGCTGCTGCCACCGTTCACGATGTTGACGCCAGGCAGCGCGGCGGCGAGCAGGACGGAGGCGGAGCCCGACTGGACGGCCGCCATGTAGGTGGCGGCGCCGAGCTGCATCCCCATGATGGTGACGCGCTCCAGGTTGTTCCAGGTGATCTCCATGGCATCGATGGTACCGGTGGTGGGGCCGTCATCGGCATAGCCACCAAGATCGGTACCCTTCAGCTGGACGGTGAAGACGCTGTAACCGGCCTGGCGGCCGGCGTAGTCGGTATCGGTCGCGGTGGCGGCAATGAATTGGGACCAACCGGAAAGGTCGAGCCAGTCGATGTTGAAGCCGATGTTCACGGGGTACTGCTGGGGGATCTGCTGAACCTGAAACAGCGCCACGGCGTTCCTCACGGCTGACCTTCAATCATGTAGCCAGAAAACGCCGCGCCGATTCATGCCAATTCATGAATATCCGGACATGGAGCCGGCCTTGGTCGCCGTCCCACGATCGGGCGGTGCGGGCGGCCCGGCGGAAGAGAATGGGAGTCGAACCCACCCGGGACAGTCTCGCTGCCCCACCCGGATTTGAAGTCCGGACGCCCCACCGGGAACGTGTCTCTTCCAGACCTTCGGGTGCCGCCCCGAGGCGGCACTCTCACGCGCCGACGGACCGGAACAGGTCCAGCCGGTGCGGATTCATGCGACGCAGATCGCCCCGGCGCAAGGTGACGCCATGGCGGTCGAGGAAGTCGAGGATCTGGATCGCCACCTTGCGGCCGTTGTCCATCCGGTCTCGGAAGGCGGCGGCGGTGATCTGGTGGTCCTCGGCATGGTCGGCCACGTCGCGGGCGATCTCCACCATCTCGGCCGTCGTGGCGCGCAGGAAGAAGTGGTCGTGCGCGATCTGGTCCACGCGACCGAGCCGGGCGCAGAGCTTCAGCACGCGGCGCACCTCCGGCTCCTCGGCGCCGACCAGCGGCACCAGGTCGCGCACGCGGGGCGGGCGGAAGCGGGCCTCGTCGCCGAGCAGCGGGGCGATTCGCGCGTAGAGCGCCTCGTCGGCCGGGTTCAGCCGGACCTCGTGGCCGGGCAGGCGGACGAAGGTGCCGTCCAGCACCAGCGCACCCGCCTCGGCCTCGCGCGCCAGCGCCGCCAGGAAGGCCGGGGCCGGCAGGCGCGGCCGCACGGCGAGGCGCAGGCGCTCGCGGCCGAGTCCCTGCTGGTCCGGGTTCTCCTCGTGGTGTCGCGCGAGCGTGTCGGCCAGTGCGGCGCGGAAGGTGTCCCAGCCCGCGGCCGACAAGGCAATCCGGGTGCCGGCGGCCTCGATGGCGACGAGGCCGAGCCGCTCCGCGAGCGCCGCCGTCTCGGCCGGCGTCAGGCCATGGTCACGGCCGAAGGCGGCGAGATCGACGTGGAAGGGCGGCAGCGCCAGCAGCCCGGCCAGCGCCGCGTCCGGTTCCGACAGGGCGAGCGCGTCGAGCTGGGCGAGGCGTTCCGGCGTGCGCCGCTTGCGGGCGGGGGCGCGCAGGTCGAGGAAGCGGCCGCCGCCGATGGTGCGCTGGGCGGAGACGTCGCGCAGGATGAAGCGGTCGCCGACGCAGGCGGCGATGGGGCGGTCGAGCACGAGCTGCACCCTCCCCTCCCCGCCCGGCCCGATCGGGCCGTCGAGCGGGACGAGCCGGGCGCCAACCTCGGCGCTGCCATGGTGCAGGCGCGCCGGAAACCAGGTGCCGAGCGGCTTCGGCTCGCCAGGCAGGGCGCGGAAACGGGCGTCGATGCGGTCGGCGGGGGCGTGCAGGGCGGGGTCGAGCACCATGTCGCCGCGCGCGATCGCGTCCCTGCCGACGCCCTCGCCGGCGAGGTTGAGGGCGCAGCGCTGGCCCGCCACGCCGCGCGCCGCCGGGCGGTTCTGCGCGTGCAGCGAGCGCACCCGCGCCGGCAGGCCGGAGGGGCTGACCAGCACCTGCTCGCCCACCGCGACCGCGCCGGCCAGCACCGTGCCGGTGACCACCGTGCCGGCGCCGGCCAGCACGAAGCAGCGGTCCACGGCGAGGCGGAAGGCGCCGCCCGCCCCGCGCGGCCCGGTGCCGGCCGCCGCCCGGGCCAGCGCGTCGCGCAGCACCTCGATGCCCTCGCCGGTGAGGGTGGAGACGGGCAGGATCGGCGCGGTGGCGAGGCCGGTGCCGGACAGCTCGGCGCGTATCTGCGTGGCCACGGCGGCGCGGCGCGGCGCATCGGCGAGGTCGGCCTTGGAGAGCGCCACGATGCCGCGTTCGATGCCGAGCAGGTCGAGGATCGCGAGATGCTCGCGCGTCTGCGGCATCACCCCGTCATCGGCCGCCACCACGAGCAGCGCGAAGTCGATGCCGCCGGCACCGGCCAGCATGGTGTGGACGAAACGCTCATGGCCGGGGACATCGACGAAGCCCAGCGTGGCGTCGCCCAACGGCAGGTAGGCGAAGCCCAGCTCGATGGTGATGCCGCGCGCCTTCTCCTCCTTGAGGCGGTCGGTGTCGACGCCCGTCAGGGCACGGACCAGGGCGGTCTTGCCGTGGTCGATGTGGCCGGCGGTGCCGACGATCATGCGCGGGAGACCGTGGCTGCCGCCCGGGGAAGGCTCCGCCTTCCCCGGACCCCATCCGCCCCATGGTCCCTTGGGAGGGCGAGGCCCTCCTGGACCTCTCTTCGTTCTGGATCGTGGTGTCGGAACAGCCCGTTCGTCTCTTTCCGAAACGGGGGTTCCAAGGGGGCTTCGCCCCTTGGCGGGATGGGTCCAGGGAAGGGCAGCGCCCTTCCCTGGCGGGGTCCGGGGCGGCGCCCCGAAACCCGCATCAGCCCAGCCCCCGCAGGCCGGCCAGCAACCCCGCCTCGTCCTCCAGGCAGCGCAGGTCCCACAGCAGCGCCCCGTCCCGCAGCCGCCCGATCACCGGCCGCTCCAGCCCGCGCAGCGACGCGGCCAGCCGCTCCAGCGCCCGGCCCGACCCGGCGATGCGCAGCGCGGCGCTCGGAATGGTTTCCACCGGCAGCGCGCCGGAGCCGATCTGGCTGCGGCACTCGCACACCGTCACCGCGAAGCCCGGCAGCAGCCGCGCCACCTCGGGCAGCAGCCGCGCCGCCTGCGCCGCGATCGCCTCGGCGGGACGGGCCAGCAGGCGCAGCGTCGGCAGCCGCTCGGCCAGCCGGTCCGGGTCGCGGTAGAGGCGCAGCGTGGCCTCCAGCGCGGCGAGGCGGATCTTGTCCAGGCGCAGCGCGCGCTTCAGCGGGTTGCGGTTGATCGCCGCGATCAGGTCGCGCCGCCCGACGACAAAGCCGGCCTGCGGGCCGCCCAGCAGCTTGTCGCCGGAGAAGGTGACGAGGTCCGCCCCCTCCGCCACCGCCTCGCGCACCGTGGGCTCGCGGGCGAGGCCGTAGCGGGCGAGGTCGGCCAGCGTGCCGGAGCCGAGGTCGTTCAGCAGCGGCACCCCGGCCCTGCGGGCGATGGCGGCGAGTCGGGCGCCGTCCACCTCGGCGGTGAAGCCCTCGATGCGGTAGTTCGAGGTGTGGACCTTGAGGATCAGCCCGGTCTCCGGGCGCAGCGCCGACTCGTAGTCGCGCGCATGGGTGCGGTTGGTGGTGCCGACCTCGACCAGGCGCACGCCGGCGCGGGCCATGATGTCGGGCATGCGGAAGGCGCCGCCGATCTCGATCAGCTCGCCGCGCGAGACGATCGCCTCGCGCCCCTCCCCCACCGCGTTCAGCGCCAGCAGCACGGCGGCGGCGTTGTTGTTGACCACGGTCGCGTCCTCGGCGCCGGTCAGCTCGCGCAGCAGCACGCGCAGATGGTCGTCGCGCTCGCCGCGATGGCCGGTGCCGAGGTCGTATTCCAGCGCCACGGCGTCGCGCATGGCAGCCGTCGCGGCCTCGATCGCGGCCTCGGCAAGCAGGGCGCGGCCGAGATTGGTGTGCAGCACCGTGCCGGTGAGGTTGAACAGCGGCCGCAGGCCGGGGCGGGCGCGCGCATCCAGGCGCAGCGCGGCCGTGGCGAGCAGGGCCTCGGCATCCGGCAGGGCGTCGGGCGCGCGGCGGGCCTCGGCGAGGCCGGCGCGCAGGGCGTCGGTGGTCTCGGCGCGGCCGTGGCGGGCGATCAGCGGCGCGGCGAGGCCGAGCAGGCGGTCGACCGAGGGCAGGCGGCGCAGCGCCGGGTCGCCAGGGGATGGCGATGCGGCGGGCAGGTCGTCGGGCACGGGGTCAGTAGCCGATCAGGAAGGGATCGAAGCCGGCGCGGCGGTACTCGGTGCCCTGCATCAGCAGGTCGAGGCCGAGGCTGGCCACGTCGTCGGCCACGGGCTCCAGCGCGGCGTTGCGGTTCTGGTAGAGGATCTTCACCCAGGAGCGGCAGGTGTCGCAGGTCTCGGCCTTGACGGTCGCGTCCGCGTCGAGCGTGTTGGGGGCGGTGCCGTCCGCCTCCGGCGCCTTGTAGCCGATGCCCTTGGTGGAGCCGCAGGCGAGGCAGGTGATGCGCACCACGTTCCACTGCGTGCCGCAGCAGGCGCAGGCGGCGTAGCGCGCCCCCTCGGCGCCCTGGAAGCCGACCACCACCGAGGCGACGGGCGGGCCGCCGCAGACCGGGCAGAGGCCGGTGCCGACCGGCACCAGCCGTTCCGGGTCGAGCGGCGCGGCGAGGCGTGCGGCGTGCAGCTGCACGGCGGCGGAGAGGAACAGGTGCGGCGGCAGGGCGTCGAACGGGATGGCGTCGGCGAGGACGTTGCCGAGCATCTCCGTGAGCACCGCCTCGGGCGCCTCGCGCAGCATGGCGAGGGCGGCCGCCGCCGGGGCGGGCATGCCCTCGGGCGAGAGGGCGGCGAGGAAGCGCGCCACCGTGTCGCGCAGTTCGGGCGCGGCGGCGAGGGCGTCGCGGTCGAGCGGCGGCATCGTGCCGGCGCGGGCGCGCTCGACCTGCTCGGGCGGGATCGGCGCGGGCGGCGGCAGGGTGGCGGCGAGTTCGGCCTGCGTCGCGCAGACGCGTTCGAGGAAGCGGAGATAGAGGGCGAGGTCGTGGCCCGGGGCGAGGCCGGCGAGGCGTTCCGCGCGGCGGCGGAACAGGACCGGCGGATCGGGGATCAGCGCGAAGGGCGCCGGACGCAGGCGCCCGATCATGGAGGGATCGGGCTCGATGTTGGAGAAGCCGGACATGTCACCTCGGCGGGCCGGACCGGCCACGCGGTCTGTTGCGTAGGGCGTAGGGCATGGGCTGCCCTTCCCGCAATGGGGGCTCCAAGGGGGTCTCGCCCCTTGGCGGGATGGGTCGGGGAAGGGCGGCGCCCTTCCCGGTGGGGTCCGGGGCGAAGCCCCGGCTGGCCTTGGCTACTCCGCCGGGGCTACTCCGCCGGCCCCGGCCGCTGCGTCCCCGGCCGGCCGGCCAGTTGGCGCAGCCACTTGCGGTGGTGCCGCCAGGCCCAGCCGCCGGTGACGGAGCCGCGCGTCATCGCCCGCAGCGTGCCGCGCGTCCAGATGGCCGCATAGACGTGCAGGATGAAGACGCAGATGATGAGCACCGCCGCGACGGAGTGCGCGAGCACGGCGACGCGGCGCAGCGGGATCGAGAAGTAGCCGCCGAAATACTGGTCCCAGATCACGATGCCGGTCGCGATCAGCACCAGGATCAGCCCGGTCATCGCCCAGAAGATGAATTTCTGGCCGGCATTGTACTTGCCCAGCTCGGGCAGCCGATCCTCGTGCCCGGCAAGGAAGTCGCGGATGCGCGACAGCCAGACGATATCGACCTTCGCCGGCAGGTTGGCGCGCCAGAGCTGGAAGAAGAAGACGAAGAAGCTGACGAAGAGCAGCACGCCGATCCAGGGATGGAAGGCGCGCGTGTTCTGGCCGCCGCCGAACAGGTTGGTCAGGAAGAACAGGCCCGGCCAGAACAGAGCGAGACCGGAGAGGGCGAGCAGGATCAGGCTGGTGGCCGTGACCCAGTGGTTGAGCCGCGCGAGCGGCCCGTAGCGGTTCACCGTGACCGGCTTGCCCGGGACGATCGAATCGCCGGGCTGGATCTCCTCGACCTGGTCGCTCATCAGGGCTGCCCCGGCGGCGGCGGCGGCACCGGCCGCCCCTCGACCAGATCCTCGGCGTGCCGCTCCTCCTCCTCGGAAACGCGGTTGGGCTTGGCGAACACGCCGTGGATGACGCTGCCCACCGCCATCAGCCCCATGGCGGCGAGGCCGACATACTTGGTCATCCCCTTCCAGGTCTGCACCAGCGGCGAGATGCGCGGGTTCTCCGGCAGGTCAGCGTAGATGCCCGGCCGGTCGTTGTGGTGCAGCACATACATCACATGCGTGCCGCCCACGCCGGCCGGGTCGTAGAGGCCGGCATTGGCGAAGCCGCGCGACTTCAGGTCGGCGACGCGCTCCGCCGCGTGCCTCTTCATGTCCTCCTTGGTGCCGAAGACGATGGCCTGGGTGGGGCAGGACTTGGCGCAGGCCGGGCCCTGGCCCACCGCCACGCGGTCGGAGCAGAGGGTGCACTTGTAGGCGCGGTGGTCGGCGCGGGAGATGCGGGGGATGTTGAACGGGCATCCCTTGATGCAGTAGCCGCAGCCGATGCAGTTCTCGTGGATGAAGTCCACGATGCCGTTGGTGTACTGCACGATGGCGCCGGGCGCGGGACAGGCCTTGAGGCAGCCCGGATCGTCGCAGTGCATGCAGCCATCCTTGCGGATGAGCCATTCGAGGTTGTCGGTCTCGGGGTTCACCCATTCGGTGAACCGCATCAGCGTATACATCTCCGCCGTCAGATCGTGCGGGTTGGTGTACTGCCCGACGTTGTGCTCCATCTCCGGGTGGGTGTCGTTCCACTCGATGCAGGCCGACTGGCACGCCTTGCAGCCGATGCACTTCGAGACGTCGATCAGCTTCGCCACCGGCGTGAGCTGGCGCTGCGGCGCCGGCAGGTCGCGCGTGGCCGAGCGGCGGCACAGGTCGGCCTCGCCGAAATGCGCCGCCACCGGCTGCACCGGCGGGTTGCTGACCGCGGTGCGGGGGCTGTCGACCATGCCCGCGGTGTTGCTGCCGCTCATGATGTCACCCCCGGCCGATCCTGCGGCGCCGTGGACGGTTCGAGGTTGACCAGGAACGCCTTGACCGCCGGCGTCTCGATGTTGGCCTCACCCACGAAGGGCGTCAGCGAGTTCGGGCCGAAGCCCTTGCGCGCGGCGCCGGTGAAGCCCCAGTGCAGCGGGATGCCGACGACGTGCACGGTGCGCCCGTCGCAGATCAGCGGCCGGATGCGCTTGGTGACCAGCGCGCGCGCCTTCACCTCGCCGCGCTTCGACCACACCCGCACCCAGCCGCCATTCGTCACGTTGCGCAGCTTCGCCAGCTCCTCCGAGATCTCCACGAAGAATTCGGGCTGGAGGACGGCGTTCACCCGGTTGTGCTTGGTCCAGTAGTGGAAGTGCTCGGTCAGCCGGTACGAGGTCGCCGCGAAGGGGAACTCGTCCGGATTGCCGAACTGGGCGACGTCGTTGCGGAAGATGCGCGCCACCGGGTTGCCGCGCATGCGCGGGTTCAGCACGTTCGGCACCGGCGATTCGAAGGGCTCCATGTGCGCCGGGAACGGCCCGTCGCGCATCATGCCGCGCGAGAACAGGCGCGCGGAGCCCTCCGGGTTCATGATGAAGGGCAGCACCTGACCGGGCTTCGCGGTGGGCGCGATGTCCGGCACGTCGTCGCCGACCCATTTCGACCCGTCCCACTCGATGATCTTGCGGGAGGGATCCCAGGGCCGGCCCTGCGTGTCGGCCGAGGCGGCGTTGTAGAGGGTGCGCCGGTTGAGCGGCCAGGCCCAGGTCCAGTTGGGGTAGGTGCCGAGCCCGCCGGGGTCGCGGTTGTCCCGCCGGGCCATGTTGTTGCCGGCCTCGTTGAAGCAGCCGGAATAGATCCAGCAGCCGCACATGGTGGAGCCGTCGTCGCGCAGCTGCGAGAAGTTCAGCACCTGCTTGCCGGCCGGCACGAGCACCTTGTTGGGATCGGCCGGGTCGGTCAGGTCGGTCAGGGCGCGGCCGTTGATCTCCTTCGCCAGCTCCGCCGGCTCGGGCTCGCGTGGGTCGTGGTACTCCCAGGAGAGGTTGAGGATCGGGTCGGGGAAGGCGCCGCCCTCCTTGCGGTACAGCTCCCGCATGCGGAGGAAGATCTCCCCCATGATGCGGGTGTCGTGCTTCGCCTCGCCCGGGGGTGTCGCGGCCGGCCAGAACCATTGCAGCCAGCGGCCGGAATTGGTGAGCGAGCCCTCGTCCTCGGCAAAGCAGACGGTGGGGAGCTGGATCACCTCGGTCTGGATCGAGGCGGTGTCCACCGGGTTGAAGTCGCCGTGGTTCTCCCAGAACCGCGCCGTCTCCGTCTCCAGCGGGTCCATGGTGATGAGGAATTTCAGCTTCGACAGCGCGCTGGTCAGCTTCGCCCGGTTGGGGAAGGCGAGCAACGGGTTGAAGCCCTGGCAGATGTAGCCGTTCACCTGCCCGTCGTTCATCATCTCGAACATGCGCAGCACGTCGTAGGACGGCACGTCGAGCTTCGGCAGGTAGTCGTAGCACCAATTGTTCTCGGCCGTGGCGGCGCTGCCCCACATGGCCTTCTGGAAGCTCACCATGAACTTCCGGTAGTTCTGCCAGTAGCTGGTCTGGCCCGGGCGCAGCGGCTTGAACTGCCGCGACTTCATGTAGGTCTCGAAGTCCGGCTCCGCCTCGGTCGGCATGTTGAGGTAGCCGGTGAGCAGGTGCGACATCAGGCCGAGATCGGTCAGGCCCTGGATGTTCGAGTGCCCGCGCAGCGCGTTCATGCCGCCGCCGCGCACGCCGATATTGCCCAGGATGAGCTGGAGCATCGCCATGCCGCGGATGTTCTGCGCGCCGTGCGAGTGCTGCGTCCAGCCGAGCGCGTACATCGAGGTCATCGTCCGCGTCGCGGTCGAGCACTCGCCGATCATCTGCGCGACCTTGAGGAATTTCTCCTTCGGCGTGCCGCAGATGCGCTCCACCATCTCGGGCGTATAGAAGTCGACGTGCCGCTTCAGCAGGTTCCAGACGCAGCGCGGGTGCTCCAGCGTCGGGTCGACCTTCGCGTAGCCGTCCTCGCCGATCTCGTAGTCCCAGCTCGAGCGGTCGTAGTCGCGCTTCTCCGGGTCATAGCCGCTGAACAGCCCGTCGCTGTAGCCGAAGCCCTCCTTCACGATGAACGAGGCGTTGGTGTAGGCCTTGGCGTACTCCCACTGCACCTTGCCGTTCTCGATGCAGTACCGGATCAGGCCCATCAGGAAGGCGATGTCGCTGCCCTGGCGGATGGGCGCGTAGAAGTCCGCCACGGACGCGGTTCGCGTGTAGCGCGGATCGATCACGATGAGCTTCGCGCCGCGGTGCGCCTTCGCCTCCGTGACCCACTTGAAGCCACAGGGATGCGCTTCCGCCGCGTTGCCGCCCATGACGACGACGAGGTCGGTGTTGCGGATGTCGGTCCAGGAATTCGTCATCGCGCCACGGCCGAATGTCGGGCCCAAACTGGACACCGTGGGGCCGTGTCAGACGCGCGCCTGGTTGTCGAATCCGACGATGCCGAGACCCTTGGCCACCTTGAAGGTGGCCCAGGCGGTCTCGTTGGTGGTGGCGGAGGCGGCGAGCATGCCGGTCGAGGTCCAGCGGTTCACCGCCAGCCCGTCCGCGTTGCGCGCGATGAAGTTGCGGTCGCGGTCGTCCTTCATCAGGCGCGCGATCCGGTCCAGCGCCACGTCCCAGGAGACGCGCTCGAAGCGGTCCGAGCCGGGCCGGCGGATCATCGGGTACTGCAACCGTGTCGGCGCCCGGACGAAGTCCTTCAGCGCCGCGCCCTTGGGGCAGAGCGTGCCGAGGTTGGTCGGGTGGTCCGCGTCGCCCTCGACATGGATCAGCTCCGCCCGCTCGCCCTTCCGCACGTCGCCGCGCGAGTAGAGGATCACCCCGCAGGCGACCGAGCAGTAGGTGCAGGTGTTGCGGGTCTCGGTGGTGTTGGCGAGCTTGAACGGTCGCACATGGGCGGCGACGGCCGCTTCCGCGGCCTCGAAGCCCAAGGCGCCGAGGGAAGTCACCACCACACCCGCGCCGGCAGCTTTCAGCAAGCTGCGGCGCGAGAGTTGCACATTCATTGCACCCCTCCCGGCCTGCAAGACGGTCGATGATATAGCCAATGGTGAGGCCGGAAATTAAGTCAAGCGGGGGCGATGCGGGACTCGTCCCGCCAACGCGAAAGTCAGGCCATGTCGCGGAAAAATTGAGAGCGCGTCTCATTCTCGTATTGCCGCCGGCGTGGACTGCCTGCGTCGGCTTGCCGGCCATGCTCGGTGTGCCGAACCCAACGCCATATACATCCATATATTACGCCATGCTGTCTGTTACGCCATTCTGTGCCGGCCCGGCAGGCGGCGCTGCCGGGCAAAACGGCGCGCCCGTTTGCATCGGCGACCAGCCGCCATAATCTCGGCGCCATAACGCCCCCCTCCCCCGGCCGCGCCGACGCGGACCGGGAACGGCAACGGCAACGGCAGGGCGGGTCCGATGGCGTTCGCAGGGGTGCACGACGATGTCCAGGAAGCGCTCCCCGCCGGCGCAGGCCGGCCTCAGCATCCGGGTGGATCTCGCTTCCGGGCTGCAGATCGGGCCGGGCAAGGTGGCGCTGCTGGAGGCGATCGCGGAGACGGGTTCGATCTCCGCCGCCGGCCGCGCGCTCGGCATGTCCTACAAGCGCGCCTGGGATCTGGTGGAGGCGCTGAACCGCGGCTGCGGCGAGAAGGTGGTGATCGCGACGCCCGGCGGGCGCGACGGTGGCGGCACCAGCCTCTCGCCGGCGGGGGACGCGGTGATCCGCCTGTACCGGGAGATCGAGCAGGCCTCGCTGGACGCGTCGCGCAGCCGGATACGCGCGCTGAACCGGCTGTCGCCGGCGGCGGCCGCGGCGGACTGACGGCGGGCTCCCGCCGGCGCGGGGACGGGACTTCGCCGAAGGCTCCGCGCCCCGGCTCCCGACCGGGCATTGTCCACGCTCGCCCCTGCCCGCCAGAGACGGCCCGCCCGTCGGAACACCAGCCCCGAACGAAGAGAGGTCCGGGAGGGCCTCGCCCTCCCGGTCGATGGGGCCGGGCGAAGGCAAGACCTTCCCCGGCGGGTGGATGGGGTCCGAGGCAGGCGGCACCCCGGCCGCGGGCTTGCCACCCGGGGACCGCTATGTTTGCATCCGCATATCGGTCCCGCATCCCGGTCCCGCCGGGCGGGGCGAAGGGGAGGTCACGCCATGAACGTCATCACGCCGCTGGATGCCAGATCGCATCCCTTCCTGACCGGCAAGCCCAAGCGCCTGTTCATCGACGGCAAGTGGGTGGAGGCGGCCTCCGGCAAGACCTTCAGGACCTGCAACCCCGCCACCGGCGAGGTGCTGGCCGAGGTGGCCGAGGGCGACGCGGAGGACATCGACCGGGCCGTCGCCGCCGCCCGCCGCGCCTTCGAGGGGCCGTGGAGCCGGTGGAAGCCGGCCGAGCGCCAGCGGCTGCTGCTGAAGCTGGCCGACCTCGTCGAGGCGCACATCGAGGAGCTCTCGGCGCTCGACACGCTCGACATGGGCGCGCCGATCAGCCGCACCCGCGGCAACCGGCAGCGCGTGCTCGGCATGCTGCGCTACTACGCGGGCCAGGCGGTCTCGATCCATGGCGAGACCATCCCGAACTCGCTGCCGGGCGAGATCCACTCCTTCACGCTGAAGGAGCCGGTGGGCGTGGTCGGCGCCATCATCCCGTGGAACGGGCCGCTCGGCGCCTCGATCTGGAAGATCGGCCCGGCGCTCGCCACCGGCTGCACCGTGGTGCTCAAGCCGGCCGAGGAGGCGCCGCTGACGCCGCTGCGCCTGGCCGAGCTGTGCCAGGAGGCGGGCGTGCCGGAGGGCGTGGTCAACGTCGTCCCCGGCTACGGCGAGACGGCGGGCGCGGCGCTCGCCGGGCATCGCGACGTGGACAAGGTGGCCTTCACCGGCTCGCACGTCACCGGCCAGAAGATCGTCCAGGCCTCGGCGGGCAACCTCAAGCGCGTCTCGCTGGAGCTGGGCGGCAAGTCGCCCGACATCGTCTTCGCCGATGCCGACATGGACTGGGCGGTGCCGGGCGCCGCCATGGCGGTGTTCAGCAATTCCGGCCAGATCTGCTCGGCCGGCACGCGCATGTTCGTCGAGCGCAGGATCTACGAGGAATTCACCGCGCGGGTCGCGGCGTTCAGCAAAACGCTGCGCGTCGGCGACGGCATCGACCCCGAGGTGCAGATCGGCCCCCTCGTCTCGGCCGAGCAGCTCGACCGGGTGACGGGCTACCTCGCCATCGGCCGGCAGGAGGGCGCGCGGCCGCTCTCGGGCGGCGAGCGGCTGACGGAGGGGGCGCTCGCCAAGGGCTACTTCGTGCCGCCCACCGTCTTCGCCGACGTGACGGACGGGATGCGCATCGCGCAGGAGGAGATCTTCGGCCCGGTGATCTCGGCCATCCCCTTCGACAGCGTCGAGGAGGTGATCGCGCGCGGCAACCGCACCAGCTTCGGCCTCGGCAGCGGCGTCTGGACGCGCGACGTGACCAAGGCGCACCAGGTGGCCAAGGGGCTGCGCGCGGGCTCCGTCTGGGTGAACTGCTACCAGGCGATGGACCCGGCCGTGCCCTTCGGCGGCTACAAGATGAGCGGCTACGGGCGCGAGAGCGGGCTGCAGCACGTCGAGGAGTACCTCAACGTGAAGGCGGTCTGGATCCGGACCGCCTGAGGGGGACGGCACGATGCGGACCGGGTCGCTGCCGCGCCGCGCCGCCCTGGCGCTGTGCCTGGGCGCCGGCCTGTCGACCGGCGCCTGGTCCGGCGCGGCGCGGGCGGCCGAGCCGATCCGCATCCTAGCCGCCGGCAGCCTGGGCGCGGTGCTGCCGGAACTGATCGCCGCCGCCGGCCTGCCGGCCGACGCCGTGGCGCCGCCGGTCTTCGGCCCGGCCGGGGTGCTGGGCGAGCGGCTGCGGAACGGCGAGGCGGCCGACCTGTTCGCCTCGGCCGACCTCGCCCAGCCGCGCGCCGTCGCGGCGCAGCGCCCGGGCACGCTGGTGGTGCCCTTCGCGCGCAACCGCATGTGCGTGGTGGCGCCGGCGCGGCTGGGGCTGACCGAGGGCAACCTGCTGGAGCGGCTGCTCTCGCCCGGATTGCGCCTCGCCGCCTCGACGCCGGGCGCCGATCCGGGCGGCGACTACGCCCGCGCCGTCTTCGCGCGCGCCGAGGCGCTGCATCCCGGCGCGCAGGCGGCGCTGACCGCGAAGACGCGGCTGCTGCTCGGCGGCCCGGGCTCGATGACGCCGCAGCCCGGGCACAGCCCGGCCGCGACCATCTTCCTCGGCGACCATGCCGACGCGCTGCTCTACTACTGCTCAGGCACGGCGGCGGTGATGCGCGAGGTGCCGGGGCTGGCCGCCCTCCCCGTGCCCGACGCGCTGGAGCCGGGGCCGGTCTACGGCCTCGCCATCCTCACCGGGCGGCCGGAGGCGGCGCGGCTGGCGCTGTTCATGCTCTCGGCGCCGGGCCAGGAGATCCTGCGGCGCGGCGGGCTGCTGCCGCTGGTCGGGGAACGGTAGGCGGCGCACCGGAAGGCACCGCGCAGGGAGTATGCCGATGCCGCCCTTCCCTCTCCTCGCCGCCCGCCGACCGGGCCGGCGCGTGCTGCTGCTCGGCCTGGCCGCCGGCGGGGCGGGGCGCGCCTGGGCGCAGCATGCCGGGCACGATGCCGCCGGCGGCGCGCAACCCGGTCACCCGATGCCGGACCACGCGATGCCCGATGCGCCGGCAGGCCGGCAGGCGCGGCCGGACGCCATCCAGGTCTATGCGGCGGCCACCTTCCGGCACGGGCTGGAGGCGGTGCTGGCGGCCTGGCACCGACGGGGCGGCGCGGCCGCCGTCGCCGTCTACGGGCCGACCCCGTATCTCGTGCAGCAATTGGCGCAGGGCGCGCCGACCGACATCCTCTTCTCCGCCAACATGCCATGGATGGACGAGGCGGCGCGGCGCGGGCTGATCCGTCCGGAGACGCGCGCCGTCATCATGGCGAACCGGCTGGTGCTGATCGCGCCCGGGGCCGACGATGCCGGCCGGGTGATCGGACCCGACTTCCCGATCGACGCGCTGGTCGCGCGCGGCCGCGTCGCCATGTGCGACCCGGAGCGGGACCCGGCCGGACAGGTGGCGAAGGAGAGCCTGCGCAATCTCGGCCTGTGGGAGCGCGTGCGCGGCGCGCTCGCCGTCACCGAGCACACGCTGGGCGCCGTGATCCTGGTCGACCGCGACGAGGCGGCCGCCGGCATCGTGTTCGCGACCGATGTGCGCGGGGCGCGGCATGCCGGCATCGCGGGCGTGTTCCCGGAATCGGCGCACGCGCCGATCCTCTACCCCGCCGCCCTGGCCAACCGGCCGGTGCGGCCGGGCGCGGCCGACCTGCTCGCCTTCCTGCGCTCGCCCGAGGCGCTGGCGATCCTGGTCGAGGCCGGCTACCTGCCGCCACCCCCGGCGGCGGCCGCGACGCGCTGAACGGCCCGACCGGAATTCGTGCACGGGCGGTGGGGCAGGCCAGCCGGGCGGGGCCGCACGGCCGGGAAGCGGCCGCCGCCGCGACGCCCGGCAGCGGCCCCGGTCAGAACCGCGCGATCGCCGTCGCCTGGATGCGGCTGTTGATGCCGTGGCCGAGGCCGGCGGCGCCGGTCATCGAGGCGCCGCCCGCCACGTCGCGCCGGTTGAAGATGTACTCGACGCCGACATCGACCGCGCCGGGCGAGAAGGCGGCGCCGTTGACGCGGCCGAACGGGCTCCAGATCAGGTTGGCGATGATCTGCTGCTGGTCGCGGATGCGGGCGAGGGCCGCGTCGGATCCAGGCGTGAAGCCGTTCGTGTAGCCCGGGTAGTCGGCGCGGGCGTAGGCGTAGGAGACGTTGGTGCGGAACTTGTCGCTCCAGAAGTGCCGGTAGCCGGCCATGAAGCCCCAGCTGTTCACCGTGTCCAGGCCGAAGTCGCGTCCGACGCCGCGCAGGCCGAGATCGGTGACGGCGGACTGGCCGGCGAAGCTGCCGTCCATGTAGCGGCCGATGCCCTCGCCGTAATAGACCATGCCGAGCAGCCGGTCGGCGCCGAAGGCGGGCGAGAGGACGTTGTACAGGGCGAGGTTGCCGTGCAGCGCCGTGCCCCAGCCCACCGCGTTGGCGTCGCCCGAGGAGGTCGTCGCCACCGCCGTGCCGCGCGTGTTCACCTCGAGCTGGCGCAGCAGGCCGCGCAGCCCGACCTCGCCCAGGTCGCCCCGGTAGGTGAGGCGCCCGAGCAGGTCGGGCGCGCGGTTGAAGGCCGGGCTGGCGCCGCCGTTCAGCGTGCTGTCCGGGTAGAACACGCCGGCCGCGCTGGCGTAGTCGGTGATCGGCGATTCCAGCGAGAGCTGGCCGGTCAGCCCCGGCGCCAGCCGCCCGGTGACGCGGATCTGCGCCTGCCGCACGAAGGACTGGTTGAGGTTGGTGGCGTCGTTCAGCGTCTCGATCAGCCCCTCGTTCCAGACGCTGTTCGCCTGGCCGACCAGCACCTGGAAGATGTCGCCGCCGAGCGAGGCCCAGGCCTGCCGCAGGCGCGGCGTGTAGGGGTTCGAGGTGGCGATGCTGTTCGCCGCCGGCTGCGTACCGGCGAAGTCCATCTCGATCTGCGTGCGCAGCGGGCCGAGATCGGTCGGCGTCAGCGTCTCGAGGCCGATGCGGGAGCGGCGGCCCGTGAAGCCGACATCGCCGCCCTGCCGGTTGGCCGGGCTGCGGGCCAGCGGCGTGCTCATCGGCACCGTCGTGTCGGCGCGCACGCGGCTGTCGAGGTCGCCGGTGAGGTTGGCCTTGGCGAAGCCGTAGAGCCGCACCGAGGTGTCGGTGCCGGGGATGCGCATGGAGAGGCCGGGCAGGTCGCCGCGCAGCACCTCGTCCACCTCCTGGCGGAAGCTGCGGCGGGCCGCGACCGTCTCCACGGCGCTGCCCGTCGCCGCGCCCGGGACGGCGCTCTGCTGCAGCGGCGAGGCGCCGGCAGCCGCCTCCGCCTGGGTGGGCGGCGTGCCCGGCGGCGGGCGGCGGGCGGCGGTGGCCGGGCCGGCGCGGCGGGACGGCACGGCGGCCGCCCCCCCGGCGGCGCCTCCCGCCACCCCGCCGGCCGCGGCCTGGGCGTGCGCCGGGCCGCTGCGTCGCTCCAGCGCGTCCAGCCGCTGCTCCATGCGCTGGAGCATCTGCTGCAGGGCCGCGTTCTGCTGGCGCAGCGCCGCCAGCTCGGACGCCTCGTTCGACTGCGCCAGGGCCGGCGTGGCGAGTCCGGCGGCGCACAGGACGAGCCAGCCCGGATGCGCGAATTGCCGCTTCGGCGGGCGCGGCCGGCCGCGTTGCGCGGCGCCGGCGGCATGTCGGTCTGTCGACAGGAAATCCCCCACGCTGCATCCCCCTCGGCGTCGCCGGAAAGGCGACGCGATGCCGCTGCGGCCTCCCGACCGGCCGCGCCAACAAGCTAGGCGCCGCCGCAACCGGAAGCGTGATGACGAACGTCTTACGGTCGGATTGTTCGCCACGGTGTGACCCGATCGCAACGGCCGGGCGACGCGCACGACCCGGTGCGGGCGATATTCCGGACAGATACACACGCATGGCGGGAAGCCCGGGCCGCGCCGTGCCGGCAGAAGGCGAGGACGCGCCGGCGCCCGAGGTCGAATCGGCTCGAACCGGCCAGGGTGACGTATCGAGTGGCGTGTCGTGTGGCGTGCCGGGGAAAGCGGGCGGTGCCGCGTCGGCAGGGCGTGGTCGGACGCGATGCGGCAGGCGTGCGGCGTCGGCCGGGGAAGGGCCGCGCCTCAGCCCACCCGCGCCGCGTCCACCACGTGCAGGCTGGTGGAGACGTTGTCGTTCCAGCGTTCCGCGCGGAGCTGGCCGCACAGGTGCAGCGGCGCGCGGTCGCCGGCCAGCAGCGCCTGGGCCAGCGGCCCGTCCTTGGCGCGGAAGCAGATGGCCTTCAGGCGCCCGCCACCCTCGCCCTCCAGGAAGGCGCGCACCGTGCCGCCCTCCTTGCCGACGCGGTCGGCGCGCACCACGCGGCAGCGCGGGATGGCGAAGACCGGCTCCTCGTTGCCGGCGCCGAAGGGAGCCAGCCGCCCCACCTCCTGCGCCAGCGCCGTGCTGGCGGCGGGCACGGCCAGCGTGCCCTCCACGCCGAGATCGGCCGCGGCCGGCAGCATGGCGGCGTGGGCGAGGCGCTCGCCGAGGAAGGCGTGCAGCGCCTCCAGCCCCTCGGCGGCGAGGGAGAAGCCGGCGGCCATCGGATGGCCGCCGCCGGTGAGCAGCAGCCCGGCCTGGCGCGCCGCGATCACCGCGGCGCCGAGATCGACGCCCGCCACGGAGCGGCCGGAGCCCTTGGCGAGGCCCTCGGCGATGCCGGCGACGCAGGCGGGGCGGTTGAACCGCTCCTTCACGCGGCCGGCGACGATGCCGACCACGCCGGGGTGCCAGCCCTCGCCGCCGATCAGCAGCACGGGATGGCCGGCGGCGGCCTGGGCCTCGGCGGCCGCGTAGGCGGCGGCGAGCACCTCGCCCTCCACCTCCTGGCGGCGTCGGTTCACCGCGTCCAGCTTCTCGGCCATCACGCGGGCCTCGATGCGGTCGTCCGAGAGCAGCAGGCGCAGGCCGGAATCGGACTCGGCGATGCGGCCGGCGGCGTTGATGCGCGGGCCGAGCAGGAAGCCCAGCGTGTGCGCCGAGGGGATGTCGCGCATCTGCGCCACCTCCATCAGCGCCGCGAGTCCCGGCCGGCCGCGGCGCGCCAGTACCTTCAGCCCCTGCGCGACCAGGGCGCGGTTGAGGCCGGTGAGCGGCATCACGTCGCACACCGTGGCCAGCGCCACGAGGTCGAGCAGCTCCATCAGCGCGGGCTCGGCGCGGTGCGCGAAGTAGCCGGCGCGGCGCAGCGCGCGGACCAGCGCGACGGCGGCGAGGAAGGCGACGGCGGCGGCGCAGAGATGGCGCAGGCCCGATGCGCAGTCGAGCCGGTTCGGGTTCACCGTGGCGGCGATGCGCGGCAGCGGGCCCTGCTGCGCGTGGTGGTCGAGCACCACCACCTCGGCGCGGCCCTCGGCGGCTTCCAGCGCCTCGGCGGCGGCGGTGCCGCAATCGACGCAGACGATCAGCGTGGCGCCGGCCTCGCAGAGCGACGCGATGGCCGGCGCGTTGGGGCCGTAGCCCTCCCGGATGCGGTCCGGGACGTAGTGGCGCACCTCGCAGCCCAGCTCGCGCAGCACGCGCACGGTGAGGGCGGCGGCGCAGGCGCCGTCCACGTCGTAGTCGCCGAACACGGCGACGGTCTCGCCCGAGCGCACGGCGGCGGCGAGCCGCTCGGCGGCCGCGTCCATGTCGGCGAGGCGCGAGGGGTCGGGCAGCAGGGCGCGCAGCGTCGGCGAGAGGAAGTCGGCCGCCGCCTCGGGCGCGGCGCGGGCGGCGAGCAGGCGGCCGACCAGCTCCGGGACGCCGAGCCGCTGCGCGAGGCCGAGGCCGATGCGCGCATCGCCCTGCCGCCAGGTCCAGCGCCGCCCGGTCAGGCTGCGCGCGACGCCGAGCACGGGGGCCTCGGCGGCCGTATCCGGCCCCGTGTCGGCGTCGCGCATGCGGGCCGTCAGGAGAAGGCGGCGGGCTTGGAGCGGAAGTCGTGGTGCGCCTCGACGTAGCGCACCGTGCGGGACTTCGAGCGCATCACGATGGAATGGGTGATCGCGCCGTGCTTCGTGCGCAGCACGCCGCGCATCATCGGCCCGGTGGTGACGCCGGAGGCGGCGAACATGACGTTGCCGCGCGCCATCTCCTCCAGCCCGTACTTCCTGTTCGGGTCGGTCACGCCCATCTCCCGCGCGCGGGCGATCTGCTCGTCGTTCTCGAACATCAGCCGGCCCTGCATCTGCCCGCCGGTGCAGCGCAGCGCCGCCGCCGCCAGCACGCCTTCCGGCGCGCCGCCGGAGCCGACATACATGTCGATCTCGCTCGCCGGCAGCGCCGCCGCCACCACGCCGAACACGTCGCCGTCGCTGATCAGCATCACGCGCGCGCCGGCCGAGCGGCACTGCTTGACGTATTCCTTGTGCCGGTCGCGGTCGAGCATGCAGACCACGAGGTCGGGGACGGTGACGCCCTTGGCCTTCGCCAGCTCGCGCAGGTTGCGCTCCAGCGGCTCGTCGATGTCGACCACGTCGTCGGGCAGGCCGGGGCCGACGGCGAGCTTCTCCATGTAGACGTCCGGCGCGTGCAGGAAGCCGCCATGCTCGGCCAGCGCCAGCACCGCCATGGCGTTGGGGCCGCCCTTGGCGGTCAGCGTCGTGCCCTCCAGCGGATCGACGGCGATGTCGACCTCCGGGCCGCCGAGGCCGATCTTCTCGCCGATGTAGAGCATCGGCGCCTCGTCCATCTCGCCCTCGCCGATCACCACCGTGCCGGAGATGGCGACCGTGTCGAAGGCCTTGCGCATCGCGTCCACGGCGGCGCCGTCGGCCGCGTTCTTGTCGCCGCGGCCCATCCACTTCGAGGCGGCGATGGCGGCTGCCTCCGTCACACGCACCAGCTCCAGCGCCAGGTTGCGGTCGACGTGCAGCGTCGGGGCGGTGCTGAGGGTGGGTCCGGCCATCGGGCTACTCCTTCGACTCTGTCGTTCCTTCTACCACGGCGCGAGGCCGGCGGAAGCGCCAGGGGTCGGACAGGGGGAGCCAGACGGGGGGCCGGACAGGGGGAGCCAGACGGGGGGGCAGACGGGGGGGCAGACGGGGGGGCAGACGGGGGCCAAGGCGGGAGGGGGGTTTGACCGGCCGGCCCCGGGCCGGCAGGCTGGCCCCGCCCGCGGCGGAACCGGCCCGGCCGCTGGCCGCGGCGCCGCGGCCCCGGGAGAGCAATCGGCATGCCCGAATCGAGACCGCCCCTGCCGCCCTTCACGGCGGAAACGGCGCGGCGGAAGGCCCGCATGGCCGAGGATGCCTGGAACACGCGCGACCCGGAGCGGGTGGCCGGCGCCTACACGGCGGACAGCCGCTGGCGCAACCGCGCCGAGTTCCTCTCGGGCCGCGCGGCGATCGTCGCCTTCCTCCGGCGCAAATGGGCCGACGAGCTGGACTACCGGCTGATCAAGGAGGTGTGGGCGTTCGACGGTGCCCGCATCGCGGTGCGCTTCGCCTACGAATGGCACGACTCCGGGGGGCGCTGGTTCCGCTCGCACGGCAACGAGCAGTGGGAATTCGACGGGCACGGCCTGATGCGCCGGCGCGAGGCGAGCATCAACGACGTGCCGATCGCCGAGGCCGACCGGCTGTTCCGCTGGCCGTCCGGGCCGCGCCCGGCCGAGCATCCGGGGCTGGAGGCGTTGGGGCTGTAGGGCGCCGGCACCTCCGCCCCCGGTGCCTTCCGGCCCGCCGCGCCGGCGGGTCCCCTGGCACGCGGGTTGCTGTCCCCCCTCGTCGCCCTGCCGGACCGGAGCCCGCCGACATGCATCCCTTCACCATGCCGCCCGAGATCGTCGCCCGCGTCGTGGCGCGCTGCGGCCGCGAGCACCCCTTCGACGTGCTCGACCCGGCCCGCACGGCGCTGGTGGTGATCGACATGCAGAACTACTTCGTCGCCCCCGGCTATCTCGGCGAGGTGCCGATGGCGCGCGCCGTGGTGCCGGCGATCAACCGGCTGGCGGCGGCGCTGCGCGAGCGGGGCGGGCATGTCGCCTGGGTGTGCAACACCACCACCGACACCGCCGACTGGTCCGTGCTGCACGAGGGGCTGCTGAGCCCCGCCGTGCGCGACCGGCGGCGCGAGACCATGGAGCGCGACCATCCCGGGCACGCCCTCTACCCGGCCCTGGAGGTCGGGCCCGGCGACGCGCACCTCGCCAAGAACCGCTTCAGCGCCTTCATCCAGGGGGCCTCGGCGATCGAGCCGCACCTGCGGCAGCGGGGCATCGACACGGTGCTGGTGGCCGGAACCGCCACCAATGTCTGCTGCGAGAGCACGGCGCGCGACGCGATGATGCTGAATTTCCGCACCCTCATGATCAGCGACGCGCTGGCGAGCTTCACCGATGCCGAGCACGCCGCCGCCCTGACCGGCTTCTACGCCATCTTCGGCGACGTGCAGACGGTGGACGAGGCGGTCGCCTCGCTCGACCGGGGCCTGGCGCGGCGCGCCGCCTGACCCTCTCGCGCTGCGCCTGATTCCCTCGCGCGGCGCGCCGCCTGATCCGGCCTTGCGCGCCCCGCCGGCAGGGGCTAGGAAGGCGCCCGTTCCGACCGGCGGGCGCGTAGCTCAGCGGTAGAGCATCGCCTTGACATGGCGGGGGTCACAGGTTCAATCCCTGTCGCGCCCACCATCCTTTTCAAGCACTTAGCTTGAGGATGGATCTCGCTGGACGGAACAAAGGGGCGCCAAATGGCGCCCTTTTGCATTCCCGGTGGCACAGGGCTGACACAGCCCCGGCCTCACCGCCCGACCGCGACGTAGGCGATCTGCACCGTGCCGGCGCCGGGGCTCGGCCGGACCGAGACGGAGAAGCCCGCCGTCGTCCAGCCGGCCGAGGGGGCGGCGATGTTGCGCGCCGTGCCGCCGGCCTCGGCCCAGGTCGCCAGCACCATCAGCGGCAGGGCCTTGAACGGCTGCTGGAAGGCCACCGTGCCGTCGCCCGAGGCGTTCAGGGTGACGGTGGCCGAGCCCCATTTCGTCTCGCAGCCGGCGATGTCGCGCCGGTGGCCGGCCGCTTCCAGCAGCGCGCTCGCCACGACGTTGCCGGTGCCGCTGTCCACCACCGGGGCGAGCGAGGCCTGATAGAGGTTGCGGTCGCCCACCCGGAGCCCGGAGGTCCCGGGCTGGAGGGTGATGCCGTAGCGCACCGCCTTGAAGTCGTTGCCGTCGATCAGCCCGCGCGCCACGCCAGCGCCGACGTTCACCCCGTCGAAGTCCACCGCGCCGGTGGTGTCCATCAGCGTGTTGCCGGTGATGGAGAGGTCGCCCACGCCGGTTGCCGTCGAGGCGTAGATGCCGATACCGGTGGTGTGCGCGGTCGCAGTCGCGATGCGGTACAGCTCGTTCGTCCGTACCTTGATGTCGCACATGTCGGTGACGGCGACGTTCTCGAGGTAGGCGTTGACGTGGTTGCCCTCGACCAGGATGAAGGGCCGCGCGCCCGCGCCGGGGGTGGTGTCGCCGGTGGCGACGATGCCGCGCTCCACCTCCACGATGCTGTTGTCCCGCGCGACCACGCCCTCGCAGCCGCTGAAATGCACGCCGACCTGCCAGTTGTTGATGTTGCACCGGCTGACGGTGCAGTAGACCGGGTGGCCGTTGTGGTAGAGGCCGCCGGCGGTGCCCCGGAAGCGCACCGCGACCGCGCCGCGCGCGAGGCCGGTGTGTGGCGCGCCGGCCACGCCGTTGAAGTCGCAGTTGACGACGTGCCCGAAGGCGCCTGCCACGGTGTCGATGCCGATGTTCCAGCCCGTGAGCTGCGCCGGGATGTCGGGCCCCTCGAAGGAACAGCCCTCCACCAGCAGGCGCGGCCAGATGCCCGGCCAGGTCAGCGAGGCGGCCGAGAAGTCGGCCAGCAGCGCCGTGCCGCGGTTGGTGCCCTTCTGGCGGAAGGTGACGCCCTGGGCATGCAGCGCCTGTCCGTAGGCGGCATAGGCCAGGGAGATGCCGCAGGAGGGGAGGTCGTCCCAGATCAGGACCGACGCCCCCTTGCCGTCGCCCAGCAGCGCGGGCAGCGCGCCGCCCAGGAGCTGGGCCCGGAGCCGGTACGTGCCGCGCGGGACGTAGAGCGCCTTGCCGGCCTGCACCGCCCGCGTCAGCGCCGCCTGCGCGCCGGCCGTGTCGTCGGTCGTGCCGTCGCCCACGCAGTAGTCCCGCAGGTTGACCCGCTCGGCGAAGCGGTCGGCCAGGAGGCGGGGGATCAGGCTGTCAGCGGCGGTGACGGTGGTGACGGAGGCGCTGCCCGGGACCATGACGATGGGCGCGCCGGTGCTGTCGAAGCCGGCCAGCCGGTTCGCCCGCAGGGCGGCCTCCGGCAGTTCCACCGCGAAGCCCTCCGGCACCCGCAGCGTCCGGAGGAAGCCCGCCAGCCGCGCCGCCTCCTCGTCGGTCAGGGCCAGCATGATGTCCTGGAGGATCGCGACGATGCGGTCCAGGCCGGTGTTCAGCGCCTTGATGTCGAGCGTGCGCGCCGGATAGGGGAAGTCCTCCGTGCGCTTGATCTCGATGGCCCGGCTGATGCGGACCTGATCCCCGGCCGCGACCGGGGCGGCCAGCGTCACCGTGCCGGTCTGGAACCCGCCGTCGTAGGCCACCCCCGTCGCGGCGAAGGCCGGGGTGGCGATGCCGTCGATCTCCACCACCAGGTCGGCGGCCGAGAAGAAGGCGAACGGCACCGGGAAGTTCACCTGCCCGTCCGTGGCGATGTACGTGACGCGCGGCGTGGCGGCGGGGATCTGGAGGTGGGCCATGCCCAGCGTATCCAATCCCCCCCGTGGCCCGGCAACGGCTATTCAGGCCCGGCGACAGCCCCCAGGTTCGGCGCCCGGTCGGGCGTGCGGTCGCCCGGTCCCCACCAGAATTCCAGCCCGAAGTCCTGCCGGGCGCGCTGCTCCATGCGGCGGAAGCTGCGGGCATAGTCCGGGTCGGCGATCTCCTGCACCCGGTCCCACAGCAGGCGGTCGAGCGCCAGGCGGGCGTACCAGAGGGTCGAGCCCGGCGTGTTGCGGCGGACGAACTGCGCCAGCTCGCGGCCGAAGTGGGTGTCCTTGCCCTCGGCGGTCGCCTGGATGTTCGCCCCGGTCAGCTTCATCACGTCGTCCACCAGCCCCGCCGTGGGGCCGCCGATCGCCGTCATGTAGAAGGAGCGGTCCGCCCGGGTCAGCGCGCTGTTCAGGAAGTCGCCGAGGATGCCGGCCCCGCCGCCCTGCATGAAGGCGGCCGCCCAGAAGCGCCAGTCCGCCATGTCGCGCGGGTCCCTCCCCTGCGCCACCGCCTTGAGCTGCATGGCGAAGGCGCCGGCCATGGTCAGGCTGACGGCCAGGGCGGCCATGTACCGGCCGTGGTCGCCGGCCCGGTACGCCTCGATCCCCCGCGCGGCGTGGCGCGTCATCATGGTGATGGGGAAGCTCTTGTACTGGCCTGTCGCGCGGAGGAACTCGCCCGACCAAGTGCCCGGCCGGTTGCGCCCGACCACGATCGCCCGCTCGGCGGCGCCCGGCTCCAGCACGGCGAAGCCCCGCTCGGCGTCGATCATCTCCAGCAGGCGGGTGGCGGCCTCCATCTCGGCGCGGCCGCCGCCCCGCACCATCTGCTCGGGGTGGATGAGGCGCACGCCCTCCTCCTCGAACAGCCCCTTGGTGCGGATCAGGTCCCACTGCTCGGCCCCGATGCCGTACCGCTGGAGCGCGCCGCGGATGCCCGGCGCCATGGCGTCCCAGCCCCGCCCGGCCTGATCGGCCAGCGCGCCCAGGAACTCCATGCCGAAGGCCCACTTCGCCGCCTGGGTATGGGCGTTCATGCCGCTGGCGCGCATCACGAAGTCGCCGATCCGGGCCGGGAGGGTCTGCCCCACCTCCTCCATCATGCTGCGCTGCGCGGCCATGGCGCGGCGCGACCAGCCATCGGCGATGAGCCCGGCCCGGACCGCCATCTTCCGGTCGGCCGCGTTGGCCGGGTTCAGCAGCCGCAGGTACTCCCCCATCACCCCGTTGGCGCTGATGCCGTTCCAGGCGGCGGTGGCGCGCATGGTGGGGAAGTCGGCCACCGAGGACAGGACCGCGCTGCCGAGCTGGGCGCTCATCAGCCAGGACCGGATGCCGCCGAAGAAGTTGGCGATCCCCTCGGACACGGGCGACGCGGCCGCGCCCGAGACGTGCTCCCAGACGGCCTCCAGCTTGTTCGCCTGCCACTCGGTCGCCCCGGCCTTGCGCGCCGTGTCGATCAGCACGCGCACCGCGGCGTGCGGGTTCGGGCCGAGGCGCTCCAGCATGGCGATGTCCTGCGCCATGCCGTCGATGTGCCCGGTCAGCAGGTCCCAGATGCCTGCGTCGCCGGTGTTCCACTTCCGGTTCGCCTCCAGCCAGGCGTCCGCCGAGGTCCACTCGAAGGCGCGCCGGTCCGCCCGGCTGTTCGCCAGCTTCGTGCCGCCCCCCTGCCCCGGCACCAGGTCGGACAGGCCCTTCGTGCTGATCCGGTCCCAGGCGTTCGACAGGATCTCGGCCCGGCGCAGCGGGTTCACCGGGGCGTTCGCCTCGTAGTCCCAGATGCGCAGCCGGCCGTCCGCGACCGCCTGCTCCATCCAGTCCAGGAAGGCGCCGCGCCCGGCCGCCTTCACCACGTCGGCGTCCCAGCCCTGCGGCAGGTTCCAGCCCTGCTTGCGGGCGATGGTGCCGCCGGCGGCGTTGAAGCGGTCCACCGCATAGTCCGTGGCCTCGCGCCAGCCGCGTGCCGCGTTGGCGGCCGCGCCGTCGCCCGTGCTCTCGCCGTACAGCTCGCGCACCAGCCGGGTCAGGCCCACCACGTCGCGGCGCAGGCCGAGGGCGGTGGAGCGGTACTGCTCCAGCGTGTCGGCGATCTTGGCGTGGAGGATGCCGCGGATCGCGGCGGTCCGGCCCTCGACGTTGGAATAGGTCGCCTTGCCGGTCAGGTCCCGGGCGAACACGGCGGCCGCGCCCCAGGCCGCGCCGTCCGGGTGCGCGGCCACGTCCTCCAGCATGCGGTTCTGGGCGATGGCCTGGAGGGCGGCCTGCCGCTTCTGCTGGGCGGCGGCGATCCGCCCTTCCTCGGCGGCCCGGGTGGCGGCCGCGCCCTCACCGATGCCTGGGTT
This sequence comes from Roseomonas acroporae, assembly GCF_023223525.1. GTDB lineage: Bacteria > Pseudomonadota > Alphaproteobacteria > Acetobacterales > Acetobacteraceae > Roseomonas_E > Roseomonas_E acroporae. Next base: position 10,047 of record NZ_JALPRX010000105.1, on the reverse strand, counting down.
CTCCTCCATGATCCGGCGGACCGAGGCCAGGGCCTTCTCCGCGCCGGCCCGGGACATGCGCCCCTGCTCGACGGCATCGTTCAGGCACTTCGCCGCGGAGAAGCTGCCGGGGCCGCTGCTGCGCTCAGGGATCAGGGCCATGGGCCTTCTTTCCTATTACGCCGGGTTTTGTCGGGTTTCGTCGGGTGCGGCGAATAGCCGCGGCGATTGTTCGTTGCCGCCGCGTATCGCCGCGGCGTTTCCACCGGCCACTACCGCTAGCCCATTCCCGCCGCGCCGCCGCCGAGGAAGCACGCCGCCGCTGCCAGCGCGTCCGCTTCGGCCTCTTCCGCCGCGTCGAGCAGTTCGCGCAGCCCGCGCATCTCGCCCGTCACCGGGTCAGGCACCTGCATGTCCCGCGCGGCGGCGATGCGCTGGGCTTCCGCGAACTCGGCGTCGGGCACCTTTGGCTCGGCCTGCGCCTCGGCGATCCGGGTCCCGGCCTCGGCCAGCGCCTTCTGCCGGCCGCGCATCGGGTCGGTCGCCGCCAGCACGTCCCCGGCGGCTGCTGGCGGCGCGCCGAACAGGTCGGGCTCGGGCCGGGTCTTCATGGCCTCGGCCACGTAGGCGTCCAGCCGCCGCGCCACCGTGTCGCGCCCGGCGGCGCCCTTGAAGCCCGGCTCGCGGTACATCGAGGCCAGGATCGCCCGGGCGTTGTCGCCCATGGGCGGGATGTCGAGGTCCCCCTGCGCCAGCATGTCGCCCACCGGGATCCGCTTCTCCCGCGCCAGGCTGACGGTGCGGATCGCCTGGAACAGGTCCGCCGTCAGGTCCATGCCGGGGGCGATCTCGCCCCGCGCCGCGGCGGCGCGCAGCCCGGCCCAGCCCGGCGCAACGTCCTGGATCGCGCCGGCGATCGACCGCAGCCCCTCGGCGTCGCCGTCCAGGATGCGCTCCAGCAGCGGCCCCATCTCGTCGCCGTAGGCCCGGGCCAGGATGGCGGCGCGCAGCCGGCGCGCGCCCTCGGCCGACAGGGTGCCGTCCGCCTTCAGCAGCCGCCCCTGCGCCGTCTGCGGGAGGCCCTGCACGAAGGCCCGGACGAAGGCGGCGTTGTCGGCCGCCGTCACGTCGCCGCCGCGGTAGAGGTCGAGCGCCCGGCCCGCCAGCTCGGCATCGGCCCGCGCCTGCTCGGCCGCGCTCATCGTCAGGCTCGTCTCGGCGTTGGCCTCCCGGACGAAGGCCCGGCGCTCCTCCGGGGTCAGGGCGGACACCCGCCGCGCCACCAGCACCGGGTTCTCGTAGCCGGCGAGGTCGAAGCCCTGAGCCTCCAGCCAGGCGCGGTAGGCGTCGCGCCGGCCGGCCAGCGCCGGGTCCGCCATGGCCTGCCGCAGCGCCAGCACCCGGCCGTTGCCGCTCTCCACCACGTTGTCGGCCGCGACGATCGGCGCGCCGGTGCCGGCCTCGGGCGAGGCGCCCAGCCGCTCCGGCTCCAGCTTCGCGGCGATGTCGCGCACCTGCGCCAGCGAGGCGTCACGGCTGCGGTCGCGCGGCTGCACGCCCTCGGCATGCGGGTAGGCCGGGTTCGGCCGGCCGTCGTCCAGGTGCGAGGGGATCAGGTCCCGCAGCTCGGCCACCTGGGGTTCGACGGCCACGGCGCGGCCGGCGGCGGTGTAGGCGTTGAACCGAGTGAGGTCCGGCGCTATCTGGGGGGCAGCGGTCCCCGGTCCCCGTTGCGGACGTAGAGGTGGGGGCGATCCCGGTCCTGGACCGGGGGGCGATCCTGCCGTTCCGGGGCCGCGCTTCCCGTACCGATACATCGACTTGAAGCTGAGGATGTGGCGCCTCGTGCGCACTTCCTCGATCACGGCCACGCTGCGGTCGGGCAGGTCCTTCTCGAACCGCAGCGTCGGAAGCCCCTGATGCGTGGTGCCGTCGAGGATCACGCGGTCCGCTGTGGCGATGTACTCGCCGATCCGCTGGATGTCCTCGCGCGTCAGCGGCGTCGCGTCGCCGGCGGCGCCGCCGGGGCCGTGCCGCCGCCAGGTGTGGCGCAGCTCGTCCGACTGGATGCTGTGCTGGAGGCCGGTCAGGTCCACGCCGGTGTCGGCCTGAACCCGCGCAATCACGTTGGGCTCGAAGGTGCCGAGCTGCATGCGGCTCGACTGCCCGCCCGGTGCGGCCACGACCTCATCCAGGAACCGCCCGAGGTCGCCGGCGAGGTCCGCCGGATCGGCCTGCCGCAGCGGCACCCGTGGCGCTGGCACGGCGGCGGCCGAAAGGGAGGCCGGCACCGGCGCGATCCGCCCCTGCGCCACGGCGTCGGCCTGCGCGTCCGCCGCCCGTTCGTGGAGCGCCTGCACCTCCTCGCCGGCCGGGCGCCCTTCCTGCTCGCGCAGGCGCACCTCCAGGTTCCGCGCCGCGTCGCCCTCGCGCAGCGCCACCCCGCCGTCCGGCGCCGGCACCGTGCCGCGGAAGGCCCGCCAGCCCTCCAAGAGCCCACGCGCGCCGCCGCCGATCACGGCCCCGCCGAGGAAGCCGCCGAGAGCGTTCCCGCCCACATCCATGTCCAGGCCGAGGCGGCGCCGCTCCCAGGCCGCGCCTTCGGGCCCGAGGTCGGACACCACCTGCGCGCCGGCGCCGATCGCGCCTTCGGCCAGGGCGGTGCCGAGGATGCGCAGCGCCACGCCGCCGGCGATCCGCCCGGCGCCGAGCGGCAGGGTCAGCACGTTGGTGGGGTCGCGCACGGCGGACAGCGCGTCGGCGGCGAGGCCGCCCAGCGCGCCGCCGCCCACCCGGTCCTGCGTCTCGCGCGCCGCCCGCGCCTCCAGCGCCCGCCGGTCCGCGTCGGCCTGGATCTCCTCCGGCATCAGGAACTCGGCCGCCCGGTCCGGATGCTGCCGGCGCGCCTGCTCCACGATGGCGCGGTAGTCCCGGATCGCGATGTCCCGGGCATAGGTGGAGCGCACCAGCCCGCCGAGCGCCGTGGCGTCGTAGGCCACCGGGTTCGGGGCGTTGGCGTAGCCGGCGCCGCGCAGCACCTCCCGCTGGCGCTCGTAGGCGTTGTAGAGGTTGCGCGCCGCGACGCCGGTGCCCTGCGTCTGCTCGGCGTCGGCCCAGCCGAGGCTGAACCGCTCGGCGAAGGTGGCGGGCGGGACCGGCAGCGGGTTCCAGGCGATGCCCGAGACGCGCTCGGCGCCGATGTCGAGGGGGCCCATGGTGCCGCTCATCGGTCGGTCCTCCGGCCGCGCCGCGCGTCATCGGTGCGCTGCCATTCCGGATAGGCCTGCTGCGCCTGGCGGGGCTGCGGCTGGTAATCGTCCACCGCCGCCACGTCCCAGCCGGCATCCTCCGGGGCCACGGCGCCCGGGGCGGCCGGCCGCGCGCGCCCGGCCAGCCGCGCGGTAGGGAGCAGCGCCGACAGCGGCCGGCCGAACACGCTGGTCAGGTAGCTCTGCGTCTCGGCGGGCAGCCCGTCCGCCGGCATGCCCCGCGCCCGCCAGCCGTCCACCCGCTGCGGGCCCCAGTTGTAGGCTGCGGCGGCGAGCACCTGGTTGCCGTCGTACCGTTCGAGCATCTGCCCGAGGAAGCGCACGCCGCCGCGCGCGTTCTGCGCCTCGTCGGTCGGGTCCACCCCGAGCCCGCGCGCCGTGTCGGGCATGAGCTGCATGAGCCCCTGCGCGCCGGCGCTGCTGCGGCGCACGCTGCCCGCCGCGTCGGTGTGGGTGCCGCGGCTCTCCACGGCGGCGATGCGCTCGGCGAAGGCCAGCGGCACGCCGTACTGCTGCGCCAGCGGGGCGAGGAGCTGGCTGGTGCGCTGCGGGATCGGCGCGCCGGGCGCGGCCTCGCCAGCCGGCCCGGCCGGCTGCTGGCTGTAGTCCCGGTTCAGGTCGATCTCGAAGGGCGCGCCGCCCCGGTCGAGCACGTCGAACCCGCCGTACCGGACCCGGTAGCGGCCGGTCCCGGTGGACACCAGCGAGCCGCCGCGGCGCACCATGTCGGCCGTCACCGCCCGGCCGTCGCTGGCCCGCGCGCCGTCCCAGGCGCCGCCGGGCAGCGCCGCCACCCGCTCGGCGAACTGCGTCTCGGTCATGCCCGGCGGCAGCGCCACGCGCGAGCCGCCGCCGAGGAGCCCGCCGCCCCAGACGCCGGTGGGCATGATCTCGTCCACGATGGCCCGAAGCTTCGACGGGTCGAGCACGCCGTCGAGCGTCGGCCGGTCCCCCGCCGCGCCCGTGCGGCTGCGCTGCGCGTAGATCGCCCGGACCGCCTGGATCACCTGCGCCTGCGTGTCCGGCCGCAGGTCCAGCGCCGGGCCCAGCCGGGATTGCACCTCGGCCGCCACCTTGTCCGTGGCGAGCGCCGGCGCCGGCAGGAGCCGCAGCACCTCCAGGCCCTGGAGCACCTCGTTCGAGCGCCGCGTGTCGCCGGCCATGGACAGCCCGGCGGCGAAGGTGAAGCCCCGCACCCGCTCCTCGCGCTGGTCGAGCCGCCCCAGCACCCGGGCGAGCTGCTGCGGCGGCAGGCCGGCGGACAGCCCCCGGATCAGCGCCGTCTGCTGGTCGGTGGTGCCGTTCTGCACCAGCGTGGCCATGCCCTCGATCTCGGGCTTGGTCAGCGGCAGCACGTCGCTGCGCCGCTCCAGCGCACCGATCTGCTGCGCCTGGCGCACCCGCTGCTGGAGCTGCGCCGGCAGGCCCTCCAGGTTCGAGAAGTCGAGCGTCTGGAGCGGTCCGACCGTGGCCTGATGCACCGCCGCGCCGCCGGCGAGGGGGTCGGCCGCGAGGGAGCGGGCCCGCTGCGACGCCATCCGCTCCAGCTTCTCGGCCAGCACCACGTCACGCACCGAGGCATCCGGCCGCAGGGCGCGCATCTGCGCCTGCGCCGCGGTCCGGTCGAGCTCCGGGCTGGAGAGGGTCCGGGCCGCCGACAGGTCGGAATAGACCGCCTGCGTGTCGCGCACCGCCTGCGCCCGCCGGTGGTCGCCGAGCTGGTCGAGCCGGGCCGCCAGCCGCACGCCCTCGTCGGCCGGCACCGGCACGCCGGCAGTGATCCGGGTGTTCCAGTCCTCGTAGTCCCCGGCCGCCTCCGACCGCTCGCCCGCCTGGAGCGCCCGGCGCTCGTTCAGCCGGCTCTCCACGAGGTTCCGCAGCCGCTCGCGCTGCGCCGGCGGCACGGCCGCGCGGTCCATCTCCTGGTCGAGCCGGCCCAAGATCGTCTCGGGCGCGTCCCCATCGGCCGCCCGGTCCATGGCGTGGCGCACCACGCCGAGCTGCGTGCCGTTGTCGAGGGTCGCCGCCAGCCGGGCATCGGCCTCCTCGCGGGTCCGGCGCCCGAGGCGCACGTCCTCGTCCAGCCGCGCCCGGAGCCGGTTGACCCCCTGCTGGTACTGCGGGGTGCCGACCTGGCCGCCATAGGCCAGTCCGGCGAGATCCTGCTCATCCTGCTGCCGAAGGAACTCGCTGGCCTGCGCCGCGGCCTGCCGCCCCTCGCTCGCGGTCGCCAGCGCCACGGCCTGCCCGTGCTGCGCGCCGATCTGGCGCAGCCGCGTCTCCAGGGCCGGCCGCACCCACTCGGGCAGCTCGCCGATGCGGCCCCGGACATACCCCGTCCACCGCGCCTCCCACTGCGCCGGGTCGTTGCCCACCTGCGCGCGCAGCCGCACCGCCTCGTTCGTGGCGTCCACCACCGCCTCGTCGCCGACGCGGGCGAGGATGATGGCGTTGGCCCGTCGGCCCGAGGCGTCGCGCCAGTCGGCCTCGGGCGGGACGACGAGGCTCCCGTCCGGGTCCCGCACCGCCGCCTGCTGCGCGGTGTGCTCGGCCTCGGCCAGCCGGCGCTGCTCTGCCTGCTGCGCCATCTCGTCGCTGAACATCCCGAGCTGCTGCCCGACGCGGGGGAGCGCCTGCGCCAGCGCCGCCATGCCTCCGGCGGGCGGCTGCGAGATCGGGATGTTCGGCGGCGGACCGAGGATGGACGAGGGCTGGAGGACCGGAACCTGCGCCATCAGCTCTTGGTCTTTCCGCCGTAGGCGTTGCTCAGGAGGTTGTACGCCTTGACGCTCCGATCGGCCGCCGTCGCGGCGCTGCTGACCGCCTGCGTGTAGCCGGCCGCCATCGTCGCGTCGGCCTGCGTGTTGCCGGTGGCGAGCGCGCGCTGCGCCGCCGTGCCGTACTGCGCGGAGGACAGGTCGCCCGTGATCCGCGCGTTCGTGATGTCGTACATGGCGCTTTCGGTGCTGTAGCCAGCGAGGGCATTGGCCGTCGGGCTGTCGATATCGCGCCCGCCTGCCGCGATGATCGCGTCCTGCGCGCGGAGATTGCGGTTGAGATTGGCGCGCGTCCGCGCCTCCTGCTGCTTCGCCGCCGTCTCGGCCGCAAGCTGCTGCTGCTCGTACTGCTGCGCCTGCGCGGCGGCGGCCGACCGCTGCGCCTTCGCCTGCGTGTTCGCCGCCTGCACCGACATGACCGTGCCGCCGACCGCCGCGACGGCGCCGACGATGCCGGCGATTGCTGCCACATCGGCCATTAGCTCACGTCTCCCACGATCATCTCTCGCGTCAGCGCCAGCACCGTCACCTTGACCGCCTGCGGCACGGTCAGGTCGAACTGCGCTTCCTTGCTGATGCCATAGGTACGGACCTTGAGCGTGCCGGTGAACGGGTCCGGCGGCGTGTCGAAGTCGTCGCCCTGGAACGCGATCTGGAGGTCCCGGCCCGCCAGCGTCAGCATGCCGGCACGGTCCACCTGCGCGTGCACCGCCAGCAGCCGCTTCACGCTTTGCCGGGCCGGGCCGTCCTGTAGGTCGAACGCCGCCGGCATGGGGCGGATGATCTGCTCGAAGGCATATCCCGCCTCGATCTCGTACAGGTCCGGCACCGTGTCCGGCAGCGAGATCACCCCGCCGCCCGATACCGGCAGATCACCGATGTCGTGCCCCCGCGTCGTCACCCTGACCGTCCGCCCGGCGAGATGCGCGAAGCCGGGGAACGCGCGGGCCTTGCTGCCGGATGTGGCCCGCGCGGCGCAGTCGAGGGGCGCGGCGTCGTCCACGAAAAGCTCCACCGTGTAGACGCCGTTCCGCAGCGCGATGGTGAAGATGTCCTGCGTGACGGCGCAGACATGCATGAAGGCGCCGTCCGTCTCCCACGGGACCCAGCAGACCACGTTCTCGCTGCGCACGTTGTGCAGGACCGCGAGCGTCCCATCGCCGTTGCGCATGATGGCAAGCTTCGTCGGCCGGCCGCTGGAAGGCTGCGCGGTCGTGGCGCATGTCGGCTCCCGGATGAGGTGTTCGGCGAGGAGGCTGTTCGGCGCGACCTGCAGCGTGTCGAGGCTCAGGTTGTACAGCGCCTCCTGCACGATGCGCCCGCTGTAGTCCACGAACATCACCGAGTTGTCGAACAGCCACGCGCGAGGGCGGCCGGCTCCCGTCTCGCTGATCTGCCGGAAGCTGACGTTGCTCGGCGTCGGCGGCTTGTTGTCGCTGCTCGGGATGTACCAGACCCCGCTGTCGGTCAGGATCATCACGCGCTCGCCGGCCAGCATGTGCAGCACCGTGCCGGGCGCGCCGGCCGCGATCGTCTCCACGATGGCATCGCCATCCGCCGCCTCGCCGGTGTCCCAGGAGAAGTAGGCGCCGCTGCGGCTGCCCCAGATCCCGTTCGGCAGCGCGGGCGAGCCGCCGAGCCACAGCCGGCCAGCGACGAACGCGCCCGTGCCGGGATAGCCGAAGGCGTCCGACCACGCCTCCTCCAGCCAGTTCGTGGTGGGGGCCGCGAAATCGTCCGCGCCGTCGCCGTTCTCGTCCTGCAAGCTGCTGGTCGCGTCGAGCCATTCGGCGTCGCACAGCGTCGGGCTGCTGACGCCCGTGATCCGCATGCGCTTGTTCTTCCACGACAGGTCGCGCCCGACCCAGGCCGAGGAGAGGAAGCCCGCGCCGCTGAACGTCACGTCGGTGTGGACGCCGGCCGCGCCCACCGCCGACACGCTCATGGTGATGGCCGGGTCGCGCATCCTCCCCAGCGGCGCCCGCTCGACGGGCATGGCGCCCACCGAGAAGGTGACGGCGCTGGTGCGCAGGATGCGCTGCGGCTTCATCGTCTGGTGGAACAGCAGCAGCGTGTCCGCCGTCTGCGCCCAGCCCATCGTGGGTAGCATCGCCGCGGTCCACGGGCCGGTCAGCGTGCCGCAGTGCGTGCCGGCCGGGGTCCAGATGTCGGCCCGCCCATCCGCCAGCGCCACGAGGTATCGCTGGTCGGCCGAGAACACGAAGGGGATCAGGATCGCCGGCCACGCCGGCAGCGCGGCGAACCACCGGGTGCCCGGCCGCGTCTTGGTCCCGCCCTGGCTCAGCGGCAGCCGGTTCAGCAGCCGCGCGGCGCCGTTGCGGTAGGCGGCGATGTCGGAGCGGGCCATCATCAGGGGCGACATCTCGCCCTGGCTGAAGTTGGTCAGGGCCAGCTTGACCTTGGGCATCAGGCCGGCCACCGCCCGAAGCGCCCGCCGAACCGGGCCGGGATCAGCCGGCCGTGCCCCAGCAGCCGCCGCGCCGTCTGCCCCTGGCTGTCGGCCCGCCGCGCGCCTGCCCAGTCGAAGGTCTGCGCCACCATGCGGGCGAGGCTGGTGTCCTCGCGCAGCCCGATCGCCAGCTTCACCGCGAGGTCGCGCACCACGCCGGCGGTGAAGTAGCCCGGCCACATGGCCTCGTTCGGGCGGAAGGTGTAGTCCATCACCAGATCGCCCGCGGCGCTGGTCAGGGCGTCGGTGAACACCTTGTCGTCGTAGCGATCATAGGTGACCGGGACGTCGCCCTGCGTGACCGCATGCACCGCCAGCACGTCGGACGGGTCCTGGTAGGCATAGGCCCAGCGGCCGGGCGGGGTGTCCTGCAGGCGGGTGAGGAGCGCCTGCTTCGAGGCGAAGCGCCAGCGGTACGGGGCGCCCCCGGGCACCGTCAGCGCCTCGCGGACCACCCCCTCGTATTCCCGCTGGCAGGCGCGGCCCTCGGCGCTGTCGTCGTCCAGGGACACGATGTCGTCCGCGCCGACGCGGGCCAGGGCGCGGTTCGCGATGTCGATGGCGGTATCCGGCATGTCGGGTGCTCCCGCATGCCGGCTTCCAATATGGGCCGCCGCCGCGCAACCGTCAGGCGGCGGCCGCCAGCCGCGCCGCGATCTCGCCGGCCTGGGTGGGGCGGGTCAGGCGGCCACCGGCATCCCGACCCCGGCGAGCCGCTTGCCCAGCGCCGTCGCCTCCCGGGCGCGGCGAGACCAGCCGCCCCCGTAGATCGGCCAGGTGCTCAGCGTCCGATAGAAGGCGATCCGACCGGTCTCGTAGCGGTCGAGGAACCCGGCCACGTCCCGCACCGCATGGGCCTTGGCGACGGTGATCGGCCCGATCTTGCCGTCCTGCGCCACCCCCAGGAGCCGCTGGAGGATGATCGGCGCCTGCACCATGTTGCCGCAGCTCATGTCCGCCACCACGAGGTCGATGCCCGCGGGCAGCTCGTCGCAGCGCCAGCGGTCCCAGTATTCCTGGCGGTAGATCGGCCGCACGTCCTCGCGGGTGATCTTCTGCATCCGCGCCTTGGTCGCCCAGGCCAGGGGCTTGCCGTGGTAGCTGGCCCAGGTGGCGGCGATGACGCCCCAGGCCGTCATCCCGCCCGGGTCGCGGGGATCCAGATGGTACGGCTGGCCGTCGTTGTTCGGGGCCAGGATGAAGTCGAAGAACTCAGGGAAGTGGTTCACGGCGTGGCCTCCGGGATCGGCCGGCTCGGCGCCCGCACGCGGATGCGGGGCTTTGGCGCGGGGACCACGACCGAGGGAACGGCCGGCGAGCCGAGCGGCCACACGGGCACCGGCGGCGGATAGCCGGTCTTGTCCCACGGGTAGAATTGCGGCGCCGGTGGCAGCGTGAGCGCCGGAACCGCCACGCACCTGCCGGTGCGGTGACATTCCCCGGTGCAGTGGCAGGTCGCCATGGTCCCGCTCACGCCCCGCGCTCCCCGAGCCCGTCGGCCTGCGCCGCGGCGAGCGTGGCGCCCAGCACGGCCGCCGTCTTGCTTGCCTCG
>NZ_JALPRX010000104.1 GCF_023223525.1 Roseomonas acroporae | reverse complement strand
TTGGTACCGCAAAGAGCGACCCACCTTCTCCGATACCCTCGCCGCCGTTCGCCGCCAGATCTGGCGCGAGCAGGGTTTCCTCACATCCGCGCCCGCAGAAGACACCACGAAACTCGCCCCAGCCCTCCGCGACGGCATCGCCCATGCCCGCTGTCACGCTGCTCGAATGGCCAAAGCCAAGCTCAGGATCGCGCCGGCCGGATCAGCAACTCCCCGCGCGCCGCCAGCCTGCTGATCCGGTCGGCGGTTCGGCACGCGACGGCTTGAATGGTCAGCGAGGGATTCACCCCACCGACGGTGGGGAAGACCGAGCCGTCGCAGACCCAAAGGTTGGGAATGTCCCAACTCCGGCAGTCGGCATCCACCACGCTCTCGCGCGGATCGCTGCCCATGCGGGCACCGCCGTTGAGGTGGCAGGTATCGTCTTCCTGCCGCCAGATGTCGTGTGCGCCGATCGCCTCCAGCGCCTGGCCCATCACGCCCATGGCATGACGGCCGAGGCGGCGGTCATTGTCGCACCAGGAATAGGTGAGACGGGCGACTGGCAGCCCGTACTGGTCGCGTTCCTCGGCCAGGGTGACGCGGTTGCGCGCCTGCGGCATGAATTCACCGACGATCTTGAGCCCGACGACGTGGTTGTAGCGTCCCATCGCGCGCATCAGCGCCTCGCCCCAAAGGCCGTGCGCCGAAAGCTGCGTCTCGGCCCAGAGCTGCGGCAGCGGTCCCTGGCTCATGTAGCAGTAGCCGCCGTGAAAATCCTTCGTGGGATGCTCGTCCACGTAGTTCCAGTGCTCGGTGAGGGACAGCGAGGGCGGCCCCTTGTAGGAGCGCACCTCGCGGTCCAGCTCGCCCCACACCGCCTGATTGCCCTGCACGGTGACGTACTTCCCGACCAGCCCGGAACTGTTGGCGAGCCCATCCGGGAAGCGTGACGTCGCGGAGTTCAGCAGCAGACGCGGCGTCTCGATCGCGTAGCCGGCGACGACGACGTTGCGGGCGCGCTGGAATCGCCACCTTCCCTCGCGATGGTACTCGACGCCGGCGGCATGGCCGCGGGCATCCATCACGATGCGGCCGACCATGGCAAGGTCACGGATCTCGGCCCCGGCGGCAAGGGCGCGTGGGATCCAGGTGACGAGCACGCTCTGCTTGGCATTGGTGGAGCAGCCCAGCGTGCAGAATCCGCGATAGACGCAAGGATGGGCGAGGCCGCGCGGCGCCGAGAGCGTCGCCAGTGGCGTCTCTGTCCAGCGCATGCCGAGCGCCTCGCAGCCATCGGCAAGGGCAAGGGCAGCGGCGTTCAACGGGTGCGCCCGGTAAGGGTAGCGTGGACGCCGAGGCCCCCAGGGATAGGTGACGGGCCCGGAAACGCAGAGCGCCCGCTCCACCTCGTCGTAGTAGTGCCACATCTCGCGCCAGTCGAGCGGCCAGTCGAAGCCGTAGCCGAGCAGGGTGCGCGACCTGAACCATTCCGGCCGGAAGCGCAGCGACACCATGGCGAAGTGCACGGTGGAACCGCCGACCGCCTTGCCGCTGTTGTTGGCGCCGAGCTGTATCGGATCGTCGCCATCGCTGATCCGGTCGTCGGTCCAGTAGAGCTTGCTCTGCGCGCTCTCGTCGGAGGCGAAGTCCTCCAGGGGGCGGAAATATGGGCCGGCATCGAACGCCACCACAGAGAAGCCGTGCTCGGCCAGCCGGCAGGCCAACGTGCCGCCACCCGCACCGGTGCCGACGATGGCGAAATCCACCTCTTCCGTTTCGGCGTGCTGCCGCATCGGTACCCAGGCCCCGGGGCGGAACACGTCGGGGGCACGGCCATCCCTGGCGCGGGGCGCGGTGAGGGGATCATCCGACACGGAGGTTCTTCCGCATGGCCGCGACCCTGTCGCCATCCCGTATCTCGGCCGCCTCCCAGGGGTCACGCTCGTCGAAGCCCATGCGGACATAGCCGCGCGGGCTGGCGGGGCCGCCCCAGCCCATCTCGCTCCAGGCGGTGGGATGCGACCAGTAGGCGGCCACCACGTCGTGCGCGAGGCGCTGGCTGAAGAACGTCTTCGGCGGCATTCCCTCCCAAGCGGCGTCGTCCAGCTCACCCTGCTGCATGCGACGCAGCAGCGTGTCCTGCGCCGCGCCATCCAGCGCGTGGAAGCGGGCGCCATGGCGGGCGCAGGCTTCCGCATCCAGCGCGCGCAACCCACGTCGCCATGCCTCGCGCTGGCGCGGCATGCCATCGCCGCGATAGCCTTCCTGCCGATCCTCGTGCAGCTTCGCGTCCACCAGTGCCGCGACGGGGACCGGCGGCCGACCGGCGGGCTGCGGCACGAGGCGCGCGGCGACGGCCTGCAACGTCACGTATTCCGACGCGGTAAGGAAACGTGGCTCGACCGGGACGGCAAGGCGTGCCTCCACCACGCGCCGGGTCTGCGCGTTCCACGACGGGGTGCGCCGCTTCCGCAGCACGTCGTAGCCGGGAAAGCGGCTCACGGCGTCATCGGGCGCTTCGTCAGCCACGGTCACGCCCCTCGAGCAGGCGCAGCGCCGCGAGCCCGGCCAGCGCCAGGCCGGTGAAGGAGGGCGGGGCCGGCAGCGGCGGTCCGTCGACGAGATTCTGCTGCCAATTGCGCCAGCCTCCCATCATCCGCTGCACACCCCAGGCGTGGAAGCCGACGCCCACGACACCGAGTGTTGCCGTCAGGCACAGCCAGAGCCGCGTGAATGGCCGCCGGCGCGGCGCGCCGAGCGCCGCGTGACCGATCAGCGCGGCCGCTACCGGCGGCATCGTCACCGGCAGCAGCATGGCCGGGTTCTGGAAGGCGCCGCGGAAATGCAGCAGCCCGGCCTCGCCCACCGTGCCGAGCAGGCCCGCGCCGGTGGCGGCCGCGACCACGCGTCCCGCCGGCCGGCCAAGGAGGCGCGGCACCGTGCCGGGAGCAGCGCCACGCACGCGCTCCGCCAGGAAGCCCATCAGGCCCGACAGCGCCATCGCCATCGGCGCCCCGATCGGCGCGCCGTAGAACAGGTTCTGCCAGCAGAGGCCGCCGGTACGCTTGCCGAGGTTGTAGAAATGGAAGCCCGTACCGGCGATTCCCGCGCCGCCGGCGAGCGCGTACGCCGTGTCGCGGGCCCGGTGCGCAACGGAACGGCGGTCCGCCATCCCGTGGCCGCTGGCCAATAGCGACAACGAGGCGGAAGCGAGGGGAATGAACATCGCCGGATTGCGGAAATCGCCGCGATAGTGCTCGATGGCGCTGTCGGCAAGTACCGAGACGGCCAGCATGCCGGCCGCGCGGTTCAGCCCGCGGGCAGCGCGCACCGCCTCGCCGTGGCCGAGCCGGGGTGCGTCGTGCCGCCATGTCCGCAGGCCCTGGCGCGGCGCCGCCCTCCGACTGCCGAGCAGCAGGCCGCCGGCGAGGCCCAGCACGGCCAGCCCCAGCAGGCGCGTTCCCATTCCTGCCGATCGTGCCTCGGCCACTCCGTCAAGCCGCCGCATAGCGCTCGGCATCCCGATGCCTGAATTCCAGCCCGTGGCCGGGCCGCGACAGGTCCGGCCGGATCAGACCGTCCCGCGGCACCGGCGCGCCGTCGAACAGGATGCGCTCGATGCGGGCGTGGTCGTGGAACCATTCGAGATGACGGAAGCGCTGCGCCGCGCAGGCGGCATGCAGGTGCATCGCCGGGGCGCAATGGGCGGACAGGTCCGTGTGATACGCCTCGCACAGCGCGCCCACCTGCAGGAAGCCGGAGACGCCGCCGCAGCGCGACGCATCGGCCTGCTGCACGTCGACGGCATCCGATTCCAGCATGCGGCGGAAATAGTCGATGTCGTAGCCGTACTCGCCCGCCGCGACCTCCATGCCGGGCGGCGCGTGCTGGCGGACGAAGCGCAGGCCGGCGAGGTCGTCCGAGGAAACCGGCTCCTCGAACCAGCATACATCCAGGCCGATGATCTTTGTCGCGAAGGCGACCGCCTGCTGCCGCGTGCAGGCACCGTTGGCGTCGACGAACAGGTCGGCACGGTCGCCGATCGCCGCCCTGGCGACCTCGACGCGGTGCGGGTCGCGCGCCGGCTCGGCACCGACCTTCATCTTCACCCAGGAAACGCCGTCCTCCTCCACCCACCGCGCCAACTGCTCGTGCAGTTCCGCATCGGAATAGGTGGTGAAGCCGCCGCTGCCGTAGATGGGCACCGCCTCCCGTCGCCGTCCCAGCAGCGTCGCCAGCGGCAGGCCGAGCAGCTTCGCCTTCAGGTCCCACAGCGCCGCATCCACCGCCGAGATCGCCGTCGCGGCGAGTCCCTGGCGGCCGAGGTTGCGCACGCTGCGCTGCATCGCGTCCCAAGCGCCGGCGACATCCATGGCCTCGTGCCCGTTGATGACGTCGGCCAGCTTGCCTGCGATCAGCGGCACGATACAGGCATCGGAATAGGTGTAGCCGATGCCCGTCATGCCGCCGGCCTCGGCTTCCGCCAGCACCAGCGTGGTGTCGGCCCAGCGCATGGTGCCATCCGCCTCCGGCCGGTCGGTCGGGATGGTGTAGCCCCGTGCCCGCAAGGCATGGATCGGTGTCTCGACCCTGCCGGGACCGGGCATGGCTCAGCCCCTGCCGCCGGGCAGGATGCCGCCCAGCACTTGGCGTGCCGTGTTCACCAGCACGCTGCCCTCGTCCGGATCGCCCTTGAGCAGGGTGGAGGTGAATTTCTTCGCCTGGTCGAGCGTGATGTGCGGCGGCAGCGGCGGCACGTCGGGGTCGGTCTTGACCTCCAGCACCACCGGGCGGTCGCTGCGCAGCGCCTCCTCCCAGGCTGGGCCGACCAGTTCCGGCATGTCGCAGTAGATCCCCTTCAGCCCGATCAGCTCGGCGAATTTGTGGTAGGGCACGTTGGGCAGGGTCTGGGTCGCCTCGAATTTCGGGTCTCCCTCCATCACCCGCTGCTCCCAGGTGACCTGGTTCAGGTCCTCGTTGTTGAACACGCAGCAGACGAAGTGCGGGTTCTCCCAACGCTTCCAGTACTTCTGCACGGTGATCAGCTCGGCCATGTTGTTCATCTGCATGGCCCCGTCGCCGACCAGGGCGATCACGGGGCGGTCCGGATGGGCGAATTTCGCGGCGATGGCATAGGGCACCGCCGCGCCCATCGAGGCGAGGCCGCCCGAGAGCGAGCACATCATGCCGCGCCGGATCTTCAGGTCGCGCGCGTACCAGTTGGCGCAGGAGCCGGAATCGCTGGTGATGATCGCCCGCTCCGGCAGGCGGGGGGACAGCTCCCAGGTGACGCGCTGCGGGTTGACCGGGCTCGCCTTCGCCTTGGCGCGCTCCTCCAGCGTCTCCCACCACTTGCGCACGTTCTTCTCGATGCGTGCGCGCCAGGAATCCCCGCTCTTCTGCTCCAGCAGCGGCAGCAGGGCACGCAGGGTCTCGGCCGCGTCGCCGACGAGGTTCACCTCCATCGGGTAGCGCAGGCTGAGCATGTCGGCCTTGAGGTCGATCTGCACGCCGCGCGCCTGGCCTTCCGGCGGCATGAATTCGGAATAGGGGAAGCCGCTGCCCACCATCAGCAGCGAGTCGCATTCCTGCATCATGTGCCAGCTCGGCTCGGTGCCGAGCAGACCGATGCCGCCCGTCACCCAGGGCAGCTCGTCCGGCAGCGCCGCCTTGCCGAGCAGCGCCTTGGCGACGCCGGCATTCAGCCGGTTGGCGACGGCGATCACCTCGTCCGTCGCCCGCAGCGCGCCGGCGCCGACCAGGATCGCGACCTTCTTCCCCGCGTTCAGCACCTCGGCGGCGCGCTTCAGGTCCGCCTCGTAGGGCACCACCTTCGGGTCGGTGTAGCCGATTCCGGAATGGATGGTGCCGTGCCGGTTCGGCGGGTCCTCGTAGGGCAGCTCCTGCAGGTCGTTGGGAAAGATCAGCGCCGTGACCCGGCGCTCGGCCATGGCGGTGCGCACCGCACGATCCACGAGGTGGCGGGTGGAGGCGGGCGTGGTCGCCATCTGCACGAAGGCGCCCGCCACGTCCTTGAACATGCTCTGCAGGTCCAGCTCCTGCTGGTAGTGCCCGCCCAGCGCGTTGCGCGCCTGCTGCCCGGCGATGGCGAGCACCGGCATGTGGTCCATGCGCGCGTCGTACAGCCCGGTCAGCAGATGCGAGGCACCGGGCCCCGAGGTCGCGATGCAGACGCCCAGCTCGCCGGTGAACTTGGCGTAGGCCGAGGCCATGAAGGCGGCCATCTCCTCGTGCCGCACCTGGACGAACTCGATCTTGTCGGTGCCGAAGCGTTGCAGCCCGCCGAGCAGCCCGTTGATACCGTCGCCCGGATAGCCGAACACCTTGCGCACGCCCCAGTGGTGCAGGCGTTCCCAGAAGAAGTCGCCGACCGTCTTGGCCATGTCCGCACCTGCCGCGCCGCGCCCGAGTGCCGCGGCCCGCCGGGCCGCCGCTTCCGGTTTCCCGAACGCGGCCGGCCGCCGCACTGTTCCTTCCGGTGTCGGCGCGTGGCGCGGAATGAAGGCGCCGCAGGCCGTCGAGGATTCCGCCATGTTGCACCGCGGCCGTCGGCCTGGCGACCTGACGGTCGCAGCGCGGCGTGCGATGACGACGAAAGGGGCGGAACGGCACCCCTCGTCGCGCGTCGTGAGGGTGAGGCAGGCAATCGCCCGTTAGTGAACCTCCCTTACGATTTCTTCATCCGAGCCGGCTGGACGTCCACGCCACCGGGCGACAGCATCGACGCGCTCTGCCAGGAGGCACGCGCATCCCTGCGCCCCGACAACGTTCGCCGCGCGCGCCGCAAGCCGCCAAGCCCGTGACGAACGGGTGACGCAGCTTTTCCCGCCTGTCGCCAACACGCTGGCGCGTGCCGCGCTGCTCGGCGCCGCGCTGCTGCTGCTCGGCGGGATGGGGCTGCTGGTCACGATCCCCTTCACCCCGCACGTCACGCGGCAGGACGTGGTGGTGGAACAGCCGGTGCAGTTCAGCCATGCGCACCATGTCGGCGGGCTCGGCCTCGACTGCCGCTACTGCCACACGGGTGTCGAGCAATCACGCTTCGCCGGCCTGCCGCCGACCCATACCTGCATGACCTGCCACTCGCAGCTCTGGACCAATGCGGCGATCCTGGCGCCGGTGCGGGAATCCCTGGCGCGCGACGAGCCGCTGCGCTGGGTGCGCGTCCATCGCCTGCCGGACTACGTCTACTTCGACCACAGCATCCACGTCGCCAAGGGCGTCGGCTGCTCCACCTGCCACGGCGCGGTGCAGCGCATGCAGCAGGTCCGCCAGGTGGCGCCGCTGACCATGGGCTGGTGCCTGGACTGTCACCGCGACCCGGCGCCGAACCTGCGGCCGCGCGAGGCGATCTACGACATGGGCTGGACCCCGCCGGCCGACCAGCGCGCCCGCGGCGAGGCATTGATCAGGGCCTACATGATCCGCACCGAGCACCTGACCGACTGCTCGCGGTGCCACCGATGACCGGCGGGCCGTCCCTCCCGCGCCGGCAGGCGGCGCTGGCGCTGCTCGCCTCCGCCGCCACGCTCACCGCCTGCGGCGAGCCGCCGGAGGAGATCATCCCCGCCGTGGAGCAGGCGGAGGACGCGGTGCCGGGCGTGCCGCGCCGCTTCGCCACCGCGCTGCCGCTGGGCGGCTACGGGCGCGGCGTGGTCGTCACCTCGCACGAAGGGCGGCCCACCAAGGTGGCGGGCAACCCGGACCACCCCGCCAGCCTCGGCGCCACGGATGTCTTCGCCGAGGCGGCGGTGCTGTCGCTCTACGATCCCGACCGCTCGCGGCTGGTGCGCGAGACGGGGCGCGGGGGCGCGCAGGTCGCCTCCTGGGAGGGCTTCGTCGCCGCGCTCGCGCCCCGCCTGCGCGTGCTGGAGTCGCGTCGGGGCGAGGGGTTGGCGCTGCTGACCGGCCACCTCACCTCGCCCACCCTGCTGCGCCTGATCGACGCCGTGCGCGCCCGCTTCCCCGGGTTGCGCCACCACGCGCACGAGGCGGTGGGCGAGGCCCAGGCCCTGGCCGGCGCGGCGCTGGCCTTCGGCCGTCCGCTGGCCACACACGCGGCCCTGGAGCGCGCCACGGTGGTGCTGGCGCTGGATGCCGACCCGCTCGGCCCAGGCCCCGACCAGATCCGCCATGCCCGCGCCTTCGCCGCCCGGCGCGCGGCGCAGCGCGGCGGCGCGACCGATGCGCGCCTCTACGCCGCCGAGCCGGTGATGAGCGTCACCGGCGCCAAGGCCGACCACCGCCTCGCCGCGACGCCCGGGCTGGTGCGCGACCTCGCCGTGGCGCTGGCGGCGCGACTGGGCGCCGGGCTGCCGGCGCCGGACCTGCCGCCCGGGGCCGCGCGCTTCCTGGCGGCGGCGGCGGACGACCTGCTCGCCCACCAGGGCGAGGCGCTCGTGCTGGTGGGCGAATGGCAGCCGCCGGCGCTGCACGCCCTGGCGCACTGGATCAACGCCCGGCTGCGCGCGCCGGTGGCGCTGACCGAGCCGGTCGGGCCGGCCACGCCGCCTGCCACCCTGGCCGAGCTGGCCGGCGACCTGCGCGCGCGGCGGGTGGACACGCTGCTCGTGCTCGGCGCCAACCCGGCCTACGACGCGCCGGCGGCGCTGGGCTGGGCCGAGGCGCTGCGCGATTCCGGCGCCTTCTCCGTGCATCTGGGTGGCTGGCGGGACGAGACGGCGGCGCTCTGCCGCTGGCACCTGCCGGAGACGCACCCGCTGGAGGAATGGGGCGACCTGCGCGCCACGGACGGCACCGCCGCCATCGCGCAGCCGCTGATCACCCCGCTGTACCGCACGCGCTCGGCGCACTGGCTGCTCGGCCTGCTGCTGGGACGCGACGATCTTTCCGCCCGCGAGGCGGTGCGGGAGACCTGGGCGGCCGCTCGCGCGGGCGCCGATGGCGAAGCTGCCTCCGCGGCGCCGGCCGACCGGGGGGCGGGCGGCGGCGGGATGGCCGGACAGGGAGCAGGCGGCGAGGGGGCGGGACAGGAGACGGCAAACCGGGGGACGGCAGACCGGGGGGCGGCAGGTCGGGGAACAGCAGACGGGGGAACGGCCGGACGGGACGCAACTCGGTCGGCGGCGTTCGAGCGCTGGTGGCGCCGCGCCCTGCGCGACGGCGTGGTGCCCGGCAGCGCCGCCCGGCACGTCGCAGCGCCGGCGCCGCGACTCGTGCCGCCGCCCACCATGCCCGAGGGGCCGTTCCTGCTGCTGCGCCCCGACGCCGCGCTCTGGGACGGGCGCTTCGCCAACAATGCCTGGCTGCAGGAATGCCCGCGGCCGCTGACGCGCCAGGTCTGGGGCAATGCGGCGCTGCTGGCCCCGGCCGAGGCGCGCCGGCTGGGCCTGTCGGAAGGCGACCTGGTTCGCCTGACCCTCGACGGGCAGGCGCTGGAGGTGCCCGTCCTGCCGCGCGCCGGCATGGCGCCGGGCGTGGTGGCGCTGGCGCTCGGCCACGGGCGGCGGCGCGCGGGCGCGATCGGCGACGGGGTCGGGGCCGATGCCTACGCGCTGCGCCGGCCGGATTCGCCCTGGGCCATGCCGGGCCTCGACATGCGCGCCACCGGACGGCGCGGCACGCTGCTGCGGCTGCAACCGGAAACGCCGCTGGAGGGCGAGACGGCCACGCTGTTCCGCACCGCTGTCGCACCGCGGGAGCCGGTGCCGCCGAGCCTCAACCCGCCCCTGCCGCGGGGCGCGGAGGCCTGGGCGATGGTGATCGACACCACGCGCTGCATCGGCTGCAACGCCTGCGTCGTCGCCTGCCAGAGCGAGAACAACGTCCCCGTGGTCGGGCCGGAGGAGATCGCGGTGGGCCGCGACATGCACTGGCTGCGCATCGACACCTATGACACCCGGGGCGACGCCCAGGATGGCACCGGGAGCGGGGCCGGCCCGGAAGCCGATCCGCGCCCCGGCTTCCAGCCCGTTCCCTGCATGCATTGCGAGCACGCGCCCTGCGAGCCGGTCTGTCCCGTCGCGGCCTCGGTGCACGATTCCGAGGGGCTGAACGTGCAGGTCTACAACCGCTGCATCGGCACGCGCTTCTGCCAGGCCAACTGCCCCTACAAGGTGCGCCGCTTCAACTTCCACGGCTACGCGGACGGGCAGGAATACGCCAGCCTCGGCGCCCCCGTGGTGGCGGCGCAGCGCAACCCGGAGGTGACGGTGCGCGCGCGCGGCGTGATGGAGAAGTGTACCTACTGCGTCCAGCGCATCAGCGCCGCCCGGCGGACCGCCGCGAAGGAGGATCGGCCCATCGCCGAGGGCGAGGTGGTCACCGCCTGCCAGTCCGCCTGCCCGGCGCAGGCCATCGCCTTCGGCGACCTGCAGCGGCCGGACTCCGAGGTTTCCGCCCTGCGCCGCCAGCCGGCGCACTACGCGCTGCTGGAGCATCTCGGCACGCGGCCGCGCACCACCTACCTCGCGGCGCTGCGCCACCCGAACCCGGCGCTGGAGGACGGCGCGTGAGACCCGGCGCGCCCCCGCCGGGCGGCGCCGTGCCGGGGCCGGCGCCGTGAGCGGCAGCGAGGGGCTGCTGCCGCCGGGGGCGGGCTACGGCACGCTGGTGGGCGCGGTGGCGGACCCGCTGCTGCGCCGCCGGGTGGGCCGGCCCTACTGGCTCGCCTTCGCGGCGGGGGCGCTGGGCACGGCGCTGATGCTGGTCTCGATGGGCTGGCTGTTCGTCGAGGGCATCGGCATCTGGGGCGTGAACACCAGCGTGGTCTGGGGCTTCGCCATCGCCAACTACGTCTGGTGGATCGGCATCGGCAACGCCGGCACCTTCATCTCGGCGGCGCTGCTGCTGCTGCGCCAACCCTGGCGCGCGGCGATCAACCGCTTCGCCGAGGTGATGACGCTGTTCGCCGGCGCCATCGCCGGGCTGTTCCCGATCATGCATCTCGGCCGGCCCTACCGGGCCTACTGGCTGCTGCCCTACCCCAACAGCATGGAGCTCTGGCCGCAATGGCGCTCCGCGCTGGTGTGGGACTGCGCGGCGATCGCGACCTACCTTCTCTTCTCGCTGGTCTTCTGGTGGCTCGGGCTGCTGCCCGACCTCGCCACGCTGCGCGACCGCGCACCCGGGCGCGCCGGCCGGCTCGCCTACGGCGTGCTGGCGCTGGGCTGGCGCGGCTCGGCGCGGCACTGGCACCTGCACGACCGGCTCTACCGCACGCTGGCGATGCTGGCCCTGCCGCTGGTGGTCTCGGTGCACAGCGTCGTCGGCATGGATTTCGCCGCCAGCCTGATGCCGGGCTGGGAGGAGAGCATCTTCCCCCCCTACTTCGTCGTCGGCGCGCTGTTCTCCGGCTTCGGCATGTGCGTGGTGCTGGCGGCGCTGCTGCGCTGGGGGCTCGGCCTGCAGGCGGTGATCACGCAGCGCCACTTCGCGGTGATGGCGAAGGTGATCCTGGCCGGCGCGCTGGTGCTCGGCCTCTCCTACCTGACCGAGTGGTTCACCGCCTGGTACAGCGGCGATGCCGACGAGCGCGGCCATGTCCGCTTCCTGTTCGGCGGGGAGTACGCGCCGCTCTACTACGTGCTGCTGGCCTGCAACGTGCTGGTGCCGCAGGTTCTGTGGTCGGCGCGGGCGCGGCGGAGCATCGGGGCGGTGGTGGCGGTCTCGCTGCTGCTGAACCTCGGCATGTGGCTGGAGCGCGTGCTGATCATCTGGAACGTGCTCTCGCACGGCTACCTGCCGTCGATGCACGGCGTGTTCCGGCCGACCTTCTGGGACTGGGCGCTGCTGGCCGGCACGATCGGCTTCTTCCTGCTGCTCTTCCTCGTCTTCGCGCGCCTGCTGCCGGTGATCGCCATGCACGACCTCGGCAAGCTGCTGTTCGACCGCCAGCGTGCCGAGGCGCATGCCGGGGAGGAGGACGAGGCACGGGCCGGGGAGCGGCCCGGCGGCGCGGGCCGGGGCGCGCGGCCCATGGGCGGCGCGCCACCGATCCTGGCGGAGTTCCGCGACCCGCTGACCCTGATCGACGCGGCACACCGGGCGCGCGAGGCCGGGCTGCGCGGCCTGGACGCGCACACGCCCTTCGCCGTGGCCGGGCTGGCCGAGGCGCTGGCCCTGCCCACGCCGAGGGTGCGGCCGGCGATGCTGGCGGGCGGGCTGCTGGCGGCCGCCTTCGTCTATGCCCTGTGCTGGTACAGCGCCGTGCTGGACTACCCGCTCGTGCTGGGCGGCCGGCCGCTGCACGGCTGGCAGGTCTTCCTGGTGCTGACCTTCGAGGCGGGCATCCTGGGCGCGACCTTCACCGGCGTGGCCTGGTTCCTCGTCGCCGCCGGCCTGCCGCGCCTGAACCACCCCGTCTTCGACGCGCGCGACATCGGCCGCGCCAGCCAGGACCGCTTCTTCCTCGCCGTCGCCGACCCCGCTGCCGACGAGGCGCGGTTGGCCGCGCTGCTGGACGGGCTGGGGCCGCTCTCCATCCGGCGGGTGGCGCCGTGACGCGGCGCGGCGTGGCTTTGGCCACGACACGGTGCAGCGCAGCCCTGGCCGCGATATGGTGCAGCGCGGCCCTGGCCGCGACACGGCGCGGCACGGCCCCGGCGCGGCGCGCCCCCGCCGCGCTGCTGGCCGCGCTGCTCGCCCTGCCGCTGCTGGCGGGGTGCCGGCAGGAGATGGCGCGGCAGCGCCGGCTCGATCCCCAGGGCCCCACCGACGCCTGGCCCGGCGGCGTGGCCGCCCGGAAGCTGCCGCCCGGCGTGGTGGCGCGCGACTCGGTGCTGGAGCCGCCGCCGCGCCCGTCCGTCACGCCGGCCCTGCTGGCGCGCGGGCAGGAGCGCTTCGTCATCGCCTGCCAGCCCTGCCACGGCGCGGCGGGCGACGGGGACGGGATCATCGTGCGTCGCGGCTTCCCCAGGCCGCCCTCCTTCCACGCGCGGCGGCTGCTGGCGATGCCGGCGCGGCACGTCGTCGAGGTGATCGGCCAGGGCTACGGCGTGATGTACGCCTATGCCGACCGGGTGGCGCCGGCCGACCGCTGGGCGATCGCCGCCTATGTCCGGGCCTTGCAGCTCTCCCGCCACGCCACCCTGGCGGACGCGCCCGAGGCGGCCAATGCCCTGGAGGCAGGTGCCCCGGAAGCTCCGTCCCCATCGGTGCCGGCGGAGGCGGCGCCATGAGTCGGCCGCCCGCCACCCGGCCGGGCGCCGGCCCGGGTGCCGCCGCCCGGCCCGACGGCGCGCCGCCGGGGGCGTGGCTGCGGGCGCGGGCCGGGCGCGCCCTGCTGCTGGGCCTTGCCGCCGCGGCGGCGCTGGGCCTGTGGGCGCTGGTGGCGCCCGCCGGGCCGCCCGCCGCCGGCTGGCTGGTCGGGCTGGCCTTCTGGGCCTCCGTCGCGCTGGGGGCGGTGGCGCTGCTGGCGGTGCACGCGCTGACCGGCGGCCGCTGGGGCGAGTCGCTGCGCCCGGCCCTGGCCCCGGCGGCGCTGGGGCTGCCGGCCCTCCTGCCGCTGCTGCTGCCGCTGCTGCTCGGGCTTACGGCGCTCTACCCCTGGGCCGTCGATCCCGGCACGGCCCCGGCGCCGGACGTGGCGCGGCTCTACCTCAACCCGGCCGGCTTCCGGCTGCGCACGCTGCTGGCCTGGGGCGTCTGGTGCCTGCTCGGCTGGCTGATGCTGCGGCTGCGCGGCGGGGCTCGCGCCGTGGCCGGGGCGCTGGGGCTGGTCTTCCACCTCGGCGCGGTCACGCTGGTCGCCCTCGACTGGCTGCTGTCGATCGACCCGCACTTCCAGTCCACCGCCTTCGGCGTGGCGGCGCTGGTGATGCAGATGATGGCCGCCCTGGCCTGGGCGGCGCTGCTGCGGCCGGCGGTCGGGCGGGAGGCCGGCGACCTCGCCGCGCTGCTGTTCGCCGCGGTGCTGGGGGCGCTCTATCTCGGCTTCGTCCAGTACCTGGTCGCCTGGTACGGCGACCTGCCGGACAAAGCGCGCTGGTTCCTCCGGCGCGAGGGGGCCGGCTGGCTGGCGCTGCAGGGCGCCTCCTTCCTGCTCGCCGCCCTGCTGCCGCTGGTCGCGCTGCTCCGGCCGGGGACGCGGCGCAGCCCGGCGGCGCTGGCCGGGCTCGGGGCGGCGATCCTGGCGGGGTTCTGGGCGCATCTGTGCTGGATCGTGGCGCCGGCCTTCGGGGCGTCGGTGCTGCCGGCAGCGCTGCTGGGCGTGCTGGCGGTGGGCGGGATCTGGCTTGGCCTCGCCTACGGGCCGGCGGGCGGGTGGCTGCTGCGTCGCGCGGAAAGCGCGCCCGGTGAAGGCGCGGAAGGGGCGTCCGACGGTCGCGTGGCGCGTGCGCCTGACGATCGGGTGGAGCGCCTCTCGGGTGGCAGGGCGGAGGGCCTGGCCGATGGCTGAGGACGACCCTCGCCCCACGGCCCTGCCGGACATCCGCGCCGTGCTCGCGGTCGGGCTGGGCACGCTGCTGTTCCTGCTGGTCGCCATGGCGGGGCTGGGCGCCTGGTTCCGCTGGGCCGGTCCGGACACCACCATTCCCGCCCCGACCCCCGTTCCCCCGCCACGGCTGGAGACCGGCCCGACCACGACGCGCGACGCGCTGGCCCCGGTGCAGCGCGCGCAGCGGGAAGGCTATGCCTGGACCGACCGCGCGGCCGGGCTGGTACGCATCCCCGTGGCGCGCGCCATGGAAATCCTGGCGGCGCGCGGCGAGGCCGCCTGGGCGCCGCTGGAAGCCCCGGTGCCCGGCATCCCGCTGCCGGTGCGGCCGGAGGCAGCGCGGCCGGAGCCGGCCGGACCATCGGGGGCGGCCGGACCGGGGGCGGCGCGATGAGGCGGAGCCCGTTGTCCCACCTGCGGCCCGCGGCCCTGGCCCTGCTTCTGGCCGCCACGCCGGCCATGGCCGCGCCGCCCGGGGCGCTGGCCGATGTCGCGCTCTCGCCGCCGCCCGATGCGCGCCTGCCGCCCGATCTGGCGCTGGCGACCGAAGCCGGGGAGACCGGAACCCCGGCGCAACTGCTGGCCGGGCGGCCGGCGCTGCTGGTGCTCGCCGACTACCGCTGCGCCGTGCTCTGCGGCACCGCGCTGGGGCTGGCCGATTTCGCCCTGCAGCGGAGCGGGCTGCGGCCGGGCCTGGACTACATGCTGCTGGTGCTGGGGATCGACCCGCGCGACGGCCCGGCCGAGGCGGCGGCGGCGAAGCGGGAGCGGCTGGGCGATTCCCCCGTCGCCCCGTCGGCCCGCTTCCTGACGGCAGCCCCCGAGGCGCTGGCCGCCGCCGAGGCGGCGCTCGGCTACCGCGCCTGGCGCGATCCGGAGACGGGCGAGTACGCCCACCCGCTCGGCGCGCTGGTGCTGGCGCCCGACGGGCGCGTCAGCGCGGTGCTGGACGGGCTGGTGCCGGAGCCGGCGGCGCTGCGCGCGGCGCTGGCGCAGGCGGCCTCGGCCCCGCCCGCCGGCCCGGTGGCGCGGCTGGGCGAGCGGTTGCGCCTGCTCTGCGCCGGCTTCGGCCTGGGCGACGGCTTCGCCGTGCCGCTGATCCGCCGCGTGCTCGGCATCGGCATGGCGATGACGCTGCTGGGGCTCGGCGGGCTGCTCTGGGCGCTGTCGCGGCGCCGGATGGGGCAGGGGCCGGGTACGGTCGGACGAGGGAAGGCGGGGCGGGCATGAGCGGCCTGTCGGGCTGGGTGCCGCTCTGGCCGCCGGCGGCCTCGGCGGAGGCGGGGACGGTGGATGCCATCGTCCTGCTGCTGCTCGGCCTCTCGGGGGCGGTGCTGCTGCTGGTGCTCTGCCTCGTGGCGGGCTTCGCCATCCGCTACCGGCGCGGCTCGCCCGCGAAGCGCGGCGCGCTGCCCGAGCTGGTGCAGTCGGAGGTGGAGATCGGCTGGACCGCCGCCACGCTGCTGCTGGCGCTGCTGCTCTTCGCCTGGGCCGCCTCGGCCCAATTGGGCGAGGAGCGGACGCAGTCCGACGCGCTGGAGATCCACGTCACCGCCCGGCAGTGGATGTGGAAGGCGCAGCACCCGAACGGCGCGCGCGAGATCAACGCGCTGCACCTGCCGCGCGGCGAGCCGGTGCGGCTGCTGATGACCTCGGAGGACGTGATCCACTCCTTCTTCGTCCCCGCCTTCCGCATCAAGCAGGACGTGCTGCCCGGCCGCGTGACGCAGCTGCGCTTCCATCCCACCGAAACGGGGGAGTTCCACCTGTTCTGCGCCGAGTTCTGCGGCACGCTGCATGCCCGCATGCTCGGCACCGTCACGGTGATGGAGCCCGGCGACTATGCGCGCTGGCGGGCGGCGCAGCCGGAGGGCGACGGGCTGGCGCGCGAGGGGGCGGCGCTGTTCGTCTCGCTCGGCTGCGCCGGCTGCCACGGGGCGGGCGGAGGGGGCAGCGAGGTCGGCGTCGGCGCGACGGTGCGCGCGCCGCGGCTGGCGGGGCTGTACGGGCGCGACGTGCCGCTGGCCGATGGCCGCGTGGTGCGGGCGGACGAGGCGTATCTGCGCGATTCCATCCTGCAGCCCGGGCGCGACGTGGCGGCGGGCTACGCGCCGCTGATGCCCTCCTTCGCCGGGCTGCTCGGCGAGGGGGAGGTGCAGCGCCTGGTGGCCTATCTGCGCGAGCGGGGCGAGCAGCCGGGAGAGGGCCGATGAGCGGGATCACGGCGGACGACGCAATGGCGGAGGCGCCACAGGAGCGGCAGGGCGACAGCTACCTGACGGCGGAGACCGGCCTCGCCTCCTGGCTGCTGACCACCGACCACAAGCGCGTGGCGCTGCTCTACGCGGCGGCGCTCACCGCCTTCTTCTTCATCGGCGGCGCGGCGGCGGTGCTGATCCGGCTGGAGCTGTTCACCCCGGCCTCCGACCTCGTCTCCGCGGAGGGCTACAACCGGCTGTTCACGCTGCACGGGCTGGTGATGGTCTGGTTCTTCCTGGTGCCGGCGATCCCCAACACGCTGGGCAACTTCCTGCTGCCGCTGATGATCGGCGCGCGCGACCTCGCCTTCCCGCGGCTGAACCTGTTCTCCTGGTACCTGTTCATGGGCGCGGGGCTGCTGCTGCTGGCGGCGCTGCTGCTCGGCGGGGTGGACACGGGCTGGACCTTCTACACCCCCTTCTCCACCGGCTACGCCCATTCCAACGTGCTGCTGGCGGCGCTGGCGGTGGTGCTGGTGGGCTTCTCCTCGGTCGCGACGGGGGTGAACATGCTGGCCACCGTGCACCTGCTGCGCGCGCCGGGGATGGGCTGGTTCCGGCTGCCGCTGCTCGTCTGGTCGATCTACGGCACGGCGCTGGTGATGGTGCTGGCGACGCCGGTGCTGGCCGCCGCGCTGCTGCTGGTGGTGGCCGAGCGCGCCTTCGGCCTGCCGATCTTCGATCCCAGGCAGGGCGGCGACCCGCTGCTGTTCCAGCACCTGTTCTGGTTCTACTCGCACCCGGCCGTCTACATCATGATCCTGCCGGCCTTCGGCGTGGTGAGCGAGATCGTGCCCTGCTTCGCCCGGCGGCGGATCTTCGGCTACACCTTCATGGTCTACGCCATCCTGATGATCGCGCTGCTGGGCTTCCTGGTGTGGGGGCACCACATGTTCGTCTCCGGCCAGTCGCTCTACGCCTCGCTGGTCTTCTCCTTCCTCTCCTTCGTCATCGCCGTGCCCTCGGCGATCAAGGTGTTCAACTGGTCCTTCACCCTCTACCGCGGCCAGATCAGCTTCCAGGCGCCGATGCTCTACGCGCTCGGCTTCATCGGCCTGTTCACCCTGGGCGGGCTGACCGGGCTGGTGCTGGCCTCCGTGCCGGTCAACCGGCACGTCACCGACACCTACTACGTCGTGGCGCATTTCCACTTCATCATGGTGGGCGGGGCGGTGACGGCGCTCTACGGCGGACTGCACTTCTGGTGGCCCAAGATCACCGGCCGGATGCCGCCCGACGGCTGGGCCCGCTTCGCCGCGGTGCTGATGTTCTTCGGCTTCTCCTTCACCTTCTTTCCCATGTTCGTCATGGGCTTCCTCGGCATGCCGCGCCGCTACGCCAGCTACCCGCCGGAATTCCAGGTCTGGCACGTGCTGGCCTCGGCCGGGGCGGTGCTGCTGGCCGCGGCCTACCTGCTGCCGATGGGCTACCTCGCCTGGTCGCTGGTCCGCGGCCGGCGCGCGGGAGATGATCCCTGGAACGCGACGGGGCTGGAATGGCGCACCGCCTCGCCGCCGCCGCGCGACAATTTCCGCGTGCCGCCGATCGTCGAGGAGGCCGCCTACCTCTACCATCCCAGGCACGAAGGTCCGCGCCACGAGGAGCAAGAGCCGCACCGCGACCAGGGCGGCGGAACATGAGCGGCGACGTCGCGGCCGCGCTGCGCGAGCCATGGGACAGCCTGCGCCGTCAGCGCGAGGCGGCCGAGTTCGGTGTCTGGATCTTCCTGGGCAGCGAGGCGCTGCTGTTCGCCGGGCTGCTGCTCGCCTTCGCGGTGAACCGGACGCTGCACCCGGCCGGCTTCGCGGCGTCGGGACGCGAGACGGACATCGTGTTCGGAACGGTGAACACGCTGGTGCTGCTGACCAGCAGCCTGGCCATGGCGGTGGGCAGCGAGGCGGCACGGGCGGGGCTGCGCCGGCTGGCACTGCGCGCCCTGGCCACGGTCCTGCTTCTCGGCCTCACCTTCCTGGTGCTCAAGGGCTTCGAATGGGCCAAGGATCTGCGCGAGCAACTCTGGCCCGGCGCGGGTTTTCGCCTGGCGGAGCCCGGGGCGCGGCTGTTCTTCGGGCTCTACTGGACGATGACCGCGCTGCATGCGCTGCATCTCGCCGGCGGGCTCGCCGTGGTCGGCTGGCTGTCCTGGCAGGGTTGGCGGGGTACGCGGCCGCTGGGCAGCCCCGCCTTCCAGGTCGCGGCGCTGTATTGGCACCTCGTGGACGTCGTGTGGATCCTGCTCTATCCGCTGCTCTACCTTGGCGGTCGTGCATGAGCGGCGGCGAGGCGCGTGCCATCCTGCGCCGCGGCCTGCTGACCTGGGCCGGGCTGCTGCTGCTGCTGCTGGCGACGCTGGCCCTGGCCTATGTGCCGATGGGGTGGCTCAACCTGCCGGTCGGCCTCGCCATCGCCGCGGCGAAGGCCCTGCTCGTGGCGCTGGTCTTCATGGATCTGCGCCGGCGCGACCTGCTGCTGCGCCTTGCCGCAGGCGCATCGCTGCTGTGGATCGGCTTCCTGTTTCTGCTTACCTTCGCCGATCTGCTGAGTCGGCCCTGAAGGTTCTCTTGCAGAACGGAGACTGCCGGAATCCGGGCACGCTGGACCACAACGGGTTTGTCGGCGGCTTCGGGCCTCGGGAGGGGGGAGCGATGACGAGGAAGACGTCGAACCGGTTCCCGCCCCGGGCATGGCAGCGGGTGGTGCGGTCGGCGCGGGAGCATGCGGCCGACCATGCGTCGCAATGGGCGGCGCTCGGCTCGATCGGGGACAGGATCGGCTGCACGGACAAGACGCTGCGCGGGTGGGTACGGCAGGCTGAGCACGGCCAGGGGCTGCAAGCGGGCCCGACGGGCGGGGCGGGCAAGCGGATCAAGGCCCCGGCGCGGGAGAACCGTGTGCGGCACCTGGCCAACGAGGGCCCGTGCGAGGCGTCGGTGCATCTTCATGGCGGCGCTCAGCCGCCGATCGCGGCCATGATCGCCTTCATCGACGATCACCGCGCGGCCTGCGGGCTTGGGCCACGCAGCGGATCCGAGGCGATCCGCCCTGCCCACGTCGCCTGCCGGGCCCTGTTCGTCTCCATCGAGGAGGACCGGTTGCGCCGCGGCGTGCTGTCGCCGCGGGCGGTCGGGCCGGCATGATCGGCCGGATCGAGGCGTTCCCGCCCGGCACCGCCACGCCGGTGACCGCGCGCCTCGGCGGGCGGGAGATCGCGATCCTGGTTGTCCATGACACGGCGGGGCTGCGCGCCTTCGAGGATGCCTGCCCGCACCAGTACCTGCCGCTGAGCTGGCGCGGCGGCAGCGTGCTGAGTGCGGACGGCCGGCGGCTGCGCTGCGCCAGCCACGGGGCGGAGTTCTGCGCGCGGGACGGGCGGGCGCTCACCGGCCCCGGCACGGGCGAGGGGCTGACGCCGGTGCCACTGCGCGTGGCGCCGGACGGCACGGTGCATGTCGCCGAAGCGGAGGGTTCCGGCTGAACGATGCTGGCGGCCCGGGACCGGGGCTCTGCCCTGGGCCTCGGCAGAAAGGGCGCCGCCCTCTCCGCCCGCTCCCGCGAGGGGACGCAGTCCCCTTCGAGATCCTCGTTCCGGAAGGGCGGGATGCGGACCGGCAGCCAGCCTGTTTCAGTCGATCCGGCGCAGCCCGGCCGCGAAGCGGCGCCAGTTCGCCACGTAGTGCGCGGCCGAGGCGCGCAGCATCGCCGCCGTCTCCGGATCCAGCGTGCGCGCCACCTTGGCCGGGGCGCCGACGATCAGCGAGAAGTCCGGGAACTCCCGCCCCTCCGTCACCAGCGCATTGGCGCCGACGATGCAGTTGGCGCCGATCCGGGCCCGGTTGAGCACGGTGGCGCCCATGCCGATCAGCGCATTGTCGGCCACCGTGCAGCCATGCAGGATGGCGCGGTGGCCGACCGTGACGCCGGCACCGATGGTGAGCGGCACGCCGGGATCGGAATGCAGCACGGCGCCATCCTGGATGTTGGTGCGGTCGCCGATGCGGATCGGCTCGTTGTCGCCGCGGATCACCGCGCCGAACCAGATGCCGACCTCGTCGCCGAGCACGACGTTGCCGATGACGTGCGCGTCGGGTGCGACCCAGTAGCGCCCTGCCGGCGGCAGGGTCGGGGTCATGGCATCGAGAGCATGGATAGGCATGGGCGTGGTTCCTCCTGAACGGCTTGTCGCGCGCGGCAGCAGGTTACGGCAAGGTCCCGGCGGCGCGCCGCTCCCGCCGTTCTCCCTGGAACCATCGGACAGTCCAGTCACAGACCCTGGCACTGCCTGGGCACTTCAATGGTGCTTTGGCGCTGTCTGTCTCCTGGCTGAAGTTCTGGGAGGCCGGAGATGGTGGCGGGTCGAGCCGGGGTGGTGGATCTGGACCTGTGGCTGGAGCCGTTCCTTGCGGTGATGGGACGCAAGACGCGGCGACACTGGGCGCCGCTCTATCTGCGCGGGCTGCTGGGGCCTGGGGAGCGCAAGAGCCTGCAGCCGATGGCGGCGAGGCTGGGGCTGTTGGGTCACGACCAGTTGCAGCATTTCATCGCCAGCCCTGCCTGGGACGACGGTCCGCTGTGGACGGCGCTGGCGCGGGAGGCGGACCGGCTGGTGGGCGAGCCGGCGGCCTTCCTGGTGATCGACGACACGGCGCTGCCGAAGAAGGGCGAACTGTCGGTGGGGGTGGCACGGCAGTACTGCGGGCAACTCGGCAAGCGGGCGAACTGCCAGGCGCTGGTCACGCTGACGCTGGCGCAAGGCGAGGTGCCGGTGCCGGTGGGCCTGCGGCTGTTCCTGCCCGAAGACCTGGAGCGGCGACGCGGGCGTGCCGGCGGCGCAGGCCAGGGCGCCGGTCCTCTGTTCGAGCACCGGCCGGCACCAGCCGGTTTCTCCCGGTCATGTTTTCCCTGGCCATGCTGCCCTGGCGTTCGCCACCGGGAGAAGGGCAGGCGGAGCGCGTCTGCAGGAGGCGTCCATGCAGGAGCGGCCACTCGGCCGGCCAGACTTCCCCCGATTCCTTCCGGCGGTGGCGGCCGGCGGGACCTTGGCATTCCTGCGAAATGGAACATATAGGGAACATGATCGAGATCGTCCCCGTCGCCCGCCCGGACCTGCGCCACAAGCTGGCGATCCTGGCCGACGCGGCGAAGTATGACGCCTCCTGCGCCTCCTCGGGCTCGGCGCGGCGCGACAGCCTCGGCGCGCGCCACGGGGTCGGCTCGACGGAGGGCATGGGCATCTGCCACGCCTATGCGCCGGACGGGCGCTGCATCTCGCTGCTCAAGGTGCTGCTGACCAATGCCTGCGTGTTCGACTGCGCCTACTGCATCAACCGCGCCACCTCCAACGTCCGCCGCGCCCGCTTCACGGTGGCCGAACTGGTCGGGCTGACGCTGGACTTCTACCGGCGCAACTACATCGAGGGGCTGTTCCTCTCCTCCGGCATCATCCGCTCGCCGGACTACACGATGGAGCAGGTGGTGCGCGTGGCGCGGGCGCTGCGCGAGACGCACGGCTTCCGCGGCTACATCCACCTCAAGACCATCCCCGACGCCTCCCCCGGGCTGCTGGCCGAGGCCGGGCGCTGGGCCGACCGGCTCTCGATCAACATCGAGCTGCCGGGCGAGGAATCGCTGCGTCGCCTCGCGCCCGAGAAGGATTTCCGCGCCATCCGCCTCGCCATGGCCGGGCTGCGCGACCGCATCGACACGGCGCAGGGCGAGGGGCGCGAGGCGAGGCCCGGCCGCGCCGCGCCGCCGGCCTTCGCGCCCGCCGGCCAGTCCACCCAGATGATCGTCGGCGCGGACCGGGCCGATGACGGGCAGATCCTCGGCACCGCTGCCAACCTCTACGCCGGCTACCGCCTGAGGCGCGTCTACTACTCGGCCTACAGCCCGATCCCCGACGCCTCCGCCGCCCTGCCGCCGGCCGCGCCGCCACTGCTGCGCGAGCACCGGCTCTACCAGGCGGACTGGCTGCTGCGCTTCTACGGCTTCTCGGTCGAGGAGGTGATGCAGGGCGCCGAGGCCGGGCTGCTGCCGCTCGACATCGACCCCAAGCTGGCCTGGGCGCTGCGCCACCGCGACCGCTTCCCGCTCGACGTCAACCGCGCGCCGCGCGAGCTGCTGCTGCGCGTTCCCGGCCTCGGCGCCCGCAACGTGGAACGGCTGCTGGCCGCGCGCCGGCACGCCGCGATCCGCACGGCGGACCTGGCACGGCTGCGACTCTCCCTGCCGCGCGTGCTGCCCTTCCTGGCCACCGCCGACCACCGCCCCTCGCCCCGCCTGCTGGAGCATCCCGGCCTGCGCCGGCGCCTCGCGCCGCGCCCGGCCCAGGGGGAGCTGTTCGCGCCGTGAGCGGCGTGGGGGGAGCTGTTCGCGCCGTGAACGGCGCGGGGGGAGCCGTTCGCGCCGTGAGCGGCGTGAAGGGAGTTGTCCGCGCCGTGAGCGGCGGCCGGTCCGGATGATCCGCGCCCTGCTCGACGGCCCCACGGATCATGCCGGCTGGCGCCGGCAGGCGCGGGCCCTGGCGCTGGCCGGCGTGCCGCCGGAGCGGGTGGAGTGGTCGGTGGCGGGCGACACGCCCGGCCTGTTCCCCGATCCGGTGCCGCCGGCGCCGGCGGGCGCCACCCTCACCGTGCCGCGCGGCTTCCCGCCGCTGGCCGAGACCGTGTCGCGCCACCGCGATCCCGAGCGCTTCGCCCTGCTCTACGGGCTGCTGTGGCGGCTGCGCGAGTCGCCCGGCCTGCTCGCCGTCGCGACCGATCCCGCCGTCGCGCGTGCCGAGGCCATGGCCCGCGCGGTGCGGCGCGACGCGCACAAGCTGCACGCCTTCCTGCGCTTCCGCGAGATCGCGACGCCGGACGGCCCGCGCTTCGTCGGCTGGTTCGAGCCCGACCATCACATCCTGGAGGCCGAGGCCGGCTTCTTCGTCCGCCGCTTCGCCACCATGCGCTGGTCGATCCTGACGCCCCGCCGCTCCGCGCACTGGGACGGCGAGGCGCTCGCCCTCGGCCCCGGCGGGCGGCGCGCCGACGCCCCGGCCGAGGATGCGCGGGAGGCGCTCTGGCTCGCCTATTACGCCAGCATCTTCAACCCGGCGCGGCTGAAGCCCGCGGCGATGCGCGCCGAGATGCCGCGCAAGTACTGGCGCAACCTGCCCGAGGCGGCGCTGATCCCGCGCCTGATCGCCGAGGCGCCGGGGCGCGTGGCGGCGATGGTCGCGCGCGGCGTGTCCCCGCCCGTGGCGGCGCGTCGGCGCGCGGCGTTGCCGGGCGCCCTGGCGCCAACGCCGGCCCCGGCTCCGGCCCCGGCTCCGGCATCGCCGTCCGGCGATGCGGCGTGCGTCGAAGCGTCGGCGGCGATGGTGGCGATGCCCATCGTGGCCGCGCCCGGGGCGCCGCCACCGGCCGGCGGCGGCGCGACGGCCGACTCCCTGTCGGCGCTCCGCGAGGCGGCACTGGGTTGCCGGGCCTGCCCGCTCTGGAAGCCGGCGACGCAGATGGTGTTCGGGGAGGGCGTGCCCGGCGCGCCGCTGATGTTCGTGGGCGAGCAGCCCGGCGACGCGGAGGATCTGCGCGGCCGCCCCTTCGTCGGGCCCGCCGGCCGGCTCTGGAACCGGGCATTGGCGGAAGCGGGCGTGGACCGCGCCGCCGCCTACGTCACCAACAGCGTCAAGCACTTCAAGTTCACGCCGACCGGCAGGCGGCGGCTGCACCAGCGGCCGGATGCGGGCGAGGTCCAGGCCTGCCGGCCCTGGCTGCACCGGGAGATCGCCCTCGTGGCGCCGCGCCTGGTCGTGGCGCTCGGCGCCACCGCGCTGAACGCGTTGACCGGCCACGCGGGCGCGCTGGGGCCGCTGAAGGGCGAGGTGGTGGCGGGGCGGGACGGCGTGCCGGTGCTGGTCACCGTGCATCCCTCCTACCTGCTCCGGCTGCCCGACCCGGCGGCGCGGGCGGCCGAGTATGCGGGCTTCGTCGCGGCGCTGCGCCGCGCGGCGGAACTGGCCGGTGTCCACGGCGAGGGGATGGACGGCAGGGAGCGCCGGTAGGTCCCGTCGGCGCCCGGGACCGGACGGCGTGGGAAGGCCGGGACCGCCGGTGCCCGAGGAGACGGCGTGCCGGCCTCGCCGTGGGGCGTGCCCGGGCGCCGAGGCCGGCGCCCACCCGGCCCGCGGGCGACGCTCCGGGCGGCGGAGCCGTTCATCCGGCGCGCGCGATCCGACGTCGCCGTCGTTGACACCGTGCGGCGCGCCTCACTAGTGTCGTGAAACTTCGATATCTAACTATCATCCGACGAACCAATCCCCGGACCGCCACGCGCCCGTGGCGGGCCAGGACCCTGGCAGGCGAGGAGCGGGTTGGCAGGCATCGTCGACATCCACGCCCATCACGTGCCGCCCCTGCTGATCGACGAGGTGGCGCGGCACGGCCCGGCCTTCGGTGTCCTGCTGCGGCACGATGCGGACGGCGTCCTCCGGCTGCGCGTCGGCGACGGGCCGCCGTTGCGGCCGGTGCTGCCGGAGCTCAGCAACCTCCTGCTGCGCCTGCCGCTGCTGGACGAGCAGGGCGTGACGCTGCAGTACCTCTCGCCCTGGACCGACTGCGCCGGCGATGCGCTGCCGCCCGACCAGGGCGCGCGCTGGGCGCGGCTGCAGAACGAGACCATGGCCGACTCGGCCCGCGCGCATGGCGACCGCTTCGAGGCGATGGCGACGCTGCCGATGCAGGATCCCGGCCTCGCCGTCGCCGAGCTGGAGCACGCGGTGCGGCACCTCGGCCTGCGGGCGGTGGAACTGGTGACGTCGGCGTGCGGCCGCGACCTGGACCATCCCGACTACCGGCCGTTGTGGCGCCGGCTGCGCGACCTCGACGTGTTCGTGCTGCTGCACCCGCCCGGCACGCCGGTCGGCATGGAGCGCCTCGGCGACTACTTCCTCAACAACCTGCTGGGCTTCCCGATCGAGACCACCATCGCGGCGAGCCGGCTGCTGTTCGGCGGCGTGATGGCCGAATTCCCCGGGCTGAAGGTCTGCCTCGTACACGGCGGCGGCTTCCTGCCCTACCAGATCGGCCGGCTCGACCGCGGCTTCGCCGTGCATCCCGCCTGCCGCGCCGGCGGCCCGGCGGAAGCGCCCTCGGCGGCGCTGCGTGCCTTCCACTACGACACGCTGACGCACGACGATCCGGCGCTGGACTACCTGGCCGCGCGCGTGGGTGCCGACCGGCTGCTCTACGGCAGCGACTACCCGTTCGAGATGCTCGACCCGGCCGGGCCGGCGCGGGTGCGGCGTTCGGCGGCGCTGGCGGGGCAGGCCGGGGCGGTACTGGGCGGCAACGCCGAGGCGCTGCTGCCGCCGCGCGGGGCGGGGATGCCGGGCTGACCGGCACGGGCCGGCGGGAAGGGCGGGGCAATCGGCATGAGGGAGGGCGGCATGCGCCGGGAAACACGCGTCGCGGTCATCGGCGCCGGGCTCGGCGGCACCACGGCGGCGGCGCTGCTGCAGCGCGCGGGCTTCGCGGTGCGGCTCTACGAGCAGGCGCCGGCCTTCGAGCGGATCGGCGCCGGCATCCATCTCAGCCCGAACCTGATGCAGGTGCTGCGGGCGGTGGGCGTGGCGGATCGCCTCGAGCGGATCGGCCTGCATCCGGACGCCTTCCTCAGCCGCGCCTGGGACAGTGGCGAGGTGCTGTTCCGCCTGCCGCTCGGCGAGGCCGGGGAACGGCGCTACGGCGCGCCCTACATCAACGTGCACCGCGGCGACCTGCACGCGGCGCTGGCCTCGGCGGTCGCGCCGGACAGCATCGCCTTCGGCCACCGCCTGGCCGGCATCGAGACGCGGGGCGATGGCTGCCGCCTGCTGTTCGGGAACGGCGCGACGGCCGAGGCCGACATCGTGATCGGCGCGGACGGGGTGAACTCGCGCGTGCGCGAGCTGGTGCTGGGCGTCGAGAAGCCGCGCTACACCGGCCATGTCGCGCATCGCTGCATCGTGCCGGCCGCCGCGGTGGACCCGCCGCCCGCGGACTGCACGAAATGGTGGGGTCCCGACCGGCACCTGCTGATCTACTACATGACGGGCAGGCGCGACGAGCTGTACCTCGTCACCAGCTTCCCGGAGCCGGAACTCACGGTCGCCGGCGCCTGGGCGCCCTGCGATGCCGACGAATTCCGGGCGGAGCTGGCGGGCTTCCACCCGGAGGTGCGGCGCGTCGCGGCGGCGGCCGGGGCGGTGACGAAATGGCCGGTCTTCGATCGCGAGCCGGTGCCGGTGTGGAGCGAGGGGCGGCTGGTGCTGCTCGGCGATGCCTGCCACCCGCTGCGCCCCTACATGGCGCAGGGGGCGGCGATGGCGATCGAGGACGCGGCGGTGCTGGCGCGCTGCCTGATCGAGGCGCTGGCCAGCGACCCGCTCGCCGCCTTCCCGCGCTATGCCCGCAACCGGTTGGAGCGCACCAACCGCGTGCAGCGCGTCTCGGTCGCCAATGACTTCCTGCGCGGCCCGACCGACCCGGCCTGGGTGTTCGACTACGATGCCTGGACCGTGCCGCTGCTCGACTGACGCGGCCTCAATCGCCTTCCGCCGCGAGATGCTCGCCGAGCACCCAGAGCAGGGCGGTGAGGTCGCGCGCCTTCGCGGTGCCGATGCCGAGGGCGGCGCGCTGGATGCCGATCAGCTCGGGCAGCATGCGGTCCACCAGCGCGAGCCCCTTGCGCGTCAGGCCGATCAGGATGCTGCGGCGGTCCGCCGGCTCGGGCAGGCGCACCGCCAGCCCCGCCTCCTCCAGCCGGTCGAGCCGGCTGGTCATGCCGGCGCCGCTCAGCAGCAGGGCGGCGGAGAGCTGCGTCGGCGTCAGCCGGTGCGGCGCCCCGGCGCGCCGCAGCGCGGCCAGCACATCGAACATGCCGCGCGTGATGCCATGGCGCGCCACCATGCGGTCGATGCGGCCGTCGAGGAGCTGGTAGGCGCGGGCGAGGCCGGCGAACAGCGCCATCGGCTCGAGGTCGAGATCCGGGCGCTCCCGCCGCCACTGCGCGGTGATGGCGGCGGCGGAATCCTGGTCGCCGGCCGCGACGCGCTCCTCGGCGGGCCGCACCGGGGGATGGCGTGACGTGTTGGCACGCGCCGGGCGGGATTCCGAGGGGCGGGACTCCGGGAGGTGGGCCTCCGAAAGGCGGGATTGCGGCGGGCGCGGTCGTCCTTGCTGTTCCATGCGGCCTGCTCTCTCCCTGCGCCCGTCGGAAAGCCATTGACGGCGGGCACCCGCGCTCAATAACTTCGGCACCGAATAATACGGCCCGGAAGCATTCGGCGGAAGGGCCACCGCGCCGCGAGCGGTGCATCCCATGGCCGCGCATTCCGCGGTGGCGCGGTCCGTGGCGGGTGTGCCGCGGGGCGGACGAGGAAGGGGCGCGCGGCATGCAAGCGTTTCTCTGCACGACCTGCGGCACGCAGTACCCGCCTTCCGAGTCGCCGCCACCGCGCTGTCCGATCTGCGAGGACGAGCGGCAGTACCTGCAGCCGGCCGGCCAGGGCTGGACCACGCTGCCGCGCCTGCGCATCACCCACATGAACGCGTTCCGTGACGAGGCGGGGCTGCTCGGCATCGGCACGGCGCCGCATTTCGCGATCGGCCAGCGCGCCCTGCTGGTGCCGACGCCGGCCGGCAACGTGCTGTGGGACTGCATCAGCCTGATCGACCGCGCGACGGTGGAGATCATCCGCGGCCTGGGCGGCCTCGCCGCCATCGCCATCTCGCACCCGCACTACTACACGACGATGCTGGAATGGAGCGAGGCGTTCGGCGGCGTCCCGATCCATCTGCACGCCGCCGACCGCGACTGGATCATGCGCGACGGCCCGGCCATCGCCCTTTGGGAAGGCGACACGAAGGAGATCGCGCCCGGGCTGACGCTGATCCGCTGCGGCGGGCACTTCGCCGGCGGCACCGTGGCGCACTGGACCGGCGGCGCGGCGGGGCGCGGCGCGCTGCTCAGCGGTGATATCCTCCAAGTGGTGGCGGACCGCAGGACGCTCGGCTTCATGCGCTCCTACCCGAATTTCATCCCGCTCGGCGCGGCCGCGGTGCGGCGGATCGCCGGGCGCGTCGCGCCCTGGCGCTACGACGCGATCCTCGGCGCCTTCTGGGACAAGGTGATCCCGCACGATGCCGAGGCGGCGATGCGCCATTCGGTGGAGCGGCACATCCACTGGCTCGGCGACCCGCCCGAATAGCGCGCGATGCGTATCGCCGCGATACGGAGTTGGCCGCTCGCCGTGCCGCCCGCCGCCGGTTCCGGCCGCACGGCGCCGGTGCGCACCCTCGTCGTCGAGGTGATGGACACGGACGGGCTGAGCGGCTTCGGCGAGGCGCTGAGCCCCGCCGCGCCGCGCGACGCCGCCGCGCAGGTGGCATCGCGCTTCGCGCCGCTGCTGCTCGGCGAGGCGGCGGCCGACATCGCACGGCACTGGCAGCGCATGGGCGACGCGGCCGGTGTGCCGCTCGTCGGCGCCGCGGCCGAGGCGCGTTCGGCGATCGACATCGCGCTGTGGGACCTGCTGGGCCGGCGACGGGGCGTGCCACTGCACCGGCTGCTCGGCGGCATGGCGCGCGCGCTGGTACCGGCCTACGGTTCCTACGTCGCCGTGGTGGCGGACGACGTGGCGGCGGCGCAGGCCGAGGCCGCCGTCGCGGCGGGCTTCCGCCATCTCAAGGTGAAGCTGCAACCGCCGCTCGATGCGGCCATGGCGCGCGCGCGGCATATCCGCCGCGTCGTCGGACCGGCTGTCGCGCTCTGCGCCGATCCGAACGGCAGCTTCGACGAGGACGCGGCACACCGGCTCGCCGCGCTGCTGGCCGAACTCGATTTCCTCTGGCTGGAGGAGCCGCTCGATCCGACGGACCATCGCGCGCTGGCGCGTCTGAACCATCGCGCGCTGGCGCGTCCGAACCAACATCATCTGCTCATGATTTCGGCAGGCGAGAGCGAGTTCACGCCGGAAGGCGCGGCGGCGCTGGTGGAAGCGGACGCGATCGGCCTGTTGCAGCCCGACTGCGGCCGGATCGGCGGCATCACCGGCTTCGTGCGCGCGCGGAACGCGGCGCTGCCGCGCGGGCTGCCCTTCTCGCCGCACAATTCCGGCGGTGCGATCAAGGCGGCGGCGTCGTTGCAGCTCGCGGCGGCCTTGCCGGACCTGCACAGCTTCGAATGCAGCCTGTTCCGCACGCCGCTGAACGATTCCCTGGTGCGCACGCCGGTCGCGCATCCGGCGCAGTTGCTGGGTGGCTGCCTGCCCGTGCCGGACGCGCCCGGCCTCGGCATCGAGGTCGATCGCGCCGCGCTGCGACGTCTCGCCGACGCATGAGCGGCGCGACGCATGCATGGCATGTCGCTTGCTAGCCACGCGGCGGCCATGCCGCACGACGCGGCCGTGACCACCGGCCGCGCCGATGCAACCGGAGCCTCCGCTCCGACGGCAGCGCGCCCGTCCCATGCCGGAGAACCGCACGACATGATGCTGCGACGCCGCCATCTTCTCGCCACCGGCCTGGCCGCGCCGCTGCTCGGCGGCGCGCACGCCGCCTCGGCGCAGGCCACCACGCTGCGGGTGACGCATTTCGGCGGCCCCTACCAGATCCTTTCCGAGATCGCTGGCCAGCCCTTCGAGGCGGCGAAGGGCGCGCGCGTCGCCTACAGTGTCGAGATCTCGCCGAGCGCGCTGACCAAGCTGCAGACGCAGAAGGCCTCGCCGCCCTTCGACGTGGTGCTGTTCTCGCGCGCCTACGGCCTGCGCGCCATGAATGGCGGGCTGCTGCACAAGGTGAGCCGGAGCGACTTCCCCGAGGCCGCGCACGCCCTGCCGGACACGGTGCCGGAAGCCGGCTGGGGCGCCGCCATGATGATCGACTCGATCGACATGATGGCGCGGCGCGACCTGGTCGGCGAGCCGATGACCTCCTGGTTCGACCTGTGGCGCCCGGCGCTGCGCGGCAAGGTGATGCTGCCCTCGGCGGTGAACGGCGCCACCGCCTTCGGCTTCATCGCCTGCATCGTGCACGCGCTCG
The DNA here is from genome assembly GCF_023223525.1 of Roseomonas acroporae. Classification (GTDB taxonomy): domain Bacteria; phylum Pseudomonadota; class Alphaproteobacteria; order Acetobacterales; family Acetobacteraceae; genus Roseomonas_E; species Roseomonas_E acroporae. The sequence continues at coordinate 31,032 of NZ_JALPRX010000104.1, read as the reverse complement.
GCGACATGAAGTCGCCCGCCACGGCCAACGAGGCCTTCGCGCGGCTGAAGGCGCTGAAGCCCGCGGTGCGCGGCTTCTACGTGGACCCGATCCAGCCGAACCAGATGATCGAGCGCGGCGACATCGCGGCGGCGCCGCAATTCGCGGTGCGCGTCGCCAATTCCGCCCGCAACACGCCGGAGGTGGTGAAGGTGACGCCGAAGGAGGGCGTGCTCGCCGTCCCCTACGATCTGTGCATCCCGGTCAACAGCCCGAGCATCGCGCTGGCCAAGTCCTACATCGACTTCCTGCTGACCAAGCCGGTGCAGGGCGCGCTGGCCGAGAAGCTGCTGGCCTCGCCGGTGCGCACCGACGTGACCGTGCCGCCCGCGCTGGCGCCGCTGGTCACCACCGATCCCACGCGCCTGTTCTTCCAGGACGAGGAATTCGCCGCCGCGAAGCAGCGCGAGTGGCTCGACCGCTACACGCGCGAGGTGCAGAACTGAGCCGGCGCCTCGCCATGGCCGCGACGGCCCTCGCCGCCGACGCCGCGGCGGACACGCTCGATCCCGCGGCCGCCGCCGAACGGCCGCCGGTGCTGGAGATCGCCAGCCTGCGCAAGTCCTTCGGCAGCATGCTGGCGCTCGACCGCTGCGACCTGACGCTGCGCCAGGGCGAGATCGTCGCCCTGCTCGGCGCCAGCGGCTGCGGCAAGTCGACCCTGCTCAACATCATCGCGGGCTTCGAGACGGCCGATTTCGGCACGCTGCGCCTGCGCGGGGCGCTGCTGAACAAGGTGCCGCCGCACCGGCGTAACATCGCCATGGTGTTCCAGAGCTACGCCCTGTTCCCGCACATGACGGTGGCCGGCAACATCGCCTACGGGCTGGAGGTGCGCGGCCTCGGCAAGGCGGAGATGGCGTCGCGCGTGGCCGAGATGGTTGGCATCCTGCGGCTCCAGGGGCTGGAAGGGCGCTATCCGCAGCAGCTCAGCGGCGGGCAGCGGCAGCGCGTCGCGGTGGCGCGCGCCCTCGCCATCCGCCCCGACATGCTGCTGCTCGACGAGGCATTCAGCGCCCTCGACAAGAACCTGCGCGAGGAGACGCAGCTCGAACTCTCGCTGCTGCTGCGCCGGCTCGACGTCACCACCATCCTCGTCACCCACGACCAGCGCGAGGCTTTCGCCCTGGCCGACCGCGTCGCGGTGATGCATGCCGGCCGCATCGCGCAGATCGGCACGCCGGAGCAGGTGTACCGCCACCCCGCCACCGACCAGGTGCTGCGCTTCCTCGGCAGCGCCAACACGCTGCGCGGCACGGCGCGGGCGGGCGAGATACGGCTCGCCGAAGGTCTGGGCTATGCGCTGCCGCCGGGACGGACGGTGCCCGAGGGGCCGGTCTCGGTGCTGTTCCGCACCGAGGATGCGGGCGTCTCCACCGTGCCCACCGCGATCCACCGCGCGCACCCGGCGCGCGTCACGCTCAGCACCTTCTTCGGCGCGCAGGAGCGCGTGGTGCTCGACCTCGACGGGCAGCAGGTGGTGGTGGACCGGCCGGTGCGCAGCGCCGATCCGCTCGCCTCGCTGCCCGCGGGCAGCGCCGTGTTCCTCGACCTCGATCCCGAACGCTGCCGGCTGGAGGCGGGCTGAGTCATGCGCTCGCGCGCCCTGGTCCCCTGGCTCTGGCTGCTGCCGGCGGGCTGCCTGCTGGTGCCCTTCTTCGTGCTGCCGCTCGCCGTCACCTTCCGCAACAGCTTCTGGCGCGACGACGACAGCGGCGTGGCGGTGCCCGCCTTCACCTTCGCGAACTACGCCAGGGTGCTGGGCGATCCCTACTACCTCCAGGTGTTCGGCAACACGCTCTGGATCGCGCTGCTGATCGCGGCGCTGGCGCTGGCCATCGCCTTCCCCTTCGCGTGGCTACTGGCGCGGCTGACCGGCCGCGCCCAGGCGCTGGTCTTCTGGGTGGTGTACCTGCCGCTCTACGTCAGCGTGGTGATGCGCGCCTTCGGCTGGATCGTGATCCTGGCCGACAGCGGCGTGGTCAACCAGGCGCTGCTGGCGATGGGGCTGATCCGCCAGCCCATCCGCATCCTGTTCGAGGTGGAGGGCATGGTGATCGGCATGCTGCACCGCTACCTGCCGCTGATGATCGTCCCGCTCGTCACCGCGCTGCGCAAGCTGGATCCGAGCCTGCTGCGGGCCTCGGCCAATCTCGGCGCCGGGCACTGGTACACCTGGCGCCGCGTGGTGGTGCCGGCGGCGCTGCCCGGCATCGTCGCCGGCACGCAGCTCGTCTTCTCCGGCGTGCTCAGCGACTACGTGACGCCCTCGCTGATGGGCGCCTCGGGCTACCAGCTCGTCGCTCCGGCGATCTACTACGAGGCCGCGACCAACAGCGCCTGGGCGCTGGCCGGCGCCATGGCGACGCTGACGCTCGCCCTGGTGTCGCTGCTGCTCGTCGTCGCCAACGCCCTGCTGCGGCGCTTCGCGCCCTGGGCGGCGACGCTGTGAAGCCGCAATTCGGGGTCGCGGAGCGGTTCCACGCCGCCGCCGTGCTGCTCTTCCTGGTCGCGCCGATCCTGGTGGCGATGATCGTGGCCTTCAGTTCCGGCAACCGGCTGGACTTCCCGCCGCCCGGCCTCAGCCTGCGCTGGTTCGGCGTGGCGCTCGGCAACGAGCTGTTCATCGACGGGCTGCTCGTCAGCCTGGTCCTCGCCGCCGCCAGCGCCGTGCTCGCCACCATCGCCGGCACCGGCGCGGCGCTGGCGATCAACCACCACCGCTTCCGCGGCCGCTCGCTGGTGCAGGCGGCGGTGATGCTGCCGATCGCCATGCCGACCATCGTGCTCGGCCTCGGCCTGCTCTTCACCCTGTCGATCTACGACATGCAGCCCGGGCTGCTGCCCACCATCCTCGGCCATGCCGTGCTCGGCCTGCCCTACGTCGTCGCCATGGTGACGGCGGCGCTCGCCAGCTACGACACCTCGCTGGAGCGCGCCTCGCTCAACCTCGGCGCCGGGCCGGCGCGCACCTTCCTGCGCGTCACCCTGCCGCTGATCGGCAACGGCGTGGTGGCGGGCGGGGTCTCGGCCTTCATGATCTCGCTCGACAACATCTCGCTCTCCCTCTTCATCTCGAAGGGCGACACGCTGCCGCTGCGGCTGATGCAGCAATTGCAGTCCTACGCCGATCCCAGCGTGGCGGCGATCGCCACGGTGGTGGTCGGGCTCTCGGCGGCCGGCTTCCTGCTCTCCCTGGCCTGGGGCGCGCGCCGCCGGCGCCTCGTCGAACCCGCGCCGCCCGGCGCCGCCGCCGGCAGGCCCCCCGCCGAAAGCAAGGAAGCGACCGCATGAGCCTGCCCGGCGGCCCGGAGACCGGGCGCGGCAAGATGGTGATCCGCAACATCGGCCTGCTGCTCTCGGGCGCGCTGGAGCGGCCGATCCTCGACGCCGACACGGTGGTGGCGGTGGACGGGCGCATCGCCGCCTGCGGCCGCGCCGCCGACTGCGACACGGAAGGCGCCTCGGTCGTCATCGACGCGCAGGGCTGCGCCCTCTCGCCCGGGCTGGTCGACAGCCACGTCCACCCGGTGTTCGGCGACTGGACACCGCGGCAGAACCAGCTCGGCTGGATCGATTCCTGCCTGCATGGCGGCGTCACCACCATGATCTCCGCCGGCGAGACCCATCTGCCGGGCCGGCCGCGCGACATCGTGGGCGTCAAGGCGCTGGCGATCACGGCGCAGCGCGCCTTCGCCAATTTCCGCCCGAGCGGGGTGAAGGTGGTCGCCGGCGCGCCGATCATCGAGCAGGGGATGGAGGAGCAGGACTTCGCCGAGCTGGCGGCGGCCGGCGTCACGCTGCTGGGCGAGATCGGCCTCGGCACGGTCAAGGCCGGGCGGGAGGCGCGGCGGATGGTGGCCTGGGCACGCCGGCACGGCATCCGCAGCACCATCCACACGGGCGGGCCGAGCGTGCCCGGCTCCGGCTACATCGACGCCGACACGGTGCTGGAGGCCGATGCCGACGTGATCGGCCACATCAATGGCGGCCACACCAGCCTGCCGCTGCGTCAGATACGCTGCCTCTGCGAGGGCTGCGGGCGCGGCATCGAGATCGTGCACAACGGCAACGAGCTGGCCGGCCTCTCGGCGCTGCGCTTCGCCAGGGAGCTGGGGCAGCTTTCCCGCGTCATCCTCGGCACCGACGCGCCGGCCGGCTCCGGCGCGCAGCCGCTCGGCATGCTGCGGATGATCGCGCTGCTCGCCTCGGTCGGCGACACGCCGGCCGAGCAGGTCTTCGCCTGCGCCACCGGCAACACGGCGCGGCTGCGCGGGCTGGATTGCGGACTGATCGAGCCGGGCCGCGCGGCGGACTTCCTGCTGATGGACCGCGCCCAGCACAGCGACGGCAGCGACCTGCTGGACAGCATCCGCAAGGGCGACCTGCCGGGGGTGGGCATGGTGGTGATCGACGGCATCGTCCGCTGCCGCCGCAGCCGCAACACGCCGCCGGCCGAGCGCGTGCCAACGATCGTCGGCGAATGATCGTCGGGGAATGACTCTCGGGGGATGAACGCCATGGAGACCGGATCCGGCCTCGCCATCCGCAAGCTGCTGACGGTGGTCGAGGACACCTGCGACGAGGGCGGCCGGCCCGTCTCGCCGCCGACCCGCAAGGCGGCGGCGCTGGCGGTGGTGCGCAACCCCTGTGCCGGGCGCTTCGCAGACGACCTGTCCGGGCTCTACGCCATCGGCGAGGCGCTCGGCGCCCTGCTCGGCGAGCGGGCGGTGGCGGCGCTGGGCGTCTCGCCCGGGCAGGTGGAGAGCTTCGGCAAGGCGGCCATCGTCGGCGAGGATGGCGAGCTGGAGCATGCCGGCGCCATCCTGCACCCGAAGCTCGGCGCGCCGCTGCGCCGCGCCGTGGAGCGCGGCGCCGCGCTGATCCCGAGCGCCAAGAAGCGCGGCGGCATGGGCGCCGCGATCGACGTGCCGCTCGGGCACAAGGACGCGGCCTATGTCCGCAGCCATTTCGACGCGATGGAGGTGCGCGTGCCGGACGCGCCGCGCCGCGACGAGATCGTGGTCGCGGTGGTGATCACCGATTCCGGCCGGCCGGCGCCGCGCATCGGCGGGCTGCGGGTGGAGGAGGTGGTGGGCAAGGACGGGCTGCGCTGAACGACCGCACCGTTCGCCGGGCGGCGCCGGGGCGCCGCCGGGGGGACGGGGCTGGCCGAGAGGAACGGGGCCGAAGCCCGCCGCCGGCCCGGGGCGGGCCGGTGGCCATCGCGGCGTCAGGCCGCGGCCAGCGCCGGGCGACGCAGGTCGAGGAAGCCGATGTCGTGCCGGGTGGTGCCGTCGCCGGTCGCGAGGTCGGCCAGGATCTCGCCGATCACCGAGCAGAATTTGTAGCCGTGACCCGAGCAGGGCGAGGCCACCACCACCTGCTCCTGCCCGGGCAGGCGGTCGAGGACGAAGTGCCCGTCGGGCGTGTTGGTGAACAGGCAGGAGCGCAGCGCCATGGTCGGGCCGTTGCCGGCCGGGAAGTAGCGGGCGGCGAAGTCGCGCAGCAGCGCCTCGTCGCGCGCATCCGGCTCGCGTCGCAGATCCTCGGGCGCGCCGGTCTCGCCGAGATGATGGTAGCGCCCGAACTTGAAGCCCGGCACCTCGTAGATCGGGAAGCCGTAGTAGCGTCCCTCGGCCACGTCGAGGTTGAAGACCGGGAAGCGGGCGTGGTCGAACAGCGACGGGTCGTCGGGCTGCAGCCAGGCGAGGACCTGCCGCTCCGGCACGGCGAGGCGCGCGAGGCCCGGCACCATCGCCCCCATCCAGGCCCCGGCCGCGAGGACCAGCCGCTCCGCCTCGTAGCGTCCCTGCTCCGTCTTCACCACCACGCCGCCCGCCGGCGTCGCGCGCCATTCGCGCACCGGCTCGCGGGCGTGGATCTCGGCGCCGAGCGACTGCGCCGCGCGCACATGCGCGACGATGGCGCGCTCGCTGGCGATCAGCCCGCCCTCGGCCTGGAACACCGCCCGCGTGCCGGCGGGCAGGCGGTAGGCGGGGAAGCGGGCGTTCACCGCGTCGGCCGTCAGCACCTCGTGTGGCAGGCCGTGCAGCCGCGCCGAGGCGAGCGCGCCGTTGAACAGCGGCCCGTCCTCGGGGCCGCCATCGATCGAGCCGGTGGCGACGAGCAGCTCCGCGCCGCTCGCCGCCTCGATCTCGCGCCAGAGCGCGTAGGCGCGGCGCAGCAGCGGCACGTAGGCCGGGTCCTCGTAGTAGGGCAGCCGGATGATTCGGCTGATGCCGTGCGAGGAGCCCATGGCGTGCGGGATGTCGTAGCGCTCCAGCCCCAGCACGCGCCGGCCGCGCCGGGCGAGCTGCCACGCCGCCGCGCTGCCCATCCCGCCGATCCCGACCACGATGACGTCGTAGCGCATGGCCATCTCTCCGTTCCCTCCGCCGCCGGCGTGCGCGGAAGCTGCCAAAATCGCAGCGTCGGCGCGCGGGTCCGCGTGCCGGCCGACGCCGCGCGATGCGCCGGTCCGCCCGGCGCGGTAGGATGCCCGCCGGCCAGGAGAGGCGCGACCGATGGACGGCGCTGACGACGACCGGCGGCGCGGCGCCGCGCCCGCCACGCTGCCCGGCTTCTGCACCCTCTGCCGCTCCCGCTGCGGCACGCGCAACACGGTCGAGGCCGGCCGGCTGGTGCGGGTCGAGCCGGACCCGGACCACCCGACCGGCCGCGCCCTGTGCGCCAAGGGGCGCGCGGCGCCGGAGATCGCGCACGGCTCCCGCCGCCTCGCCACGCCGCTGCGGCGCACCCGGCCGAAGGGCGCGGCCGATCCGGGCTGGGAGCCGATCGGCTGGGACGCGGCCATGGCGGAGATCGCCGCGCGCCTCGGCGCCATCCGCGCGGAGAGCGGCGCCGAGGCGGTCGGCTTCGCCGTCACCTCGCCCTCCGCCACGCCGATCTCGGATTCGATCGAATGGATCGAGCGCCTCATCCGCGTCTTCGGCAGCCCCAACACCGCCTACGCCACCGAGATCTGCAACTGGCACAAGGATTTCGCCCACGCCTTCACCTTCGGGGCCGGAATCGGCACGCCGGACTACGCGAATGCCGAGCTGATCCTGCTCTGGGGACACAACCCCGCCAATGCCTGGCTCGCCGCGGCCGGCGCCATCGCCGAGGGCCGCGCGAAGGGGGCGCGACTGCTGGTGGTGGACCCGCGCCGCACCGCCCACGCCGCGCAGGCCGATCACTGGCTGCAGCCGCTGCCCGGCACCGACGCGGCGCTGGCTCTCGGACTGGCCGGGCTGCTGATCGACGAGGGCCGGATCGACGCCGCCTTCCTGCGTGAATGGACCAACGCACCCTGCCTGGTGCGGGAGGATGACGGCCTGCTGCTGCGCGCCGGCACGCTCGGCCTGTCCGGCCCGCCCGACCGGCCGGTGGTGCTGGACGCGGCGACGGGCACGCCGCACGCCCTGAACCCCTGCCATCCGGAAGCGGCGCCGCAGGCCGGACGCCTCGCGCTGCGCGGCCGCCATCGCCTCCACGGCGCCGACGGCGCCGACATCGCCTGCCGCCCCGCCTTCGACCTGCTGGCGGAAGCCTGCGCCGCCTGGACGCCGGGGCGCGTCGCCGACGCCACCGGCGTGCCGGAAACGGCGCTGCGCGCCGCCGCCGCGGCGATCGGCGCCGCCCGGCGCATCAGCTACTACGGCTGGACCGGCATCGGCCAGAGCGCCAACGCGACCCAGACCGACCGTGCCATCGCCGTGCTCTACGCGCTGACCGGCAGCCTGGACCGGACCGGCGGCAACCGGCAATTCCCGCGCCTGCCCGCCAACCCGGCCAACCCGCCGGGCCTGCTCGCCCCGGCCCAGGCCGCGAAGGCGCTGGGGCTGGCGGCGCGGCCGCTCGGCCCGCCGGCGCGCGGCTGGGTCACGGCCGCCGATCTCTGCGCCGCGATCCTGGAGCGCCGCCCCTACGCCGTGCGGGCGCTGCTCTCCTTCGGCGCCAACCTGCTGGTCTCCCAGCCCGATCCCGCCCGCACCGAGGCGGCGCTGGCGGCGCTGGAATTCCACGTCCACTGCGACCTGTACGAGACGCCGGCCGCGCGCTTCGCCGACATCCTGCTGCCGGTGAACAGCCCGTGGGAGCGCGAGGGGCTGCGCCTCGGCTTCGAACTGGACGCCGCCTCCGAGGAATTGGTGCAGCTGCGCCCGCGCATGGTCCCGCCGCTCGGCGAGAGCCGGTCCGACCTCGAGATCGTGTTCGATCTGGCGGTGCGGCTCGGCCATGGCGACGCCTTCTTCGGCGGCGATGTCGAGGCCGGCTGGAACCACCAGCTCGCGCCGCTCGGGCTCGACGTCGCCACGCTGCGCCGCCACCCGGCCGGCCGGCGCGTGGCGCTGCCGCGCGAGGAGCGCCGCTTCGCCGCCCGGCGCGCGCGCGGCGAGCCGGCCTTCGCGACACCGAGCGGGCTGGTGGAGATCTACTCGGAGACGCTGCTCCGCCACGGCCAGCCGCCGCTGCCCCGCCACGTGCCGCCGCCCGACGCGCCCGGCCCCGGCCTGCCGCTCCTGCTCACCACGGCCAAGGACGGCTATTTCTGCCACAGCCAGCATCGCGGCATCGCCTCGCTGCGCCGGCGCGTGCCCGAACCCTGGGCGGCGCTGCACCCGGCGGCGGCGGCGGCGCGCGACGTGGCCGAGGGCGACTGGCTGGCGATCCGCACCCGGGCCGGCGCGGCGCGCTTCCGCGCCCGGCTGGACGCGACTCTGCATCCCGGCGTCGTGGTCGCCGAATACGGCTGGTGGGAGGGCTGTCCCGATCTCGGCCTGCCCGGCTACGTCCAGGCGGGGGCGGCCGGCAGCAGCTACAACGCGCTGGTCGCCGACGACCATGCCGATCCGGTCAGCGGCTCCGTGCCGATGCGCGGCATCGCCTGCGAGGCGACACGCGCCGGCCCCGGCCTGGGCTGGCCGGACTTCCGCGAATTCCGGGTCGCGGCGGTGGAGCCCGAGGCCGAGGGCGTGGTCTCGCTCCGCCTCGCCGCGGCGGATGGCGGCGCGCTGCCGGACTATCGCCCCGGCCAGCACCTGACGATCCGCCTGCCCGGGCCCGACGGCGTGCCGGTCACCCGCGCCTACTCGCTCTCCGGCCCCGCCGGGCGGCGCGACTACCGCATCACCGTCAGGCGCGTGGTGGGGCGGGACGCGGACGGCGCGGCGGTGTCCGGCCTCGCCTCCACCCGCATCACGCAGGGGCTGGCGCCCGGCGACCGGGTCGAGGCGCGGCAGCCGGACGGGCGCTTCACCATCCCCCTGGACGCGCCCTTCCCGGTGGTGCTGCTGGCCGCCGGCATCGGCATCACGCCCTTCCTCGGCTATCTCGAATCCCTGGTCGGACGGCCGGACCCGCCGCGCGTGGTGCTGCACTACGGCAACCGCGACGGCGCCGGCCACGCCTTCCGCGAGCGGCTGCGCGCCCTCACCGCGCTGCTGCCGACACTGCGGATCGTCGACCACTACAGCCGGCCGCGCGGCGGGGAACGGGCGGGGCGCGACTTCGACCGGCACGGCCGCATCACCGCCGCCGACGTTGCGCCGGCGCTGATCGCGGCGCGCGCCCGCTTCTACCTGTGCGGGCCGGAGACGATGCTACGCGACCTCGCCGCCGGCCTCGCCGCGCGCGGCGTGCCGCGCTTCGAGATCTTCCAGGAAACCTTCCACGCCGCCGGCGGCGACGTGGCGGCGGGCCCCGCCGGGCCGTTCTCGGTCACCTTCCGCCGCTCCGGACGCACCCTGCGCTGGCAGGCCGCCGACGGGCCGCTGCTCGGCTTCGCCGAGGCGGCCGGGCTGCGCCTGCCCGGCGGCTGCCGCGTCGGCCAGTGCGAGAGCTGCGCCGTGGCGCGGCTGGCCGGCGAGATACGCTACCTCGCCGCGATCGAGGCCGAGGACCCCGGTCTCTGCCTCACCTGCCGGGCCGTGCCGGCCAGTGACCTCGTGCTTGATGCCTGAGGCGCATCTCCGGCGCCTTCGGCTGACCCGGCCACCGGAGCGGCCTGCCGCGTGACCATGTCGGGCGTCTCGACGTCGCCGCCGCAAGCCTCGGCGCCAACGCCCTCGGCGCCGACATCTTCCGCCGCTGACCGGGAGCAGCGCGCCGATGTCCTTCGCTGCCCCCTGCGGCTGCGCTGCGGAAGGGGGCGCGTCGGCGCCCCTGGTGACCTTCTGCACCGCGTCGCGGCCATGCGCGCAGCGAGCGCCGCGCAAGCGGCCGCCGGAAAAACGCAACGCTATTGCGTTTTTCCGGAAACCCTGGTGTTCTCATCCCCATGCCGGCGGCCCGGACGGTCGCGGCGAAACGGAGGAAGCGGTACCTGCCCATGCGCCCGACAGATCAGGCCCGCGACGTGCTCGTCACCGGCGCGGCGCTGGCGCCCGCCGCCACGGCGCTGCTCGGGGAGGCGGGCTACGTGGTCCGCTGCACCGGCAACTACCCGAGCGAGGCCGAGCTGATCCGGCAGGTGCGGGAGTACCGGCCGGTCGCCATCCTGCACCGGCACGGCGCGGTCACGGAGGCGGTGATGCTGGCCGCGGCGCCGGCGTTGCGGGTGATCGCGCGGCACGGCGCCGGCATCGACGGCATCGACGTCGCGGCGGCCAGCCGGCACGGCCTGACCGTCACCCGCGCGGCCGGCGCCAATTCGCGGTCGGTCGCCGAGCACGCCATGGCCCTGATGCTGCCGCTGCTCAAGGATCTGCCCTCGGTCGTCGAGGGCATGCAGGCCGGGCGCTGGGAGAAGACCTCGCGCATGACGCGCGACATCGAGGGCGTCACGCTCGGGATCGTGGGCTATGGCGCGATCGGCTCGAAGGTCGCGCGCTTCGCCGACGCCTTCGGCATGCGCGTCCTCGCCCACGACCCGTACCTGCCGGCGGGCGGGCTGCCGGGGCCGGGCGAGCGCGTGCCGGACCTGCCCGCGCTGCTGCGCCGGGCCGAGGTGCTGTCGCTGCACTGCCCGCTGAGCGCCGAGACGCGCGGCCTGATCGGCGAGGCGGCGTTCGCGCTGCTGCCGGAGGGCGCGATTCTCGTGCACACCGCGCGCGGCGGCATCGTCGAGGAGGCGGCGCTGGTCGCGGCGCTCGATTCCGGCCGGCTGCGCTGGGCGGGCCTCGACGTGTTCGCCGCCGAGCCGCTCGACCCCGAGAGCCCGCTGCGCCGCCATCCGCGCGTGGTCGCGACGCCGCATCTCGCGGCCAACACGCCGCGCGGCGCGCTCGGCATGGCCTGCGGCGCGGCGGAGAGCATCGTCGCGGTGCTGGCCGGCCGCGCGCCGGCGCTGCCGGGGGCGCTGGTCACCGGCGGCGAGGCGCTCGCGGCCGCCTGACTTTCCACGCGCCCAACCTTTCGCGCACCAACAGGGGAGGACCGAATTGCCGGCACCAGCCAACATCGCCCGGCGTGGCCTGCTCGCGCTGCTCGGCACGGCGGCGGTCCTGCCGCTCCGCATCGAGGAGGCCCGGGCGGAGGAGCCCTGGCCGGCGCGGCCGGTGCGCGTCGTCGTCCCCTGGCCGCCCGGCGGAACGGCCGACCTGGTCGCGCGGCAGCTCTTCGCCGCGGTCGCGGCGAGGCTCGGCAGGCCCTTCGTGGTGGAGAACCGCTCCGGCGCCACCGGCACGATCGGCGCCGGCGCCGTGGTCCAGGCCGCGCCCGACGGCTACACCGTGCTTTACGACGGCACCGGCATCTCGGTCACGCCCGCCCTGTTCGGGCACCTGCCCTACGACCCGCGGCGGGATCTCGTGCCGGTGTTCCGCGCCGTCTCCGTGCCGCAGCTCATGCTGGTGAACCCGTCGCTGCCGGTGCGGGACGCCGCCGGCCTCGTCGCCCTGGCGCGCTCGGGCGAGCGGCGGCTCGACGCGGCCTCGGCGGGCAACGGCTCGCTGCAGCATCTGGTGATGGAGCTGTTCGCGCGCCGGGCGGGGGTGCCGCTCAACCACATCCCCTATCGCGGCGGCGCGCCGGCGGTGAACGACCTGATCGCCGGGCAGGTGCAGCTCTACTTCGGCAACGTCAACGTCTCGGCCCCCTTCGTGCGGGACGGCGCGCTGCGGGCGCTCGCGCATACCGGGCGCGGGCGGCTGGCCTCGCTGCCGGATGTCCCGCCGCTGTCGGAGACGCTGCCGGACTTCGAGACCTACGAATGGAACGGCGTGTTCCTGCCGAAGGCCACGCCGCGGCCGATCGTCGAGGCGCTGAACCGCGCGCTGAACGACGCCATCGCCGAGCCCGAGCTCGCCGCCAGGCTGCGCGCGGCCGACCTGCAGGCGGCGCCCAACACGCCCGACGAATTCGCCGCCTTCTTCGCGGCACAGAGCGATCTCTGGCAGGGCTTCGTCCGCCAGGCCGGCATCCGACTGGAGTAGCGACATGGCCACCGCCCCGCATGCAGGCCCCCATCTTCAGGTCCGCCCGGACTGGCTGGCGCGGCGCCGGGAAGCGCCGCTGGAGCCGGACCTGCCCATCATCGACCCCCATCACCACCTGTGGGACCGGCCCGGCTCGCGCTACCTGCTGGAGGATCTGCTCGCCGACACCGGCTCGGGCCACGACGTGCGGGCCACAGTGTACGTGCAGGCGCGCGCCATGCTGCGCGCCGACGGGCCCGTCGAGGAGCGTTCCCTGGGCGAGACGGAGTTCGCCAACGGCGTCGCCGCGTGCAGCGCCAGCGGCGTGTACGGCCCGACGCGCGCCTGCGCCGGCATCGTCGGCATGGTGGACCTGATGCTGGGCGAGGCGGCGGGGCCGCTGCTCGAACGCCACCAGCGCGTGGCGGGCGAGCGGCTGCGCGGCATCCGCAACACCACCGCCTGGCACGAATCGCCGGAGATCCTCTCCAACCCGATCCCGCCGCCGCCCGGCATGCTCACCTCGGCGGGCTTCCGCCAGGGCGCCGCGCTGCTGCCCGGCTTCGGCCTCTCGCTCGACATCTGGGCCTACCACACGCAGCTCGACGACGTGCTGGCGCTCGCCCGCTCCCTGCCGGCCTTGCAGCTCGTCCTGAACCATTGCGGCGGGCCGCTCGGCGCGGGGCCCTATGCCGGCCGGCGCGCGGAAGTGCTCGCCGAGTGGCGCGATCGGATGGCGCGGCTGGCCGAGCTGCCCAACGTCGCGGTGAAGCTCGGCGGGCTCGGCATGGCGGTGAACGGTTTCGGCTTCGAGAAGGGCGAGACGCCGCCGGGCTCCGAGGAACTCGCCGCCGCCTTCGCACCCTACATTCTGGGCTGCATCGAGCTGTTCGGCCCCGAGCGCTGCATGTTCGAGAGCAACTTCCCGGTGGACAAGGGCAGCTACGGCTACACGGTGCTGTGGAATGCCTTCAAGCGGCTCACCGCCGGCATGGCGCAGGGCGAGCGCACGGCGCTGTTTGCCGGCACCGCCGCCCGGATCTACCGCCTGCCGCTCGGACCGGCGGCCTGACGGGGCGGGCGCGTCCGCCCCGCATCGCGGCATCAGGGACGGCGGCTGCTCTTCCCATCCGTCGGGCCGGTCGATTGCGCCGGCGACGCCATTTCCGCTAGAGCGGATCGCAGTCCGGTTGGGACTGCGGTTCGCCGTAGCTCGTTGTTCTCGGTGCGGATTCATGCCGCCGGGCGTGTCCGCCCGCCGGCGATCCGCTCTGGAGCATTTTCAAGCTGAGCGTACTCGCTCAGCGGCTCGGAAAATGCGCCGGATCGACGGCTGGAGCCGTTCCGGCCTGATACAGTCAGGCTGGAACGGCTCTAGCCGCAGCTGCCCCCTGGTGCAGACCGGCATTCGGGCGTCGAGGTCCGCCTCGGCGATGTGGGGTACCGTCATGGCCTCGGGCGGGATGCCGTGCGGCGGCGGCCGGCAGAGACGCGTCACCGAACGCTCGGCGCGCCACGCCCTACCCGCGAGCACCACGTCCGGCTGGCCGAACGCGATCACCTCGGCCGGTGACGCCTCGACGCGGGGGCCGGGGCGCCGTCCCGCCGCGCGGCCGTCGCGCCGGGAGCGGCCGGGCGTCAGCGCCGCGTGCCGCGCAGCAGCGGCACCAGCGCCGCCTGCAACGCCGTGGCGCCGGCCGCCGCCAGCCCGTGCAGGCCCGGGCGGCGCAGCAGCGCGATCTCGCGCGTCACCACCGGCTCCGACAGCGGCCGGATCGCGACGCGCCCGCGCTGCGCCAGCGGCGCCGCCGCCATCGGCAGCGCCGCGACGCCGAGCCCGGCCGCCACCAGCGCGATCGCGGTGGTCATCTGCGCCACCTCGAAGGCAGGCGGGGCGGGCGGCACGCCGGCCGCGGTACGGGCTGCGTCCACCAGCCCGCGCACCGCGGAATCATGGGTCAGCGCCACCTCCGCCGCGCCGGCCAGACGGCGCCAGGGCAGGGCGCGGCGCTCGGCGGCGAAGGGATGGCCGGCGGGGCAGAACAGGGCCAGCGCGTCGGTGCCGAGGCGGATGCGGCGCAGCGTCGCGCCGCCCGCCGGCGTTGCCTCCGGCGGGAAGGTCCCGAGGGCGAGCCCCGCCTCGCCCCGCGTGACGAGGCCGAGGGCCTGCGTCGCCCCCGCCTCCCGCACCACCACCCGCAGCGCCGGCAGCGCGGCGCGCAGCGTGGCGATGGCCGGCGGCAGCAGCGCCGCGGCCAGCAGCGGCGGCGTCGCGACGACGAGCGGCGCCTCCTCCCCCGGCGCCCGCGCCGCCTCGATGGCGGCGGCGAGGTCGGCCAGCAGCGCCGCGGCGCGCGGCCGGAACGCCTCGCCGGCGGCACTGAGCGCGACCCGGCGGGAGGAACGCTCGAACAGCCGGACGCCGGTCGCCGCCTCCAGATCCGCGACCAGGGTGGAGATGGTCGACTGCACCCAGCCCAGCCGGCGCGCGGCGGCGGTGAAGCCGCCCGCCTCGGCCACGGCGAGGAAGGCGCGCAGCTGCCGGGGCGAGATGTCCATCGCCGATCCCGATCGATCCATCTGAACATCGCCGTTGTAGGATGGATGGCGCTTCGCGTGAAATGCCCCGACACGATCATCGGGGATGCCACGGACAGCCATGCCGGACGGTTCGGCACAGAACGGCGAGGCGCGCCAGCAGGGCTGGATCGGTCGCGCCCGGCGCCGGCGCGAGGATGCCGCGCTGCTGACCGGCGCCGGCCGCTTCGCCGCCGACCTGCCGCGCCCCCCCGGCTGCCTGCATGCCGCCTTCGCCCGCGCCGCCGAGGCCAGCGGCGTGCTGCGCCAGGTGGACCTCTCGGCGGCGCTCGGCCTGCCCGGCGTGGTGGCCGCCTTTGCCGGCGCCGACTGCGTGCCGGCCGGCGAGCCGGCGGTGAACCGCTTCTTCCCCGACCTGCCGGCCTCCCGCTTCCTGCCGCTGGCGCGCGACCGCGTGGCGGCGGCCGGGCAGCCGCTGGCGATCGTGCTGGCCGAGAGCGCCATGGCCGCGCTGGACGGCGCCGAGGCGGTGCTGGCCGAGTTGGAGCCGCTCGACCCGGAAGCGACCGAGCCCGCCTTCGCCGGGCAGTGGCGGTCGGGCGACGCCGAGGCCGCCTTCGCCGCCGCCGCGCACGTGGTGCGGGCCGGGATCCGCCATTCCCGCCTCGCGCCCGCCGCGATGGAGCCGCGCGCGGCGCTGGCGGTGCCGCGGGAAGGCGGCGGGCTGACCATCCACCTCTCGACCCAGACGCCGCACCGCGCCCTCGCCGACCTCGCCGCGATCCTCGGGCTCGACCCGGCGGCGATCCGGGTGGTGGCGGGCGACGTGGGCGGATCCTTCGGTGCCAAGGCCTCGCTGCACCCGGAGGAGGCGGCCGTCGCCTGGGCGGCGCTGCGCCTCGGCCGCCCCGTGTCCTGGCAGGCGACGCGCTCGGAGGAGATGCTGACGGCGACGCAGGGGCGCGGGCAGCATCTCCGTGGCGAGCTGGCGCTCGACGCCGGGGGCCGCGCCACGGCGCTGCGGGCGGTGATCGAGACGCCGCTCGGCCACCGCCTGCCCTACTCGGCGGCGGTGCCCGGGCGCAACGCGGCGCGCTGCCTGCCCGGCCCCTACGCGGTGCCGGCGGTGGACATCGCCCTGGCCGGGCATTTCGACCATCGCGCGCCGATGGGCATCTATCGCGGCGCCGGCCGGCCAGAGGCGGCGATGCTGATGGAGCGGCTGATGGAGGCCGCCGGCCGCGCCACCGGCCTCGGCTCCGAGGAGATCCGACGCCGCAACCTGCTGCCGCCCGAGGCGCTGCCCCATCGCACCCCGACCGGCGAGGTGCTGGATTCCGGCGACTACCCGGCGCTGCTGGCGCGGGTGCTGGAGATGGGGGCCGGGCTGCGCGAGGCGTGCGCGGCGCGGCGTGCCAGGGGCGAGCTGGTCGGGCTCGGCCTCGCCCTCTACGTCGAGCCCTGCGGCCAGGGCTGGGAGAGCGCGCGGCTGACGCTGGCGCCGGACGGGCGCATCCTGGCCGCCACCGGCGCCACCGCGCAGGGCCAGGGGCGCGAGACCGCCTACGCCCAGATCGTCGCCGACGCGCTGCGCGTGGCGGACGCCGAGGTCGAGGTGCTGCACGGCGACACCGCCACCACCCCGCCCGGCATCGGCGCCCTGGCCAGCCGCTCCACCGGCATCGGCGGCGGCGCGCTGATGCAGGCGGCGGCGGCGCTGGAGGCGAAGGCGCTGCCGGTCGCGGCGCGGCTGCTGCAATCGCCGCCCGAGGCGCTGCGCCCCGCGCCCGGCGGCTTCGCGGTGGCTGGCGCGCCGGGCCGGCAGGCCGGCTGGGCCGCCATCGCCGCCGCCACCCCCGCCGACCCGCTGGAAGCCGAGGCGGTGTTCCACGCGCCGGGCGAGGCCTGGGCCTGCGGTGCGGTGCTGGCGCTGGTCGCGATCGAGGCCGAGACCGGCATCGCGACGGTGGAGCGGCTGGACTGGGTGGACGACATCGGCACGGTGGTGAACCCGATGCTGGCGAAGGGCCAGATGCTGGGCGGGCTGCTGCAGGGCGTGGGCGAGGCGCTGCTGGAGCGCGTGGCCTACGACGAGGCCGGCCAGTTGCTCAGCGGCTCCTTCATGGACTACGCCATGCCGCGCGCTGATGATGCGCCGCTGGAGACGCGCCTCGGCGCCCCGGCGCATCCCTCGCCGGCCGGGAATTCGCCGCTCGGCGCCAAGGGCGTGGGCGAGGCGGGCTGCATCGGCGTGCCGGCGGCGGTGGTGAACGCCGTGGCGGACGCGCTGGCGGCGCGCGGGGTGACGCTGGACAGCCTGGCGCTGCCGCTCACCCAGGAGAGCATCTGGCGGGCCTTGAACTCGGGAGGGTCGGAGCGATGACCGCAGCCTATGGACGCAACGAGGCCAAGGCGCATGCGCGCGCGCACCTGCGCGGCATCTGGTGCGCGGCGCTGACGCCGTTCCAGCCCGGCACCCTGGCGCTGGACGAGGCGGGCTTCGAGCGCAACCTGCACCACTGGTTCGGCGCGCTCGGCATCGACGGCGTCTTCGTCGCCGGCAAGCAGGGCGAGTTCTTCTCGATGTCGGTCGCCGAGCGCAAGCGCACCTTCGAGATCGCGCAGAACGCGGCCCGGGCCTGCGGCAGGCGCACCATCATGTCCTGCTCCGACCAGAACCTCGACACGGTGCTGGAGCTGGCGCGCCACGCCGAGGCGATCGGCGCCGACTACATCGTGGTCCACGCCCCGGTGCTGCACTTCGTGCACGGGCCGGACGAGATCCTCTGGCAGTACTACAAGTACATCAGCGAGCGGGTGAACATCGGCATCGCCATGTGGTCGCACCCGGACAGCGGCTACCTGATGTCGCCCGAGCTGTGCGCGCGCATCGCGCAACTGCCCAATGTCGTGGCGATCAAGTACAGCGTGCCGCGCCCGATGTACGCCGAGCTGACGCGCCTCGCCGGCGACAGCCTGATCGTCTCGACCGCGAGCGAGGAGGAGTGGCTCGACAACATCCTGGAGCTGGGCTGGCAGGTCTATCTCTGCTCCTCGCCCCCGTACCTGATGCAGACGGCGGTGGACCGGCGGATGCGCGAGTACACCGACCTCGCCTTCGCCGGGCAGGCCGACGCGGCGCGCGCGGTGTGGGAGAGCCTGCAGCCGGTGCGCCGCGCCCTCAAGGCGGTGAAGCCGCACGACAAGCCGACCGCGCACGGCAAGTACTGGCAGGACCTGCTCGGGCAGGTGGGCGGCCCGGTGCGCTTCCCGATGCTGGCGCTGAGCGAGGCCGAGAAGGCCGCGATGCGCGAGGCGCTCGCCGGCTGCGGCCTGCGCCTGCCCGCCGGCCACGCCGCCGCCGCCGAATAGGGAGCCCGAGCCATGCGCATGCCCTTCGACTTCAAGGCCTGGATCGCCGAGAACGAGCACCTGCTCAAGCCGCCCGTCGGCAACCGGCTGCTGTTCCAGGATGCCGAGACGGTGGTGCAGATCGTCGGCGGCCCCAACCAGCGCGTCGACTTCCACGACGATCCGGTGGAGGAATTCTTCTACCAGATGCGCGGCGACATGGTGCTGAAGGTGCATCTGGACGGGAAGGTGCAGGACATCCCGATCCGCGAGGGCCAGGTGTTCCTGCTGCCCGCGCACGTGCCGCACTCGCCGCAACGGCCGCAGGAAGGCTCGATCGGGCTGGTGGTCGAGGGCAAGCGGCCGCCGGACGCGAAGGACGGCTTCGAGTGGTACTGCTTCGGATGCGGCGGCAAGGTCCACCGCATCGAGCTGGTGGTGACGGACATCGTCAAGGATCTGCCGCCGCTCTACGCCGAGTTCTACGCCTCCGAGGCGAAGCGCACCTGCCCGCATTGCGGCGCGCTGCACCCCGGCAAGCAGCCGCCGCCCGGCTGGGTCTGCCTGTAGGCCCCGCCTCCCGGCCCCCCTCCGCCTCCCCTGGCATGCTTCTCGCTTACTCCGCCCGCAACATCTGAGACCGGCCCGCCGGACACGGAGATTCCCGATGCTGCACAGACGCGGCCTCCTCGCCGCCGGCGCCCTCGGCGGTGCCGCGCTCGTCGCCTCGCCTCTCGCGCGCCCCGCCCTGGCGCAGGCGGCGCCGGTGCGCATCGGCATGATCACCAGCCTCTCCGGCCCCGGCGCCTATCTCGGCCAGGACATACGCGACGGCTTCCTGCTGGCGATCGAGCAGGGCGGCGGCAAGCTGGGCGGCACGCCGGTGGCGCTGCTGGTCGAGGATGACGGGCTGAAGCCCGGCCAGGGCAAGCAGATCGCCGAGCGCTTCGTCGGCAACGAGAAGATCCGGCTGCTCACCGGCATCGTCTTCTCCAACGTGCTCGGCGCCGTGCTGCCGGACGTGCTGGACGCCGGCGCCGTCTACGCCTCGCCCAACGCCTCGCCCTCCAATTTCGCGGGGCGCGACTGCCACCGGAACTACTGGTCCATCGCCTGGCAGAACGACAGCCTGCACGAGAGCGCCGGGCAGGCGGCGCAGAATCTCGGCCACAAGCGGATGTTCCTGCTCGCCGCCAACTACCAGGCCGGGCGCGACGCCATCGCCGGCTTCCGGCGCATGTACAAGGGCGAGGTGCTGGGCGAGATCTACACCCGCCTCGACCAGACCGACTACGCCGCCGAGCTGGCGCGCATCCGCGCCGCGCGGCCGGACGCGGTGTACCAGTTCCACCCGGGCGGGCTCGGCATCGCCTTCCTGCGGCAATACGCCCAGGCCGGGCTGGCCGAGCTGGTGCCGCAGGTGGTGGCCGCGCCCTCGATGGACAGCACCACGCTCGCCGCCGTCGGCGAGGCGGCGCTCGGCATGACGGTCGGCTCGCACTGGAACTCGGATTTCGACGTGCCGGCGAGCCGTGCCTTCGTCGCGGCGTTCCGCGCGAAGTACGACCGCCTCCCCACCTACTACGCGCAGCAGGGCTTCGACACCGCGCTGGCCATCGGCGGCGCCTTCCGCAACGGCGGCGCCGACCTCGCCGACACCGAGGCGTTCCGCAAGGGCATGCTGAAGGCCGACTTCGCCTCCACGCGCGGCCGCTTCCGCTTCGGGCCGAACCAGCACCCGGTGCAGGACTGGTTCATGCTCAAGGTCGAGCGCGGCGCCGACGGCAAGCCCGCCCTGGTGACGAAGGCGAAGATCCTCTCCGATCACGGCGACGCCTACGCGGCGCAGTGCCGCCTCTGATCGCCGGCAGGGGGCGGGCATGGCGCTGCTGCTGGAACAGCTGCTGAACGGGCTGCAGCTCGGCGTCATGCTGTTCCTGCTGGCGGCGGGGCTGACGCTGGTGTTCGGCATCATGGGCGTGATCAACCTCGCCCAGGGCTCGCTCTACATGGTGGGCGCCTTCGCCGGGGCGGCGCTGGCGGCGCGCACCGGCTCCGCCACGCTGTCGCTGCTGGGCGGCATCGCCGCCGCGGCGGCGGTCGGCATGGCGATGGAGCTGGCCGTGCTGCGCCGCCTCTACCGGCGCGGCCATCTCGACCAGGTGCTGGCCACCTTCGGCATGATCCTGTTCCTCAACCAGGCGATGACCATGCTGGCGGGCCGGCAGCCGCTCTTCGTCGCGGTGCCGCCGGCGCTGGAAGGGGCCGTCGAGATCATCCCCGGCGTGCCCTATCCCGTGTACCGCCTCGCCATCATCGCGGTCGGCATCCTGGTCGCGGCCGGGCTCTGGCTGCTGATCCAGCGCACCCGGCTCGGCATGCTGGTGCGCGCGGGGGCGACCAACCGCGAGATGGTGCGCGCCCTCGGCGTCGACATCCGCCTGCTCTACACGCTGGTCTTCGGCCTCGGCGCGCTGCTCGCCGGGCTGGCCGGCGTGATGGCCGGGCCGGTCTTCTCCGTGCAGGTCGGGATGGGCGAGCAGATCCTCATCACCACCTTCGTCGTGGTGGTGATCGGCGGCATCGGCTCGGTGCGCGGGGCCTTCGCGGGGGCGATGCTGGTCGGCCTGGTGGACACGCTGCTGCGCGCCTTCCTGCCGGACCTGCTGCGCGGGGCGATCGGCGGGCCGGATGCCGACGCGCTGGCGGGCGGCCTCGCCTCGATGGGCATCTACCTGCTGATGGCGATCGTGCTGCTGGTGCGGCCGCGCGGGCTGTTCCCCGCCCATGCGTGAACATCCCGCGCGCGAACGCGCCGCCCTGCTTCTGCTGCTCGCCGCGGCCGCGCTGCTGCCCTTCCTGGCGACCGCGCTCGGCAGCCCGGCCACGGTGCCGCTGGCCAGCCGCATCGTCATCTACGGCATCGCCGCCGCCTCGCTGAACCTGATCCTCGGCCATGGCGGGCTGGTCTCCTTCGGCCACGCCGCCTTCTACGGGCTCGGCGGCTACACGGTCGGCATCCTCTACGCGCACCTCGCCCCGGGCGATCCGTTCCTCGGGCTGATCCCCGGCTCCAACCAACTCGCCGTCACCCTGCCGGCGGCGCTGCTGGTGGGCGGCCTCGGGGCGGCGGCGATCGGCGCGCTGTCGCTGCGCACCAGCGGCGTGCAGTTCATCATGATCACGCTGGCCTTCGCGCAGATGCTCTACTTCCTGTTCGCCTCGCTCAGCGCCTATGGCGGCGATGACGGGCTCTCGGTGCGCCGGCCCAACCTGCTCGGCCCGCTCAACCTGCGCGACCCGGCCACCATGTACTGGGTGGCGCTCGGCGCCCTCGCCCTGTGGCTGGCCTTCCAGCGCCGCCTCGTGCGCTCGCGCTTCGGCCGGGTGCTGGAAGGCATCCGCCAGAACGAGGCGCGGGTGGTGGCGAGCGGCATCCGCCCCTACCCGTACAAGCTCGCCGCCTTCGTCATCGCCGGCATGGGGGCGGCGCTCGCCGGCGCGCTGATGGTCAACGCCATGCGCTTCGTCAGCCCGGACATGCTGCACTGGACCAAGTCGGGCGAGCTGATGGTGATGGTGATCCTGGGCGGCATCGGCACGCTGCTCGGCCCCGTCCTCGGCGCGCTGGCGCTGGTGGTGCTGGAGACCGGTCTCACCGCCCTGACCGAGAACTGGCAGGTGGTGCTGGGGCCGATCCTGGTCGTGGTGGTGCTGTTCAGCCAGGGCGGGCTCGCCGCGCTGTTCCGCCGCCGCCCGGCTTCCGACGCCCCTGGCGCCGCCGGCGGCCGCCTGCCGCGCCTCCTGTCCTGGCGCCGCCGTCATGGCTGAGCCGCTGCTGGCCGTCCGTGGCCTGGTGAAGCGCTTCGGCGGCCTGCTCGCCACCGACCATCTCGACCTCGCCGTCCTGCCGGGCGAGCTGCATGCGCTGATCGGGCCGAACGGCGCCGGCAAGAGCACGGCGATCGCGCAGATCACCGGCACGCTGCGCCCCGATGCCGGCAGCATCCGGCTGGCGGGCGAGGAGATCGTCCCCCTCCATGCCGCCGCGCGGGTGCATCGCGGCATGGCGCGCACCTTCCAGATCACCCAGTTGCTCGGCGACGACACGGCGCGCGACAACGTGGCGCTGGCGGTCCAGGCGCGGCTCGGCCATTCCTTCCGCTTCTGGCGTGACGCGCGGCGCGACCCGGCGCTGGCCGCCCCGGCCGAGGCGCTGCTCGACCAGGTCGGGCTGCCGGAGTCACGCCGCGCCCTGCCGGTCGCCGACCTCTCGCATGGCGAGCGCAAGCAGATCGAGCTCGCGGCCGCCCTTGCCGCCGCGCCGCGGCTGCTGCTGCTGGACGAGCCGATGGCCGGCCTCGGCGCCGCCGAATCCCTGCGCATGACGGAGACGCTGCGCGGGCTGAAGGGCCGCATCGGCATGCTGCTGGTCGAGCACGACATGGAGGCGGTGTTCGCGCTGGCCGACCGCATCTCCGTGCTGGTCTACGGGCGCTGCATCGCGACCGGCACGGCGGACGAGATCCGGCGCGACCCGGCGGTGATCGCCGCCTATCTCTCGGACGAGGAGGGGGTGTAGCGGTGCTGCGCGTCGAGGGGCTGCAGGCGGGCTATGGCCACAGCGCCGTGCTGTTCGATGTCTCGCTGGCGGTCGGCGCGGGCGAGGTGGTGACGCTGCTCGGCCGCAACGGCATGGGCAAGACCACCACGGTGCGCGCGATCATGGGGCTGAACCCGCCGCGCGGCGGCACGGTGGCGTTCCTCGGCGCGCCGATCGCGGGCCTGGCACCCGAGGCGATCGCGCGGCGCGGCATCGGGCTGGTGCCGGAAGGGCGGCAGGTCTTCCCGACCCTCACCGTGCGCGAGAACTTGGTCGCGACCGCCGCCGACCGCGGCGGCCCCAGGACCGACGGGACACGGCCCTGGGCCCTCGATCGCGTCTACGACCTGTTCCCGCGCCTGCGCGAGCGCGAGTCGCAGGTGGCGCGCACCCTCTCGGGCGGCGAGCAGCAGATGCTGGCGATCGGCCGGGCGCTGATGACCAATCCTCGGCTGCTGGTCCTGGACGAGGCCACCGAGGGGCTGGCGCCGGTGATCCGGCACGAGATCTGGACCACGCTCGCGGCGCTGAAGCGCACCGGCCTCTCGATCCTGCTGATCGACAAGACTCTCTCGGCGCTGCGCCGGCTGGCGGACCGCCACTACGTCCTGGAGAAGGGCCGCACCGTCTGGTCCGGCGACGGCGCGGCGCTGGAGCGCGACGCGGCGCAGGTGAGGGGCTGGATCGGCGTCTGACCCACGAAGCGGCGTTCCGCCCGTGGCGGGACGTGTTCCGGATCGCCTCGGCCCCGCAATTCGGTCGGCGGTCGGCATGCGTCAGGCCGTCCTTGCTCGGACGAGACGCGCATTCCGGTCCGAACCGGCGGATTGCGCGGATTCGCGGCCGAGATTGTCCCGATGGAGCGGCGCGATCCCGCCGATCCGGACCCTGGCCCGACCCGCCGGATTCACGCCGCTGTCCGCCGACCGCCGAACGCGGCAACGAAGCCCCGTCTCCGGCGTCGCGGAAGCCGAGCTTGGCGTGCTCGCCGTCGCGGCGGCCCAGCCCTTCTCCGATCGGCCGGATCGGCTACCGGCCTGGCCCCGATCCCGTCACTGCGGACGGATACGGCTCCTGGCCGCGCAAGATCCGCTCGACGCTGCGCCCGCCATCCCGCCATCCGCACGGACCGTGCGCAGCGCGCCGTGCGCCGCGTCACCTCGGTGCAGGCCATGGCAGAACCCCGGGCGCATGATCGCCTTCAGAGCCCGGCGCCGCCGGGCAGGCCGGAGGAACCGGGCTCGGCCTGCCGTGGCACCTGGGCGCCATGGTGGATCAGGCGCCGGTTCCCGGCGAGCCGACGGAGCACCACGTAGAAGACCGGCGTCAGGAACAGGCCGAAGGCAGTGACGCCGATCATCCCCGCGAACACCGCGACGCCCATCGCATGCCGCATCTCCGCGCCGGCGCCGACCGAGGCAACCAGCGGCACGACGCCCATGATGAAGGCCATCGAGGTCATCAGGATCGGCCGCAGGCGAAGCCGGCTGGCCTCGATCGCCGCGGCGACCGGCGAGCGGCCCTGCAGCTCCAGCTCCCGCGCGAATTCGACGATCAGGATCGCGTTCTTGGCCGAGAGGCCGACCAGCACCACCAGGCCGATCTGGGTGAAGACGTTGTTGTCGCCATGCGTGAGCCAGACGCCGGCCATGGCGGCCAGCAGGCCCATCGGCACGATCAGGATGATCGCGATCGGCAGGGTCAGGCTCTCGTACTGGGCGGCGAGCACCAGGAACACCAGCAGCAGCGCCAGCGGGAACACCAGGATCGAGGAGTTGCCGGCCAGGATCTGCTGGTAGGTCAGCTCGGTCCATTCGTAGCCGAAGCCCTTGGGCAGCGTCTCGGCCGCGATCCGCGCGATCGCCGCCTGCGCCTGCCCGGAGGAGTAGCCCGGGGCCGCGGCGCCGTTGACGTCGGCGGAGAGGAAGCCGTTGTAGCGCATCGCCCGCTCCGGCCCGGCGCTGTCGCGGACCTGCAGCACGGCCGAGAGCGGCACCATCTCGCCCGCGGCCGAGCGCACCTTGAGCCGGCCGATATCCTCGGCGCGGGCGCGGAACGGCGCGTCGGCCTGGATGCGCACCGAGTAGGTGCGGCCGAACGCGTTGAAGTCGTTCACGTAGAGCGAGCCGAGATAGATCTGCAGCGTGTCGAACACGTCGGTGACGGAAACGCCGAGCTGCCGCGCCCGGACGCGGTCGAGATCGACCCGCAGCTGCGGCACGTTGGCCTGGAAGCCCGAGAACATGCCCGTCAGTTCCGGCGCCCGGCGGGCGGCGGCGAGGAAGGCGGCGGTCGCCTCGGCCAGCGCCTCGTAGCCCAGGCCGGCACGGTCCTCGATCTGCAGCTTGAAGCCGCCGATGGTGCCGAGGCCCTGCACGGGCGGCGGCGGGAAGATCGCGATGAAGGCATCCTCGATGCCGGCGAACCGCGCGTTCAGCCGGCCGGCGATGCCGCCCGCCGAGAGCGCCGGGGTGGTGCGCTCCTCGAAGGGCCGCAGCGGGGTGAAGACGATGCCGGCGTTGGAGCTGTTGGTGAAGCCGTTGATGGAGAGGCCGGGGAAGGACACGGTATCGGCCACGCCCGGCGTCGCCAGCGCGATCGCGTCCATGCGGCGGATGACCGACTCCGCCCGGTCGAGGCTGGCGCCGTCCGGCAATTGCGCGAAGCCGACCAGGTACTGCTTGTCCTGCAGCGGCACGAAGCCGCCCGGCACGGCGCGGAACAGCACCGCCGTCACGCCCACCAGGAGGAGGTAGAGGAACATCATCAGGCCCTTGCGCGAGATCACCCGCGCCACGCCGCCGCCATAGGCGCGCCCGCCCGCGGCGAAGGCGCGGTTGAAGCGGCGGAAGAACCAGCCCAGGCCGCGGTCCATCATCCTGGTCAGCCGGTCCGGCGGCGTGCCGTGGCCCTTCAGCAGCAGGGCGGCCAGCGCCGGCGACAGGGTGAGGGAGTTCACCGCCGAGATCACGGTGGAGATGGCGATGGTCAGCGCGAACTGGCGGTAGAACTGCCCGGTCAGCCCGCTGATGAAGGCGAGCGGCACGAACACCGCGACCAGCACCAGCGCGATGGCGACGATCGGGCCGGAGACCTCGCTCATCGCCTGGTTGGTGGCGTCCCGGGGCGACAGGCCGGCCTCGATGTTGCGCTCCACGTTCTCGACCACCACGATCGCGTCGTCCACCACGATGCCGATGGCGAGCACCAGGCCGAACAGGCTGAGCGCGTTGATCGAGAAGCCGATCAGGTGCATCACCGCGAAGGTGCCGACCACCGAGACCGGCACGGCGACCAGCGGGATGATCGAGGCCCGCCAGGTCTGCAGGAACAGCACCACCACGATCACCACAAGCACCACCGCCTCCAGCAGCGTGTGCACCACGGCCTCGATCGAGGCGCGCACGAACTGGGTGGTGTCGTAGACGATCTCGTAGCTCACCCCCTCGGGCATGGTCTCCCGGATCTCGCCCATCACGCGGCGGACCTCGTCCGAGATCCGGATGGCGTTGGAGCCCGGCGCCTGGAACACCGGCACGGCGACCGCGGCCTTGCCGTCGAGCAGCGCGCGCAGCGCGTAGTCGGCCGCCCCCAGCTCCAGCCTGGCCACGTCGCGCAGTCGGGTGACGGCGCCGTCGGGCGCGGCGCGGATCACGATGTCGCCGAATTCCTCGACGCTGCGCAGCCGCCCCTGGGCGTTGACGGAGAGCTGCAGCGCGACGCCCGGCACGTTGGGCGCGCCGCCGATCACGCCGGCGGCCGCCTGCACGTTCTGCGCCCTGATCTCGCGCACCACGTCGCCGGCCGAAAGGCCGCGCTCGGCCATGCGCTGCGGATCGAGCCAGACGCGCATGGCGTAGTCGCCCGAGCCGAAGAGCTGCACGTCGCCGACGCCGGCGATCCGGGCGAGCCGGTCCCTGACGTTCAGCACGGCGTAGTTGCGCAGGTAGGTCGGGTCGTAGCGGCCATCCGGCGAGAGCACGTGCACCACCATCATCAGGTCGGGCGAGCTCTTGCGCGTGGTGACGCCGAGCGCGCGCACCGCGTCGGGCAGGCGCGGCTCGGCCTGCGCGACGCGGTTCTGCACGAGCTGCTGCGCCTTGTCCGGGTCGGTGCCGAGGCGGAAGGTGACGGTGAGCGTCATCAGCCCGTCGGTCGTCGCCTGGCTGCTCATGTAGAGCATGCCCTCGACGCCGTTGATCTGCTCCTCGATCGGCGTCGCCACCGTCTCCGCGATGACGCGCGGGCTGGCGCCGGGATAGGTGGCGCGGACCACCACCTGCGGCGGCACCACCTCCGGGTATTCCGAGATCGGCAGCGCGACCAGGGCGAGCAGGCCGGCAACGAAGATCAGCACCGAGAGCACGCCCGCGAAGATCGGGCGGTCGACGAAGAAGCGGGAGATGTTCATGGCGTCCGTCCGAGGGGTCCCGGCTCTCTGTGGGCGGTCACGGGGCCGGGCAGGCCCGGCCATGGCCGCGCGCGGTCGCACGCGGTCCTCTGCGGGAGAGGCTCCAGCCTTCTGATTTCTTGCATTTTCCGATTCGCCGGGTGAGTACACCCAGCCTGAAATGCTCTAGAGCATTTTCAAGCTGAGCGTCCTCGCTCAGCGGCTCGGAAAATGCGAAAAATCAAAAGGCTAGAGCCGTTCCGGCCTGATACAGTCAGGCTGGATCGGCTCTAGCGGGCCGCCAGCATGCCGGGGGCTTCCGTGGCGGCGGTCATCGCGACCGGACGCGGCGCCACGACGGCGCCGGGGCGGACGCGCTGCAGCCCGTTGACGACGATGCGCTCGCCCGGCTCCAGCCCCTCCGTCACGATGCGCAGCCCGTCGGCGGTGCCGCCCAGCCGCACCGGCCGGTAGGCCACCCTGTTCGCCGCGTCGACCACCAGCACGTAGCGGCGGTCCTGATCGGTGCCGATGGCCTGTTCCGCCACCGCGAGGACCGGCTCGGGCCGCGGCTGGCCCAGGCGTATCCGCGCGAACTGGCCGGGCAGCAGGCGCCCGTCCGGATTGTCGAGGCGGGCACGCAGGCGGATGGTGCCGCTGCGCGCATCCACCACGTTGTCGACGAATTGCAGACGCCCCCGGAACGGCGTGCCGCCACTAGCCATGGTGCCGATCTCGACGGGGATCCGGTCGATCCCGGCGCCCGGCGGCAGACCGGCGAGGGCGTGCTCGACGGTCTGCTCGTCGGCCTCGAAGCTCGCGTAGATCGGGTCCACCGAGACCAGCGTGGTCAGCACCGGCGCCCCGGGGCCGGCCGGCACCAGGTTGCCCGGCGTCACCTCGATGCGTCCCACCCGCCCGTCGATCGGCGCCCGCACCTCGGTGTAGCCGAGGTCGAGGCGGGCGAGGGTGAGCTGCGCCTGCGCGCTCCGCAGCGCCGCGCCCGCCGCCTGGAAGGCGCTGGCGCGCTGGTCGAGGTCGCGCTGCGTGCCGGCGCTGCTCTGCACCAGCTGCTGCGCGCGTGCCTGCTCCCGGCCGGCGAGGAGGAGCTGCGCCTCGGCGGTCGCCACCTGCGCCTCCGCCCGCTGCACCGCGGCGGCGTAGGGCGCGGGGTCGATGGTCACGAGCAGGTCGCCCCGGCGCACCAGCGCGCCCTCGCGGAAGGGCACGCCCAGGATGGCGCCCGCCGCGCGCGGCCGCACCTCGACGCGGCCCACCGCCTCGACCCGGCCGGAGAATTCGCGCCAGAGCGTGACGTCGCGCCGTTCCGTCACGGCGACGGAGACGGGCGGCGGGGCGGGCGCGGCGGCCGTCGCGGCGGGCGCGGCCTGCCAGGGCAGCGGCACCCGGCCGGTCAGCACCGCCCCGCCGCCGAGCCCGGCCAGGACCAGCACCGCCACGGCGGCGACAAGGACGGGCCGTCGCCGGCGGCGGTGCGAGGCCTGCGGCGGCTCGATGGCGATCTCGCCGATCTCGTTCATGACAGCGGCTCCGGAGCGTCTGGCTTGCGAGCGGCGACGCGGCGCGCGGTCGCGTCGAGGAAGGCGGCGACGGCGGCACGGACCTCGTCGGCCCAGGGGAGAGGCGAGTCGGCGCCGGGACGGACGGTGTCCGGACAGGCGGCCTCGGGACAGGTGGCGGCGGGCGCGACGAGCAGGCCCGGCCAGGCGACCGGCGCCGCGATCCGGTGCAGCCGGGCCGGCACGCCGCTCGCCGCCAGACGCTGCGCGTAGGCGGCGGCCTCGTCGCGCAGAGGATCGTCGGGGCCGGTCAGCAGCAGCGCCGGCGCCACGCCGGCCAGGCGCAGCGCGCCGCCGGGGGCCGCGTAGGGATGGCAGGCGCGGTCGGGCGAGCCGAGATAGGCGTGCCATCCCTCGGCCAGCGGGCAGCCGATCGCGCCGGTCTCGGCGCTGCGGCAGGAGGCGGTGGCCAGGCGCGGGTCGAGCATCGGGGAGAGCAGGATCTGCCCTGCCAGCGGCGGCTCCCGCCGGTCGCGCGCCATCAGGGCGAGGGCGGCGGCGAGGTTGCCGCCGGCCTCCTCGCCCGCGACGTAGAGCCGTCCGCCCCGGCGTGTGCCGCCGCGCTGCCGCGGCGCCTGGCACAGGGCGAGATAGGCTGCCTCCAGCGCCTCCGGAAAGGGATGCGCGGGGCCGGCCGGGTAGTCGACCGAGACGACCACCGCCCCCGCCGCGGCCAGGATCCGTGCCACCGCCTCGCCATCCGCCAGCGTGCCGGCGAAGGCGCCGCCGTGCAGGTGCAGCATCGTCGGGGCCGTGCTCGGCAGGGTGCCGCGGCCATGGATCCGGACCCGCAGGGAGAGGCGGGACGTCAGCTCCATCGTCTCGGTGGCGGGGGAAGGGGCCATGCCCGAGATCTGGATAGCGGCATTCCACCAATAAAGCGTCGTGTTGTGGCCTCACTGTTCATACTGGTAAACAATCCGCCCGTGCCGGAGACCCACGCCATGGATCAGCTCGCGGCCATGCGTGCCTTCGCCCGCATCGTGGAGACGGGCAGCTTCACCCGCGCGGCCGCCTCGCTGAACCAGCCCAAGGCGACGGTGACCAAGCTGATCCAGGGGCTGGAGGCGCATCTGCGCACCGGCCTGCTCAGCCGGACGACGCGGCGCCTCGTGGTCACCGCCGATGGCGCCGCCTACTACGAGCGCGCCGTGCGCCTGCTCGCGGAGCTGGACGAGCTGGACGGCAGCATGGCCCTGTCGCGGCTGAGCCCGAAGGGCCGGCTGCGCATCGACGTGCTGGCGGTGCTGGCACGGGACGTGATCATCCCCGCCCTGCCGGGCTTCTTCGCGCTCTACCCGGACATCCGGCTCGAGATCGGCGCGTCGGACCGCAGCGCCGACCTGCTCGCGGAGAATGTCGACTGCGTGATCCGCGGCGGCACCATCCGCAACCCGAACCTCGTCGCCCGGCGCATCGCGACGATCGGCATGGTGACCTGCGCCGCGCCGGCCTACCTGGAACGGCGCGGCATGCCGGCGCACCCGGCGGAGCTGCGCGACCGGCACGACGCGATCGGCCACTTCAGCGCGACCACGGGCGAGACCTATCCGCTAGGCTTCGACCGGGACGGGGAGCATGTGGAGGTGGCGGGCGGCGCGCGCGTCGCCGTGAACGAGGTCAGCAGCTCCGTGCTCGCCGTCGTCGCCGGCCTCGGCGTCGGGCAGCTGCCGCGCTTTGCCGCCGCGTCGCATCTGGCGGCGGGGCGGCTGGTGCCGGTGCTGCCGGACTGGAGCGTGGCGCCGGTCCCGCTGCACATCGTCTATCCGCCCGGCCGCCAGCTGAGCAACAAGGTCCGCGTGTTCGCCGACTGGGCGATCTCGCTGTTCCAGGATGTCCGGTTCTGAGCGGCGGCGCTCTGCGGGCATCCCGTCGATCTGCCCGGCCTCGGCCGCGAGGCGCGCGTCGACGTGGTGGCAGGACGCCTCCGTTGCCGCGACCAGGCGTACCCGCGGCGGACCGTCGCCGGGCGGCAACCCGGCCTGAAGGCCGCGCTCGCCATGCCCTGGGGCGGCGGGCGGACGAAGGGGCGGGTGGGCGGGCTCGAACGGACGCACCGCCGGGACTCCGGCGGCGACGGCCGGGAGCATTTTCAGGCTGGGCGTACTCGCCCGGCGCCTCGGGAAATGCGCCGGATCAAAGGCTAGAGCATTTTCAAGCTGAGCGTCC
>NZ_JALPRX010000103.1 GCF_023223525.1 Roseomonas acroporae | reverse complement strand
ACCTGAAGGTCGCTGGTTCAAATCCAGCCCCCGCATCCAGATTTCCCGGATACGACACGCCACCATCCACCCGGTCAGCGCAGGGCGCCGATCGGGCGAAGCGCGTTCGCGCGGCACATCCGATGGTCGCGCCCCGCGTCGGGCTGGCTCGTCGCCCCGCGCCGGCAGCACCCGAAGCGCCACCGCGCGGCGGGCCCTACGCCTCCGCGGCCACGCCGACCCGGTACCGCCAGTCCGCCATCACGTCGTCCAGGGTCGTGTCCCAGGGCAGCACCGGCGACCAGCCGAGCATCGCCCGCGCGCGCCCGGAATCGCCCACCACCCGCTCCACATCGGTCGGACGCAGCCGCGCCGCCTCCACCTCGACGCGCGGCGTCAGCCCGGTCCGCGCGATCAGCGCCTCCAGCACGTCGCCGATCCGGCGCGGCGTGCCGGAGGCGATGTTGAGCACCGTGCCCGGCGCCACCTCGGCCCCCAGCGCCGCGACATAGGCGTCGCAGACATCGCGGACGTCGAGGAAGTCGCGCCAGCGGTCCAGCGCGCCGACGCGCAGCTCCGGCGCCTGCAGCCCGGCCTCCATGCGCGCGAGCTGCCGCGCGAAGGCCGACACCACGAAGCCCGCCGACTGTCCAGGCCCGGTGTGGTTGAAGGCGCGCAGCCGCACCGCGTTGAGCCCCCGCAGCGCCATCTCGCCGATGGCGAGGTCCGCGGCGGCCTTGGAGGCGGCGTAGGGGTTGGCCGGCATCATCGGCGCCTCCTCGTCCAGCGGCGCGGGCCGCCGGAAGGAGAGGCCGTAGGCCTCCGCCGAGGAGGCGAGCACGAAGCGGCAGTCCGGCGCGTGCCGCAGCACCGACTCCGCCAGCGACAGCGTGCCGAACAAATTCGCCCGCCAGGTCGCGGCCGGATCGGCGAAGGAGGCCGGCACGGCCGCCTGGGCGGCCAGGTGCACGACCGCGTCCGGCCGCAGCTCCGCCACCAGCGCCTCCATCCCGGGCGCGTCGAGCAGGTCGAGCGGGCGCACCGCGTCCGGGCCGCCGCCCGGAGGCGGCGCCTCCTCCACGCCCGCGCCGAACGGCGCCCCTTCCATCCCCGCGCCGGACGACGGCGCAGCGCCCCGCTGCGTGCCGATCAGCGTCGCCGCCGGAAAGGCCGCGCGCAGCGCCGGCAGCAGGTGGCGGCCGACGAAGCCGCCGGCGCCGGTGACGAGGATACGCCGCGGCGAGGGCGCCATGCGTCAGCCGGCCCGGGCGCGGTGGCGGGCGAGATCGGCCTCCACCATCTCGGCGATCATGTCCTCCAGCGAGGTCTCGGCCTCCCAACCGAGCTTCTCCCTCGCCTTGGCCGGATCGCCCAGCAGCACGTCCACCTCGGCCGGGCGCAGGAAGGCCGGGTCGACCTTCACGTGCTCCTCGTAGTCCAGCCCGACATGCGCGAAGGCGATCCGGCACATGTCGCGCACCGTCGTGGTCCGGCCCGTCGCCACCACGTAGTCGTCCGGCTCGTCCTGCTGCAGCATCAGGTGCATCGCCTTGACGTAGTCGCGCGCATGGCCCCAGTCGCGCTTGGCGTCGAGGTTGCCCATGGGCAGCTCCCCGGCCAGGCCGAGCTTGATGCGCGCCGCCCCGTCCGTGACCTTGCGCGTGACGAACTCGATGCCGCGCAGCGGGCTCTCGTGGTTGAACAGGATGCCCGAGCTGGCGTGCATGCCGAAGCTCTCGCGGTAGTTCACCGTCATCCAGTGCGCGTAGAGCTTGGCCACGGCGTAGGGGCTGCGCGGGTAGAAGGGCGTCTTCTCGCTCTGCACCGGCTCCTGGATCAGCCCGTACATCTCGGACGAGCTGGCCTGGTAGAAGCGCGCCCCCGGCGCCGCGAGGCGCACCGCCTCCAGCATGATCCCGGCGCCGAGCGCCGTGACCTGCCCGGTCAGCAGCGGCTGGTTCCAGGAGGTCTTCACGAAGCTCTGGGCCCCGAGGTTGTACACCTCGTCCGGCTTCACCTCGTTCAGCGCCCGGATCACCGAGGCGAGGTCGAGCAGGTCGCCGTCGAGCATCCGCACCTGCCCGGCGATGCCGAGCCAGCGCAGGCGGCCATCCACCACGTCCGCCGAGGCGGACCGGCGCAGCAGGCCGAACACCTCGTAGCCCTTGTCGAGCAGCAGTTGCGACAGATAGGCCCCGTCCTGACCGGTGACGCCCGTGATCAGCGCGCGCTTCATGATGTCCCGTACTCCAAGCTCAGCCTCGGTCTCGTGGAAAGTCGGGTCGCTGCATTCCGGACATCGTGGGTTGGCCAGGAAAGCCGGCCGCGTGCCGCGAATCAGGCCACGCGCCGCGGGGGCGCGTGACGCCGCCGAAACTACGCCGCGGCCCGCATGGCTGTCACGGCCGACCGGCCGCCTCACCGTGCCGGGGGCCCGTCCCCCGGCCCCGGGCCCGGACACCGGACGAGGCGTGACGGCCTTGCGCGACCCGGCCGGCATCCCCATCTCACCATCCACATGGATGGTAGACGGATGGTAGAATGCCTCCCCCCCCGGCCGTCGCGCACGGCAAGCTGCCCGACAGCGAGAAGATCACGATCAATCTCGGCTACGTGGACCTCGGCCACATCGACCTGATGGTGCAGGAAGGCTTCTACGCCAACCGCACGGACTTCATCCGCACGGCGATCCGCAACCAGGTCGACCGCCACGCCGACGCGGTGCGGCAGTCGGTCGCGCGCAAGACCCTGGACCTGGGGATGCGCGTCTTCGGCCGGCGGGAGCTGGAGGCCGCCCGCGATTCGGGCCGGCCGCTGCGCATCCGGGTGCTGGGCCTGGCCGCCATCGCCCGGGACGTCACGCCCGAGCTGGCCCGCGACGCCATCGCCTCGATCGCCGTGCTCGGCGCCCTGCACGCCAGCCCCGAGGTGCGGGCCGCCCTGGCCGACCGCACCGAGTGAACGCCCGACGGCGCCCGGCCTTCCCGTGCCCCGGCCCGTCCCTGAATCCCCCGCGATCCCGGATCGCGACCCCAGACGGCACCCCCCAGCCCGGAAGCCGGACCGGCATGTCCGGGCGGCTCCCCTCCAGCAGGCCGAGACCCATGAGCAACCCTTCCCACCGCCAGGCCCCGGACGGCATCGCCGCCCGCCTCGCCGCGGCGACCGAGATCCTGCGCCAGCGACTCGGCGGCGCGTCCCCCAGCGCATCCCCGGGGGCATCCCCGGGGGCATCCCCCAATCCATCCCCCGGCGCATCCCCTGGGGCATCGTCCCGGGCTGGCGGGACCACGACGCCGGACGAGCCGGCCACGGACGGCCCCGCCTGGCTGCGCTACGTGCCCGGCGAGCTGCGCGGCCTCGTCCGCTCGGTCCTGCCCGACACGCCCTGGACGACCGGCTCCGGCGCCGCGTCGGCCGGGCAGGGCCCGATGGGCCAGGCGGGTTCGGGCCAGGTGAGTTCGGGCCAGGTGAGTTCGGGCCAGGCGAGCTGGACGCGCTTCGTCCCGGCCGAGCTGCGAGAGCGCCTGTTCCCGGACCCGGCCTCTCCCCGGCAGGCTCCGCCGGACCCGCCGCCGCCCCGTCCCCACGCCCAGCCGCAGCCCCGGCCCGCCGCCGCGCCGCGCCCCGGCGCCGAGGACCGGCCCGCCGCCGGCCGCTTCCTCGCCGGCACCTACGCCAACGCCGCGGGCAGCCGGCCCTACCGGCTCTACCTGCCTTCCGGCCACGCCCCGGGTCGCCGGCTGCCGCTGGTGGTGATGCTGCACGGCTGCACCCAGTCCCCCGAGGACTTCGCCAGGGGCACCGGCATGAACGACGCCGCCGAGAGGGACGGCTTCCTCGTGCTCTATCCCGGCCAGCCCGCCAGCGCGCAGCCGCAGCGCTGCTGGAAGTGGTACAGCGCCGCCGACCAGCGGCGCGACCAGGGCGAGCCCGCGATCATCGCCGGCATGACGCGCCAGGTGATGCGCGACCACGACGTGGACCCGCACCGCGTCTACGTCGCCGGCCTCTCCGCGGGCGGCGCCAAGGCGGCGATCATGGCCGAGGCCTATCCCGACCTGTACGCGGCGGCCGGGGTGCATTCCGGCCTCGCCTGCGGCGCGGCGCAGGACCTGGCCTCGGCCATGCTGGCGATGCGCCAGGGGGCGGGTACCCGCCTGCGCGACCGGCCGGGGGGCCCGGACGCGACGGACCGCCTCGTGCCGACCATCGTCTTCCACGGCGACCGCGACGGCACGGTGAGCGCGCGCAACGGCGACGACGTGCTGGCGCAGGCGACGCGCGGCGCCGTGCTGCGCGAGCGGACGGAGCGCGGCGAAGCCCCCGGCGGCCGCGCCTGGAGCCGCACGACCCTGGCCGACGCGTCGGGGCGGTCGGTGGCGGAGCAGTGGGTGATCCACGGCGCCGGCCATGCCTGGTCGGGCGGCCGGCCGGAGGGTTCCTTCACCGACCCGCGCGGACCGGACGCGACGCGCGAGATGCTGCGCTTCTTCGCCGAGCACCCGCACCCGGCGCCGCTGGCGGGCCCGGTGGCGGCGGCCTGACGCCGCGCCCCGCCGGCCCCCTCATGGCCGGGGCGGCGGGGCGGGGCGCGGCGGCCCGGCCATGGGGAGAAGCCCTGGCGGTCCGCCGCGACGACCCCATGCTGGAGCCGCCCCGGCCTGGCCGTATCAGGCCGGAACGGCTCCAGCTTTCTGGTTTCTCGCATCTTCCGGGTCGCCGGGTGAGTGCGCCCGGCTTGAAAATGCTCCAGGCGCGGGGCAGGGCGGGGGTCGGCGGCATGGCGGACGGGACCGGGCGTTACGACGGGGTGGCGCAACTCCTCCACTGGGTCACCACCTTCCTGCTCTTCCTCATGCTGCCCTTCGTCTGGGTGGCGGAGAACTTCCCGGAAGGCCCGGTGCGGGTGTTCTGGTACCTGATGCACGAATCCTTCGGCATCATGATCTTCCTGCTGGTGATCGCGCGGGTGACGTGGCGCTTCGCCCACCCGCCGCCGCCCCCGCCGCGCACCGAGGGCCCCGCGCTGCGGGCCGTCGCGCGGGTCACCCACTGGCTGCTCTACGCGGTGCTGCTGGTGATGCCGGCGACCGGCTACCTGATGGCCGGGAACGGCCGGCCGGTGCCGTTCCTCGATCTCTTCTCCCTGCCGGGCCTGCCGAGGAACGACGCGCTCGGGGTGATCGGCAACCGGATCCACGTCGCCGGGCAGTTCGCGGTCTACGGGCTGGTGCTCCTGCACCTCGCCGGCACCGCCTGGCACGTGGCGGTCCGCCGCGACGGCACGCTCGACCGGATGCTGCCGCCCCAGGACGGCCGGATGGACGGCTGAGACGGGCGGCGGAGAAGCCCGGCCCGTCGCGGCGCCGCGTGGCCCGCGCCGGGACGGGGCGGGTTCGGCCGCCGGGCGGCCGAGGGCGGGGGCGGCCGAGGGCGGAGAGGCGATGGCGGGGCCGCGGCCCCGCCCTCCCTCAGCTTCCCACCTTCAGCGTCGCGGTCAGCCCGCGCAGGCAGGCCAGGATCGAGGCCGCGGTGATCTTGCCGGTCTTCGGGTTCTCCTCGGTCGGCACGTTCTCGATCGTCATGGTCAGCCGCGCCGAATCCGCCTCCACCCGGATGGTGTGGGTGTTGCGCACCTTGCCCGGGTCGGCCCAGATCTCGACAGTGGTGCGCTCCGGCCCGATGCCGGCGAGCGCCAGCGCGGCGGCGACGTTGACGTTGGCCGGGAAGCCCTGCGCCGCCTCGAAGGCGTTGCCGGCGAAGACGCGGCGCGGCTCGGTCAGACCCGCCACCTCGATCCCGTTCCGCACCAGGTAGGGCGCGCCCGCGAGCCCGGCCGGCGGCTTGCGCGTCTCGATGGTGACGCTGGCGACCGGCCCCTCGGCCGCCGCCCGCACCGCGTCCAGCCCGAGCAGCGCGCCGGTCGGCACGATGATGCGCGCGCCGGTGCGCCGCGCCTCGTCCACCAGCGCCATGCGCGGCAGCAGCGCCCCGGCCGAGGCGCAGACGAGGATGCGCCCGCGCGCGATGGCGGGCTTCGCGATCTCCTCGAACACCGCGGCCGGCGCCGCCTCCACCACGATGTCCGCGTGCTCGGCCAGCTCGCCGAGACCCACCAGCGCCGGCGGCTTGCGGAAGCCGGCCAGGTTGCGCGCCGCCTTGTCGCGGTCGCGCGCCGACACGGCGACGAGGGTCAGCCCCTCCACCCCCGCGTCCAGCGCCTTCGCCAGTTGCAGCCCGATCGCCCCGAGTCCGCCGATCCCGACCCGCAGTGCCGTCGCCATGCCTGTCCACTTCCTTTGGGGGTTGAGCATCTCCAGGCCGGGCGTAACCCGCCCGGCGGCCCGGAAATGCGCGGAAAGAGGCCGGAGCGGCCGCCGCCTGACGCGGCCGGGCGGCGGCCGCTCCGGACGCCCCAGGTAGCGCGCGCCCGGCGCCGGTGAACAGGGCCGCGAACCTTCCGGAAACAAATGCGGTTGCATATTGCCGGCGGACAGGAAGAGGGAGCCCAGAATGGGCGCGCAACCCTGCATCGTCATCGCCACGCCATGCTTCGGGGCGATGGTGCACCAGGGCTACATGCTGTCGGTGCTGCGGCTGGTGCAGCACGCGGCGGGCCGCTACGCGCTGAACCTGCATCTGCTGGGCCACGATTCCCTCATCACCCGCAGCCGCAACACGCTGGTGGCGCGCTTCCTCGACACGCCGGAAGCCACCCACCTGTTGTTCATCGATGCCGACATCGCCTTCCGGCCCGAACAGGTGGACCGCCTGCTCGCCGCCGGGCGGGACGTGGTGGCCGGCATGTACCCGCTGAAGGTGTTCGACTGGGCGCGCGCCGACCGCGAGCGGTCGCGCGGCGAGGACCCGGCGACGGCCGGCCTGCTCTATGTCGGCGCGCCCTGCGAGGGGGCGGCACTGGAGCGGGACGGGGACTTCGTCACCGCCACCTATGCCGGCACCGGCTTCATGCTGATCCGCCGCGCCGCGCTGGAGCGCATGGCCGCGGCCTATCCGGAGACGCGCTACCGCGCCATCCACGCCCATCCGGCGCCGGCCGGCGCGAGCCCGCACCAGTACGCGCTGTTCGACGGCAGCATCGACGCGGACGGCACCTATCTCAGCGAGGACTACACCTTCTGCCGGCGCTGGCGCGCGATCGGCGGCCAGGTCTGGCTCGACACCGCCGGGGCGCTGACGCATATCGGCCTGCACGATTTCGCCGGCGATCCGGCGGCGCGGTTCGGGTCGGTGGCGCCGCAGCAGGCTAAAGAAGCAATTTAATGGTCACTCCGAATGATCTTCTGGGGAGGTATTGAGATTTCGACCTTTTTGGGCTGGAAATAAGTCTCGTTATCTTGTCCCGAATAACCGCAGTGATCGATACTGCTTACTACATCTGTCTGCTGTCACTTGCTGCAAGGCTAACGACTTGATATCATATCGTGTAGCGCCGAGATGGGCAGCGCTATGTTCCATAGCCACCAGGATTTTTGGGGTGTTTGGTGGGGAGTAAAGCCAGAATGGGAACAAATAGTACGGATCCACCTTTTGTGGATTTTCTGGAGGACAGGATAAGAAATCTTCCAAACTTCGAGTCCCTAGACATAGTTCTTCCAGAGGTCCACAAAAAATTAAAGGCGGACTACGTATTTTTGTCCAGGGCGTGCATTATAGAACAAAAGTCAATACGGCCATCTCGAGAGCTGAATGAGAAGGGAAAAGCAATAGAAAATTTTTTTGGTGAAATAGATAAGAAGTACGGCGCGCCTCCTGATGTTCTCTGGCGCCTCATGTCTGTTGAGGAGAAGAAAAGATACAGAAAATTGCTAGCGAAATTCACTGACGGAATGAAGCGGGGAGTTCAAAAAGCTCCCAAACAGATTGCCTGGAGTCGAGCAAGGTTGGGTGTGCCTAACGCTTACGGAATTATTCTTTTGATCATGGATAATATCCCTGGAGTGATTCCGCAAGTTGTTCATGCTTTAATGAAACGCATTCATGGGAATATCCAGGAGAAAGTAGCGCCCGGCGAGCGCATTGATGCCCTTGTGTGTGCATTCAGGATGAAAGATTTTTCGATTGGTGGGCGTCGCGAGCTATTTCACGAAATTTCGCTGAGGCCTAATGATGAAGATTTTTCTCATTGCTACGAGGTTTTATTGAAGACAGTTCAGGGTCGGGGCGATGAACTAATCCTAACGCCACTAAGCGCGGCATACTTTCGAACGCTGGATTTAGAGCAACATAATTTGAATTTGTTCGACTGACATGTCGAGCGTGCTTCGAAAGAAAGCCAAAGCAAGAAAAATATACGATTTTACTCCTGTATTCAGCAGGGCAACCGAAGATCAGCCTTAGTCGGATCAAACCAGCAAATGGACCACGGCGGCCCACTGCCCACCCACTCGCAGGCTTGACAGCGCCCTTCCCCCGGAGGTTCCTGCCGCGCTCCGCCCTCTACCCAGCGCCAGAGACACCGCCATGCACGCCTACCGCACCCATACCTGTGGTGCCCTCCGCGCCGCCGATGCCGGCCAGACCGTCCGTCTGTCGGGCTGGGTGCACCGCAAGCGCGACCATGGCGGGGTGCTGTTCATCGACCTGCGCGACCACTACGGCATCACCCAGTGCGTGGTGGCCCAGGGCTCGCCGGTCCTGGAAGCGGCCGACGCGCTGCGCCCGGAGAGCGTCGTCACCGTCACCGGCGAGGTGGTGAACCGCGAGCCCGCCACGGTGAACCCGAAGATGCCGACCGGCGAGATCGAGCTGCGCGTGCGCGAGCTGGAGGTGCAGTCCGCCGCCGAGGTGCTGCCGATCCAGGTCGCCGGCGAGCAGGAATTCCCCGAGGACCTGCGCCTGCGCTACCGCTTCCTCGACCTGCGGCGCGAGAAGCAGCACCGCAACATGCTGCTGCGCGCGGGCGTGATCGCGAGCATCCGCCGCCGCATGATCGCCCTCGGCTTCACCGAGTTCCAGACGCCGATCCTGACCGCCAGCAGCCCCGAGGGCGCGCGCGACTTCCTCGTCCCCGCCCGCAACCATCCGGGCAAGTTCTACGCGCTGCCGCAGGCGCCGCAGCAGTTCAAGCAGCTCGCCATGGTGGCGGGCTTCGACCGCTACTTCCAGATCGCTCCCTGCTTCCGCGACGAGGCGAGCCGCGCCGACCGCTCGCCCGGCGAGTTCTACCAGCTCGACTTCGAGATGAGCTTCGTCACGCAGGAGGACGTCTTCGCCGCGCTGGAGCCCGTGATGCAGGGCATCTTCGAGGAGTTCGGCGGCGGCCGGAAGGTGACGCAGGCGCCGTTCCCGCGCATCGCCTACGAGACGGCGATGCTCGAATACGGCTCCGACAAGCCCGACCTGCGCAACCCGCTGCGCATCACCGACGTGACGGAGCACTTCGCCGGCTCCGGCTTCGGCCTGTTCGCGAGGATCGCGGCCTCGGGCGGCGTCATCCGCGCCATCCCGGCGCCTGGCGCTGCCGGCAACCCGCGCGGCTTCTTCGACAAGCTCAACGACTGGGCCCGCGAGCAGGGCGCGGGCGGCCTCGGCTACATCCAGTTCGCGGCGGACGGCGCCAAGGGCCCGATCGCCAAGAACCTGGAGCCCGCCCGCACCGAGGCCATCCGCGCCGCCTGCGGCCTGCAGCCGGGCGACGCGGTGTTCTTCGCCGCCGGCAAGAAGGACGAGGCGCCGAAATTCGCCGGCAAGGTGCGCACGAAGCTCGGCGAGGACCTCGGCCTGATCGCCGCCGGCGAGTTCCGCTTCTGCTGGATCGTCGACTTCCCGATGTACGAGCTGAACGAGGAGACGGGGCTGATCGACTTCAGCCACAACCCCTTCTCCATGCCCCAGGGCGGCCTCGACGCGCTGAACGGCATGAACCCGCTCGACATCAAGGCCTACCAGTACGACATCGTCTGCAACGGCATCGAGCTCTCCTCCGGCGCCATCCGCAACCACCGCCCGGACATCATGCTCCGCGCCTTCGAGATCGCGGGCTACAAGGCCGAGGAGGTCGAGGCCCGCTTCGGCGGCATGCTCAACGCCTTCCGCTACGGCGCCCCGCCGCACGGCGGCTCCGCCCCGGGCATCGACCGCATCGTCATGCTGCTCGCCGACGAGCCCAACATCCGCGAGGTCATCCTCTTCCCGCTCAACCAGCAGGGCGAGGACCTGATGATGGGCGCCCCCGCCCCGGTGGACGCCGCCCGCCTCAAGGAACTCTCCATCCGCCTCGACCTGCCCCCCGCCAAGGGCGGCCCCAAGGGCGGTGCCGACGGTGCCCCCGGCAAAGGTGAAGCGAAGGCAACGCAGCCGGCTGATGCCAGCGGCCCGAAGAACGCCTAAGTGTCACGGCTGTTGACCAAGGAGGCCCGCATGCGGCTGCGCTTCGCTCTCGCCCTGGCACTCGGCACCGCCTGCGCCGGCACCGTGGCCATGGCCCAGAAGGGCGACACACCCGCGCCCCAGTCGACCCCGGCGCCGGCCACCCCGGCGCCCGCCCAGGGCGCCACCCCCGCCCAGGCGCCGCTCGCGCCCATGCTGGCCCACCGCGCCGCCTACCGCCTGACGCTGGACCGCGCGCGCGACAATTCCAACGTCGTCTCCGCCCGCGGCGCCATGATCTACGAGCAGGCCGACGCCTGCGACGGCTGGGCCACCCGCCAGCGCTTCCAGCTCACCCTGACCGACCGCGACGGCAACGAGGTCGAGACCACCTCCGACTACTCCACCTACGAGGCGAAGGACGGCCGCTCCCTCCGCTTCTCCCTGACCCAGACCTCCCAGGGCGCCGTCTCCCAGCGCATCCAGGGCGACGCCACGCTGAACGCCGACGGCACCGGCACCGTTCGCTACACCTCGCCCGAGGCGCGCGAGATGGCGCTGCCGCCCGGCACGCTGCTGCCCATGCTGCACACCACCCGCTCCCTCCAGGCCGCCCGCGCCGGCCAGCGCATCATGATCGCGCCCCTGTTCGACGGCACCTCCGCCGACGGCGCCCAGGACACCACCACCGCCATCACCGGCTGGACCGGCCCGCAGAACAACGCCCGCTTCCCCATCCTCTCCCCCCTCGGCTCCGCCCGCATGCGCGTCGCCTTCTTCAACCGCGAGCCCGGCGGCCAGTCCGCCGGCACCGGCTCCCCGGACTACGAGGTCGGCCTGCGCTACTGGGAGAACGGCGTCGCCGACGAGATGAAGATGGACTTCGGCGACTTCACCGTGAACGGCGAGATGATCGAGCTCCAGCCCATCCCGGCGGGCTGCTGACCAGGCAGCGGGGCCCTTCGGGGCTTCGCCCCGGACCCCACCAGGAAGGGCGCTGCCCTTCCTGGACCTTCCCGCCAGGGCGCCGCCCTGGACCCGCCAGGAGGGCGAGGCCCTCCTGGACCTCTCCTCGTTTGGAGCCTACCCGCCCCGACCCACGGTGCTAGACTCCCCGGCAAATACGCCCGGAGAAGCGCAGCCGTGGATGCCCAGACCCAGCCGCCGGTGATCCGCCTCCACCCCGAGGACGGCGTGGTCATCGCCCGCATCGCGCTCCCCCCCGGCACCCAAGTCGCCCCCGGCATCCTCGCCGCCACCCGCATCCCGCCCGGCCACAAGGTCGCGACGCGCCCACACGAGCAGGGCGAGCCCGTCCGCCGCTACGGCCAGATCATCGGCTTCGCGACGCAACCCATCGCCCCCGGCGAGCACGTCCACTCCCACAACCTCGCCATGGGCGACTTCTCGCGCGACTACGCCTGGGGCGTCGACGCGAAGCCCACCGAACCCGCCGCCGAGCCCGCCACCTTCCAGGGCATCGTCCGCCCCGACGGCCGCGTCGCCACGCGCAACTACATCGGCCTCGTCACCTCGGTGAACTGCTCGGCCCACACGGCGTCCCTGATCGCCGACGCCTTCAGGCGCAACCCCTTCACGGGCCACGACCCCCTCGCCGAATTCCCCAACGTGGACGGCGTCGTCGCACTCACCCACAAGACCGGCTGCGGCATGGCCATGGGCGAGCCGTTGCGCCTGCTCCGCCGGACGCTGGCCGGCTTCGCCCGCCACGCCAATTTCTCCCACGTCATCGCCATCGGCCTCGGCTGCGAGGTCAACCAGCTCGGCCCGATGATGCAGGAGCAGCGCCTCGCCGGCCGCCTCCGCTCCATGGACATCCAGGAGATGGGCGGCATCCGCAAGACCGTGGAGGCCGGCATGGCCTTCGTCCGCGAGGTGCTGGCCGAAAGCAACGCCGCCACCCGCACCACCGTCCCTGCCTCCGAGCTGCGCGTCGCCCTGCAATGCGGCGGCTCCGACGGCTATTCCGGCATCTCCGCCAACCCCGCCCTGGGCGCCGCCAGCGACCTCCTCGTCCGCCACGGCGGCACCGTGATCCTCTCCGAGACCCCCGAGACCTACGGCGCCGAGCACCTCCTCACCCGCCGCGCCGTCAGCCGCGAGGTGGGCGAGAAGCTGGTCGGCCTGATGCGCTGGTGGGAGGAATACACCGCCCGGGAAGGTGCGGAGATGGACGCCAACCCGTCCCCCGGCAACAAGGCCGGCGGCCTGACCACCATCCTGGAGAAATCCCTCGGCGCCATGGCCAAGGGCGGCACCACCAACCTCACCGAGGTGTACCGCTACGCCGAGGAAGTCACCGCCAAGGGCTTCACCTTCATGGACACGCCCGGCTACGACCCCGTCGCCGCCACCGGCCAGGTGGCGGGCGGCGCCAACCTGGTCTGCTTCACCACCGGCCGCGGCAGCGTGTTCGGCTGCAAGCCAGCGCCGAGCATCAAGCTCGCCACCAACACCGCGATGTACGAGCGCATGGTGGACGACATGGACATCAACTGCGGCACCGTGCTGAGCGGGGAGGAAAGCGTGGCGGAGTGCGGCGAGCGG
The DNA here is from genome assembly GCF_023223525.1 of Roseomonas acroporae. Taxonomy (GTDB): domain Bacteria; phylum Pseudomonadota; class Alphaproteobacteria; order Acetobacterales; family Acetobacteraceae; genus Roseomonas_E; species Roseomonas_E acroporae. Next base: position 50,896 of record NZ_JALPRX010000103.1, on the reverse strand, counting down.
ATTTTTCAGACGATGCTGCGGGTGGCGAGCGGGGAGCGGACGAAGAGCGAGGAATTCGACGCGGGGGCGGCGGAATTTGCGCCTTGGGTGATCGGGGCGACGATGTAGGCAGGCCTTTGGTGCTTGGGGTTTCGAATCGAGTTGCGATGGTGGTTGTATTTTGATATGTAAGAATAACTGATTGGCTTATGGAAGGCTGCAAGGGAAAACAATGGCGCTTTTGGATCAAGCGACACTAGTCTATGGACAATTGCCAAAATTTTTTGAAACAATCCGAGCTGGTCAAGCGCCTGCTAAATTTTCGTCGCCATAGGTGACGGCGAGGTCTGCATGGCCCCGACCGAGGACCTGATCGCGGATCGCCTCGGCCAGTGGATCGCCAGTCGCCGCCGCGACGACGAGATGCGGCATCAGGCCCTCTCCATGTTCGTCCTTGCCGAAGGGTTGGATGCGGCCTACCTCGACAGTCGCATCCGGCAGGAAACCGCCGGCGACCTCGATCTGTCCTTCCTCGAAAGCCAACGCGATGCGGCGCATCACCCTCGATGAACGGGCCGCCCAGCTTCAGCGCAAGCGCGAGGCGGGCCTGTCCCCGCCGTCGCCCGAGCTACTGCGCAACAGCGGCAATCGCCGCACCGTCGCCAAGCGCCGCCTGCTTGAGCGCATCGCGGCGGTATCGGCGAAGCGCGGCGCCGATCCGGTCACCTGACGCACTGCGCGCGGCGACCGCTTCCCGCCGCACCTGACGTCGACAAGCCAGCCAACTCATTTCCCGGCATCTGTGCCCTGATCAGCGAGCACGGCCTGATCCTTGACCACCTCACCCATCCCGATCTATAGGAATAATTTCCGATCGCGTCAACCGCCGGAGGAGCTGCCCATGCCACCCCACTCCTCGCCGCCGCTCCCCGCCCGCCCGCAGCGCGCCTCAACCCATTTGTCCGAACCCGCCTGCCCGCGCACCCACGCGCCGCATTTGTCCGAAAGCGCCCCGCCCGCTCCCCGCCGCCACCATTTGTCCGAAACCGCCCCACCCCCGCCCGACACGAATGCCGGCCCCACCCACCACCTCTTCCAAACCGGGGGTCTCGAAGGGGGCTTCGCCCCTTCGCGGGGTCCGGGGCAGCGCCCCGGCGGCGTCCGCGAACGCCACGGTGGGGTTTGTCCGAACCCGCCCCACCCGCGCGCCCCACCTCCAACCGCGCTACACTCCCCACCCCCAACCGGAGTCCCCACCCAGGCATGACCATCGCGATCGACCTCGGCCTCACCACCGCCGGCTCGCCCGCGACGCTGGACCTGGAGGAGCTGCTGTCCACCCGCCTCCTCGTCCAGGGCAATTCCGGCTCCGGCAAGTCCCACCTCCTGCGCCGCCTGCTGGAGCAGTCCGCCCCCTGGGTGCAGCAGGTGGTGATCGACCCGGAGGGGGACTTCACCAACCTCGCCGAGCGCTACGGCCACCTCGTGCTGGACGCGGAGGCGCACACGGACCGCTCCCTGCAGGCTGCCGCCGAGCGCATCCGCGCCCACCGCGCCTCCGTCGTCCTCAACCTGGAGGGCTGCGAGCAGGACGCGCAGCTCCGCCTCGCCGCCGCCTTCCTCGGCGGGCTGTTCGAGGTGGAGCGCGACCTCTGGTCCCCCGTCCTCGTCGTGGTGGACGAGGCCCAGCTCTTCGCCCCCGCCGCCGGCGGCGAGGCGACGGACGAGGCCCGCCGCGCCTCCCTCGGCGCCATGACCAACCTGATGTGCCGCGGCCGCAAGCGCGGCCTGGCCGGCGTCATCGCCACGCAGCGCCTGGCCAAGCTCGCCAAGAACGTCGCCGCCGAGGCCTCCAACTTCCTGATGGGCCGCACCTTCCTCGACATCGACATGCAGCGCGCCGCCGACCTGCTGGGCATGGAGCGTCGCGCCGCCGAATCCTTCCGCGACCTCGCCCGCGGCCACTTCATCGCCCTCGGCCCCGCCCTCTCGCGCAAGCCGCTTCCCTTGCGCATCGGCGCCACCGAGACGGAAAGCCGCGGCGCCGCGCCGAAGCTCACCCCGCTCCCCGGCGCCCCCGACGAATCCCTGCGCGAGCTGATCCTCGCCCCCGCGCCGGAGCCCGCCCGCCCGCCGCGCCGCGCCCCGGCCGCCCCGCCGCCCGACATCACCGCCCAGCTCGCGCAGCTCGCCACCGCCCGCCCGGCGCCCGCCCCCGAGCGCGCCGCCGTCCTCACGCCTGAGGAGACCGCCGCGCGCGATTCCGCCCACGCCGGCATCCTGCGCGACCTGCTTTCCGACCCCGAGGCGAGCTTCCGCCCCGTCGCCGTGCTCTATCAGGACTTCCTGGTGCGCTGCCGGATCCACGCCGTCCCCGGCAAGCCGCTCGACATCCCCACCTTCCGCCGCCGCCTCGCCACGGCCCGCGCCGGCATCGACGCGGCCGCCGCCGCCTCGCCCGAATGGGCCTCCTCCTGGGCCGAGGCCGAGGCCCGCGCCAACGCGCTGCCCGAGGACGTGCAGGGCGTTTTCCTCCTCCTTGCCCGCGCCGCCCTGGATCGCGAGCCGTGCCCTTCCGACGCCACCATCGCCGCCGCCTACGGCACCCGCTCCCTCGGCCGCGCGCGCCGCCTGCTCACCTGGCTGGAGGAGCAGAACCTCATCGTCTGCCGCCCGGACGGCCCGGCGCGCCGCAGCGTCGCCCTGGTCGGCCTCGCCTGGGAGACCGCCCCCGGCCCGATCGCCGAGGCCGCCTGATTCCAGGCCCCGACGCCTCGCCGGTCCGCCGGCCCGCCTCGGCTCGCCGCGCGGCCGCTCCGACCCGGCCGGGGTTTCCGGCGCGCCGCCCTGGCGCGCGCCGCGCGGCTGGCGGAGGCGGCGCCACCTGTCCGGTCGTCGGTGCGCCGCCGGCGACCCCCTGCCGCCGCCACCCGGCCACGCCCGGGGCACCGCCGCGCTGCCCTCCTCCGCGTGCTCCGGGGGCTTTCCAGCCGCGTCGCCTTGCCGCCTACTGCGCGCCGTCCCCGCCGCGCCATCGCCGGCCCGGCACCAACGACCAGCGAGGAACGTCCCGCATGATCCACGTCATCGCCATCATCACCGCCAAGCCCGGCATGCGCGACGCGGTGCTGGAGGCCTTCCGCGCCAACATGCCGGCCGTCCATGCCGAGCAGGGCTGCATCGAGTACGCCCCCGCCATCGACGCCGAGGGCGCGGGGAAGATCCAGACCCCCTTCGGCCCGGACAGCTTCCTGGCGATCGAGAAGTGGGAGAGCATGGACGCGCTGAAGGCCCACGGCGCCGCGCCGCACATGCGCGCCTATGGCGAGAAGACGAAGGAGATGATCGCGAGCCGCGTCATCCACGTCCTCCAGCCCGCCGCCTGAACCGCGGGCCGCGCCTGCCCCGGTACGGTGCCCCTGGCGGTCGGCCCACGCGCCCCGCCGATGCGGCTCCCGGCCGCGCCGCGTCGGGCCTGCGGACCGGGCCCGTGCCGGCGGGCACCGCCGGCACGCTGGCCCCCGGGGGGGGCCGGGGGCCCGCCGCGCCGGGGATCACGGGCAACCCGGCCGCCGTGCCGGGGGCCGGCATGGCGTGGACCCCGGCATGGCGTAGACCGCGGACAATGCCCGTGCCGGCGGGGCTTGTGCCGGCAGGTCCCGGCCCGCCACCCGCGCGCGCGGCCGGCACGGGGTCATCCAGACGACCTGCACGCCCTACGCCGACCGCCATCCGCGCGCGCGGCCGGCACGGAAACGCTCTTCGGCCGGAATGTTTTGCCCGCCGCCATCGGAAGTGCAACGGTCGTGCCCATGCCGGGCACGATGCGGCGGCCCGGTCCGGAGGCAGGGACATGCGCCAGCCGGTGGTCCTGACGATGGCGTGCCTGGTGGCGCTGCTCGCGCCCGGCTGCCTGCAACCGCCACCACCCCCCTACCAGGGTCTCGGCCGCGACGGCTACGGCCCCCTGTCCCGCCGGCCCTACGGCATCTGCGACCCGAACGACACCGCCGACCCGCTGGTCGACGGCCTGGCGCGCGGCGTCACCTCGGTGTTCTACGACCTGATGCGCGAGGGCCTGCAGCACGACACGGCCCTCTACTCGGAGGGCCTGCAGGACCAGTTCCGCTTCAGCGCGGACTCGCCCTATCCCCCCGTGGTGCTGCTCGACCGGAGCCGCCGGGGCATCGTGTTCTGGTACATCGGCCGGCAGGTGCGCGACGAGGAGGTGGCCAACGCCGCCGCCAAGTACTGCCGCCAGGCGCACGGGCTGCGCGCCGCGTACGAGGGGGCGGCGCGGCGCTGCGGGGAGGTCCAGCGCGTGGCGCTCCGCGTCAACGGCCGGCAGCTCGCCTTCGTGCCGACCTACGTGATCGCCGCGTTCCAGTGCCTGTAGGCCGGCTGCGGCACCGGGGCGATCCGGGCCCGCCGGCCGAGCCGGGGCGGCAGTAGGCCCCGCCGGCATCCGCCTTTAGAGCATTTTCAAGCTGAGCGTCCTCGCTCAGCGGCTCGGAAAATGCGAAAAATCAAAAGGCTAGAGCCGTTCCGGCCTGATACAGTCAGGCTGGATCGGCTCTAGGCCCCGCCGGCATCCGCCTTCCGGCGCGGCCGATGCGGCCCGCCGGCTCATGCGGGGGCGGGGCCCGGGGCGGGTCGGCGCCCCCCGCCGTCCGAGTTCGGCGCGGCGCCCTGCCTCAGGCGGCCCCGGCCGCCTGCAACGCCATCGGCCGCACCCCGGCCCGCCGCGCCAGCCAGGCGTCCACCGACCACGGCCCGCTGCCCGCGCCGGCCGCCATCAGCATCGCGCCGGTCAGGCCGACATTGGCCAGGAAGGCGTGGAACTCGACGATCGCCATCGGCCCTTCCAGCGTCCAGAAGGCGTGGAAGACGTAGGTGACGGTCACGGTGAAGCCGGCCAGCGCCAGGGCCGAGAGCCGCCCGTGCCAGCCCAGCAGCAGGCCGAGCCCGCCCACCGCCTGCACCAGCGTCGCCACCGCGAGCATCGCCGGCGCCGCCGGCACGCCGAGGCCCTGCATGGCGGCGACGGTCGGGCTCCATTCCGGGATGTGGCTGAGGGCCGCCATGAAGTAGAGGCCGCCGAGGAGGATGCGGCCGAGCGTGTGCGTCGTCTGGGCGGCGAGGTGCGGGCTGTCGTGCATGGGGCTGGATTCCCTGGTGGACGTGCGGCCCGGCCGCCGCCTGGGCGGGGACCGATGGCCCGCATCATACGGGAACGATCCCGCCTCGCACTGAAACGCTTCATGCCGCGCGCGGCGCCGGCCGCGCCGGGGCCCGTGCCGCCCCGCGCACGTCCGGACCCGTGCGGGGCGCTGTCAGATGAACCGGCCGCGCAGGAAGCCGAGGGCGGGGAGGGGGGTCCACTTGCGCGGCAGGTCGGCGCGGCGGATCGGCGCCACGCTGTAGCGGGGCAGGGGCTGCTTCCCCGTGCCGAGGAAGCCGGCATAGGCGCGCACCTGCTGCTCGCGCCAGGCACGGTCGGCCAGGGCGGCGACGCGGCTGGGGTAGACCTCGGCGATGCGCTGGGTGCGGCCGATCGAGGCGATCACCGCCCAGATGCGGTCCTCGGCGAGGCGGCTGAGGCTGACGACCTCACTCATCGCGGCGGCCTCCGGCATGTCGGGGTGGCGGGTTCGGGATGGCGGCGCGGGGCGTCGCGGAATCTCCGTCGCCGGAGCGCGTCAGGGCTCGCCGAGAGGCTTGCCGAGGGGCCTGCCAGGATCATCGGCCATAGAGTGGCGCTCTCCGCCGCCCGCCGCCAGGGGTTGTCGACGGTCCGGTGCCCCGCCGCGGCCCGCCTGCCGCGCGTCGCCAGCGCCGGCGCGCCCCTCCGGCCGCGCGGGCATGGCCGGCGGCACCCGACGGTCGGCCGCGGTGCCCGGCGCCGCCGGCCTCCCGCCGGTGCCCGTGGGCGGCGGAAGGGGCGGCCGGGCGGCGCCCGCCGGCGGCACCCGCCGCGCCGCCCCTCCGTTCCCCTCCCGTCGCGCGCCCGGCGCCGCCGCGCGATGCGCGTCCCGGACCACCGCCTCGGCCGTCCCCCGGGTCCCCTCCTGGGACGCCCCCTTAGCTCCCTCCTGGGCCGCCCCCCGGGCCGCCGCGACGCGGTAGGGCAGCACGCCGCGCTCGGCGGTGCCGACATCCAGCGCGTGGCCCATGGGCGGCATGGCGCGGTGGCGGCAGTCGGCGCGCTCGCAGACCCGGCAGCCGGGACCGATCGGCACGGCGACGTCCGGGTCGTTCAGGGCGAGGCCGGCCGCGTAGACGAGCTGGTCGGCATGGGCGACCTCGCAGCCCAGCCCCACCGCCACCTCGCGCGGGCGGGCCAGGAAGGAGCCGCCGCCGGTGCCGACGGTGCGGGCGAAGCAGAGCCAGGTGGCGCCGTCCGGCGTGCGGGCGAGCTGGACCAGGATGCGGCCGGGCTGCGCGAAGGCCTGGTGCACGTTCCACAGCGGGCAGGCGCCGCCGAAGCGGGCGAAGTGGAAGCGCGTGGCGCTGCTGCGCTTCGAGACGTTGCCGGCGATGTCGGTCTTGAGGAAGTAGAAGGGCACCCCCGCCAGCCCCGGCCGCTGCAGCGTGGAGAGGCGGTGGCAGACCTGCTCGAAGCTGGCGCCGAAGCGGCGCTGGAGGCGCTCGATGTCGTGGCGCAGCGCCCGCGCCTCGGCGTGGAAGCGGCGGTAGGGCAGCATCAGCGCGCCGGCGTAGTAATTGGCGAGGCCGACGCGGGCGAGCGAGCGCGCCTCGCCGCTCGGCAGCCCGGCATCGGCGACGATGCGGTCCATGGCGCGGCCCTGCTCCAGCAGCCCGACCACGTGGGCGAGGCAGAAGGCGCGGCTTTCCGGCGCCATCTCGTCGGCCAGGATGAGCCGGCGCGCGCGGCGGTCGAGGCGCCAGAGCATGCCGGCCGCGGGCAGGCCGGGCGCCTCTGCGACGGCGACGCCGTGGCGGTCGCGCAGGTGGCGCTGCAGGTCGTCGCGCAGCGTGGCCGTCGCGAAGCCGCGCTCCTCGAACAGCGCCTCGGCGGCGTCGTCGAGGGCGGGGAAGTGGTTGCGGCGGGACTGCACCCAGTCGCGCACCTCGTCGTAGGGCAGGCGCGGCGGCGCATCCGCCAGCGCCGCGTCCGCCGCGACGCGGGCGCGCAGCGAGCGGTGCTCCTCGTCGAGCGCGAGATAGGCGCGGTAGAGGGTGAGGAAGCGGCGCGACAGCTCCGGCGCCGCGCGCACCGCCGCCTGCGCCTCGTCGGGGGCCACGGCGGGAGCGGCGAAGAGCGGGTCGGCCGTCGCCTCGCGCAGGTCGCCGGCCTGGCGCAGGTCCTCGCCGTCGGCGAAGTAGCCGAGGCCGACGCCGAATTCCTCGCACAGCCGGTGCAGCACGGCGCGCGGCAGCGGCCGCTGGTCGCGCTCGATCTGGTTCAGGTAGGAGGGCGAGAGGCCGAGCGCGCGCGCCAGCGCCGCCTGGCTGAGCGGCCGCGCGAGGCGCAGCCGGCGCAGCCGCTCGCCGGCGAAGAGCTTCGGTTCGCGCAGGGACATCCGCAAGCTTCGCAGGCCGGGCCGGGATCGGGCAAGGCGAGGGGAGAGCCCGCGCGAAGGCCGGCGGCCGGCGCGGCCCCGGCACCGGCACCGGCACCGGCCGCCGGCGTGGCGCCGCGCGAAGCCGGCGGAAGGTTCAGCCGGGCCCGCCGGCGACGGCGACGTCGAGCAGCCCGTCCGGCCCCATCACGGCCATGTCGCCCGGCAGCAGCAGGACGGTCGTGGTGTCGCTCTCGACGATGGCGGGGCCGGCGATGGCCGCCCCTTCCGGCAGGGCGGCGAAGTCGTGCAGCGGCACCGCGCGCGTCGTCCCCTCCAGATGCACCGGGCGCGTCGCCGGGGCCGCCCCGCCGCCGGCCGCGCCGCCTCCGGCGCGCCCAGCCCGCGACGGCCGGGCGGGCAGGCGGCCCACCGCGGCCAGCCGGGCATTGACCAGCACCACCGCCTCGCCCGGCAGGTCGTAGGTGAACAGCGCCCGGTGGCGGGCATGGAAGGCGGCGGCGACGCGCGCCGGCAGGCCGGGCGAATCCCAGTCCACCCCGTCCAGCGGCACGTCGATCTCGAAGACCTGCTCGCCGTAGCGCATGTCGGCGCGGCGGCGGATCGCCACCTCGCCGGACCACCAGCCGCGCAGCCGGTCCCGGGCCTCGGCCTCCAGCGCGTCGAAGGGGGCGCGCAGGGCGGCCTCGTCGCGCAGCGTGCCCTCGTCCAGCACGGAGCGGCTGAGCTCGTAGCGCAGGTCGGTGTGCAGCATGCCCCAGGCGGACAGGCCGGCGGCGAAGAGCGGCACCAGCACGCGGCCGATGCCGATCTCCCGCGCCACGGCGGTGGCGTGCAGCCCGGCGGCGCCGCCGAAGCTCAGCAGCGCGAAGCCGCGCGGATCGACGCCGCGGCGCACCGTGGCGATGCGGATGCCGTCCGCCATGCGGGCATTGGCGACGCGCAGCATGCCGGCCGCCGTCGCCTCGGCCGAGAGCCCCAGCGCCCCGCCCAGCCGCGCCAGCGCGGCGCGCGCGGCCGCCGGGTCCAGGCGGCGGCGCCCGCCCAGGAAGCGCGCCGGGTCGAGGTAGCCGAGCACGAGGTTGGCGTCGGTCACGGTCGGCTCGGTGCCGCCCGTGCCGTAGGCGGCGGGGCCGGGCACGGCGCCGGCCGAGCGCGGCCCCACCTGCAGCGTGCCGCCCGGCCCGACATGGCCGATCGAGCCGCCGCCCGCGCCCAGCGTGACGATGTCGAGGCTCTCCAGCGCGATCCGCTCGCCGCCCACGGCGCGGCCGCGGCCCAGCGCCGCCTCGCCGCCCTCGACCAGGGCGATGTCGGTGGAGGTGCCGCCCATGTCGAAGGTGACGAGGTCGCGCGCGGCGCCGGAGCGCGCGATCGCCACCGCCGCCGCGACGCCGCCGGCCGGGCCCGAGAGGGCGGTGCCGGCCGCCAGACGCGCCGCCTCGGCCACCGGGGCCACGCCGCCATGGCTCAGGATGACGAAGAGCGGCCCCGCGAAGCCCGCCGCCGCCAGCCGGCCGCCGAGCCGGTCGAGGTAGCGGCTGACCAGCGGCCCGACATAGGCGTTCACCGCCGTGGTCGAGAAGCGCTCGAACTCCTTGATCTGCGGCAGCACCTCGGCGGAGGTGGTGACGAAGGCGTCCGGCATGGCGGCGCGCACCGCCTCGGCCGCCGCGCGCTCGTGCGTCGGGTCGCGCCAGGCGTGCAGGAAGCAGACCGCCACCGCCTCCGCGCCGGCCGCCCGCGCGGCGGCGACGGCGGCGGCGAGGGAGTCGGGATCGAGCGCCGTCTCCACCCGTCCGTCGTCGCGCAGCCGCTCGCGCACCGGCAGGCGGCGCGCGCGCGGCACCAGCGGCGCGGGCGGGGCGGCGCGCAGGTCGTAGCGGTCGGGCTTCATGCCCTCGCGCATCTCGATCACGTCGCGGTGCCCCTCGGTGGTCAGCATCGCGACCCGGGCGCCGCGATGCTCCAGCAGCGCGTTGGTCGCCACCGTGGTGCCGTGCACGATCCGCCCGGTGCGGGCCAGCAGGTCGGCGGTGCCGAGGCCGAGCATCTCGGCCAGCCGGGCGATGCCGGCCAGCACGCCCTCGCTCTGGTCGGCCGGGGTGCTGGGCGCCTTGGCCAGGGTGGTGCCGCCGTCCGGCGCGATGCCGACCACGTCGGTGAAGGTGCCGCCGACATCGACGCCGATCAGGTAGCCGCTCATGCCGTGAAGCCCTCCTCGGCGTCGCGCCGCCGCGCCGCCGGGTCGCGGCCCTCGGGCGGCCCCCAGCCGCCGCCGCCGCCGGCCCGCAGGTCGAGCACCGCGCCGGCGGGGATGGGGATGCCGGTCTCCTTGGTCCGCAGCACCCGCTCCGTCCCGTCCGGCGCGCGCAGCACGTAGCGGTGGGGGGCGCCCGGCGCGCCGCCGGCCATGCCGGTGACGCCGTGGCGGGCGCCATCGCCCGCGGTGTTGCCGACCGAGGGACCCTCGCTCTCCACCCGGATCGTCGCCAGCCCGCCCGGGCCGCCGCGATGCGTGCCGTCGCCGCCGGAGCCGGGGTGGATCTCGTGGCGCTCGAAGAACAGCGGGAAGCGCGCCTCGGCCATCTCGACGCTGCCGAACTTGATGCCGCCGACCACGCCCCATTCGCCGGCGCAGGGCCAGCCGTCGCCGGCCGGGGAGGCGCCGCCGCCGGGGCGGGCGTGGAACAGGTGCCAGACGAAGGGGCGGCCCCGGCGCGGGTCGCGGCCGGTGATGGCGATGCGGAAGCGCTTGCCCCAGCCGGCCATGGCCCGCTCCGGGCAGGCATTGGCCATGGCCAGCAGCACCGCCTCCAGGATCTCCTGCCCGGAATGGTTGGTGCAGAGCGTGACCGGCGCGCCCTCGGCGGCCCAGGCCACGGTGCCCTGCCTCGCGGTGACGTCGAGCAGGCGGAACACGCCGTCGTTCTTCGGGATGTCGGGATCGAGCAGGTAGGCGAAGGCGATCGCGACGGCCGAGCGCATGTTGGCGTAGGAGGAGTTGACGAAGCTCGCCACCTGCGGGTCGCTCTCCGACAGGTCCACCGCGACGCGGCCGCCGCCCACCGTCACGGCGGCGCGGATGGTGACGTCGTCGTTGCCGCGCCCGTCATCGTCCAGCCGCGCCTCGGCGCGCCACGTTCCCTCGCGCCAGGTGGCGAGGATGGCGCGCGCCCGTTCCTCGCTCAGCGCCAGGATCGCCTCGCCCGCCGCCGAGACCCGGGCCGCGCCGTGGCGCGCGAAGGCCTCGCCCAGCCGCTTCCCGCCCAGGCGCGCGGCGCCCACCGCGGCCAGCATGTCGCCGCGGAAGTCGCGCGGCAGGCGGGTGTTGGCCGCGAGCATGGCGAGCAGGTCCTCGCGGACCACCCCGTCCTCGCCCAGCCGGATCGGCGGGACGCGGATGCCCTCCTGCCAGATGTCGGTGGCGGCGGCGTTGTAGGCGCCGTGCGTGGCGCCGCCGATGTCGCTCATGTGCGCGCGCACCACGCTCCAGAAGCGCAGCGTGCCGTCCTCGCCGAACACCGGCACCACCACCGTCATGTCGGGCAGGTGGCTGCCGCCGTGCCAGGGGTCGTTGACCAGGAAGATGTCGCCCGGGCGCGGCCTGGCCCCGACGCCGTCGAGCACCGCCCGCACGGCGTAGGGCATGGCGCCCACGTGCACCGGCAGGTGGTCCGCCTGCGCCACCAGCCGCGCCCCGGCGTCGCACAGGGCGATCGAGAAGTCGCGCGAGGCGTTGAGGATCTGCGAGTAGGCGGTGCGCAGCAGCGCCTCGCCCATCTCCTCGACGATGGCGGTGAAGCGGGCCTGCAGCACCGCCAGGGTGACGGGATCGGGCGTGACGGGATCGGGCGTGGTCGGATCGGTCATGCGGTTTCCTTCGATGGCGCGGACTGTCGCCCGGCACGGCCGATCCGTCGATGGCGCCGCCGCGCGGCTGCCCGCCGCGACGCCGCCTCCGGCCGGCGCATCCCGGTCAGCGCGCGCTCGCGGCAGCCTCCGGGCGCGCCGGCACGTCCCCCGACTCCGGCGAGGGCGCCATGCCCGCGGCGAAGTCCGGCACGGGCAGCGCCTCCTGCCGCAGGCAGGCCGAGAGATGGCCGGGGCCGACGGCGCGCAGCCCCGGCGTCTCCGCGCGGCAGCGCGGCTCGGCGAAGGGGCACTGGCTGGCGAAGCGGCAGCCGGGCGGCGGATCGACCGGTGTCCGCCGGTCCGCCCACGGCCAGGATGCGGCCCTCGCGCACCGCCACATGCGTCGCCTCCGGCTGCGACGGGTTCATCGTCAGCACGCGCTTCGCGGTGAAGACCGTGACCGGTCGGGGCATCGTCATCTCCGGATGTCAGGCGACAAGGTCGAGCAGCGCCCGCGTCGCCGCGAGCAGGGCGGTGACGGTGAGCAGCGTCAGCGCCACCACGCGGTAATGCCCTTCCGGGCTCCGCCGGTAGAGAAGCGCGCCCAGCCAGGAGCCGAACCACACCGCCGGGAAGCCCAGCAGCGCGGCGAGCGCGATCGGCCAGCTCAGCATGCGCAGCAGCGCCAGCGGCACCAGCCCGAACACCGAGGTGGCCAGGAAGAACACGATCATGGAGGCCCGCGCCGCCCCGGTGCCGAGCGGCGAGGCGAGGTAGAAGGCGATCACCGGCGGCCCCGGCATGCCCGCGAGCCCGTTGAACAGCCCCGACAGCATGCCGAAGGGCAGCACCCCGGCGCCGCGCGGCAGGGCGGCCAGGCGCAGCCCGCGCCCGAGCAGCAGCACCGCGGCCAGCACGATCGCCGCGATCACCAGCCGCACCGGCGTCGCCGGCAATTGCGCGAGGCCCCAGATGCCCACCGGCGTCGCCACCGCCGCGCCCAGCGCCAGCATGCGGATCGAACCCCAGTCGCAGAGCCGCGTCGCCTCGCCCAGCCCGTTCAGGCTGACGCAGAGCTGCAGCAGCAGCACGATCGGCACCGCCTCGGCGGGCGGCATCACCAGGCTCAGCAGCGGCACCGCCGCGATGCTGAAGCCGAAGCCGGTGAAGCCGCGGATCAGCCCCGCCAGGAACACCATGGCGAAGCCGGTGCCGAGCAGCGCGGCGGGCGGCAGGGCGGCGCCGGCGATCACGGATCGGGCCGTTCGTCGCGGCGCTGGTACACCCGGTAGAGAATGCGCTGGCCGATCCGGCGGAAGGGCGCGAAGGGATGCCCCGGCAGCTCGCCCCGGAAGATCGGCACGCGCTCGGGCAGCGGCCGGCCCGCCACCAGCGCCGCCAGCCGCCGCCCGGCCTGGGCGGAGTAGCTGACGCCGTTGCCGCCGTAGCCCATGGCGTAGAACAGCGGCGCGGCGGGGTCGGGCCGCACGATGCGCGGCATCATGTCGTGGCTGACATCGACCCAGCCCCACCAGGAATGGTCGAGCCGGATGCCGCGCAGCGGCGGGAACTTGGCGGCCAGCCCGTCCGTCAGCACGCGCAGATGCGTCGCGTTCTCCGCGTCGGCGCCGGTGATGGCGCTGCGGCTGCCGATCTGCAGGCGGTCGTCGGGCAGCAGGCGGTAGTAGTAGCGCAGCGTCCGGGTGTCGGTGATGACCTGGCGCGTGCGGAAGTTCAGCGCCCCGATCTCGTCGGCCGTCAGCTTCCGCGTGACGACGGAGTTGGACAGGATCGGCATGATGCGCGAGCGCAGGCGCGGATGCAGGCCCTGGCCGGTGTAGCCGCCCGTCGCGAAGGCCACGGCCCGCGCCCGCACCGTGCCGCCGGGCGTGCGCAGCCGGAAGCCGGCGCCCTCGCGCGTCACCTCCACCACCGGGCTCGCCGTGTGCACCCGCGCCCCCGCCGCCCGCGCCGCCGCGAGGTAGCCGAAGGCGAGCTTCGCGGGGTGAACGCCGATGCCCAGCGGCTCGTGCAGCGCGCCCGCCGCGCCGGCCTCGTCCACCCAGTCCCGGCGCAGCTCGTCGGCGTCCATGACGCGGGTGGCGTAGCCGAAGACGCGGTTGTCCACCTCGGACTGCGCGCGCAGCTTCTCCAGCGTGCGCCGGCGATGGGCGATGTAGAGATGCCCGCCCGGCTGCGGGTCGCAGTCGATCTCGCGCGTCAGGGCGGCGAAGGTCTCGAACCCCTCCAGGATCTCGGCGTGCAGCGACTTCGCGACGTCCTCGCCCCAGCGCGCGATCCATTGCGTGCGGGTGAGGCGGCCCGAGGCGTTCTGCCCCTGCCCGCCATTGCGGGTGGAGCAGCCCCAGGCGACGCGGTTCGCCTCCAGCACCGTCGCCCGGATGCCGTGCTCGCGTGCTAGGAACAGGGCGCAGCTCAGGCCGGTGAAGCCGGAGCCGACGATCGCCACGTCCACGTCCATGTCCCGGTCCACCGGCCCGTCATCGGCCGGCGGCGTGCCCGCCGTCGCCACCCAGTAGGTCGGGGCGTAGGCGCGGTTGCGGCCGGGCGTCGCGTCGACCAGCGGGTCGTAGCGGGGGTCGTAGGGCTGTGCCGTCGGGGCGACGGGCGCGATCTGGTTCATGGCGGCGGATGTCCTGCGCGGCGCTCAGGCGGCCGGCTGCACCGGGGGGATCGGGGGGCGGTCCTTGCGGAAGGCGCTCTTGGCGGCGATCAGCGGGCCCGCGAACTCGAACAGGTCGAGCCCCTCGGCCTCGATCCGGCCGCCGTCGGGTGCGGTGGCGCGGAACAGCCACTCGCTCACGGCGCGGTCGCCGAACACGGCGTGGCGGCGGACCTGCCAGCTCACGTCCGGCATGGCGGTCCAGGTCGCGACGAAGGCGGCGCGCACGGCCTCGGCGCCGGCGAGGCGGCGGCCGTTCGCCTCGGGGCCGGCCGCCGCGTGGAACACGATGTCCGGCGTGAAGCAGGCCATCACGCCGTCGGCGTCGTGACGGTTGAAGGCCTCGAACAGGCGGACCAGCAGTGCCTGCCTCGCCTCGGTCTGGGGTTCGCTCATGGGCCGAGGCTAGTGGGCGCGCCGGGGCGGCCATAGGTCCAGATGGACCCCGGACATCCTGCCAGATGGGCCTTTCCGCCCTCCGGGCGGTCAAGCGAACGCATTTTCCGCATCGTTCGTGGGCAAAAAGCCCGGGAAATGGGCTTTTCTTAAACGTATCGGCCGGCTGTGGTCCAATCATGGGCAAGAATGCCGGCAACTGGACCTATCATCGGCCGGCCATTCCCGGCTCCATTGTCGCCACGCAGAGGCCGCCCCCGCCTCCCCGAAGCCCACCGGAAGACGCCGAAGGAAGAAGGACAAGCGACGATGCCGACGACGAGACGGCCCCTCCTGCGTGCCGGCCTGGCCACGCTGCTGGCCGCGCCCCTGGCCACCCCGGCGCTGCGCCGCGCCCGCGCCGCCGCCATCACCTTCGCGCACCAGGACATGGTGACGCCGATGCGCGCCGGCATCGCCGATGGCAGCCTGGCCCGCGCCGCCGGCGCCGAGATCGCCTGGCGCAAATTCGCCGGCGGCGCCGACGTGCTGCGCGCCATGGCCTCGGGCGACGTGCAGATCGGCGAGATGGGGTCGAGCCCGATCGCGACCGCCGCCTCGCAGGGGATGGACGTGCAGCTCTTCTGGATCCTCGACGACATCGCCGATGCCGAGCAGCTCGTCGCCCGCAACGCCAGCGGCATCGCCGACGTCGCCGGACTGCGCGGCAGGACGGTGGCGGTGCCCTTCGTCTCCACCGCGCACTACCAGCTCGCCTACGTGCTGGAGAAGGCCGGGCTGCGCCCGCGCGACCTGCGCCTGCTCAACATGCGCCCGCCCGAGATCGCCGCCGCCTGGACGCGCGGCGACATCGACGCCGCCTTCGTCTGGGACCCGGTGCTGGCGCGGCTGAAGCAGGACGGGCGCGTGCTGGTCTCGGCCGGCGACATCGCGCGGCAGGGCCGGCCGACCTTCGACGGCATCGTGGTGCAGCGCCGCTGGGCCGAGGCCAACCGGCCCTTCATGGCGGCTCTGGTGAAGGCCATCGCGGCGCGGGACGCGGCCTACCGCGCCGGCCCGGCCGCCTGGACGCCGGAATCGCCCGAGGTGCAGGCGGTGGCGCGCGTCACCGGCGCGGCGGCGGCCGACGTGCCGGCGGCGCTGGCCGCCTACCGCTTCCCGACCCTCGCCGAGCAGGCCTCAGACGCCTGGCTCGGCGGCGGCGCGGCGCGGGCGCTGGCCGACACCGCCGCCTTCCTCAAGGAGCAGGGGCGGGTGCCGGCGGTGGCGCCCGACTACGGCCGCTTCGTCACGGCCGAGTACGTCCGCGCCGCGGCGGCGGGCTGAGGAGGGCGCCATGCTGGAGATCCGCAACGTCAGCGTCCATTACGGCGAGGGCGAGAACGGCGTCGTCGCCCTCTCCAACGTCAGCCTGGCGATCCGGCCCGGCGACTTCGTGGTGGCGCTCGGCGCCTCGGGCTGCGGCAAGACCACGCTGCTCTCGGCCATCGCCGGCTTCCTGCGGCCGACGCGCGGCGAGATCCTGCTCGACGGCCACGCGGTCGCCGGCCCCGGCGCCGACCGCGGCGTGGTGTTCCAGAAGCACGCGCTGATGCCCTGGCTCGACGTCGCGGAGAACGTCGCCTTCGGGCTGCGCATGCGCGGCGTGGGCAGGGCCGAGCGGCGGGCGGCGGCGCAGCGCATGCTGGCGCTGGTCGGCCTGCCCGACGTGGCCGCGCGCCGGATCTACGAGCTGTCGGGCGGCATGCAGCAGCGCGTCGGCATCGCCCGCGCGCTCGCCAGCGACCCCAGCATGCTGCTGATGGACGAGCCGCTCGGCGCGCTCGACGCCTTCACGCGCGAGCAGGTGCAGGAGCTGATCCTCGACGTCTGGCACCGCACCGGCAAGATGGCCTTCTTCATCACCCACGACGTGGAGGAGGCGATCTTCCTGGCCACCCGCCTCGTCATCATGAGCCCGCGCCCGGGCAGGATCACCGAGGTGATCGACCTGCCCTTCGCGCGGCGCTTCGTCGAGGGGCGGAATTCCCGCGCCGTGAAGGCCGCGCCCGACTTCATCGCGATGCGCGAGGCGGTGCTGGACAAGGTCCACCACCGCGACCCCGCCGCGAAGGCGGCCTGAACTCACCCCCCGGCCGCGAAGGCGGCCTGAACCCCCGGCCGCGAAGGCGGCCTGAACTTCCCGGCCGCGAAGGCGGCCTGTCTCCCTGCCCCGAAGGTGGCCTGAACCATGGACGGTGCCATGCTCCCCGATGCGACGCGCGCCCCGGCCCTGCCGGAGGCCGCCCCGACCGCGCCTGCCCCCGCATCCCCCGCGCCGCCGCCCCGCCGCCCCGCGCGGCGCGCCCCGCCGCCGGCGGGCGGGCCGGCGGGCGGAGAGGCGGGCGGCATGCCGCTGATCAGCCTGCTGAGCGTGGCGCTGCTGCTGCTGCTCTGGGCCACGGCCTCGCAGATGGGCTGGGTGGCGCCGCTCTTCCTCCCCTCGCCCGAGGCGATCGGCAACGCCTTCCTGCAGGCCTGGAACGGCGACCTCGACGGCGCGCCGCTGCTGGTGCATGCGCGCGACAGCCTGCTGCGCGTGGTCGGCGCCTTCGCGCTGGCGGTGCTGGTGGGCGTGCCGGTCGGGCTGCTGATGGGGATGAGCCGGCTGGCGCGCGCCGTGCTGGACCCGCCGGTCGAGTTCTACCGGCCGCTGCCGCCGCTGGCCTACCTGCCGCTGATGATCATCTGGTTCGGCATCGGCGAGACCTCGAAGGTGCTGCTGATCTTCCTCGCCTGCTTCGCGCCCGTGGTGCTGGCCACCCGCGCCGGCGTGCTGGCCGCCTCGCGCGACCAGGTCAACGCGGCGCTGTCCCTCGGTGCCTCGCGCCGGCAGGTGGTGCGGCACGTCATCCTGCCGGCGGCGCTGCCGGACATCCTGGTGGGCCTGCGCATCGGCATGGGCGTGGGCTGGACCACGCTGGTGGCGGCCGAGATGGTGGCGGCGACCGCCGGGCTCGGGCAGCTCGTGCTCAACGCCTCCAACTTCCTGCGCACCGACGTGGTGATGATGGGCATCCTGGTGATCGGCGCCTTCGCCGGGCTGTTCGAGCTCGGGATGCGCCGGCTGGAGAAGGTGCTGGTGCCCTGGAAGGGCAGGGGCTGAGACGCGGGGCGGGCCTCTGCCCGGCCCGTCGCACGAGGCGGCGGCCCCGCCTCCTCGCGGCGGCCGGGGCGGTCATCCGGGCCGCGCCGCCGCGATCAGCCCGGCCAGCCGCGCGAGGCCGGGCGCGATCCGGTCGGTGCGGATCGCCGAGAAGCCCAGCCGCAGCGTGGCGCGCCCCTCGGCGGGGTCGGCGAAGAACACGTCGCCCGGTTCCAGCAGCACGCCCTGGCTGCGCGCGGCCTCGGCGAGCCGGCGGCCGTCCAGCCCGGGCGGGCCGGTGACCCAGTAGCTGGTGGCCCCCGGCGCGCGCCGCCAGGCGCAGCCCGGCAGGTGCCAGTCCATCAGCCCGTCCATCAGCCCGTCCATCAGCGCCGCGCGCTCGCGCAGCATGCGGCCGATCCGCGCGGTGTGGGTGCGGTAGTGCCCGAGCGAGAGGAACAGCGCCGCGGCGCGCTGGTTGTTCATCGGCGGGTGGCGGTGCATGAGCCGGCGCAGCACCCGCAGCTCCTCGATCACCGGCCGCGGCGCCGCGATCCAGCCGAGGCGCAGGCCGGGGGCGAGGATCTTCGACAGGCTGCCGACGTGGATCACCCGGCCATCCTCGTCCAGCTCGCCGAGCGAGGTCGGCCGGGGCCCGTCCAGCGGCAGGCCGCCGTCGTAGTCGTCCTCCACGATCACCATGTCCGCCGCGCGCGCCGCGGCCAGCAGCGCCCGCTGCCGGCGCACGGGCATCGTCACGGTGGTGGGGCAGTGATGCGCGGGGGTGAGGAAGGCGACGCGGCAGCCGGCGAAGGCGGCGTCCGGCACGCAGCCCTCCTCGTCCACGCGCAGCAGGCGCGGCGCGCTCGTGGCCAGGCGGACCAGGTGGCGCAGGTCGGGATAGCCGGGGTCCTTCCACCCCCGCCGGCGTGTCGGGCCCGACCAGCAGCCGGACCAGCAGGTAGAGCGCCTGCTGCGCGCCCAGCGTGACCATGACCTGCCCCGGCGCGGCCCAGATGCCGCGCTGGGGCAGCACCTGCAGCCGGATCTGCTCCAGCAGGTCGGGGTCGTCGTCGTCGATGCGGTCGCCGGCCCAGCCGTGCATCTCGGTGACGCTGGAGGCGGCGCGCACGCTCTCGCGCCAGTCGTTGCTGGGGAACAGGGCGGGATCGAACTGCCCGAACAGGAAGGGGTAGGGGTAGGAGAGCCAGTCCGCCGGCTTGCTGATGTGCAGGAAGGTCGAGGGCGCGGCGGCGAAGCGCGCCGGCCAGTCCACGCCCGGGCGCGGCGCCTGCCGGTGCGCCTGCGGCTCCCCGGCCCGGCGCGGCGTGCCGCCCGGCGCCGCGTCGGCGACGAAGATGCCGCTGCGGGCGCGGCTCTCCAGCAGCCCGTCGTCGACGAGCTGCTGGTAGGCCAGGGTGACGGTGTTGCGCGCCACCCCCAGCATCGCGGCCAGGCGCCGGGTCGAGGGCAGGCGGGTGCCGGCCGGCAGCACGGCGCCGCCGATGGCGGAGGCGAGGGTGCGGCGGATCTGCATCTGCAGCGTCGGGCCGTCGGGATCCAGGCGGCGGAACAGCTTCGCCCAGGCCCCGTCCGCCGCGTCGTGGCCTGCCGTGGCGTCGTCGACGGGTCGCTGCATGGCCTCGCGCACCTACGGCGAACCGCAGTCCGGTCGGGACTGCGGTTCGCTGTCGCTCGTTGTTCCCGGCGCGGATTCACGCCACCGGGCGTGTCCGCCCGCCGGCGATCCGCTCTGGAGCCGATCCAGCCTGACCGTATTAGGTCGGAACGGCTCTAGCCTTTTGATTTTTCGCATTTTCCGAGCCGCTGAGCGAGGACGCTCAGCTTGAAAATGCTCTAGAGGGGCCCATCAGGCCCGGTGCCGGCCGCCGCGGTCAATGCGTTGCCGCCGGGCCGGGAGCCCCGCGCCCGGCGGACGGCATCCTCGGGAGGCGCCTGCGGGAGGCGCCTTCCGGCGGGGCGCGCGCGGCGCTGCCGCCGCGCGGCCGGCGGCGAGGCGGGGAGGGGGCGCCCGATCCCCGGTGGGCGGATCAGGACGAGGCGGGCGGCAGGCCCCGATAGGCCCGGGACAGCAGGTCCCGCAGCGCCGGGGCTTCCAGCGGGCGCGGGTTCCAGTAGGGGTTGGCCAGCACCGCCGCGACCGTGCCGCCGATGACGTCCCCCGTCGCCTCCCCCGCTTCCTCCTCCCCTTCCTCCCCGGGCATGCCGAGCGCGCGCAGCGAACGCTCCGCCCCGACCCGGCCGGCCAGCTCGTACAGGGCGAGCGGCGCGTCCCCGGTGCCCAGCGCCGCGTTCAGCCGCGCCATCACGTCCGGGATGGCCGGTGCGTTGTAGGCCAGCGCGTGCGGCAGCACCGCCGTGTGCGTCTCGGCGTGCGGCAGGCCGAAGCGGCCGCCCAGCGTGTGGCAGAGCTTGTGGTGCAGCGCCATGCCGACCGAGCCGAGGCACAGCCCGCAGAGCCAGGCGCCGTACAGCGCCTCGGTGCGCGCCGCCCGGTCGGCCGGGTCGGCCACGATGCGCGGCAGGGCGCGGTGCAGCGCGCCGATCGCCTCCAGCGCCAGCAGCGCGATCACCGGGTTGCCGTCGCGCGCGTAGAGCGCCTCCACCGCGTGCGCGATGGCGTTGATGCCGCTGGTGCCGGAGAGGGCGGGCGGCAGGCTCATGGTGAGATCGACGTCGTAGATCACCACGGTGGGCAGGATGCGCGGGTCGCTGCGCGTGGTCTTGGCGCCGTCGCGCGTCTCGCCGACGACCGGCGTCATCTCCGAGCCGGCATAGGTGGTCGGCACGGCGATCTGCGGCAGCCCGGTGCGCAGCGCGATCGCCTTGGAGAGGCCGATGGCCGAGCCGCCCCCGAGGGCGAGGAGCCCGTCGGCGCCGCGTTCCGCGACCACCCGCATCGCGGCCTCCGTCACCGCGACCGGCGTGTGCATCACCGCCTCCGCCAGCACGCCGGCCGAGCGGTCCGGGAAGCGCGCCGCCAGCGCCGCCGCCTTGCCGGCCTGCGGCGGCGTCGAGACGGTCAGCACGCGGCGCAGGCCGAGCCGCGCGATCTCCTCCGGCACCCGCGCCAGGGTCCCGTCGCCGAAGATCACCCGCGCCGGCTGGGCGGTGTAGACGAATGGCTGGATCATGCTGCCCGACTCCCCTGGCCCGACTTCCCCGGCCCGACTTCCCCGGCCCGACTTCCCCGGCCCGATTTCCCCGGCCCGATTTCCCCGCCCCGACTTTCCCGGCCGGCCCCCCGCGCCGCTACCGGTTGTCCTGGCGCTTCAGGAACCGGTGGATCGCGACCTCGCGCCAGATCCCGGCGGCGCGGAACGGGTCGGCGGCGTGGAACGCCTCCACCGCGGCGCGGTCCGGCGCCTCGACCAGGAACAGGCTGCCGATCGCCGTCTCGCCATCCTCGCCGAGCAGCGGGCCGCTGACCAGGATGCGCACCGGCAGGGCGCCCGAGAGATAGGCCTTGTGCGCCTCGTAGTGGCGCAGCCGCGTCGGGTTGGCGCCCGCATGGTCGAGGCAGTGGATGATCCAGTGCTGGCTCATGGCGGTCAGGGCTCCGGAAGGCCGGCCGCGCGCTCGGCGGCCAGGATGGCGGCGAAGAAGTCGAGGGCGGCGAGGTCGGTCGCGGCCTGGTCGCGGTAGAGGCCGTGCACCAGCGCGGCGAGGCGGCCCGGCGTGCCGGCCGCGGCCGCCGCCTCGGCGACGAGGCGCATGTCCTTCTCCATCTGCGCCACCGAGAAGGCCGGCGCGAAGTCCCGCGCCCGCAGCGGCGCCAGCTTGTAGCCCACCAGGGGCGAGGCCGCGACCGAGGCGCCGAGCACGTCCAGCGCCCGGCCCCAGTCCACGCCGCCGCGCCGCGCCAGGGTCAGCGCCTCGGCCGCGACCTGCGCCGTGGTGCCGACGAAGTGGTTGACGGCGAGCTTCATCCAGCGCGCCTCGGCCCCCGGGCCGAGATGGTGGATGGCCCGGCTGAACGTCTCCAGCACCGGCCGTGCCCTGGCCAGCGCCGCCTCCGGGCCGGAGCAGAACAGGGTCAGCGCCGCCGCCTCGGCCGTCGCGGTGCTGCCGGAGACGGGGGCGGCGAGATAGCGGTCGCCCAGCAGGGCGCGCACCGCGTCGCAGGCCCGCGGCGAGACGGTGCTGGTATCGACCACCACCGTCTCCGGGCCGAGCCGCGGGGCGAGTTCGGCCGCCACCGCGCGCAGCGCGCCGTCGTCGGGCAGGGACAGCAGCAGGATGTCCGCCCAGCCGGCCAGCGCCGCCGCCGACTCCGCCGGTCCGATGCCGGGCTCCCCGGCGAGCCGCGCCATGTCGCGGTCGTGCCCGCGCAGCGTGCCGGCCCGCGCCGCGTGCCGCGCCATCGGCAGGCCGAGCTTGCCGAGGCCGATCCAGCCGATCCTCATCTTGCCGGCACCTTTCCCCCCTTTCCGGCGGCGCCGGCGCCTCTCCGGGCCGGGTGTCCCCACCCGGCGGCCGGAGAGAGCGCGCCAGGGCCGCGGCCGCCATGATGGCACAGACGGCGGCGGCGGCGAGGCCGGTTCCACGGGGCGGGCGCACGGCCCTGCCGGCGGCCGCCGCGCCCTCCGGCGGGCGGGCGCCGCTGGCCGCCATCTTGCATCCCGTTTCCGCGGCGGCCCCGGCCGCCCGACAGGAGACGCCGGACTTGCAGGACCTCTGGGACATCGGCACCGATATCGGCGGCACCTTCACCGACATCATCGCGGTGCATCCGGGCAGCGGGGAGGCGCGCATCGCCAAGGTGCCCTCGCGCCCCGCCGAGCCGGTGCGGGCGATGCTGGAGGCGATCGCGGCGGTGGGGCTGCCGCCCACGGCGGTGCGCCGCTTCGTGCACGGGACGACGCGCGTCACCAACGCGCTGGTGGAGGAGCGGCTGCCGGCGGTGGCGCTGGTGGCGACCGCCGGCTTCGAGGACGTGCTGGAGATCGGCCGCTACCGCCGCCGCGAGCTGTACCGGCTGGACGTGCCGCCCAAGGCGCCGCCGCTGGTGCCGCCGGCGCTCTGCTTCGGCCTGCGCGAGCGGACGGAGCATGACGGAAGCGTCTCGCAGGCTCTGGAGGAGGCCGAGCTCGACCGGCTGCTCGCCTGGCTGGCCGATACCGGCGTGCGCAGCGTCGCCGTCTCGCTGCTGCACAGCTACGCCGACCCGGCGCATGAGCGGCTGGTGGCGGAGCGTCTGCGCGCCGTGGTGCCCTACGTCTCCGTCTCGCACGAGATCAACCCGGAGGCGCGCGAGTACGAGCGCGCCTCCTCCACCGTGTTCAACGCCGCCGCCATGCCGATCGCGGTGGCGTACCTGACCGAGCTGGAGGAGCGGCTGCCGCTCGGCGCCGGCTTGCAGGTGTTCCACTCGGCCGGCGCCATGGTGCCGGTGCCGGCGGCGAAGCGGCGGCCGCTGGTGATGGCGGCCTCCGGCCCGGCCGCCGGGGTCTCCGCCTCGGCGCGGCTGGCGCGCGAACTGGGGCGGCCGCGCGTGCTGACCTTCGACATGGGCGGCACCACCACCGATGTCTGCCTGATCGTGGACGGCGCGGCGGCGATGACCGATTCCCGCATGATCGGCGGCCGGCCGCTGCGCCAGCCCATGCTGGCCGTGGATTCGATCGGCGCCGGCGGCGGCTCCATCGTGACGCTCGGCCCCGGGGGCCTGAGCGTGGGGCCGGAGAGCGCGGGCTCCGAGCCCGGCCCGGCCTGCTACGGGCGCGGCGGCACGCGCCCCACCATCACCGACGCCAACGCCGTGCTCGGCTACCTCGACCCCGAGGCGCTGCTGGGCGACACGATCCGCCTGGATGTCGGCGCGGCGCGGCGCGCCCTCGCGCCGATCGCCGAGGCGCTCGGCATGGGCGTCGAGGCGGCGGCGCTCGGCATCCTGAGCGTCGCCAACGCCGCCATGGCGCGCGCGCTCCGGCGCGTGACGGTGGAGCGCGGCGTGGACGGGCGCGACTGCGCGCTGCTCGCCTTCGGCGGCGGCGGGCCGATGCACGCGGCGGGGCTGGCCGACACCTACGGGCTGGCGGAGGTGATCGTGCCGGCCGCCTCCTCCGCCTTCTCGGCGCTGGGCTGCCTGACCGCCGACTTCGCCTTCCTGGAGCAGCGCACGCTGCGGCTGCGGCTGGACGGGCTGGACGCCGCCGGCTTCGCCGCGCGCATCGCCGGGATGGAGGCGGCGGCGACCGCGCCGCTGATCGCCAACGGCGTGCCGGCGGCGGGGATCGAGACCGCCCACGTGGCGCTGATGCGCTACGCCGCGCAGAGCGAGGCGACGCCGGTGCCCTTCGCCATGCCGCTCGACCCCGCCGTGCTGGCGGCGGATTTCCACGCGCGGCACCGGCAGCTCTACGGCTACGCCACCGCCGAGCCCTGCGTGATCGAGGGCGTGCGGGTGCAGGCGCGCAGGCCCTCCGGGACCGGCCTCGTCCGGCCCGATGCCGGGCGGCCGCCGCGCCCCGCGCGCACGCGGCGCTGCCTGTTCGCGGGCGCCGGGACGACGATGCGGGCCCTGGAGACCGCCATCCTGCCGCGCGAACGGCTCGCGGGGCCGGAAGGCGGGAACGGGGATGGCGGCGTCGCCGGCCCCGCCATCGTCGAGGACGCCTGGTCCACCGTGGTGGTGCCGCCGGGCTGGCGGGCGCGCGGCGACGCGGCCGGCAACCTCTTCCTGACGAGGAGCGCGGCATGAGCCTCCGCCCGGACACCCCCCTGGACGGTCCCGCGGGCGCTCCCATGGGCGCCCCCGCGGACGCCGGGGCGCTCGACCCGTTCGTGGTCGAGGTCATCCGGCACGGCCTCTCCGCCGCGGCGGAGGAGATGAGCCTCGTCATGACGCGCTCGGCGCGCTCGCCGCTGCTGCGCGAGGCGGGCGACCTCTCCTCGGCGATCACCGACGCGGAAGGCGGCCTGGTCGGCCAGGGCAAGGACATCCCCGTGCATCTCGGCGCCATGGCCTACACGGTGCGCGAGCTGCTGAAGGTCTGCCCGGCGGCGACGCTGCGCGAGGGGGACTCCCTGATCTACAACCTCGGCGCGCTGGGCGGGAACCACCTGAACGACGTGAAGGTGGCGCGCCCGGTCTTCGTCGAGGGGCGGCTGGTCGCCTTCGCGCTCAGCCTCGCGCACTGGCCGGACGTGGGCGGCACCTGGCCGGGCAGCTACCTCGCCGCGGCGGTGGACACCTTCCAGGAGGCGATCCGCATCCCGCCCGTGCCGATCACCCTGGCCGACGAGCTGAACCGGCCGGTGCTGGACTTCATCCTGCACAACGTCCGCGACCCGGTCTCCTGCGAGGGCGACCTGCTGGCGCAGATCGCGGCGACGCGGGCGGCGGAGCGGCGCATCCGCGAGCTGTGCGGGCGCCACGGCACCGGGGTGTTCGTCGCCGCCATGGCGCGGCTGCACGACCTCTCCGAGGCCGAGATGCGCGCGGCGATCCGCGGCATCCCCGACGGCGTGTACGAGGGCGAGGACTTCCTCGACGACGGCAACGCCGACGGCAGCCCGGCGCGCATCCACGCGCGCATCGAGATACGCGGCGACGAGGCGGTGATCGACCTCTCCGGCAGCGCCGACCGGGTGACGAATTTCTGCAACACCACGCCCTTCATCGCGCGTTCCGCCGCCGCCTACGCGGCGCGGATCATGAGCGGGCGCGAGATGCAGCAGAACGCCGGCGCGCTGCGGCCGCTGACCATCGTCACGCGGCCCGGCTCGATGCTGGAGCCGGGGTGGAAGGCGCCGGTGGCGGCGGGCAACCACGAGACCTCGATGCGCGTGGTGGACGCGATGTTCCGGGCGATGGAGCGGGTGATCCCGGAGCGGCTCTCGGCGGGCGGCCCGGCCACCTCCGGCCTGCTGGCCTTCGCCGAGCCGCTGCCGGACGGCGGCTGGCGCATGCTCTACGAGGTGCATGCCGGCGGCGAGGGCGCGCGGCACGACCGCGACGGCTGTCCGGCGGTGCGCGTGCACCTGACCAACACCTCCAACACGCCGGCCGAGGTGATCGAGGCGAACTACGCGATCCGCGTCGAGCGGCAGTCGGTCCGGCGGGGTTCCGGCGGCGCCGGGCGGCATCGCGGCGGCGACGGCATCGTCCGCGCCTACCGCGTGCTGGCGGAGACGATGTGGCTGACCACCTGCGTGGAGCGCACCCGCATCCCGCCCTTCGGCCTGGCGCGGGGCGCCCCGGGCGCCCCCTTCCGCATCGTGCTGGAGCGCGACGGCGAGGCGCGGGAGCTGCCGGGCAAGGCCAACCTGCTGCTGCGGCGCGGCGACCTCGTCACGCTGGAGGGCAGCGGCGGTGGCGGCTACGGCGCGCCGGAGGGTATTCATGGGGATGCCCATGGGGATGCCCGTGGGGCAGGCGCCCGCGGACCCGCGTGACGGGCGGAAGGAGGACGGGCGGATGGGCAGGCTGCTGCGAACCGGCCTGAATGCCGGCACCGAGGCGCCGCGCGTGGTGGGCGGCGAGGGCGTGCACTTCCTGCTCGACGACGGCAGGCGAGTGCTGGACGGCAGCAACACGGGCGGCCCGCTCGGCCACGGCCATCCGCGCATGGCCGAGGCGCTGCGCGCGGCGGTGTCGCTGCCCACGGTCAGCGAGGGCTGGCGCTGGGCCGGGCGCGACGCGGCGGCCGAGGCGCTGTTCGAGACCGGGCTCGCGGACGAGGGCTGGGCCGGGGCGGTGCGCTTCTGCCTCAGCGGCAGCGAGGCGAACGACATCGCCCTCTCGCTGGCGCAGGCGCTGACCGGGCGGCAGCCGATCGCGACGCGCGAGCGCGCCTATCACGGGCTGGTCGGGCTGTCGCGCGACGTCACGGTGCAGCCGCACTGGCATGGCGGGCTGGCGGCCCCGGGCGCGACGCGGCGGCCCTTTCCCGGCGCGCCGGTGCGCGTGCTGCCGGCGCCGGAGGGCGCCGCCTGGCGGAGCGACGGGGCGGTGCCGGCGCCGCTGGCCGAAAGGCTGGCGGCGGCGCCGGGCCAGCTCGCGGACTCGGCCGCGGTGATCCTCGACTACACCCAGGGCGGCTTCTACCACGACGGCGCCTACCAGGACGCGGTGGCCGGCATGGCGCGCGCGGCCGGCTGCCTCTGGATCGCCGACGAGGTGGTGACGGGGCTCGGCCGCGCGGGGCGCGCCTTCGCCTTCCAGGGCGGGACGAGCCGGCCGGACATGGCGACGCTGGGCAAGGGCCTCGGCGGCGGCGCCCAGGCGGTCGCGGCGATCATCCTGTCGCACGAGATGGTGGAGCGGCTGCGCGGCGCCGCCTGGCAGAATTACGGCACGCTGCGCGGCCACCCGATCGCCATGGCGGCCGTCGCCGCCTATCTGCGCATCCTGCGGGAGGAGGCGCTGCTGGCGCGCGTCGCCGCGCTGGAGACGCTGTTCCGGCGGCGGCTGGTGGCGATGGCGCGACGCCACCCGAGCGTCTGCCGCGTCGCCGGGCAGGGGCTGCACTGGACGGTCGAGCTGCACGGGCCGGACTGGCGCGGCTGGCTGGCGGACACGCCGGAGGCACCGGTCGCCTCGCGCGTGGCGGCGCGGGCGCTGTCGCTGGGGGCGGTGATCGGGACCAGCGGCGAGCAGACCTCGCTGTTCCTCGCCCCGCCGCTGGTCATCGGCGAGGCGGAGGCCGAGCGCCTGCTGGCGATCCTGGACGAGAGCCTGCTGGTGGCCGATCGTGCGCACAACGAGGGTGCAGGCGGGGGTTGACCGATGGACGTGACGCGGGCCGTGTCGGCAGCGACGCGACGATGCCCTGCCACGCCTCGCCGGCCCGGCGCCGGGGCCGGCGGGTCGCACCCCGCCGCGCGCCCCATTGCGTCCCTCGACTGGACCGGGATCGAGAGTGGCAGTGCGGCGCGCCACGATGGGCAGACGGTCGAGGTGACCGGCTGGCCCTGCTGCTTCGAGCCGGGCGCGGCGCACGACTATCTGGCCCTGTTGTCGGAGCCGAGCTGCTGCCTTGGCTGCCTGCCACGCGACCCGGCACGGCGGATCGAGGTGATCGCCACCGCGCCGGTCCTGGCCTCGGGCGGGCCGCTGCGGCTGCGCGGCACTTGGCGCGTGCTGGAGGAAGCGGAGGCGGGGTGGCGCTACCGGCTAGAGGCGGCATGGCCGGTGGCCGGCCCCGCCGATCGCCCAGTCGGTGCCGTGCCACCGAGGCTTGGCCGGCGCGCCGCGCTCTCGGCCGGGCCGCTCCTCTGTCTCGCCGCCTGTACCCCTGCTGCCAGTGCGGCCGACGAGGCGGCGGCACGGCAGGCCCTGGCCGACAGTGCCACGGTGGACATCCACAGCCATGCCGGCCACGTCATCGGCACGCAGCGCGTGGCCGGGCAGGCGCCGTTCCTGCCGGTGGCCGAGCCGATGCGGGCGGGCGGGATGGCCGCGATCTGCCTCGCGATCGTCTCCGACTCCCCGGTGCACCGGGTGATGGCGGACCGCCGCATCCGGCCCTTCCGCGATCCCGCCCCGGGCGAGCTGCGCGCCTATGGCGAGGCCTCCTTCGCCCGCCTGCACGCGCTGCTGCGGGAGCAGGAGCTCGCGGTGATCACCGACGCCGCCGCGTTGCGGGCGGCGCGGTCCGGTCGCCCCTCGGTGGTGGTGTCGGCCGAGGGCGCCGACTTCCTGGAAGGCGATCCGGCCGGAGTCGAGGCGGCGCGGAACCGCTGGGCGCTGCGGCACCTCCAGCTCACCCACTACCGCGTCAACGAGCTGGGCGACATCCAGACCGAGCCGCCGGTGCATGGCGGCCTCACGCCGGTCGGCGCCGAGGTGATCCGGCGCTGCAACCGCCTCGGCGTGGTGGTGGACGTGGCGCACGGCACCTACGACCTCGTGAAGCAGGCGGCGGCGGTGACGACCAGGCCGCTGGTGCTGTCGCACACCTCGCTCGCCGACGCGCCGGGCCGGTTCAGCCGACTGGTTTCGCCCGACCATGCGCGGGTGGTGGCCGGCACGGGCGGGGTGATCGGCATCTGGCCGCCGGCCTCGCGCTTCCCGGACATGGCAGCGCTGGCGGCCGGCTTCGCCGCTATGGTGGAGGTGGTGGGCGTCGAGCATGTCGGACTCGGCACCGACATGCGGGGGCTGACCGGCCCGGCGGTGTTCGACAGCTACCGCGACCTGCCGGCGCTGGCCGCGGCGCTGCTGGCGCGTGGCTTCTCGGCGGCGGAGCTGCGGGCGCTGTTGGGCGGGAACTACACGCGGGTGTTCGCGGCCAGCCTCGGCGGCTAGCGCCGTTCCAGCCTGACTGTATCAGGCTGGAACGGCGCTAGCCTTTGACTCAGCGCATTTTCCGAGCCGCTGGACGAGTACGCCCAGCTTGAAAATGCTCTAGAACGGGTCGCGCCCGAGGGGCAGTGCCCGGGCACGGGCCTGCGCCCGGCGCCGTGACCCCGCGGCCTCCCCGTTGCCGCGCCCCGCGCGCCCGGTGCTACGCTCCCCGTCAACGCCGCGCCGAAGCGGCGAGACAGACGAGGAAGAGAGTCCATGCAGATACCCCGTCGCGCCGTGCTCGGCGCGGCCGCCGCGCTGCCGTTCCGCCCCGCCCGTGCCCAGTCGGAGCGCCCGGGGGCGGACAACGTGATCCGCATCGGCGTGCTGACCGACCTGTCCGGCCCCTACCGGGACGTGACCGGGCCGACCAGCGTCGCCTGCGCGAAGCTGGCGGTGGACGAGTTCACCGCCGCCAACCCGGAGATCCGGGTGGAGCTGATCTCGGGCGACCACCTGAACAAGCCGGACACCGCCGTCGGCATCGCGCGCGAATGGTTCGACCGGCGCGGCGTCGACGTCGTCACCGATGTCGGCAACAGCGCCGCCGCCATCGCGCTCAACAGCATCGTGCGCGACAAGGACCGCATCCAGCTCAACACCTCCGCCGGCACGGCGGAGCTGACGGGGCGGCAATGCTCGCCCAACACGATCCACTGGAGCTACGACACCTGGTGCCTGGCCAACGCGGTCGGGCGCGGGCTGACGCGGGCGGGGCGCGACACCTGGTACTTCATCGCCGCCGACTACGCCTTCGGCAAGGCGATCCAGGGCGACGCGACGCCGATCATCCAGGCGGCGGGCGGGCGCGTGGTGGGCTCCTCCGCCTATCCCTTCCCGGGGACGACCGACTTCTCGGCCTTCCTGGTGCAGGCGCAGGCGAGCCGCGCCAAGGTGCTGGCCTTCGCCAACGCGGGCGACGACCTGGTGAACTGCGTGCGGCAGGCGCAGGAATTCGGGCTGATCCGGCAGGGCGTGTCGCTGGCGGCGATGGTGGGCTCGATCACCGTCGTGATCGCGGTCGGGCTGCCCACCATGCAGGGCGTGACCATGTCCGAGACCTTCTACTGGGATCTCAACGAACGCACGCGCGCCTTCACCGCGCGCATGCGGCCGCGCCTGCCGGCGGGGGTGTTCCCGAACTACGTGCATGCCGGGGCGTATTCGGGGGTGTGGCACTACCTGAAGGCGGTCAAGGAACTCGGCGTGGCGCGGGCCAAGGCGTCGGGGCGGGCGGTGATCGAGCGGATGAAGGCGATGCCGACCGATGACGACGTGTTCGGCCCGGGCCGCATCCGCGAGGACGGGCGCAAGATCCACCCGGCCTATCTGCTGGAGGTGAAGAAGCCGGGCGAGAGCCGCTACCCCGGCGACGTGATGACGGTGCGCGACACCATCCCCGCCGAGGAGGCCTTCAGGCCGATGAGCGCGGGCGGCTGCCCGCTGGTGCGCGGGTAGGGCCTCGCCCGACTGCGGCGCCAGGGCGGCGGCGAGCGGCTGCCCGCTGGTGCGCGGGTAGGGCGCTCGTGGGCGGGGTGCGCGCCCGCCGATGCGGGAGGATGCGCGTCGCGCGGCCGGTGCCGCCGTGGGGCGGGGCCCCGCCGGGGCGGCGCGGGACGGACTCGCCGGGGCGGCGCCGGCCGGATAGGCTCCGCGCCGCGCCGGGAGGGCCCGCCGGCGGGAAGGGCCGGGGCGCGGGGCGTGGCGGTGAGAGGCCGCGCGGGCTTCGCGACCTTCGCAGCCGCAGCGGCGGCCTTCGCCCGAAAATGCAGCGCGGGGACTTCACGGCGACAACGTTCTTCGCGATCTTCGCAAAATCAGGGAGCCACGTCAGACCCGATGCAGATTCACGACGTCCGCGTCCACCCCGAGGCCGACCGGCTGCCCCGCGAGAGCCAGCTCGCCTGGAAGATCGCCGAGGTGGCGACCGATCCGGTGGCGGTCGAGGCCGAGGTGGCCGACATGATCATCAACCGGGTGATCGACAACGCCTCGGTGGCGATCGCCGCGATCAACCGCCATCCCGTGACCACGGCGCGCACCCAGGCGCTGGCGCATCCGCGCCAGGGCGGCGCCACCGTGTTCGGCTGCGGCCCGGACGTGCGCGTGCACGCCGAATGGGCCGCCTGGGCCAACGGCACGGCGGTGCGCGAGCTCGACTACCACGACACCTTCCTCGCCGCCGAGTACAGCCACCCCGGCGACAACATCCCGCCGATCCTGGCCGTCGCGCAGCAGTGCGGCGCGGACGGCAAGGCGCTGATCCGCGGCCTCGCCACGGGCTACGAGATCCAGGTCGACCTCGTGAAGGCGATCTGCCTGCACAAGCACAAGATCGACCACGTGGCGCATCTCGGCCCCTCGGCGGCGGCCGGCATCGGCACGCTGCTCGGGCTCGACACCGAGACCATCTACCAGGCGGTGCAGCAGGCGCTGCACGTGACGACGGCGACGCGCCAGAGCCGCAAGGGCGAGATCTCCTCCTGGAAGGCCTTCGCGCCGTCGCATGCCGGCAAGCTCGCCGTCGAGGCGGTGGACCGCGCCATGCTGGGCGAGGGCGCGCCGAGCCCGATCTACGAGGGCGAGGACAGCGTGATCGCCTGGATGCTGGACGGCAAGGGCGCGCACTACAAGGTGCCGCTGCCGGGCAAGGGCGAGGCCAAGTGCGCCATCCTCGACACCTACACCAAGGAGCATTCGGCCGAGTACCAGTCCCAGGCGCTGATCGACCTCGCCTTCAAGATGGGCAAGAAGATCCAGAACTGGGACGACGTGGACTCGATCCTGATCGAGACCTCGCACCACACCCACTACGTGATCGGCACCGGCGCCAACGACCCGCAGAAGATGGACCCGGAGGCGTCGCGCGAGACGCTCGACCACTCCATCATGTACATCGTGGCGGTGGCGCTGCAGGACGGTGCCTGGCATCACGTGAGGTCCTACGCGCCGGAGCGGGCGCGGCGGGCGGACACGGTGCGGCTGTGGCACAAGATCAGCACCGTCGAGGTGCCGAAGTGGACCGAGCGCTACCACGCCGACGACCCGAACGTGAAGGCGTTCGGCGGGCGCATCATCATCCGCATGAAGGACGGCACGGTCCACGACGAGGAGATGGCGGTCGCCAACGCGCACACGCTGGGCGCGACGCCCTGGAAGCGCGCCGACTACGTGCGCAAGTTCGAGATCCTGACCGAAGGGATCCTCGACCCGGCCGAGGCGAAGCGGTTCCTCGCGGTCGCGCAGCGCCTGCCGGAGCTGAAGCATGACGAGCTGTTCGGCCTGACCGTGGCGCTGCCCACGGGCAAGCTGGCGCGGAGCGAGCGGACCGGCATCTTCGGCTGGAAGGGCTGAGCCGGCCGCATGACGTGACGAGCGGCGCCGCCGGCGCCGTGGATGCAGGGCGCCGCCGGCGCCGGGGATGCAGGGCGGCGCCGGTCGCGCCGCCCGGGACGATGCGGGGCGGTGGCCTGGCTACCATCATGACCGCCGCCACGACGACGAGAAGACAGGGAACGGGAACGATGAGCGAGACGGCACCGCCCGCCAACAAGCCCAAGAAGTCGGTCGCGCTGTCCGGCGTCGTCGCCGGTAACACCGCGCTGTGCACGGTGGGGCGCACCGGCAACGACCTGCACTACCGCGGCTACGACATCCTCGACATCGCCGAGCAGTGCGAGTTCGAGGAACTGGCGCACCTGCTGGTGCATGGTTCGCTGCCCAACGAGAGCGAGCTGCGCGGCTACAAGGCCAAGCTGCGTTCCTGGCGCGGCCTGCCGGCGAGCGTGAAGCAGGCGCTGGAGGCGCTGCCCGCCGCCTCGCACCCGATGGACGTGATGCGCACCGGCGTCTCGGCGCTCGGCTGCGCGCTGCCGGAGCGCGAGGACCACAACATCCCCGGCGCGCGCGACATCGCCGACCGGCTGATGGCCTCGCTCGGCTCGATGCTGCTGTACTGGTACCACTACAGCAACAACGGCAGGCGGATCGAGGTGGAGACGGACGACGACAGCATCGGCGGCCACTTCCTGCACCTGCTGCACGGCAAGGCGCCGTCCGAGAGCTGGGTGCGGGCGATGCACACCTCGCTCAACCTCTACGCCGAGCACGAGTTCAACGCCTCGACCTTCACCTGCCGCGTCATCGCCGGCACGGGGTCCGACATGTATTCCGCCATCACCGGCGGCATCGGCGCGCTGCGCGGGCCCAAGCATGGCGGCGCCAACGAGGTGGCCTT
The DNA here is from genome assembly GCF_023223525.1 of Roseomonas acroporae. GTDB lineage: Bacteria > Pseudomonadota > Alphaproteobacteria > Acetobacterales > Acetobacteraceae > Roseomonas_E > Roseomonas_E acroporae. Next base: position 17,764 of record NZ_JALPRX010000103.1, on the reverse strand, counting down.
CGAGATCCAGAAGCGCTACGCCGACCCGAACGAGGCGGAGGACGACATCCGCCGGCGCGTGGCGAACAAGGAGGTGGTGATCGGCTTCGGCCATCCCGTCTACACGATCGCCGATCCGCGCAACAAGATCATCAAGGGCGTGGCGCTGCGGCTCTCCGACGAGGCGGGCAGCCGGAAGATGTACGACATCGCCGACCGCATCGAGGCGGTGATGGCCGAGACGAAGAAGATGTTCGCGAACCTCGACTGGTTCAGCGCCGTCTCCTACCACATGATGGGCGTGCCGACGGCGATGTTCACGCCGCTCTTCGTCATCTCGCGCACCTCGGGCTGGTCGGCGCACGTGATCGAGCAGCGCATCGACAACAAGATCATCCGGCCGACGGCGAACTATGTCGGGCCGGAGGATCTGGCGTTCGTGCCGCTGGAGAAGCGCGGGAAGTAGGCCAGGGGCGGGGGAGGGCGCGGCCCTCCCCCGCACCCCCGCCCGCCAAGGGGCGAAGCCCCCTTGGATCCCCCGTTCGGATTCAGGCCTCGTGCGTTGCAACGTGCCGGGCGCAAACGCCAGCGGAGGTCCAGGAACCGGAGGTTCCTGGCGGATGGGGTCCGGGGAAGGCAGCGCCTTCCCCGAAACGTGTTAGCCCGCGAGGCGCCCGACCATGACCGACCGCACCCTGCCGCCCTGGCGTTCGCTGCTCTACTGCCCGGCGGGCACCGAGAAGTTCGTCGCCAAGGCGCACATGCGCGGCGCCGACGCGATCATCCTCGATCTGGAGGACGCCGTTGCGCCGCCGCAGAAGCCGGCCGCGCGCGCCGGGCTGCGCGAGGCGGCGCGGCGTGTGGGCCAGCCCTTCGAGGGGCGTGCCGGCGCCGATGTGTGCGTGCGGATCAACCGGCCGCTCGACCTCGCCGTGGCCGACATCGAGGCGGCGGTGTGCCGCGAGGTGACGGCGCTGGTGCTGCCCAAGCTGATCGGGCCGGACCATGTGCGGCTGCTGGCCGAGCTGGTCGCGGCGCGCGAGGCGGCGGAGGGGCTGCCGGCGGGGCATGTGCGCTTCGTCGGCATCGTCGAGAGCGCCGCGGCGCTGTCGCAGATGGAGGCGATCGCGCGCGCCGATCCGCGCCTGGTGGCGCTGAGCGTCGGCGGCGAGGACCTGGCGCTCGATCTCGGCGCGGAGCCGAGCGCCGACTCGCTGTTCCTGCCCAAGATGCTGGGGCTGGTGGCGGCGCGCGCGGCGGGGGTGCTGCCGCTCGGCTTCATCGGCACGGTGGCGGGGATCTCCGATCCCGAGGGGTACCGGGCGGCGCTGCGGCGCTCGCGCGGGCTCGGCTTCGCCTGCACCTCCTGCGTGCATCCGGCGCAGGTGCCGGTCATCAACGAGGAGTACGGCCCCTCCGAGGCCGAGGTGTCGCGCGCGCGGCGGATGGTGGCGGCGTTCGAGGAGTCGCTGGCGCGGGGGATTGGCGCGGTCGCCTTCGAGGGGCAGATGATCGACCTGCCCGTGGTGGAGCGGGCGCGGCGCCTGCTGGCACGGCTCTAGCCTTTGATCCGGCGCATTTTCCGAGCTGCTGAGCGAGGACGCTCAGCTTGAAAATGCTCTGGCCTTTTGGCTTTTCGCATTTTCCGAGTCGCTGGGTGAGTACACCCAGCTTGAAAATGCTCCAGAGCGGATCCCGTTCGCCAGGGCTGACGGAACCGCGCTCGCCATGCCGCCGCCGTCGCGGAGGCGGCGCGGCCCACCCCGGCGCCGGTGACGCACGACATCGAGGAGGCGCCGATGCTGGCCGACCGGGTGGCGATGCTGCGCCCCGCCCCGGACCCCCGCGGGAGGTCCACCGGGACTGCGCCTCGGCCGCGGCGCCGGGGGCGGCGTGCGTGGGATGACCGACGGGCCCGGCATCGTGCCCGGTAGCATGCCCGGGATCGTGGTGGTCGGCGGCGGCCTGGCAGGGGCCGCCTTCGCGCTGCACCTGCTGCGCGACCATGGCGACCGGCCGGCGCGGCTGACCCTGCTGGAGCCAGCGGCCCTGCCCGGCGCCGGCCTCGCCTACTCCACCGCCGAGCCGACGAGCCGCGTCAACGTCGCGGCGACGCGCATGTCGCTGTTCGGCGAGGCACCGGCCGATTTCGACGATTGGCTGCGCCGGCAGGGCGTGCCGGCGCGCGACCCGGCGGCGACGGTGGCGGGGGGCGGCCTGTTCCCGCAGCGCGCCGCGTTCGGCCGCTACGTCGCCGAGCGGCTGGCCGAGGCCGTCGCCGCCGCGCCGGCGATGGCGTTCCGCCACCGGCGTGCCCGGGCCACGGCGATCCGCCGGGCGCCCGGCGGCTTCCTCGTCACGCTCGACGACGGCGGCGTGCTGCCGGCCGGGTGCGTGGTGCTCGCCACCGGGCACCTGCCGCCGGCCTTGCCGGCGCCGCTGCGCACGCTGTCCGGCGACGCACGGCTGGTGGCCGATCCCTGGGACATGGCGGCGCTCGACCGGGTATCGGGGACGGGCGACGTCCTGGTGCTCGGCACCGGCCTGACCGGCTGCGACGTGGTGGCGGCGCTGCGCCGGCGCGGCCATGCCGGGCGGATCCTGGCCCTGTCGCGGCACGGGCTGCTGCCGCGCCCGCGCACCCCGCTGCCGGTCGGCCCGGCCGGCGACTTCGCCACCGCGCCGGCCACCGGCGCCACCGCGCTGCTGCGCCGGGTGCGCGCGGCGGTCGCGGCCGAGGTGGCTGCCGGCCGCCCTTGGGAGAACGTGATCGCCGCGCTGCGCGAGCAGGCGCCGGCGGTCTGGGGCGCCCTGCCGCTGGCCGAGAAGCGCCGTGCGCTGCGGCACCTGCGCGCCTGGTGGGACGTGCACCGCTTCCAGAGCGCGCCGCAGATCGACGCGCTGCTGCGGCGGGAGATCGCGGCGGGCGGCGTCCTCCTGCTCGCCGGGAGCCTGCTGGAGGCGCGGCCGGAGGCGGACGGTATCCACCTCCTGCTCCGTCCGCGCGGCGCCCCGGCGGCGGCGGCGGCGATCGGGCGGACGGTGTCGGCGGTGGTCAACTGCACCGGCCCGGCGCACGGGCAGGCCCTCGCCGCCAACCCCGCGCTGCGCAGCCTGTGGGAGGCGGGCGCCATCCTGCCCGATCCCTGCGGCCTCGGCATCGCCGTGGACGGCGCCGGGCGGGCGCTCGACGCCGCCGGTGCGGCGCAGCCGGACCTGCTCGTGGCCGGCCCGCCGGCGCGCGGCACCTATGGCGAGCTGATGGGGCTGCCGCAGATGACCGACCAGCCCCGCGCGCTGGCCCGGCTGGTCGCGCAGGGCCTGCCGGGGGGCGGCGAGGGAGGCGCCGCCGGGCACCGCCCCGCCCCGCCGGCACGCTCGGCGTGAGGCGAGGCCGCAGGCCGCGCGCCCGCAGGATCGCCCCGGCCGCGCACCGGCGGCCCGCGGATGCCCCGCTCCGAGCCGGCGCCGCCCGCTCGGCCTGCCTCGCGCAGAGCATGCCGGAACCCCGGACGAGGCCGGGATTCCGCAAGGCCCGCCCGGAGACGGGCCGGTGTCAGACCGGCCTGCTGCCCTTGATGGTGACGCGGAAGCCCGAGCGCGTGTTCGGGTAGTAGTCCCACAGCGCCAGGTGCTGCACCGCGCGGTTGTCCCAGAACGCCACGGAATCCGGCGTCCAGTTGAAGCGCACCTGGAAGTCCGGCTTCTCCTGGTGCTGGTAGAGGTAGTTCAGGATCGCGTCGCTCTCCTCCTCGGAGACCTCGTTGATCCGGTAGGTGAAGCCGCGGTTGACGAAGAGCGACTTGCGGCCCGTCTCCGGGTGGGTGCGCACCACCGGGTGGTTGGCGCTGGGGAAGGTGCGGCCGCGGTCGTCGATGCCGAGCAGGCGGTTGGTGCGGCGGTAGGAACGCTCGCCGGAGTGGAACGCCGTCAGCCCCTCCAGGTAGGTCTTCAGGCGCGGCGAGAGCGCGTCGTAGGCGGCGCCGCTGCTGGCGAAGAGCGTGTCGCCGCCGATCGGCGGCACGGTGTGGATGTGCAGGATGCTGCCGAGCGGCGGCTCCGGGTCGCAGGAGACGTCGGAGTGCCAGCGCTCGCCGGCGACGCGCTTCGAATTCGCGTCGGCGTGGATCGGCAGGATCTCGGGATGCCCCTCGGGGCCGGGCGTGTTGGGGTGGACGTGCAGCTCGCCGAAATGCCGGCCGAACGCCTTCTGGCTTTCCAGCGTGATGTTCCTCTGGTCGCGGAAGAACAGCACCTGGTGGTCGAGCAGCGCCTGGTGCACCTCCTCCACCTGCCGGTTGCTGAGCGGGTTGCCGAGGTCGATGCCGGCGACGAAGGCGCCGAGATGCGGCGAGACCGGCGTGACGGTGATGGCGTCGTAGGACATGCGGTTCATCCCTTTCCCGTTCGGGTTTCGGAGTCAGGCCGTGCGCCAGCGGGTGAGCCGGCGGGCGGCGAGGTCGGCGAGGCGGTTCAGCGCGTAGCCGACGCCGCCCAGCAGCAGGACGCCGAGCAGCACCTGCGCCATGTCGAAGCGGTCGCGCCCCTCGATCAGCACGCCGCCGAGGCCGCTGCCCTTGGCCAGGAAGTACTCGGCGCCGACCGTCGCGAGCCAGGCGTGGATCAGCCCGAGCTGCAGGCCGGTCAGGATCGAGGGCAGCGCCGCCGGCAGGACGAGTCGCGTCAGGCGCTGCCAGGGCGTCCAGGCGAGGGCGGCGGCGACCTCGCGCAGCGGCGCCGGCACGCCGCGCACGCCCTCGTCCACGTTGAGCACGACCGGCGTGAAGGCGGCGAGCGCGATGAAGGCCAGCTTCGAGGCCTCGCCGAAGCCGAACCAGATCGCGATCAGCGGGATCCAGGCGAAGACCGCGATCCCCTTCAGCGCGTCGAAGCTCGGCCGCAGCAGCCGCCCCGCGAGCGGCGACAGGCCGAGCAGCAGGCCGAGGCCGAGGCCGGCCGACGCCCCCAGCGCGAAGCCGCCGAGGTCGCGCAGCAGGCTGTCGCGCAGGTTGCCGGCGGTGAGCTGCGTCCAGGCCGCCGCCGCGACGCGCTCCAGCGGCGGCAGCAGGCGCGGATCGGCGAGGCCGCCCGTGCTCGCCGCCTGCCACGCCGCGAGCAGCAGCAGCGGCGGCAGCACGCCGCGCAGCGCCCGGCGCGCGGGGCCCGTCGCGCGGCCCGCCGTAGGTCCCGCTGCGGGGTTGGGCAGCGCGCTCATGCCGCCACCCTCCAGCGCTGGAGCCGGCGTTCGACGCGGCCGAGGCCGGCATCGAGCAGCAGGCCGAACGCCGCGATCACCACCATGGCGGCGATCACGACATCCATCTGCATCATCTGCCGCCCCCAGACGAGCTGGTAGCCGAGCCCTTCCGACGAGGCGAGCAGCTCCACCGCCACCAGCGCCTTCCAGGCGTTGGTCAGGCCGAGGCGCAGGCCGGCGAACAGCGGCGGCACGGCCGCCGGCAGCAGCACGCGGCCGAGCAGCTGCGCGCGCGTGTAGCGGAACACCGCGGCCACCTCGAACAGGGCGGGCGGCACGGCGCGGATGCCGGCCAGCGTGTTCAGCACCACCGGCACCAGCGCCGCCTTGGCGATGATCGCCACCTTCAGCGTCTCGCCGATGCCGAGCGGCAGCATCAGCAGCGGCACCCAGCCGATGGTTGGCACCTGGGCGAGCGCGGTGAGGAGCGGCTTCAGGTAGTCCTCGGCCGTGCGCGACAGGCCCATGGCGGCGCCGAGCAGCAGGCCGAGCGCGCCGCCGAGCGCGAAGCCCTGCGCGACGCGCCCGAGGCTGATGCCGGCGTCGCGCGTCAGGTCGCTGCTGCGCCACAGGTCGAGCAGGGTGTCCCGGACCAGCCCGGGCGCCGGCAGGATCTGCGCCGGCAGCCAGCCCCGGTCCGACGCGACCGACCAGAGCAGCAGCAGCGCCGCCGGCACGAGCAGCGGCAGGAGCAGCGTGGCGATGCCGGCGCGCAGCCGGGCCGCGATCCGTCCCGCGCCGCCGGCCCGGCGACCGGGCGCCGCCGGCCGTGCCGCCGCCCCGGCGTAGGCGGCGCCGCTCATGCCGCCCCCTGCGCCTTGCCGTCGGCGCCGCGCCGCTGCCAGCGCCCCTCCAGGCCAAGCTCGCGCAGCGCGGCCTCCTGGTAGCGGCGCTCGAACCAGCCCTGGGTGCCGACCGGCCGGCGGATCAGCCGGTATTCGAGCGCCTGCTCGGCCTGCGCCTGGTACTGGCGCTCCAGGAAGTCGTCGAGCAGCGGGTTGTTGCGCGCGGTGAGCGGCAGTCCGGCGAAGTCGTCGCGGTAGTTCTCCAGCGGATGGCCCGAGCGCGCCCAGATCGCGAACAGCGCCTCGCGGTTCGCCTCGTCCGAGGCCCAGTCGCTGGCGCGGACGATGCCCTTCACGACGCGCGCCACCAAGTCGGGATGCGCGGCCTCGAACTGCTCCGTGACCAGCAGGGTGGAGTTGCGGCCGTAGGCCGGGTTGTCGCCCTTCGTGGTGTAGGCGATGCGCGCCAGCCCCTGTCGCACCAGCGAGAACACGGTGGGCGAGCCGAACTGCGCCTCGATGTTGCGGCTGGCCAGCGCCGCGTCGGCGGTGGCGAAGTCCATGTTCACCACCTTGAGGTCGCGTTCGCTCAGTCCGTTCGCCGCCAGCACCTTGGCGATGGCGAGGTGCAGGTTGGTGCCGCGGTGCCACGCCACGGTGCGCCCGCGCAGGTCCGCGACGCCCCGGATCGGCGAGTCGGGCGGCACGGCGAGGTAGATCGGGTTGTCGATGCCCGAGGCCAGCACGATCCGCGTCCGCAGCCCGTTGGCGCGGCCGATCACCGAGGGCAGGTCGCCCTGGATGGCGAAATCGAGCTGGTTGTTCGCCAGCGCCTCGTTCACCGCCGGCCCCGCGCCGGCGAAGAAGTGCCACCGGATGGCGACGTCGCCGTCGGCGGCGAAGTCGCGCTCCAGGTGGCGCTCCGCATGCGCGAGGGCGGCCGGCGAGCCGCCGGTGAACTGCCGGTTGCCGGCGCCGATCGAGGCGAAGCCGAGGCGGATGACGCGCTCGGCGGCGCGCGCCCGGCGCGGCAGCCCGGCGGCGAGGCCGAGCGCGCCCAGCGCGGCATGGCGGGCGAGGCGCCGGCGGGTGGTCTGGAAGGACATGGGGGCGTTCCCGTCGTGTTGGCGTGGCGGCCGCCCGGGCCGGCGCCCGGGTTGGCGCTCAGGCGGCCAGGGCTCAGGCGGCCAGGGCTCAGGCGGCCAGGGGCAGCGTGTCCCGCAGCGCGGCGCGCGCGGCGTGGTGCAGGCGGCCGAGCAGCTCGTCGGCGCGGTCGCGCGGCTGGCCGAGCGGCACGGCGATGACGGCGCGGATGCGGCCCGGGCGCGGCGACATCACGACGACCCGGTCGCCGAGATACAGCGCCTCCTCCACGTCGTGCGTCACCAGCACCGTGGTGAAGCCCTCGCGCGCCTGCAGCGCGCGCAGCTCGTCCTGCAGCTGCTCGCGCGTGAAGGCGTCGAGCGCGCCGAAGGGCTCGTCCAGCAGCAGCAGGCCGGGCCGGTTGACGAGCCCGCGCGCGATCGCCACGCGCTGGGCCATGCCGCCCGAGAGCTGATGCGGATAGGCGCGCTCGAAGCCGCCGAGCCCGACCATGGCGATGTGGCCGGCCACGGCGCGCCGCTTCGCATCCGCGTCGAGCGGCGCGTTGAGCAGCGCCGCCGCGACGTTCTCCGCGACGGTGAGCCAGGGGAAGAGCCGCGGCTCCTGGAACACCAGGCCGCGCTCCAGCCCGGTGCCGGCGATGGCGCGGCCGTCGTGGCGCACCTCGCCGGCGTCGGGATGCTCCAGCCCCGCCAGCAGGCGCAGCAGGGTGGACTTGCCGCAGCCGCTGGCGCCCAGGATCGTGACGAACTCGCCGGGCTCGATGACGAGGTCGATGCCGTCGAGCACCGTCAGCTCGCGCCCGTCCACGCGGAAGCGCTTGCCGACGCCGCGCAGCTCGACGCGGCCCCGCGCGGCCACGTCGCCGGGCGCGCTCATCGGCCCGTCCGCGGACGGGCGTGCCGCGGCGCGTCCTGCTGCCGCCGGTGCGCGGCCGGGGCGTCCGGAGGCGACGCCTTCGGCAGGCCGGGCTCGATGCGGGCCTGATGCGCCGCGCGGACGGTGTCGGCGAAGGAGGGAAAGCGGCTGCCCTCCAGGGCGCTCACGGCGGGATCGATGGCCCGGAAGCGCCAGAGGCCGGCTTCCGAGATGGCGACGCCGACGAAATGGCCCGCGACGTCGATGGGATGGGAGGCGATCATGCCCGTCTCCGGGGATGGCGTGGTCTGGTCAGGGATGGGGTGGGCGCGGCCGGCCGGCGGCGGGGCGGCGACAGCGCATCGCCTGCGCCGGCATGCCGGGCCGGGGGCCGGCCGGGATTCCCCGGGTGAGATGGTGGGACATCGGGTTTCACCTTCCGCGCGCCGTGTCCTGGATGGCAACGGGCCGAATCATCGTTATTAATCGTGGAAATTTAATCAACACTATTTTTCACGATTAAATTCCACGTCGCGCCGGACCGCCCTGCGGCGCGGTCGACCGGCAGCGGATGGGACGTCGTCCTCGCGGCATGGCCGCCCTGCCGGCAGGCCGCGCGCCGGCTGCCCGACGCGGATCACGGCCGCGACGGCTCGGGGTGGCGTCCGGGGTTCACGCTGGCGGCAGCGATGCCGAAGCCTGGCCACACGGGACCGGTGCGTAGCGGTGGCCATCGGAACGAGGCCCGTCGTCGGCGCCAGGGGGGCGGTCCCAGTGGGCGGCCCCAGGGGGCGCCCCAGGGCGATCAAGGGGCGGGGAACAGGGGGGCGGATCGCCCGCAGGGCCACGACGGCACGCCTCCGCCGCCCGGTGGCCACCGGCGACGACGTACCGACCTGCCTGGAGGCGGATCCGCAGGGCGCCTCATTCCTTGGCGTGCCGATGCCGAGACTACGGCGAACCGCAGTCCGGCTGGGCCTGCGGTTCGCCGTAGCTCGTTGTTCCCGGCGCGGATTCACGCCGTCGGGCATAGCCGCCCTCCGGCGATCCGCCCTGGCCGGGCAGCAGAAGTCCGGGGCAGGCTGGGGGTCGCACGTCATCCGACGGGAGAGCACGACATCGCCCCGGAGCGGATCGTCGGCGGGCCGCTTGCCGTGGGCCGGTCGCCCCCCGGATCGGCCGCAGGCAACGGGTTGCCCGACGGCAGCCGGTGGCCCGGCCGGCAGTGCCGGGCGACGAAGGCCGATGCCATCCGGGAGAATGCGGCGCAACCCCCTACCCATCCACGAGACGAATGGGGACAATCCTCATTGGTTATTAGTCATGGAACGCCCACTGACCCATCTTCCGGTCAGCAACAAGACGCAGCCCACCGAGGAAGACAGGCTTCCCCCTCTGGACAGCGCCAGTAATATGAAGGCGTTCAGTTATGTTCCGTATGCTTACCCTCGCTTCCGCCCTGGCCCTCGGCACCGTTGGCGCCGCCATGGCGCAGGATGCCGGCCCGATCATGACCGGCGGCGGCGACAACCTTCAGATCGTCTACCCGCAGCCCAGCCGCAACGTGGTGGGCGGTGCCTATGCCAGCATCCAGGGCGGCGGCGACAACACCCAGTACAGCGCGGCCGTCGAAGGCCGCCGGACCGAGCGGCCGCTCGGCGTGGCGACGATGATCGGCGGCGGCGACAACATGCAGATCGTCTATGCTCCGGCGCCGAGCAACGCCGCGCTGGCCAGCGCCGGCACCCGCGGTTCCCGGAACTGAGTCTTCCGGCAAGCCGGTTCTCGCCCAGGCGCGGGCCCGGCCGGGGACCGGAGGCGGATCGGCAGGCAGGGCGCCCCGCCGGGTCGGCGGCGCCATCCGGCAATCCGGCCGGTCCGCACGCGGGGAGCATCCGCATTCGATGAAGGGGCGCGACGCGGGAGTACCGCGTCGCGCCCCTTTCCCTGTCAGGACCGGTCTCCCCGATCCGAACGGTCGCGCATTCCCGCATCGCCGGGCGGGTATGCCCGGATCGGGAACGGCTCCACAGCGAACCGCTGCCCGGTTGGGCCTGCGGTTCGCCGTCGCTCGTTGTTCCCGGCGCGGATTCACGCCGCCGGGCGTGTCCGCCCGCCGGCGATCCGCTCTGGCCTTCGATATGGCGCATTTCCCGAGCCGCTGAGCGAGTACGCTCAGCTCGAAAATGCCCTAATCCCCGTGCTCGGCCAGGACTGGCCGCGTCTCGCCCGTCTCGACGAGGGTGCGGGTGGCGTCCACGCGGGCATAGGTCCAGAGGATCTTCATCCCTTCCGTCCGCGAGGCGTTGACGAAGCGGTGCGGCACGCCCTCGGGAATCCAGGAGATGTCGCCGGCCGTGATCTCGTGGCGCTCGCCGTCGATCTCCGCGATCGCGTTGCCCTCGAGGAGGAGAACGCTCTCCTCGCAATTGTGGGTATGCAGCGGGATCGCGGCGCCCGGCCCGAAGATCGTCATGCCGTTGAGGAAACCCCTCGCGCCGATCCTCGGGCCGACGAGCGGGATGGTCCTGGCGCCGCCGCCGCGCTCGTAGGCCTTCATCTCGCCGGGGTGGAGCACCACGCCCTTCGGGGCTGCGTCCGTCATGAGACACTCTCCGTTCTCGGGGCGGGAGCCGGCGGGCGGCAGACCCGGGGCTTCCGCCTGTGGCCTGGCCGGCCCGATGACGGGCCTGCCCGCCGGCCGGCCCGTCCGCATTGCCGTGCTCCCGACCGGCGATCCGGCCGGAATGGACTCCGTTGCAAGCCGGCGGGCTGCATTGCCGCCGGATGGCGCGTTCGTGCCCGGCGGCCTGCCGGATCCGCCGGCGGCCGCCACGGCCCGCGCCGCCGGCATCGCGCCGGTCACGTCGCGGCTTCAGCGGCCTGGAGCCGCAGCAGATTCTCCCGTCCGACGCGTATGTGCCGCCGCATCAGCTGCTCGGCCGCGTCCGGGTCGCGCCGCTCGATGGCCTGCAGGATGGCGAGATGCTCCTCGGCCGCCCGCTGCGCCCGGCTGCCGAGGCCCACGGAGCGCAGCCGGACGACGCGCAGGATGGAGTAGAGGTCGCGGCAGAGCAGCGCGTGCAGCCAGGGATTGTGACTTCCCTGCACGATCTGGACGTGGAAGTCGTTGTCGCGCGACCCGCGGCGGAAGACGCTGCCCAGCCCCTCCGTCTCGATCCGCCGCTCGTAGTCGCCGAGGCAGGCGCGCAGGCGGCGGGTCTCGATCAGCGACATGTTCTCGGCGGCCAGGCGGCACGCCGTGCCCTCCAGCGCCTCGCGCACCGTCAGCAGATGCTCCAGGTCCGCGAGGGACGGGTTGACGACCCGGACGCCGGCGAAGGGCGTGCGCTCCAGCAGGCGGCGCCCCTCCAGCGTCCGCACCGCCTCGCGCAGCGGGCCGCGGCTGACGCCGAAGCGTGCCGACAGGGTCTGCTCGGACAGCCGCTCGCCCGGGCCGAGAGCGCCCGAGAGAATCTCGTTCTCCAATTGCTCCACGATGTCGTCCACGGCCGCCCGCTCGCCGCCGCGTGCCGAAGCCTCGTCCATAGCTGCCCTCGACGCGTGTTGACATTGGCCTATCATTGTAGACAATAAAGATCAATTGTTGACTTCGGTTCGGGGGAGTCGCGGCGATGGCCGGCAGCTTCGGGACACGGCGCTGCCTGACGGTGGGTGGCGAACGCTACGCCTTCCACAGCCTGCCCGCCCTGGCGGCCGCGACCGGCGCGCCGCTCCACCGGCTGCCGCTCTGCCTGCGCGTGCTGCTGGAGAACCTGCTGCGCCACGAGGACGGGCAGACGGTGACGGCGGACGACATCCGCGCCCTGGCCAGCCGGGGCGGCGTGGCGGGTGAGGCCGGGCGGGAGGTCTCCTTCCATCCCGTCCGCGTGCTGATGCCCGACAGCTCCGGCATCCCCCTCCTGGTCGACCTGGCGGCGATGCGGGACGCGGTGGCGGCGCGCGGGCTGGACCCGGCGCGGGTCAACCCGCTGATCCCCGCCGACCTGGTGATCGACCATTCCGTCGCCGTCGACCACGCGGGCACGCCGGACGCCGTGGTCCGGAACATGGCGATCGAGCTGGAGCGCAACCGCGAGCGCTACGCGCTGGCGCGCTGGGCGGAGGCGCGGTTCCGCAACCTGCGCGTGGTGCCGCCCGGCAACGGCATCGTCCATCAGGTCAATGTCGAGCACCTCGCCAGCGTCGTCGCCGATTCCGGGGCCGACTCCGCGGTCGACGGCGTGCGCTGGGCCTTCCCGGATTCGCTGGTCGGCACGGACAGCCACACGCCGATGGTGAACGGGCTCGGCGTGTTCGGCTGGGGCGTGGGCGGGATCGAGGCGATGACGGCGCTGCTCGGCCAGCCGGTGAGCCTCGTGGTGCCGCGCGTCGTCGGCTGCCGGCTGGTGGGCGCGACCCGGGCCGGGCTGCTGGGGGCCGACATCGCCCTGGCCGTCACCGCCCGGCTGCGCCCGCTGGGCCTGGTCGGCGCCGCGGTGGAGTTCTGCGGCCCCGGGCTGGACGCGCTCGATCTGCCGAACCGCGCGACGATCGCCAACATGGCCCCGGAATACGGCGCCACCATGAGCTTCTTCCCGGTGGATGGCCGGACGCTGGACTTCCTGCGGCTGACCGGCCGCCCGCCGGCGCGCGTGGCGCTGGTCGAGGCCTATGCCCGGGCCCAGGGCCTGTTCCGCGACCCGGACGCGACGCCGGACTACGACGCGCTGGTCGAGATCGACCTCGGCGCCATCGTGCCGGGCGTGGCCGGGCCGGGCCGGCCGGAGGCCTGGCGGCCGCTCGCCGGCGTGCCGGACAGCTTCCGCGCGCTGCTCGGCGGGCGGGCGGCGGAGCGGGAGGGGGCGCATCCCCGCGACGGCGACGTGGTGATCGCCTCCATCACCTCCTGCACCAACACCGCCAACCCGCGGCAGATGCTCGCGGCGGGGCTGCTCGCGCGCAACGCGCTGGCGCGGGGGCTGGCACGCCGGGACTGGGTGAAAACCTCCCTCTCGCCCGGCTCGCGCGCCGTCACCGCCCTGCTGGCGCGGGCGGGGCTGCTGGCCCCGCTGGCGGCGCTCGGCTTCGACGTCACCGGCTACGGCTGCATGAGCTGCGCCGGCAATGCCGGGCCGCTCGACCCGGCCGTGGAGTCGGCGATCACGGCGCAGGGGACGGTCGTGGCCGGGGTGCTCTCCAGCAACCGCAATTTCGAGGGGCGGCTGCATCCGCTGGTGCGCGGCACCTACCTCGCCTCGCCGCCGCTGGTGGTGGCCTACGCGCTGGCCGGCAGCGTGCTGCGGCCGCTGGACGAGGCGCCGCTGGGCCACGACGCGGCGGGCCGGCCGGTCCTGCTGCGGGACGTCTGGCCCGGCCCGGACGAGGTGGAGAGCGCCATGGCGGCACTCGGCCCGGAGCTGTTCCGGGACTGCTACGGCGCGCCGTCCGATGGCGGCGCGGGCTGGCAGGCCCTGCCCGCCGGCGACGGCGCGCGCTTCGCCTGGGATCCCGACAGCCGCTACATCCGGCGGCCGCCCTTCCTCGACGCGGCGCCGGCGACGGGGCCCGTGACCGGCGCCCGCATCCTGCTGCTGCTGGGCGACGACGTCACCACCGACCACATCTCCCCGGGCGGCGACATCCCGGCCGACGGCCCGGCGGGGCGGTACCTGATCGGGCAGGGCGTCGCGCCGCGCGACTTCAGCAGCTACATCGCCCGCCGCGCCAACCACGAGGTGATGATCCGCGGCACCTTCGCCGGCACGCGCCTGCGCAACCTGATGCTGCCGGGGCGGGAGGGCGGCGTGACGCGGCACTGGCCGGGGGGCGAGGCCGTCACCGTGCACGAGGCCGCCACGCGCTACGCGGCGGCGGGCGTGCCGCTGGTCGTCGTCGCCGGGCGCAACTACGGCAACGGCTCCTCGCGCGACTGGGCCGCCAAGGGCACGCGCCTGCTCGGGGTCCGCGCCGTCATCGCCGAAAGCTTCGAGCGCATCCACCGCTCCAACCTCGTCGGCATGGGCGTGCTGCCCCTGCAGATGCTTCCCGGCACGACCCGGGAAAGCCTCGGCCTGACCGGCGAGGAACTGGTGGACCTGCCCGACCTTCCCGATACGCCGGTGCCCGGCTCGACCGTGACCGCCACCCTCCGGCGGCCGGACGGCACCGGCTTCGCGCTGCCGCTGCGCTGCCGCGTGGACACGGCGCGGGAGGCCGGCTGGGTCCGCCACGGCGGCATCCTACCCTTCGTCCTGCACGCGCTCGCCACCGAGGCGGCGCATGCCTGACGCACCGCCCCTCGCGGGGCCCACGGCAGGAAACATCCCGATGCAACCGGACAGGCTGGCGATTCTCCGGGCCCTGGAGCGCAAGGCGCTCTGGCTCTCCACCTGGATGATCCACAACGCCAACCACCTGCGGCCGGCCGCCGACGACCTGAAGGTGGGCGGCCACCAGTCCTCCTCCGCCTCCATGGCGACGATCCTGACGGCGCTCTACCTCGAGGCGCTGCGGCCGGAGGACCGCGTCGCGGTGAAGCCGCACGCCAGCCCGGTCTTCCACGCGCTGCAATACCTGCTGGGCCGGCAGACGCGGGAGAAGCTGGAGAATTTCCGCGGCCTCGGCGGCGCGCAGTCCTACCCGTCCCGCACCAAGGACGCGGACGACGTGGACTTCTCCACCGGCTCGGTCGGGCTCGGCGTCGCGCAGACGCTGTTCTCGGCGCTGGTGCAGGATTTCCTGCGCGCCCGCGGCCTGGGCGGGGAGCGGCCCGAGGGGAAGATGATCGCCCTGGTCGGCGACGCCGAGATGGACGAGGGCAACATCTTCGAGGCCCTGCTGGAAGGCTGGAAGCACGGGCTGCGGAATTGCTGGTGGGTGGTGGACTACAACCGCCAGAGCCTGGACGCCGTGGTGCGGGAAGGGCTCTGGGCGAAGTTCGAGGCGATGTTCCGCAACTTCGGCTGGGACGTCGTCGTGCTGCGCCACGGCGTCCTGCAGCAGGCGGCCTTCGCCGAGCCGGGCGGCGAGCGGCTGCGCGAATGGATCGAGGCCTGCCCGAACCAGCTCTACTCCGCCCTCGCCTTCCAGGGCGGCGCCGCCTGGCGGCGGCGACTGACCGAGGAGCTGGGCGACCAGGGGCCCGTCTCCGCCCTTATCGAGCGCCGCTCGGACGCGGAGCTGGCGGCGCTGATGGGCAATCTCGGCGGCCACGACCTGCCCTCGCTGCTGGCGGCCTTCGCGACGGCGCGGACGCACGACCGCCCGGTCTGCTTCATCGCCTACACCATCAAGGGCTCCGGCCTGCCGCTGGCCGGGCACAAGGACAACCACGCCGGCCTGATGAACCCGGCCCAGGTGGCGACCCTGCGGCAGGCCATGGGCGTGCGCGAAGGGCACGAATGGGAACCCTTCGAGGGGCCGGACCTGCCGGCGGAATCGCTGCGCGCCTTCCTCGACGCCGTGCCGTTCGTCCAGCGGGGGACGCGGCGCTACCGGTCGCCGGCCGTGACGGTGCCGCCGGCGCTGGACCTGCCGCCGCGCGCCGGCGCGGTCTCGACCCAGGCCGGGTTCGGGCTGATCATGCACGGGATCTCCCGGCGCGACGACGAGTTCGCCGCGCGCATCGTCACCACGAGCCCCGACGTCACCGTCTCCACCAATCTCGGCGCCTGGGTGAACCGCCGCGGCCTGTTCGCGCGCGAGGAGCTGGCCGACACCTTCCGGGCCGAGCGCATCCCCTCGACCTTCAACTGGAGCTTCTCGCCCGCCGGCCAGCACCTGGAGCTGGGCATCGCGGAGATGAACCTCTTCACCATGCTCTCCGCGCTCGGCCTGTCGCACAGCCTCTTCGGCGAGCGCCTGCTGCCGGTCGGCACGCTCTACGACCCCTTCATCGAGCGCGGCCTCGATGCGCTGAACTACGCCTGCTACCAGGATGCGCGCTTCATGCTGGTGGCGACGCCCTCCGGCGTCACCCTCGCCCCCGAGGGCGGCGCGCACCAGTCCATCGCCACGCCGCTGATCGGCATGGCCCAGGACGGGCTGGCGAGCTTCGAGCCGGCCTTCCTCGACGAGCTCGCCGTGATCATGCGCTGGGGCTTCGCGCACATGCAGCGGGAAGGGGACGCCACCCCCGACCCCGCCACCTGGCTGCCGGACGGGCGCGGCGGCTCGCTCTACCTGCGGCTCAGCACCCGCGCGCTGGAGCAGCCGCGCCGCGACATGGACGCCGCGCTGGCCGCCGACGTGGTCCGCGGCGCCTACTGGCTGCGCCGGCCCGGCCCGAACGCGCAGGCCGTCATCGCCTATGCCGGTGCGGTGGCGCCCGAGGCGATCGAGGCGGCGGGGCTGCTGGGCGAGGACCGGCGCGACATCGGCCTGCTGGCCGTCACCTCCGCCGACCGGCTCTACGCCGGCTGGACCGCGGCGCAGCGCGCGCGGGAGGCCGGCACGGCGCACGCCGTCAGTCATGTCGAGCGGCTGATGGCGGAGCTGCCGCCCCATTGCGGCCTGTGCACCGTGCTGGACGGGCACCCCGCGACGCTGGGCTGGCTGGGCGCGGTGGCGGGGCACCGCACCCGGTCGCTGGGGGTGGAGCATTTCGGCCAGACCGGCAGCATCGCCGACCTGCACCGCCTGCACGGGATCGATGCCCAGGCCATCCTGCGCGCCGCGCAGGCCGTCTCGGCGGGCCGGCCGGTGCGGCATCTGCGGGCCGCCGGGTAGGCGGCGCCGATGAAGGGGGCAACGACATGAGTGGAATCCCTCGCCGCGGCCTCGTGCTCGGCGCCGCCGCGCTGGCCGCCCCGGCGATCGCGCGCGCGCAGCCTTCCTGGCCGAACGGCCCGATCCGCCTCGTCGCGCCCTTTCCGCCGGGCGGCAGCGCCGACCTGATCTGCCGGCTGGTGCAGGCGCCGCTGCAGGCCTCGCTGGGCGTGCCGATCGTGATCGAGAACCGTCCCGGTGCCAGCGGCGCGCTCGGCACCGCCGTCGTGGCGCGCGGCCCGGCGGACGGGCAGAGCTTCGTGCTGGTCTTCGACAGCCACGTCGTGAACCCCGCGCTCAACCCGACCCTCGGCTTCGACCCGGAGAAGGATCTCCGGGCGGTGATGCTGGTGGCGACCGCCCCGATGCTGGTCACCACGCCCGTCGCCAAGCCGTACCGCACCCTGGCCGAGGTGGTGACGGCGGCGAAGGCGGGGGCGGACCGGATCAGCTTCGGCACCGTGGGTGTCGGCAGCCTGGCGCACCTGACCATGGAGCGGCTGCAGCAGGTGACGGGCACGCAGATGATCCACATCCCCTATCGCGGCGGCGGGCCGATGAGCACGGCGGCGATGGCCGGGGAGATCGACCTCGCCGTGGCGAGCGTGGTGGGGCTGGGCGGGCAGGTCGGCACGTCGCTGCGCCCGCTGGCGCAGTCGGGCGCTACGCGCTCGCCCATGCGGCCCGACATCCCGACCATCGCGGAGGCCGGCATCCCCGGTGTCGCCTCCGAGGCATTCTGGGGGTTCTGCGCGCCGTCGGGCGTGCCGGACGCCGTGGTCGCCCGCTTCAACGCGGCGCTGGCCTCGGCGCTCGCGGCACCGGCGGTGCGCCAGCCGCTGGAAAGCCAGGGTTGCACCGTCGTGGCCTCCTCCCCGGAAGCCTTCGGCCGCTTCCTGCAGGAGCAGGCCGCGATCTGGACGCGGGTCGTCCGCGAACGTCACATCACCGCGCAATAGGAGCGAGAGCATGCCCTACGTCATCGGATCCGACCTGCCGACCGAACCGGCCG
>NZ_JALPRX010000102.1 GCF_023223525.1 Roseomonas acroporae | reverse complement strand
GAGCCGCTGAGCGAGGACGCTCAGCTTGAAAATGCTCTAGCGGGCGCCGGCCGGCGGTCCCTCGAAGCCCGCCACGATGAAGGCGACGAGCTGGCCGGTGATGGCCTCGTCGTCCCCCGTGTCGCACAGGCCGCCGGACTGCCGGGCGAGGCGCAGCAGGCTCGGATCGGAATCGGTCAGCACCTGCATCAGCGCGCCCAGGGCGAAATTGTAGCGCCAGAAGATGTCCGCCCGCGCCAGCTCCGGCCGGGCCCTGCCGATCGCCGCGACGAAGCGTTCCACGATCGGGTCCACCCGCTCCTGGAAGAAGCGCGCCGTCTCCGGGCGCGGCAGGGCGCGGACCTGCAGCAGCAGGCGGATCAGCGGCCGGCCGCCGCTCTCGTCGCGGCTCAGCGTGACGGTGGGGCGCACCATGGCTTCGATCACCGCTTCCAGCGTCGGGAAGCCCGGCGCCGCCGCCGCCTCGCACGCCTCCAGCGCCGCCAGCCTCGCCTGGATCGGGCCCATCAGCCGCTCCAGCACCCGCCGCACCAGCTCGTCCTTGCTGCGGTAGTAGTAGTTCACCGCCGCGAGGTTGACCCGCGCACGATCCGTGATCTGGCGCAGAGTCGCCCCGTCGAAGCCGTGCTCCGAGAAGATCGCGATCGCCGCCAGCAGGATGCGCTGCTCCGGCGGCACCTCCGCGTCGCGCCCGGCCGTCCCGGCGGCGGGCGGCACGTCGGACGCGATGGCGGCCCTGGCTGTCGGCATGCGCCGCTTTCCCTCCATCCCGCGGCACGTCCCCCCGTTCGTCCGAGGGGGCAGCCCCGGCCAGCCTACCACGGATCGCCGAAAGGTAGATTTAAACGTCTGTTTGAAATTGCCGTTGCGCCGGCCGCCGGGCCTGTCCTACCCTCCGGCGCATCGGCATTCCGGCGAAGGCAGGCCATGGGCAAGATGCGCATCGAGGGGTCGTTCGTGGCCCTGATCACGCCGTTCAACGCGGATGGCCGCGTCGACTTCGGCGCCTTCCGCACGCTGCTGGACTGGCACGCCGCCAACGGCACCGCGGCGGTGCTGATGATGGGCTCGACCGGCGAGGTCTCGATGCTGGCGCCCGAGGAGCGGCGCGAGCTGGTGGAGCGGACCATGGCGTTCCGCGACGGCCGCATGAGGTTCTTCTACGGCTGCACCGGCAACAGCACCGATGCCACGATCGGCTACCTGCGGCACGCGAAGGCGGCCGGCGCGGACGGCGCCATCCTCGCCGCCCCGGCCTACATCTGCGCGCCCGAGGCCGACATCGAGGCGTACTTCGCCGAGTGCCTGGACGCGGTGGAGCTGCCCGTCGGCATCTACAACAACCCGCCGCGCGTGAAGTCCGACCTGCACTGGGACCACCTGCTGCGCCTGATGCGGCACCCGAACTGCGTGGTGCTGAAGGAGAGCACCACCCGCGTCGGGCAGGTGGCGCAGGTGCTGGCGGCCCGGCCGGACTGCGCGGTGATGTGCTGCGACAGCCCCAACCTCGGCCTCGTCGTTCCCACCATGTCGCTCGGCGGCCACGGCACGGCCAACATGACCGGCAACATCGACCCGGCCGGCATCGCGCGCCTCTCCACCCCCTGGCACGACCCGGCGCAGGCGGCGGTGTTCCGAGAGACCTATCTGCGCCTGCTGCCGCTGCTGCACTTCACCTACAGCGCCATCAACCCGGTGGCGGTGAAGTGCCTGATGAAGGCCGTGGGCCTGCCCGCCGGCGACCTGCGCCGGCCGCTGCGCGCCCTGCCGCCCGAGCACCTCGCGCGCGGCGTCGAGATCGTGCGCCGCCTCGGGCTCGACCGGCAGTACGGCTGGTCGGCCGGGGCCCTGCCCGCCCTCGCGGCCGAGTAGCGCGCCGGTGGATCTCGGCCTGCGCGGCCGGCCCGCCATCGTCTGCGGCGCCAGCCGCGGCATGGGGCGGGCCATCGCCCGCCGCCTCGCGGCCGAGGGGGCGGCGGTGACGATGGCGGCGCGCAACCCGGAAGGGATCGCGGCCGCCGCCGCCGCGATCGCCGCCGAGACCGGCGCCGCCGTCATCCCGGTCGCCGCCGACCTGACCACCGAGGCCGGCCGCGCCGCCGTGCTCGCCGCCTGCCCGCGGCCCGACATCCTGGTCAACAACGGCGACGGCATGCCGCCGGGCGACTACCGCGACTGGGACCGCGAGGCCTGGATACGCGCGCTCGACATGATGATGCTGGCGCCGATCGGCATGATCCGCCTCGTCGCCGACGGCATGATGGCGCGCGGTTTCGGGCGCATCGTCAACCTGGTGTCGCGCAGCGTGAAGTCGCCGCAGGCGGAGCTGGGGCTCTCGAACGGCGCCCGCTCCGGGCTGGTCGGCTTCGTCGCCGGGCTCTCGCGGCAGACCGTGGCGCGCAACGTCACCATCAACAACGTGCTGCCGGGCATCGTGGACACGGATGCGCAGCGCGCGCATGTCGAGGGGCTGGTCGCCGCCACCGGCCGCCCCTTCGAGGTGATCTGGGCCGAGCGCGCCGCCGCCAACCCGACCGGCCGCTACGGCCGCGCCGAGGAGATCGCCGACGCGGTGGCCTTCTTCTGTGCCGCCGGCAGCGGCTTCGTCACCGGCCAGAGCCTGCTGGTCGATGGCGGCCAGTATCCGGGCACCTACTGAGCCGGCGCCTGCCGCCCGGACCGGCCACCCGGACCGGCCGCCCGGACCGCCCTCCATGCCGACGGCGGCGTTCGCTGACCCGTCCGGGGCGCCGCCCCGGACCCCGCGAAGGGGCGAAGCCCCCTTCGAGACCCCCGACGCTTCAGGACGGGTCGAACGATCCCGCCTCGCGTATCAGGGCGCGTAATGCAGCGGCAGGGCCGTGGAGTACTTGATCTGCTCCATGGAGAAGCTGGAGCTGACATCCTGCAGGTCGGCGATCCGGATGAGCTGCTTGTAGACGCCGTCATAGGCCGCGATGTCGGGCACGACGACGCGCAGCAGGTAGTCCATCGTGCCGCTCATCCGGTGGAATTCCAGCACTTCCGGGATGGCGCTCACCGCGCGGCAGAAATTCTCCGCCCAGGCCGCGTTGTGGCTCGCGGTGCGGATGCCGACGAAGACGGTGACGCCCACGCGCATCCTGTGCGCGTCGAGCAGCGCCACGCGCCGGCGGATCACCCCTTCCTCCTCCAGCCGCCGGACCCGCCGCCAGCAGGGCGAGCCGGAGATGCCCACGCGCTCCGCCAGCGCCGCGACGGGGATCGCCGCGTCCTCCTGCAGGATGGCAAGGATCTTGCGGTCGATCGCGTCGAGCTGGAATGCCATGCCCCTGTCAGGCCCCCGATGGGTGAAACCTTGCCGTCTTAGGGCGTGGAAAGGGCAAGTTCGCAACCTTTTTCCCACGCTTCCGGCACACAATGCCCGTCGTCCAGCAGGAGACGCGCATGCCCCGCCTTTCCTTCACCGAACACCCCGCCTCGGTCGGCGAGAGCTATCTCGAGCACATGAGGGTCGCCGCCTGGTTCGGCTGGCGCATGCTGCTGGCCTCGCTCGCCTGCTTCGCGCACGCGCTGCTGCCCTTCCTGTTCACGCGCACCGGCTCGCGGACGATCGAGCTGCTGCACGCGCGCATGGTGCGCAACCGTGTGCGCCACGCCATGCCGGACGCGAATTCCGAAGGCGCCGCGCTGCGGCCGGCCGTCCACCCGGGCTGAGAAGGCAACGGAGCCGGGCGTCGCCCGCCGCGCGTCGCCCGTCCTCGGCGCCCGCCTTCAGGACCTGTCTTCAGCGCCCGCTGCGGTCGGGCGGGTCCACCGCGTCGCCTTCCAGCCGCGCCCCATCCAGCAGGGCACGTCGGCGGGCTTCCGCCTCGGCGTCGCGCTCGCGCTCGGCGCGGGTGCGGCCGTGCTTCGCGCGGTTCGCCGCCGCCTCGCCCGCGGCAGCCTCGCGCGCCTTCGCCTTGCGCACCCGGTTCAGGTTGACGACCTCGCCCATCCGCCGAGGATAGGGCGCCTCGGCGCGCCACGGAATCCCCTCCCGGGGACGTCTCCACCGACGTCTCCACCGATGTCTCCACCGGGAGATCGTGCCGGCCGACCACGGGGCCCACGGCAGCACGGGGCCCACAGCAGGAGGATGCCATGACCGTGCAGCTCAAGGCCGCCGACGGCCACGAATTCGGCGCCTACGTCGCCGGCCCCGAGGACGCGGCCGTCGGCCTCGTGGTCATCCAGGAGATCTTCGGCGTCAACCACCACATGCGCAACGTGTGCGAGGGCTTCGCCGCCCATGGCTACCGGGTGGTCTCGCCGGCGCTGTTCGACCGCGCCGAGCGCGGCGTCGAGCTGGGCTACGGCCCCGAGGACCGACAGCGCGGGCTGGCGCTGCGCGCCGGGATCGGCGAGGCGGCGGTGATGGCCGACGTGGCGGCGGCGGCCGAGTCGCTCGGCGGGCGCCGGCTCGGCATCGTTGGCTACTGCTGGGGCGGCACCATCGCCTGGTGGGGCGCCACCCGCACCGGGCTGTTCCGCGCGGCGGTGGGCTACTACGGCGGCGGCATCGTCGCCACGAAGGACGCCGCGCCGCGCTGCCCGGTGCAGCTGCATTTCGGCGAGCTGGACGGCTCCATCCCGCTCAAGGACGTGGAGGCGATCCGCGCCGCCCAGCCGGGCGTGGAGGTCTTCGTGTACGGGGCGGCGCAGCACGGCTTCGCCTGCGACGAGCGCGAGAGCTTCAAGCCGGATGCCGCGACGCTCGCCGAGGAGCGCACCCTGGCCTTCCTCAACCGGCATCTCGGCTGAGGCGGCCGGCGCGCCTGCCCGGTCGGGGCATCGGGGAATCGTCCCGCCCGCCCCGTGGCGCGGCATCCGCCGCTGCCGCGCTGCGTGGCGCGGATGCGCGGATGGCTGGCCGGCACCTACGGCGAACCGCAGTCCGGTTGGGACGGCGGTTCGCCGTATCTCGTTGTTCCCGGCGCGGATTCATGCCGCCGGGCATGTCCGCCCGCCGGCGATCCGCTCTAGGCGGGCCCCGCCGCCCGGTGCCGCCCGGTGCCGCCCGCCGTGCCGGACGCCGGGCTGGGGCGCGCGGGGCGGGCCTTGGGGTGCCGGGGCGGTCTGGTCTATACGGCCGGGCATGTCCGCCCTGCCCAGTTCCTCCGCGCCCGGTGACGCCATGCCCGGCGCCGCCACGGCGCCGCCGGAAGGTCATCTGCCCCCCGCGCCGCCCGCCGCCCAGGCGGGGCCGCTGCCGCCGCCCGGCGGGCGCGGGGCGGACGGCGCCTCCCGGGGCGGAGCGCCGGCGCGGCCGGAGGGGGAGACCGGCCTGCTGGCCGGCGGCTCCTTCTACGAGTGCGACGCCTCCCAGCCACGCCGGCTGGAGCGGGCGATGGCGGATCTCGGGACCGGGCTGCGACGCTGGCGCCTGGCCTTCGCCCTGGCCTGGCTCGACATCCGCAACCGCTACCGCGGCTCCGTGATCGGGCCGCTCTGGCTGACCCTTTCCACGGCGATCATGGTGGTCGGCCTCGGCGTGCTGTACGCCGCGCTGTTCAAGCTGCCGCTGGTGCAGTTCCTGCCCTTCGTGGCGGTGAGCCTGATACTGTGGAACATGATCAACCAGATCGTCTCCGAGGCCTGCGGCAGCCTGATCGCGGCGGAAGGGATCATCCGCCAGCTCACCCTGCCCTACACCACGCACGTGCTGCGCTGCGTGCTGCGCAACATCGGGGTGGCGGCGCACTCCCTGCCGATCATCCTGGTGGTGTTCGCCTTCTGCGGCACCTGGCCGGGCCTGGGCGGGCTGATGGCGCTGCCCGGCCTCCTGCTGCTCGTGCTGAACAGCTTCGCGGTGGCGATGCTGCTCGGGATGGTGTGCGCGCGCTTCCGCGACATCGCGCCGATCGTGGCGAGCGTGATGCAGATCGCCTTCTTCCTCTCGCCGGTGCTGTGGAAGCCCGAGCTGCTGGGGCGGCACGCGGTGTGGCTGCCGCTCAACCCGGCCTACACGCTGATGGAGACGATGCGCGGGCCGCTGCTGGGCGAGCCGGTCTCGACGCTGGTGTGGCTCTCGGCGGTCTCGTTCACGGTGCTGGCGTGCGCGGCGAGCTTCGCCTTCTTCGTGCGCTTCCGCGGCCGCATCGCCTTCTGGGTCTGAGCGATGGCACGAATCCTGGCCGAGCGGCTGAGCATCGAGTTCCCGCTCTATCACGTCGGCGCGCGCTCGCTGAAGAAGCGGGTGCTGTCGCAGGCGGCGCGCCGGCTGCGCACGGATGCCGCCAACCGGGTGGTGGTATCGGCGCTGCGCGACCTCGAATTCACCATCGGGCATGGAGAGCGCGTGGCGCTGCTCGGCCACAACGGCGCGGGCAAGACGACGCTGCTGCGGACCCTGGCCGGCATCTACGAGCCGGTGGGGGGGCGTCTGCTGGTGGAGGGCGAGATCGGCAGCCTGATCGACCCGGCCGCCGGCACCGACATGGACGCGACGGGGCGCGAGAACATCCTGCTGCGCGGCCTGTTCCGCGGCCTCTCGGAGGCGGAGAGCCAGACGATGCTGGCGCAGGTGGAGAGCTTCAGCGGCCTCGGCGAGTTTCTCGACGTGCCGGTGCGCACCTACTCCACCGGCATGATGCTGCGCCTCGCCTTCGCCATGGCCACCGTCGCCGAGCCGAAGGTGATGCTGATGGACGAGTGGTTCCTGGCGGGCGATGCCGACTTCATGCGCCGCGCCCGCGACCGGCTGGCCGAGCTCGTCCACGGCGCCGAGATCCTGGTGCTCGCCACCCACAACCTCGACATCGCCCGGCAGTGGTGCACCCGCGCCATCCATCTGGAGGCCGGCCGGATCAAGGCCGACGGCCCGATCGACGCGGTGCTGGCGAATTACTGAGGTCGCGCGCCGGCGTGCGGAAGCGCCCGCAGGCGCGCATCTGCTCCCCAGGGGCGCTCCCCTGCAGCGGATCGCCGGCGGGCGGACACGCCCGGCAGCGTGAATCCGCGCTGGAAACAGCGAGCCGCAGCGAACCGCTGTCCCAACCGCTGTAGAGGCGCTACTCGGGGGCGGCGCCCCCCGGTAAGGGCTGCGGCGAGCCGCGTCACGGGCTGCCGTGGCCGCGTCTCGCCCCGGGGATCCGGCGCCTCTTCCGCGCCGCCGGGCGGGTTACGCCCGGGACGGCTCTACAGCGCCGGCGTCAGCATCCAGGTCGATCCGCCGGGGCCCGGCGGCGTCATGTGCAGCGGCAGCGCGTTCGGCGTGCGCACGTTGGCCGGCAGGCCCATCGCCTGGCGCACCGCGCGCCACAGCGCCCCATGCGCCACCACCAGCACCGGGGCGGGCCGCTCGAGCGCCCGGTTGATGGCCGCCACCGCGCGGGCGCGCAGCCCGGCGAAGGTCTCGGCCCCGGCCGGGGTGTAGCCGCCCGCGATCCAGTCGTCGTACCAGTCGCCCATGGGCTGGCCTTCCTGCTCGCCGAAGGACACTTCCCGCAGGTCGTCGTCGTGCGAGACCGGCAGCCCCAGCGCCTCGGCCACGATCGCGGCGGTGACGCTGGCGCGCGAGAGGGGCGAGGCGACGATGTTGGCGATGCCGCGGCCGCGCAGCGCCTCGGCCGCGCGCCGGGCCTGCTCCAGCCCGATGGCGTTCAGGGGGATGTCCACGTTGCCCTGCGACAGCCCCTTGGCGTTCCAGTCCGTCTCGCCGTGGCGGAGGAACCAGAAGGGGGTGGCGGTCAGCCGTTCCGGAATGCCGGCCAGCGGGTCGGTCATCGCATCCTCCGGTGCCTCGCCCGCGGCGGCGCACGGTCCCGGCGGAACCGCGGGCCGCGCAGGGCCGATGTCCTCGGCGCGGGTTCGCGCCGACTCAGGCCGACAGGCCTTCCTGCTCCAGCGCCCGGCGCACCGCCGGGCGGGCCAGCATGCGCTCGAAATGCGCGGCCAGGCGCGGCGGCAGGGGCACGCCGGCGCGCTTCGCCGCCCAGTACTCGACGAAGAACAGCGCCGCGTCGGCCACCGAGTAGCCGGAGGGGAGCACCCAGTCGCCGCCCTGCCACTGCTGGTCGATGATCGCGAAGCCCTTCTCGGCGTTGGCCCGGCCCTGCGCCTTCACCTTGTCGAGGTCGGCCTCGCCCGGCGCGAAATTCGCGGGGCGGAACATCCGGGTGAAGCCCTGCGCGTGGATGGTGCCGGCGACGTAGTCCATCACCTCCAGCGCGCGCACCTGCTCCTCGGGGTCCTTCGGCCAGAGGCCCGCTTCCGGGCTGCTCGTGGCGAGGCAGAAGGCGATGGCGGGCCACTCGGTCAGGATCGGCCTGCCCTCGCGGGCCAGCGCCGGGACCTTGGACTTCGGGTTCACCGCCTTGTAGGCCGGCTGGTGCTGGGCGCCGTCCTTCAGCGCGACCGGTTCCAGCGCGTAGGGCTTGCCGATCTCCTCCAGGATCACGTGGATGCCCATCGAGCAGGCACCCGGGCCGTAATAGAGCTTCATGGCGTAACCCTCCCCTTGCCGGCGCCGCGCGTCGCCCGGGAATCAGCCGGTGCGTCGGCGCGCCGATGCTGCGGCAAGCCGGCTCAGCAGAACAGGGTGGAGACCGAGGATTCCTCGCTGATCCGGCGCATCGCCTCGGCCAGCAGCGGCGCGATGCTGATCTGGCGGATGTTGGAGGAGATGCGCACCGCCTCGGTGGCCTGGATGCTGTCGGTCAGCACCATCGCCTCGATCGGCGAGGCGCCGATGCGCGCCACCGCGCCGCCCGAGAGCACGCCGTGCGTCACGTACACGCTGGCCGAGGAGGCGCCGTTCTTGATCAGCGCCTCGGCCGCGTTGCACAGCGTGCCGCCGGAATCGACGATGTCGTCCACCAGGATGCAGTGCCGGCCGGAGACGTCGCCGATCACGTTCATCACCTCGGAGACGCCGGCGCGCTCGCGGCGCTTGTCGATGATGGCGAGATCGACGTTCAGCCGCGTGGCGATGGCGCGGGCGCGCACCACGCCGCCGACGTCGGGGGAGACCACCATCAGGTCGCGGCCGGGGAAGCGCTCGCGGATGTCGCGGGCGAAGAGCGGGGCGGCGTAGAGGTTGTCCACCGGGATGTCGAAGAAGCCCTGGATCTGCCCGGCGTGCAGGTCGAGCGTCAGCACGCGGTCGGCGCCGGCCTGGGTGATGAGGTTGGCCACCAGCTTGGCGCTGATCGGCGTGCGCGGGCCGGACTTCCGGTCCTGCCGGGCGTAGCCGAAATAGGGCACCACCGCCGTCACCCGCCGCGCCGAGCTGCGCCGCAGCGCGTCGAGCGTGATCAGCAGCTCCATCAGGTTGTCGTTGGCCGGGTAGGAGGTGCTCTGGATGACGAACATGTCCTCGCCGCGCACGTTCTCATGGATCTCGACGAAGATCTCCATGTCGGCGAAGCGGCGCACCGAGGCGCGGGCCAGCGGCAGGTTCAGCGCGGCGGCCACCGCCTCCGCGAGCGGGCGGTTGCTGTTGCAGGCGACGATCTTCATCCGCGTCCGAACTCCGTGCGCGGCCCCGGGGCAGCGGTCACGCGAGGGCCGCCCCGCTTCTAACGGGCGCCGTCAGGGCTGTAAATCGCATGGTGCGTCGCAGCATGTCCCGGCTGCAAGGCCGCTGCCGGCCCCGGGAATGCGGTCAGCGCGGCGCTGCCGGCGCACCGCCGGCGGCGGCCGCGCCGCCCGGCGTGCCACCGCTCGCGACGCCGGCCCCAACCCCGGCCCCAACCCCGGCCCCAACCCCGGCCCCAACCCCGGCCCCAACCCCGGCCCCGGCCCCGGCCACGCCGCCCGGCGCGCCGCCGCCGGCCGCGGCCCCCGCCGTGCCGGCCCCCGCCGTGCCGGCCCCGGTCGCCGCGCCGCCTGCCGGCTCGCGCGGTGCCTGGGCGTTCGCGATCACGGTCTTGACCGCGTCCGCCGCCTCCGCCGCCGCGGCGTAGGCGACGTCGCCCCACATCCCGTTCAGGCTGCCGTTCGGCACCTCGTTGAGCTGCACGGCGCGGCCGAGCTCGTAGCCGTCCACCCGGCTGACCACCCACTGGATCTCCACGCGCTGCTTGCCCGGCACCGCGGCGGTGGCCATGACGACGTGGCCGGAGAGGGCGAAGGCGGCGCCGTCGGCATTGTCCTGCACCACGAGTCCCCTGGACGGCAGCATCTCGCGCATGCGCGTGGTCAGCGCCAGGTTGCCGTCGCCGGGGGCGCCCTCCACCGGCACCAGCCGCACCCGCAGCGGCCCGCCGGTCAGCGTGGCGAGGTCGCTGCCGACCCGCGCGGCCCCGGCCTGCGCCACCAGCCCGGCCAGCCGCGGCCCCACCTCGTCGGCGGCGCGGCGCAGGCGCGGCGCGCCGCCCTCCACCCAGTCCACGGCCCGCATCGGGCTGCCGCGCACCACGCCCAGCTCGTGCCCGTCGGCGTCGATCAGGCGGTAGACCGGCGTGAGGTTGCGCCCGTCGCGCTCGGCCAGCACCGCGACGCGCCAGTCGAGCGGCAGCGGCGCGTCCACGGCGGCGGCCGGGATCTCGGCCTTCTGCAGCGCCTCGGCCAGCGCCGTGGAAAGGGCCGCGGCCTCGGAATCGGGCAGCAGCGCCTCCTGCGGCGGCGGCACCGCGACGCGCATGGCCGGCGGATGCAGCAGGCGCCGCGCCTCGGCGCCGGGCCGGCCCCGGAAGGGCTGCGGCAGGTCGCCGCAGCCGGCGAAAAGGAGCGTGGGCGCGAGCAGGAGCGCAAAGACGAGGTGGCGCAGGAGGCGGCGCATGGGGCGGCGCTGGGGCAGGTGCATGGGGCGCCCGCTTACCCCGCCCCCGGCCCGGCCGCCAGCACGGATCGCCCGGTTGGGCCGCCCTGATCGGGCCGCCCTGATCGGGCCGCCCCGACTGGGCTGCCCCCTGGGCCGCCCCGCCTGGGCCACCCCGCCTGGGCCGCCCCGACCGGGCTGCCCTGGACGGGACCGCCGGCGGGCCGGCTTCAGGTCGCGAGCGCGATGGCCGAAAGCTGGTGCCCGACCGGGCCGCCGCCGGCCAGGGTGGCGGCGCGGTAGGAGAAGAAGCGATCCGGCTCGGCCAGCGTGTCGTGCGGCAGCACCGCCACGGTGCCGAGGCCGAGGGCGGCGAGGCGCGCGGCGCAGTAGCCGGCGAGGTCGAACTGCCAGCGATCCTCGCGCCGGCCGGGGGCGAAGTGGCGCGCATCGGCCGCCGCGCGCGCCAGCACGGCGTCGCGCAGGTCGGGGCCGACCTCGTAGCTCGGCTGGCGGATGC
Source organism: Roseomonas acroporae (assembly GCF_023223525.1). Classification (GTDB taxonomy): domain Bacteria; phylum Pseudomonadota; class Alphaproteobacteria; order Acetobacterales; family Acetobacteraceae; genus Roseomonas_E; species Roseomonas_E acroporae. The sequence continues at coordinate 53,351 of NZ_JALPRX010000102.1, read as the reverse complement.
AGGGGCCGAGCACGGCGGCGATCCGGTCGCGACGGGCGCCGAGGCGCTCCATGGCCGCCACCGTCTCCTCCAGCACCCCGGCCAGCGCGCCCCGCCAGCCGGCATGGGCGGCGCCGGCCACCCCGGCCGCCGCGTCGGCGAACAGCACCGGCCCGCAATCGGCCGTCACCACGCCGATGGCGAGGCCGCGCCGGCGCGTCACCACCGCGTCGGCGCGCGGGCGCGCCGCCTCCGGCCAGGGCTCCTCCAGCACGGCGACGGCGGTGCCGTGGACCTGGTGCAGCCCGTGCAGCGCCCCGGCCGGGACGCCCAGCGCCGCGGCGGCGCGGCGCCGATTCTCGCGCACGGCGGCATCCTCGTCGCGGCCGTTCAGCGAGCAGTTCAGCGCGCCGAACGGGCCGGTGGAGACGCCGCCGCGCCTGGTGAAGAAGCCGTGCCGCAGCCCGGGCAGCAGCAGCGCGTCGGCGGTGAGGTATTCGGCGGTCATGGTCGGGGTGTCAGCCTTCGAATCCGGGCGGGGTCGGCAGGGCCGGGTGGCACAGGCAGAGCGCCTTGAACAGCCGCCCCATCCCCTCCGGCGCCAGCAGCCGGTGCGAGGCGGAGAGCAGCGCCCCCGCGCGCGCCGGGGCCAGCCGCGCCAGCATGGCGGTACGGGTGGCGAGCCCCAGGCGCTGCAGGAACAGACCCTGCGGCAGCGGCCCGTGCACGGCGGCGCCGGCGCCGCGCGCGGCGCCGGCGAGGGCGGCGAAGTCGACATGCGCGGTCAGGTCCGCCTCGCCGGGCGGGCCGAGCGGGTCGGCCGGGGCGTGGTGGCGCAGCGCCTGGAGGGAATCGCCGAGTCCGCTCTCGGCCGGGCCGTAGTCCAGCAGCAGCGCGGCGCCGCCCTGCGCGGCGAGCCGGGCGGCGAGGGCGGCGGCGAGGGCGCGGGCGGGCTCGCACACCTCCTGCACCGCGCCCTCGGGGGCCTCGGCCGGCAGGGCGGGGGCGTCCTCGGCCGGCCGCTCGACGAAGGTGCCGCCCGGGGCGCCGGCCAGCACGAAGCGTTCCGTCCAGGCATCCCCGCGCCGCACGAATTGCCGGATCGGCAGGGCGTCGAGGAATTCGTTGGCGATCAGGATCGCCGGGCCGTCCGGCAGCGTGCCGGTGGAGTCGTGCCAGCCGGCGACGGCCTCGCCCAGCCGCCCGCGCTGCGTCGCGCGCAGGGCGGGGGAGGATTCGACCAGATGCAGCCGCAGCGCCCGGCGGAACGGCGCGGCCACCTCGGCCACGGCGCGCAGCGCGTCGGCCATCAGCGTGCCGCGCCCGGGGCCCGCCTCGACCAGCAGCACCGGATCGGGCCGGCCCATCGATTCCCAGGTCACGGCGGCCCAGAGGCCGAGGCACTCGCCGAAGGCCTGGGAAAGCTCCGGCGCGGTGACGAAGTCGCCCCCGGCGCCGAACGGGTCGCGCCGGGCGTAGTAGGCGGCGACCGCGCGCGCCATGAAGCGGTCGAGCCGTTCCGGGGCGCCGCCCACGGCCGGCGGGGCGTCCGTCGGGTCGGGCACGGCGCCGCTCAGGCGGAGCGTCCGGCCGCGTCGGGCGCGGGCACGGCCTGGCGGCGGGTGCGCAGCATCATCCAGGCGCCCACCAGCACCATCGGCACCGACAGGATCTGCCCCATGGTCACCCCCACCGCCGCGTTGCCCAGCAGGAAGCCGAGATGCGCGTCCGGCTGGCGGAACATCTCGCCGATGATCCGCGCCACGCCGTAGCCGGCCAGGAAGGCGCCGGCGACGAAGCCGCGCCGGGCGCGCAGGGCGGGGCGGCGCACCAGGATCTGGAGCAGCACGAACAGCGCCACGCCCTCCAGCCCGAACTGGTAGAGCTGGCTCGGGTGGCGCGGCACCTGCAGCGGGTCGGTCGGGAACACCATGGCCCAGGGCACGTCCGAAGGCCGGCCCCACAGCTCGGCATTGACGAAGTTGGCCAGCCGCCCGAGGCCGAGGCCGATCGGCACCACCGAGGTGACTCGGTCGCCGAAGCGCAGCGGGTCGATCCGGTTGCGCCAGCAGAACACGAAGATGGCGATGATCACGCCGAGCGCGCCGCCGTGGAAGCTCATCCCGCCCTGCCAGACGGCGAAGGCCTCCAGCGGGTGGAACAGGTAGTAGCCGGGCCGGTAGAACAGCACGTAGCCGAGCCGTCCGCCCAGCACCACGCCGAGCGTGGCCCAGGTGACGAAGTCGTCGAGCTGCTCCGTGGTGGCGGCCTCGGGCGGCAGCCGCACCAGCCGTCGCGCCAGGCGCCAGCCGAGCAGGATGCCGGTGATGTAGGCCAGCGCGTACCAGCGTATGGCGAAGGGGCCGATCTGGACCAGCACCGGGTCGAAGGCGGGGAAGGGCAGGGTGAGCAGGGGAGGCATGGGGCGCGGGAAGCTTCCGATCGACGCGTGCGTTTCATGCCGGCACCGGGAGCACGGCGCTACGGGCCGGGCGCCGGCAGCCTCGGCTCCCGGCGGTGGCCCGGCCGTCGCCCCGGGCGCGGCAGGGGGGCGGCAAGGGGGGCGGCAGGGGGACGTGGCATGGGGCGCGACGGGGGCGCCGGCAGCCGGTCCGGGCCGTCCGTCCCATGGTCGGCCCGTCGCGGCGTCGCCGGGCCGGCGGGAGCGCCGTAGCATGGCGCGGTGTCGTGGGGTACGCGTTCGCGCGCCTGGGGAACACGCGTCGCGCGGCGGCCGGTCGATGAAACCGGGGCCCCGCATCCCCAGCTAGGGAGACGGATGCCCCGATCCCGCGTGCCGGATCGGCGCGCGGTATAGGCTGGCGCCGCAGGTCGGGGCAACCCGCCTGCCGTTCGCCGGCCCGGCATGCGCAGGGGCGAGCGGCATGGCCCGGACCGGGCCTGCCACGGGGAGATCTGGATGAGCGAGAACACGGGCGACCGCACGGGCGGCTCCAAGGGCGGCCCCTTCGGCGGCATGGGTGGCGGCATGGGCGGTGGCTCCGGCCGCCGTGGCGGCCTCTTCGACGACCTCGCCGGCGTGGCGGGCGGCGCCTTCTCGGCGCTGGCCGGCGTGCGGGCGGAGATCGAGGCGATGGCCCGCAGCCAGGTGGAGGCGCTGGTGCAGCGCCTGGAGCTGGTGCGGCGGGAGGAGCTGGACGCCGCCATGGAGGTGGCCGCCCGTGCCCGCACCGACGCCGAGGCCATCCGGGCCGAGCATGCCGCGCTGCTGGCGCGCGTCGCGGCGCTGGAGACGACGGTCGGCGTGGCCGCGCCGGCCGTGTCTCCCGCCGCGGCCACGGAGGCGGCCGCGACGCCGCTGACGGAGGCGGAGGAGGCGGCGGTCGCCGTGGCCGAGGCCGCGACGGACGGCTCGCCGAACGGCCCGACGGTCGCCGGCGATGCGCCGGCCGGCTCGCCGGACCCCACGCCCGCCTCGCCGAAGACCGCCGGCGAGAGCCGCTGAGCCGCGCCTCCCTGCCGCGCCCCGTTCCGCCTCGCGCCGGCGGTCCGGCCCTGCCGGCCCGTGCCTTCCCAGCGGGGGGGAGTGCGGCGGGCGGCCGATGCCGGCCCACGCCGGCCGGGGGCCGGTGCGGAGCGGCGCCGGGCACCCGCCTGTCTCCGGGCGAGTCTCCTCCGGGCGAGGCGGTTCCGTCCGCCGGGTCGCCGGCGGATGGTGGTGCCGGAAGGCGTGAAGCCGCTCCCGGTGCCGGGATCCCGCGGCGGGCCGCGCTCCCCGTCCGGCCGCCGCCTGCCCTCCGGCCGGTCCCGGCTGCGCGGAACGGTGCATGTTGCGGCAGGCTTGCGGCGGCGTTTCCCGGCTGCGTAGTCTGATTCCGGTGGCGGCCCCGGGCGAATCACCCAAGATCCTGAATGCCCGATCTTCGGATGCCCCAGATCTTGTCTGCCCAGCCCCGGGGTCCCGTCTCTCAAGGGAAGGAGGTGCCGCGATGTCCGGCTTGATGGCCCTGGAACGCGAGCGTGCCGGGAATCCCCTCGACGTTCTCGAACAGATCGTCACCGCCAACGAATGGGCGTTCGACCGTCGCTCCGACGGCGAGATGGCGGCCGAGGCACCGGGAAAGTGGTGCGACTACGGCCTCTTCTTCTCCTGGGCGCCGGAGATCAGCGCCATGCACTTCTCCTGCGCCTTCGACCTGAAGGTGCCCGCGACCCGGCGCGGCTCGCTCTACGAGCTGCTGGCGCTGGCGAACGAGAAGCTGTGGCTCGGCCATTTCGGGCTGGAGAGCGAGGACGGCGTGCCCGTCTTCCGCCACTCCGTGCTGCTGCGCGGCGCCCCCGGGGCCTCGGCCGAGAGCCTGGAGGACATGGTGGACATCGCCCTGACCGAGTGCGAGCGCTTCTTCCCGGCCTTCCAGTTCGTGCTCTGGGGCGGCAAGGCGCCGGCCGAGGCGTTGCAGGCGGCCATGCTCGACTGCGTGGGGGAGGCATGAGCCGGGCCCTGCCGGCGGGCGCCACGCCATGACGGGGGCAGCGTCGCTGCCGCCGATCCTGCTGGTCGGCTGCGGGCGCATGGGCGGCGCCCTGCTCTCGGGCTGGCTGGAGCAGGGGCTGACCCGGGCCGTGGTGGTGGAGCCCCATGCCGCCGCCGCCGAGGCGCTGGCGGCGCAGTCCGCCGGCCGCGTCCGCGTGGTGCCGGACGCCGATTCCATCCCCGCCGGCTTCGCGCCCGAGGCGGTCGTCCTCGCGATCAAGCCGCAGGAGGCGGCGAACACCGTGCCGCACTACGCGGCGCTCTCCTCCGGCGTCGTGACCCTCTCCATCATGGCCGGCCGCACCATCGGCGGGCTGCACCGGCTGCTCGGCGAGGCGCGCGCGGTGGTGCGGGCCATGCCGAACACGCCGGCGGCGGTGCGCCAGGGCTTCACCGTGGCCTGCGCCGGCGAGGGGGTGACCGCCGGGCAGCGGGCGCTGTGCGACGCGCTGCTGGGCGCGGTGGGCGAGGTCGCCTGGGTCGAGGACGAGGCGCTGCTCGATCCCGTCACCGCCGTCTCCGGCGGCGGCCCGGCCTACGTGTTCCTGCTGGTGGAGCTGCTGCAGCGCGCGGCGGAGAAGCTCGGCATCCCGCCCGATCTGGCGCGGAGCATGGCGCGCTCCACCGTGGCCGGCTCCGGCGCGCTGCTCGCGGTCAGCCGCGGCGAGGCGGCGGAGCTGCGGCAGGCCGTGACCAGCCCCAAGGGAACCACGGAACGCGCCCTCGCCGTGCTGATGGCCGAGGAGGCATGGCCGGCGCTGGTGGACAGGGCCATGGCGGCGGCGACCGACCGCTCCCGGGAACTGGCCGAGTGAGCGGCGCGCCGGGCCGGCCTGCCCGGCGCGCACCCGGCGCCCGCGATCGTTCCGTCCCCCGCGCCATGGCTTGGCGACGGCCCGGCGCGGTGCCATCTGCCCAGCCATGAGCGACACCGAGTCCGTCCCGTTCCCGCCCGGCGGCAGCGCCACCGATCCCGCGGAGCGGGCCATCGCCGCCTTCTGGGAGGTGGTGGCCCGGCATGGCTGGCAGGGCGCTACCATGGGGCGGATCGCCCGTGCCGCCGCGCTCGACCTCGGCGCGCTGCGGGGCATCGCCCCCACCGCCTGGCACCTGCTGCGCCTGCATGCCGCGCGGGTGGACCAGGCGGTGCTGGCCGGCACCGTGCCCGGGCAGGGCGGTTCGCCGCGCGACCGGGTGTTCGACGTGCTGATGCGCCGCTTCGACGCGCTGCTGCCCTACCGCGCGGGTGTCCTGCGCTTCATGGACGACCTGCCGCGCGATCCGCTCGCGGGCCTCGCCGTGACGCCGCTGCTGCTCTGCTCGATGGGCTGGATGCTGGAGGCGGCCGAGCTCGACCCGCGCGGCCCGGCGGGGGCGCTGCGCACCAAGGGGCTGCTCGGCATCTGGCTCGCCGGGCTGCGCGCCTGGCGCGCCGACGACAGCGTCGACCTCGGCACCACCATGGCGGCGCTGGACCGGGCCATCGAGCGCGCCGAGAAGGTCGCGCGCACGTTGCGCCTCGGGCCGGGCGACCGGTCCGTCACGGCGGAAGGCGACGGGCCGTCCTTCGGAGAGACGCCGGACGACGCGCCGCCCTTGCCCGCGGGACGCTGAGGCGGGCCGCCGGCGGGCCGGCACGCCCGGGGCCCGTGGGGCCGCGCCGGGAATGACGGGCGGCGGCGGAACGCGGCCTGGCCGGGGAGAGCCGGGTGCCGCGGAACGGTGCCGGCCGCGCTGCCCGCGTCCGGAACGGCGCAGCAAGGGAAGCACGGGCAGCGGGCGCCGCGGCCATCGTTACTTGCCGGAACCATGTTCCTGTCGCGGTTCTTGTCGCGGCGACGGGAAGAGCCCTGCGGGGTGCCTGTTTCTGACCGGGCGGAATGGTGGTAAGCCGTGCTGCAACCCATAAGCAGGAGGGCGCCATGGCTGAACTACCGGGGTTCAAGCCCGAGGACTTCATGAAGATGATCTCGGACTTTCGGGTTCCCGCGCTTTTCAACGCCGAGGCGCTCGCCTCCGCGCAGCGCCGGAACATCGAGGCGCTCTCGGCCGCCAACAAGGTGGCGCTGGAAGGTGCGCAGGCCGTGGCGAAGCGCCACATGGAAATCCTGCAGCAATCCATGAACGAGATGACCGAGGCGCTGCGCGCCTTCTCGACGCAGGATTCGCCGCAGGCCAAGGCCGCCAAGCAGGCGGAGATGCTCAAGTCCTCCTATGAGCGCGCCGTCTCCAACATCAAGGAGCTGGCGGACCTGATCCAGCGCTCCAACACCGAGGCGCTGGGCCTGCTCAACCGCCGCTTCGCCGAGGCGATGGACGAGGTGAAGACGATGGTCGCGGAGGCCGGCAAGAAGGGCTGAGCGCGGCAGGCGCGCCGCGCGGCATCCCGCGCGCGATCGGGCCCGGTCGCCGGACAGGCGGTGCGACCGGGCGGCGTCTCGCAGGATCGGCGGGAACGTTCCTGCTGTCGACATGCAGTAATGGTTGCGCCGGGGTCGCCGGATGATGCGTGTGAGCGGATAGAAGCACGGACGATGATTGCGGGCTGAATCCTCGCTGCAATCACGGATTGTTCTTTTGCATGAAGTGTTTTGATGCGTTGACGCGTTCCCGTGAAAATCCGGGATTCGACTGAAATTCGTCTTCAATGCGTAAGTAATTTTGCCTACCCGTAACTCGCAGTTAACCATGCGAGGTCCGGATCGATGTCTCGGCGCGTCACGGTCTTTTCCGCTACCACGGCGACTGGCACCGAACTCTGGCTGACGGACGGCACCACGGCCGGCACCTACCAGCTCAAGGAGCTCAATCCCACGGCGGGCGGATCCGGCAACCCCGCGAACTTCACCGATCTCGGCAACGGCCGGATGATCTTCACTGCCAACAACGGCAGCAACGGCAACGAACTCTGGGCGACCAACGGCACCACGGCCGGCACCACCATGGTGCGCGACATCCGCGTGGGCGGCTCCTCCTCCGATCCCGGCACCATCGTCTCGCTCGGCAACGGGCTCGCCGTGTTCGAGGCCTATGACGGGTCCGCCTACTCGCTCTACGTCACCGACGGCATCGGCGTCGCCCAGTTGAAGGCCATGAACACCACGGCCGGCGTCTCGCTCGGCGGCGGGCTGGCGCTCCTCTCGACGAGCAACCAGCTCTGGGTCAGCAACGGCACCGCGGCCGGCACCTACGCCATCGCGAACCTCAATTTCAACACCCCGGAATTCGTCGCGCTCGGCAACGGCAAGGCGATGTTCGAGGCCTACGATTCGACGCGCGGCTACGAGCTGTGGATCAGCGACGGCACGGCCCTCGGCACCCGCCTGGTGAAGGACATCTACGCCGGCAGCGGCAGCTCCAACATCACCGGCCTCACCTATGTCGGCAACGGCAAGGTGATCTTCGGCGCCGCCGACGGCACGGGGACGACCGGCAAGGAGGTGTGGATCAGCGACGGCACCGAGGCCGGCACGGTGCTGCTGAAGGATGTGCGGGTCGGCAGCAACGGCTCCTCCCCGCAGGACTTCACGCCGCTCGGCAACGGCAAGATCGTGTTCTTCGCCGATGACGGCTTCACCGGCAACGAGCTCTGGGTCACGGACGGGACGACCGCCGGCACCCACCTGCTCTACGACATCCAGCCGGGCAGCAGCGGATCCGGCTACTACAACGGAACCGGAATGACGGCACTGGGCGACGGCAGGGCCGTGTTCCAGGCCTGGACCAGCACGAACGGCTACGAGGCGTGGATCACCGACGGCACCACCGCCGGCACCTACATGATCAGCGGCAACAACACCGGGACCGTCGGCAATTTCCATGCCATCGGCAACGGCCGCTTCATCTTCGAGCAGGGCGACGGCACGCACGGCAACGAGCTGTGGATCAGCGACGGCACGGCCACCGGCACGCATCTGCTCAAGGACATCTACGACCAGCCCAACAGCTACTACGGCTCCAACCCGGGCAACTTCTCCTCCTTCACCACCTTCCCCAACACCACGACCGATTTCGACGGCGACGGCGTCAGCAACGTCCTGCTGCGCAACGACAACGGCATGCTCGCCATCTGGACGGTGAGCTTCGGCGACCTGATCGGCGGCGGCAGCCCGGGCACCGTCGGCAACGAATGGAGCATCCGCGACGTCGCCGACTTCAACGGCGACGGCCGGGACGACATCCTCTGGCAGCACACCAACGGCACGGTGCTGGTGTGGAACATGAACGGCACCACCGTGGCCGGCGGCGGCACCGTCGCGCAGCTCGGCGCCGAGTGGACCTTCCGCGCCGCCGCCGACTTCACCGGCGAGGGCGTGGCCGACATGGTGTGGCAGCACGCCAACGGCACCGTGGTGATGTGGAAGATGGACGGCACTGCCGTCATCGGCGGCGGCGGGGTCGGCGTGCTCGGCGCGGACTGGACCTTCCGCGCCGCCGCCGACTTCAACGGCGACGGCAAGGCGGACATGCTGTGGCAGAACAGCGCCGGCGCCCTGGTGCTGTGGCAGATGGACGGCACGCAGATCACCGGCGGCGGCACCGTTGCCGCGCTCGGCGCCGACTGGCACCTGCGCGCCACCGGCGACTTCAACGGCGACATGCGGGCCGACATGCTGCTGCAGAACGATGCCGGGCTGGTGGTGATCTGGTTCATGAACGGCGCGCAGATCGTCGGCAGCGGCACGCTCGGCGCGATCGGCCCCGAGTGGAGCATCAAGGGCACCGGCGACTACAACGCCGATGGCCGCAGCGACATCCTGCTGCAGAACGCCAACGGCATGGTCTACGACTGGCTGATGAACGGCGCGCAGATCGTCGGCGGCGGCGCGATCGGCGCGGTGGACCCGAGCTGGCACGTCATCGCCTGAGGCGAAGGCGCGGCGCGCGGTTGCCCTGGAGCCGTTCCAGCCTGGCTGCATCAGGCCGGAACGGCTCCAGCCTTTCGGTTTTCCGCATTTTCCGAGCCGCTGAGCGAGGACGCTCAGCTTGAAAATGCTCTAGACCGGCAGCCGCAGCCGCGCCCGGAGCCCGCCCATCGGGCTTTCCTCCAGCACGATCTCGCCGCCATGCGCCCGCACGATGTCGCGCGAGATGGCGAGGCCGAGCCCGGTGCCGCCGCCGCTGAAGCTGGCGAAGGGCCGGAACGCCGCCTCCCGCGCCGCCTGCGGGATGCCCGGCCCGTCATCGTCCACGGTGATCTCGGCCCAGTGGCCGCCCGCCTCGCGCGGCACCGCCGCCACGCCGACGGCCATGCGCCGCGCATGCCGGCGCGCATTGTCGAGCAGGTTGCCGAGGCAGCGGCGCAGCGCGTCCGCGCGCATCGGCAGCACCAGCCCCTCGGGCGCCGCCACCTCGACATCGGCGCCGGCGCGGCGGGCATTCGCCGCCACCTCCTGCACGAGCTGCACGAGGTCGCCGGGCCGCGGCTGCTCCACCGCCTCGCCGCGCGCGAAGACGAGGTAGGAGGCGATCATGCGCTCCATCTCCTCGACGTCCTGGGTCAGCTCCGCGGCGTCGCCCTCCGCCTCGCGCGGCAGCATGGCGAGGCCGAGGCGCATGCGCGTCAGCGGCGTGCGCAGGTCGTGGCTGATGCCGGCCAGCATCTCGGTGCGCTGCGCGATGAAGCGGCGGATGCGCTCCTGCATGCGGTTGAAGGCGGCCGCCGCCTGGCGCACCTCGGTGGCGCCCTCGGGCTTGATCGGGCCGGGGTCGCGGCCGGTGCCGAACGCCTCGGCGGCGGCGGCGAGGCGGCGTATGGCGCGCACCTGGTTCTTCATGAACAGCGCCGCCACCGTGAACACGATCAGCGCCGTGCCCACCAGCCACAGCACGAAGAAGTACAGCGTGGTGGTGAACAGCCGCTTGCGCGGCGCCTCGACGTGCAGGACGCCCTCGGGAAGCTGCACGCGGATGATCACGCTGCGGCTGTCGGTCTGCCAGTCGGTGTCGAAGGGCAGCCGCACGCGCTCGGAAAGCGCCTGGTCGAGGTCCTCCTCCAGCGGCAGCAGCGGCAGCGAGGCGGGGCGCGGCTGCACCGGCCCGAGCGTCGCGCCCCGCTCGAAGGCGAGGTTGAGGTCGAGCCGCCACGCCGCCTCGCGGAAGATCCAGCCCTGGCTGTCCGCCGGCTCGCGCCGCAGCAGCTCCACCACCATGCCCACGTCGCCCGCGACGCCGCCCGCGAGCCGGCGCGAGATGATGTTGAGGTGCCCGCCGTAGAAGGCCTGCAGCGCCACGGCCTGCAGCACCACCATCGGCAGCAGGATGATGAGCAGCGAGCGCCCGAGCAGGCCGCGCGGCAGCAGGCCGCGCAGGGCACGCGAGAGGCGCTTGCGTGGCGGTAGGCTGCGGTGCCGGGACGCGGGGCCCGGCACCGCCGACGGGGGCGGCGGGGGAGGGAAGGCTTCCGCGCCGGCCGCGGCGTGGCGCGGTGGGGGCGGCGGCCCGATGGCGGCCTCCAGACGGGTTTCCTCGTTCACCCCGGCATTGTCCGGCCAGGGTCCGGCGGGCGCAAGCGCGGCGGGGAGGCCGGTCGCCGCGGCCGGCCCGCGGCCGGAAGGCGGGGACGACGGGCCTGCGCCGGGGAGGCACGTGTCGGGGGGGGGCATGCCCGCGGCTGCATGCCAGGGTGGCGTGCCCGGGCTTGCGCCGGGGGGCCGCCGCGCCTACTCCCTGGCTCCGCAACCGCACTCTCGAACCCGCCGGCCGGCCCGTGCCCGGCCGGCCCCATGCCCCGGCTGCGCCCGCCCCGACCCCCGTCCCCGGACCCGCCCCCGGTCCCGGCCGCCGGAGCCGGCCGGCGGGGCAGGACGGCAGGAACGGACCCCCATGGATCGGATCCGCGCGTGAACTGGATCAGCGACTGGGCCCTGCCCAAGATCCAGACCCTGTTCGGCGCCAAGCGCGACGTGCCCGACAACCTCTGGCACAAGTGCCCGGCCTGCGAGCAGATGATCTTCCACCGCGACCTGGAGCGTGGCCTCTACGTCTGCCCGCACTGCGCCTACCACATGCGCGCCGGCGCGACGCAGCGCCTGCAATGGACCCTCGACGAGGGCTTCCAGCGCATCGAGCTGCCCAAGGCCCCCGCCGACCCGCTGCGCTTCCGCGACAGCCGCCGCTACGTGGACCGGCTGCGCGAGGCCCAGGCCAAGATCGGCCAGGACGACGCGGTGCTGGTCGCGCATGGCGCCATCGAGGGCGAGCGCGCCGTGGTCGCCGCCTTCGAGTTCAATTTCATGGCCGGCTCGATGGGGTCGGGCGTGGGCGAGGCGCTGGTGACGGCGGCCAAGCTCGCCGTGCTGCAGGACGCGCCGCTGATCGTCTTCACCGCCTCGGGCGGCGCCCGCATGCAGGAGGGCGCGATCTCGCTGATGCAGATGCCGCGCACCGTGATCGCCTCGCGCATGGTCAAGGAGGCCGGGCTGCCCTTCATCGTGGTGCTGACCGATCCCACCACGGGCGGCGTCACCGCCAGCTTCGCCATGCTGGGCGACATCCAGATCGCCGAGCCCGGCGCGCTGATCGGCTTCGCCGGCGCGCGCGTGATCGAGCAGACGGTGCGCGAGAAGCTGCCCGAGGGCTTCCAGCGCGCCGAGTACCTGCTGGAGCACGGCATCCTCGACATGGTGGTGCCGCGCCCCGAGATGCGCGCCACCCTGGCCCGGCTGATCGGCCTGCTGCGCAACCACGAGCGCGCGCCGCTGGCCGAGGCCGAGCCGGTGCCGGGCCTCGCCGCGCTGCCGGCACCCGATGCGGCGCGGGACGAGGCGACCCAGTCTTCCTAGGCGCCGCCGCCCCGGTCCCCGCTTCGTTCATCGGAGAGGGCTCCGCCCTCCCCGGCCCCCGCCTCGTCATCGGAGAGGGCTCCGCCCTCCCCGAACCCCGTCTTGTCATCGGAGAGGGCTCCGCCCTCCCTGGAACCCACCCGCCAGGAACCTCAGGTTCCTGGACCTCCGCAGACGTTTCCGACCTCGCAGGTTCAGCCGTCGTGATCCATTTCCCGGAAGGGGTTTCCAAAGGGGCTTCGCCCTTTGGCGGGGTGCAGGGGCGGAGCCCCTGGCGGGGTTCGGGGCAGCGCCCCGCCGCTGGCCTCCCCACCCCCGGGAGCACCGCCCCGTGAGCCGCGCCGAGGCCGTCATCGACCGGCTGCACGCCCTGCACCCGAAGCTGATCGACCTCAGCCTCGGCCGGCTGCACCGGCTGCTCGCCGCGCTGGGCCACCCGGAGCGCCGCCTGCCGCCCGTGCTGCACGTCGCCGGCACCAACGGCAAGGGCTCGACCTGCGCCTTCGCCCGCGCCATCGCCGAGGCGGCGGGGCAGCGCGTGCATGTCTACACCTCGCCCCACCTCGTGCGCTTCCACGAGCGCATCCGCCTCGCCGGCACGCTCGTCTCCGAGACGGCGCTGCTGGCCGCGTTGGAGGAGGTGGAGCGGGTGAACGCCGGCGCGCCGATCACCGTCTTCGAGGTGACCACCGCCGCCGCCCTGCTGCTGTTCAGCCGCGTCCCGGCCGACCTGCTGGTGCTGGAGGTCGGGCTCGGCGGCCGGCTGGACGCCACCAACGTGGTGGACCGCCCCGCCGCCTGCGCCATCACCAGCATCTCCATGGACCACATGGACTTCCTGGGCGACGACCTCGGCACGATCGCCGCCGAGAAGGCGGGAATCCTCAAGCCCGGCGTGCCCTGCGCCACCGGCGCGCAGGATCCGGCCGCGCTCGCCGTGCTGGAGACCACCGCGCGCGCGGTCGGGGCCCCGCTGCTCGTGCGTGGCCGCGACTGGCGGGTGGCCGCCGCGCCCGACGGCCTCCGCTACGCGGATGCGGGCGGCACGCTCGACCTGCCGCCGCCGGCGCTGCCCGGCCCGCACCAGGCCGACAACGCCGGCATCGCCATCGCCGCGCTGCGCGCCTGGGGGCCGGCCTGGCTGACCGACGAGGCGATCGCGCACGGACTCGCCCAGGCGGAATGGCCGGCGCGGCTGCAACGGCTGCGCGGCAGGCTGGCGGCGGGGCTGCCGGCGAGTTGGGAGCTCTGGCTGGATGGCGGCCACAACGCGGGCGCGGGCCTGGCGCTGGCCGCGCAGTTCGCGGACTGGGCCGATCGGCCGCTGCACCTCGTGGTCGGGATGAAGACGGGCAAGCAGACGGGGGAGTTCCTCCGGCCGCTGCTGCCGCATGCGGCGAGCATCCTGGCGGTGGCCGAGCCGGGCCAGCACCTCGCCATGCCGGTCGAATCGGTGATCGAGGCGAGCGGCGGGGTGGCCCGGCCCGGGCCGACCGTGGCGGCGGCGCTGGCCGCGCTGGCGGCGGCGGGCGGCCCGCCGGCGCGGGTGCTGGTCTGCGGCAGCCTCTACCTCGCGGGCGAGGTGCTGAAGGCGGACACGCCCGGCTGACGCCGCGCGCCGGGCCCGCGCCCCGTCGGGTACCTCCCGCCGCGGCGCCGTTGCCGGAGCGTTGTCCGGGCGCCGCCGCCGGAGGGCGGAGAGCCGGCGGGGAGCCCATCGGGGCGCGGTCGCGTTTCCACCCCGTGACAATCCGGCGGCTCCGCTGGCAAAAGCGCGCTTCCGGCGCGCCCCCGGCGCCGCCGCCCATATCGTTCGAGGATGCTCAGTGCGGAACCGTCGCAGGCTGCCGAAGGCGATCGGGGTGACGCTCGCGGTGGCGCTCGTGGCAGCGCTCGGCTACGCCGGCTGGTCCTGGTTCGCCGCGCCCGAGGTGCCGGCCGGCTTCCTGCGGGTGCCCGGCCGGCTGGAGGCGGACCTCATCGAGGTCACGACGCGCGCCGGCGGGCGGCTGACCGACATCGCGGCCGAGGGCGCCGCCCTGGCGCAGGGTGCCACCGTCGCCCGCTTCGCGCCGACCCAGATCGGCACGCTGCTCGGCCCGGCCGAGCAGGCCGTGCGCGACGCCATCGCCGCCCGCACCGCCGCCGAGGCCGAGACGGCGCGCCGCCGCGCCGAGCGCGACGCGGCGCTCGATGCGCTGAACCGTGCCCTCGACCTGCAGCGCCGGCGCAACCCGGCGCCGGCGCCGGTGGAGGCCCGGCGCGCCACGCTGGACACGGCCGAGGGCAATCTCGCGCGCGCCACCGCCGCGCAGCGGCGCGCGGCCGAGGCGGTGAGCCAGGCCGAGGCGGCCGTCGCGGAGTTGCGCGCCGCCTCGGCCGGCGCCGCCATCCCGGCGCCGCGCGCCGGCCGCGTGATCGAGCGTGCCGCGACCACCGGCGGCACCGTCGCGCCGGGCGGCCGGGTGGCGACGCTGATGGACCCCGCCACGCTGCGCCTCGTGGCCCAGGTGCCGGCCGAGGCGGCGGCCCGCCTCGCCGGCGGCGCCGAGGCGCGCGTGCTGCTCGACGGCCTGCCCGACCTGGTGCTGCCGGCGACCGCGTCCACAGGCCCGCCCGCCGGCGCCGGTGCCGGCACCGTTCCGGTGACGCTGCGCGTGCCGGCGGACCGGCTGCGCCAGCTTCCCGCTTCGGTCCGCCCCGGCGCCGCCGGCACCGCCTGGCTGCGCCTGGACCGCGACGCGGCCTGGCCGGATCGACTGGCGCCGCGCTGACGGGGGCGCCGCCGGCCGCCCGCCCGCGGGCGCATCGGGAGGGCAGCGGGCAGCCTTGCCGTGGCGCCGCCGCCGCCGCAACCTGCGACCCCGACGGTCTGCCTCCGTCCCCGCCGCGGGTGTTCCGCCCCGAGGTGGATGGCCCGAGGTGGATGGCAGGACGCGGCAGGTCGCGCGGAACGGAAGCCGACGCCCCGGGCCGGGACATTCCCGGTGCCGCGACGGTGGCAAGGGAATGGCCCGCATGAGCTTCAAGACCCTGATGGTGCAGGTCGACGCCGCCGAGGCGGATTCGCCGGTGCTGCGGCTCGCCGCCTCGCTGGCCGGGCGCTTCGGCGCGCGCCTGATCGGGCTCGGCGCCGGCGCGCTGATCCCGCCCGTCACCGATCCGACCGCGGGCGCCATCGCCGTGGCCGGCCTGCTCGACGTCGAGGAGGAGCAGATCCGCGGCGAGCTGGCCGAGGCGGAGCGCCGCTTCCGCGCCGCCGCCGGGGACACCGGCCATGCGATCGAATGGCGCGCCTTCATCGACTACCCCGCCGAGGCGCTGGGCCGCGAGGCCGCCGCCGCCGACCTGCTGATCCTGGCCCGCCGCCCCGAGGACGCGCCGGCGGCCAGCACCGCCTTCGCCGATCCCGCCGACGTGCTGATGCGTGCCGGCCGGCCGCTGCTGCTGGTGCCGCCCGGCGTCTCGTCGCTCTCGGCCCGGCAGGTGGTGGTGGGCTGGCGCGATTCGCGGGAGGCGCAGCGCGCCGCCGCCGACGCGCTGCCCTTCCTGGTCGAGGCCGAGGGCGTGCTGGTGACGGAGGTCTGCGAGGCGGAGGAGCTGGAGTCGGTGCGCGAACGGCTGGCCGACATCGTCGCCTGGCTCGGCGGCCACGGGGTGCGCGCCGAGGCCGAGGCGGTGACGCGGCAGGCCGACAGCATCGCCGACGAGGTGATGCTGGCCGCGGCGCGCCGTGGCGCCGACCTGATCGTCGCCGGCGCCTATGGCCGGTCGCGGCTCAGCGAATGGGTGTTCGGCGGCGCCACGCGCGGCCTGCTGACGCATGCCACGGTGCCGCTGCTGCTGAGCCACTGACGCCGCCCGGCCCGGGCGGCAGCGCGCGGGGATGCCCGGGGCGGGCCGCGTGGGCGGCCGCGCGCCCGGGGGGCGGCATGCGGATCCGCGTTCACGCGGGCCGGTCCGGCCCGGCGCCGGGAGCGCGCCGCCGGCCGCGGCGGGTCGGGCGCGGTCGGAAGCATTTTCCGGAAGGGAGAGGAAACGAGGATGAGCGACTTCCTGCTGTTCGAGCGCGACGGCCCGGTGGTCACGCTGACGATGAACGCGCCCGAGAAGCGCAACGCCCTGTCGATCGAGGGCGGCTCCACCGAGGCCTTCCTCGACGCCTGCGCGCGCATCGCCGCCGAGCCGGACGTGCGCTGCGTGATCCTGACGGGCGCGGGCTCGGCCTTCTCGGCGGGCGGCGACCTCAAGTCCATGCGCGACCGCTACGGCATGCCGCCGCTGGAGATCCGCGAGGGCTACAGGCGCGGCATCCAGAAGATTCCGCTCGCCCTCTACGAGCTGGAGGTGCCGACCATCGCCGCGGTGAACGGGCCGGCGATCGGCGCCGGGCTCGACCTCGCCTGCATGTGCGACATGCGTATCGGCGCCGAGAGCGCGCTGTTCGCCGAGAGCTTCGTCTCGGTCGGCATCGTGCCGGGCGACGGCGGCGCCTGGCTGCTGCCGCGCGTGGTCGGGCGCGCCAAGGCGGCCGAGATGGCCTTCACCGGCGACCGGCTGGACGCGCGCGCGGCGCTGGAATGCGGCCTCGTCTCGCAGGTGGTGCCGGATGCGGAGCTGCTCGGCGCGGCGAAGGCGCTGGCGAGGCGCGTGGCGCGCAACCCGCCCGGCGTGCTGCGCCTGACCAAGCGGCTGCTGCGCGAGGGCGAGCACATGCGCCTTTCCTCGCTGCTGGAGCTTTCCGCCTCCTTCCAGGCGCTGGCGCACAGCACCGAGGACCATCGCGAGGCGCTCGACGCCTGGTTCGAGAAGCGCCGGCCCGACTTCAAGGGGCGCTGACCGCATCCGGGCCGGGCCGCGTTCCCCCCGGCATCCGCCTGCCGGCGGGCGGGGCGCGGGGCGGAGGCGGCCGCCGTGCCCCGCCGCGCGCGCCGTGCCCGCACGCCCCGGCGCGGCCATGGCCGCTGCGCCGGTTCCCGGGAATGGGCTATATCTCCCCGCCAGCAACGGGGAGGACCACCATGACCGCAACCACCCGCCGGCGCATCCTGGCCGGCGCGCCGGCCCTGATCGCCGCCGCGTCGCTGCCGGGCGTCGCGCGCGCGCAGGCGACGCAGCTCGCGATCGCGACCGGCACGACGGGCGGCGTGTACTACCCGCTCGGCGGCGGCCTCGCCAACCTGCTCAGCCGCCACATCCCGGGCATGAGCGCGACCGTCGAGGTGACCGGCGGCTCGGTGGCGAACAACCAGCTTCTCGGCGCCGGGCGCGTCGGGCTGATCTTCAGCCAGGTGGATGCGAGCGTGGACGCGGTGGCCGGGCGCGACCGGTTCCGCGGCCGCCCCGTGGCGGTGCGGGCGCTCGCGGTGCTCTACACCAACCGCATGCAGGTGGTGACCACGGCGGCCGCCGGCATCCGCTCCATGACCGACCTCAGGGGCAGGCGGATCTCGACCGGCGCGCCGGGCTCGGCCACCGAGCTGATGGCGCTGCGGCTGATCGAGGCGGTCGGGCTCGACAAGGACAAGGATTTCCGCGCGCGCGAACGCCTCTCGCCGGCCGAGAGCACCAACGCGATCAAGGACGGCAAGCTCGACGCCTACATGTTCGTCTCGGGCATCCCGACCAGCGCCATCACCGATCTCGGCGCGAGCCCGGGCGTGGAACTGGTGCTGATCGACCACGCCCAGTACATCCCGAAGATCGTCGAGAAGTACGGGCCGGTCTACTTTCCCGAGGTGATCCCCGCCGGCACCTATCCCGGCCAGCGCACGGACAACCACCAGATGTCGGTGGCCAACATCCTGGCCGCGCGCGACGACATGCCGGCCGAGCAGGTGACGCGGATCCTGCAGGTCGCCTGGGAAGGGCGGGAGGAGCTGGCGCGCGTGCATGCCGAGGGCAAGGGCTTCCGGCTGGAGACGCAGAAGACCGCGGCGGCCGGCGTGCCCTGGCACCCCGCCGCCGAGGCGTTCTGGCGCGGCCAGGGTGCGACGCTGAGCTGAGCGCCGCCGCAGGGCCGCGTGACGCGGGCTTCCGCGAGGCCGCGAGGTGGCGCCCGGCGCGCAGACCGCGCCGGGTGTCGCCCGGCGCGTTCCCGGCCGGCGGCGGCGCGACGCCGCCGGCGGGCGGAGCGCCGCGCCACGGCCGCTACTCGGTGACGGCGCGGGTGGTGCCGGCCTGCCGGTTCCAGAACAGCGTGATGCGCGAGATCCGGCACAGGTCCAGGTTGCGCCACTCGCTCGTGTCGCCGTCCGCGTAGACGACCTTCATGTCCCACCGGCAGGTCGAGGCGGCGGGATTGAACCGGATGCCGGTGGCCCGGCCGGCGGGCAGGGTGTCCTGGCCCAGCACGTCGCTCCCCCAGGCATCGGCGCTGGTGGGGCTCACATAGACCTCGTTGATCTCGTAGCCGGTGCTGTTGGCCAGCGAGAAGTCCAGGCGGCTCTGGGCCTGCGCCCCGCCCGCGGCGAGCGGGGAGAGCAGCATGGCGGTGGCCAGGATGGCGAGGCGGCGACGTCGCATCGATGATCTCCACGGGGCCGTGCCCGGCACGGCGCCGCGCCCAGGATGCCGACGCGTGTGCGAAGCGCCGATTAACGGCGCGCGGGGGATGCACGGCGCGGCGTGGCGTGCCCGGCGCATGGCAGCGGCCCGGCCAGGGAGGGGCTGATCCATGGCTTGTGAGTTGGCCTCGCGCGGCGGCGATGGCACGCAGCGCCGGCCCGGCAGGCGCCCGCGCCTCTGGACGTGCGGCGCCGATCCCGGCTTGATGCCGCCTGCGGCCGACGCCACGGCCCTTCCCGCGGGCCGCCGCGCGGGGCCAGCCCAAGTTCCGTTCCAGCCCGAGGCCGCCCGCCCATGACCCGTACGCCGCCGACCACGCCCGATGCCGCGCACGACTCCACCCACGCGCTGGTCGAGGCGCTGCCCTTCCTCAAGCGCTACGACGACGCCGTCATCGTGGTGAAGTACGGCGGGCACGCGATGGGCGAGGAGGAGACCGCCCTGTCCTTCGGCCGCGACATCGCGCTGCTGGAGCAGGTCGGCATCAGCCCGGTGGTGGTGCATGGCGGCGGGCCGCAGATCAACGCCATGCTCAAGCGGCTCAACGTGCAGAGCACCTTCGTGCAGGGCCTGCGCGTGACGGATTCCACCATGATGGACGTGGTGGAGATGGTCCTGGCCGGCAGCGTCAACAAGCAGGTGGCCGAGATCATCACCCGTGCCGGCGCGACCGCGGTCGGCGTCTCCGGCAAGGACGGCAAGCTGATCCGGGCCCGCAAGGTGACCCGCCGCGTGCGCGACAAGGAGACCGGCGAGGAGCGCGAGCTCGACCTCGGCTTCGTCGGCGAGCCGGAGAAGATCGACCCGCACGTGCTGCGCCTGCTGATCGGCGCCCAGATCGTGCCCGTGGTGGCGCCGGTCGGCGTCGGCGCCGACGGGCAGACCTACAACATCAACGCCGACACCGTGGCCGGCGCCGTGGCCGCGGCGCTCGCCGCGACCCGGCTGCTGATGCTCACCGACGTCGCCGGCGTGCTGGACGCCGAGGGACGGCTCATCCAGGAAATGACCGCGGCCGAGGCGCGGGCCGGCATCGCCTCCGGCATGATCTCGGGCGGCATGATCCCGAAGGTCGAGACCTGCATCCACGCGGTGGAGAACGGCGTCGCCGGCGCGGTGATCCTCGATGGCCGCGTGCCGCACGCCACGCTGCTCGAACTCTTCACCGACACGGGCTGGGGCACGCTGATCCGCCCCTGACGCCGCCGTTCCGGCCGGCGGTAGCGGTGCCGCGAGGGTGATTCCGGCGCCCCGGCGCGGGGCTGGGCACGCTGCCGTGAAGCGTGCAGAATGTTTCCGGATGCTACGGAGCCGAGGTGCAAAGGCGACGGCAGCCTGTCATGCTGCCGGGAAAGGCGGAGGTGTCGGCCAGCTTCATGGAAAAGGTGCATCGACTTGCAACTGGTCGGGGTCTCGTGCGTGAAGGCATCGGCAGGCCGCATGCCGGCGGCCATGGCCTGGTCGTGACGGCCGGCAATGGCGGAGACGGGACCCGGGCCGGTCGGCCGGTTCCGCTCCCGGCCATGCCGGTGGAGGGAGCATGAGTCGCATCGTCGTCGTGTCGAACCGCGTGCCCGTGCCCTCCGGCAATGCCGGACAGGCTGGCGGGCTCGCCGTGGCCCTGCTCGGGCTGATGGAGCGCCGCGGCGGCCTCTGGTTCGGCTGGAGCGGCGCCGTCACCGACAGCCGCGCCCCCGGCCAGATCGACGAGCCCACCCTCGCGCAGCGCGGCTCCATCGGCTACGCCACCGTGGACCTGACCGAGGCCGAGCACCGCGGCTACTACGCCGGCTACGCCAACGGCGTGCTGTGGCCGATGCTGCACGCCATGCCGCACCTGATGGCCTTCCGGCGCGCCGACCTCGACACCTACCGCGAGGTCAACGAGCGTTTCGGCAAGGTGCTGGCGCCGCTGCTGCGCGACGACGACCGGATCTGGGTGCACGACTACCACCTGCTCTCGCTGCCGGCGGCCCTGCGGAAGCGCGGCGTCGGCAACCCCACCGGCTTCTTCCTGCATGTCCCCTTCCCGGATGCCGACAGCGCCATGGCCGCGCCGGGCATGCGCCACCTCGTGCGCGACGTGCTGGGTTCCGACCTGCTCGGCTTCCAGACCATCGCCGACCGCGACCACTTCGCCGAGGCCGCCACGCAGTTCGCCGGCGCCACGCGCCACGACGAGCAGCACCTGCTGGTGGAGGACCGCCGCGTCCGTCTCGGCGTCTTCCCGGCCGAGATCGACGCGGCCGAGTTCGCCGCCACGGCCGAGGCCCAGTCGCGCACCGAGCCGGTACGCCGGCTGGCCCGTTCGCTCGGTGGCCAGTCGCTGCTGATCGGCGTCGACCGCATGGACCCGACCAAGGGGCTGCCGGAGCGCCTGGAGGCCTACCGCCGGCTGGTCGCCCGCCTGCCGGAGCGCGGCGGCGTGACCCTGCTCCAGATCGCCGCACCCTCGCGCGAGGACGTCGCCGCCTACCGCCGGCTGCGGCGCGAGCTGCACGAGGCGGCCGGCGCGCTGAACAGCGGCCTCGGCGAGCCGGACTGGACGCCGCTTCGTCTCGTCGCCCGCACGGTGAACCGCGACACGGTGGCGGGCTACATGCGCCTCGCGCGGGTGGGCGTGGTGACGCCGCTGCGCGACGGCATGAACCTCGTCGCCAAGGAATACATCGCGGCGCAGGACCCCGTCGATCCGGGTGTCCTGGTGCTCTCGCGCTTCGCCGGCGCGGCGGCGCAGCTCGACTCCGCGCTGCTGGTCAACCCCTACGACGCCACGGAGACGTCCGAGGCGATGCAGCGCGCCGTCTCCATGCCGCTGGAGGAGAGACGCGAGCGCTGGAAGGCCGGCTGGGCGGCCATCGCCGCGACCAGCCCGGAACGCTGGGGCGAGACCTTCCTCAACGAGCTGGCCATGATGGAGCCGGCAGGCACGGCCTGAATCCGGCGGCCGCGCCCCGCCCGCCTTGTTCGTCAGCCTGGACGAGGGCGGGCGCGGCACGGCCGGGCAGGGGGTCGCATCGGGGGCCGGGGAGCTTCCGCCCCAACGGGGGCGACCGCAGGGAAGGCGGCGCCTTCCCTGCCGGGGCATCGCGGCGCTCCCGTCACTCCTGCGGCGCGGACGGCGCCTCCGTGGCGGCCGCCGGCGCGGGCCGGGCCGGTCGGGGCTCCGGCGTCGCGCCGTTGGCCGGGTTGTCGCGCGGGGCGGGGCGCGACATCATCGCGCCGGTCATCGGGATGAAGAACACCCCCACGTCGCGGCGGGAGTGCACCTTGCCCTCGGCGTCCTTGGTGTAGACGTAGAGCACCTGGCCGCGCTTGAAGGGCTGGCCGATGGGGATGATCATCCGCCCGCCCGGCTTCATCTGCCGGAACAGGTCGGGCGGCGCGTACTGCGCGGCGCAGGTGACGATGATGATGTCGAAGCCGCCCTGCACCTCGGGCCAGCCGAAATAGCCGTCGCCGACGCGGGTCTCGACGTTGTCGTAGCCGAGGGGCGCGAAGATCCTGCCCACGCCGCGGCCCAGCGGCTCGATCACCTCGATCGAGTAGGAGCGGCGCACGATCCGCGAGAGCAGCGAGCTCTGGAAGCCGCTGCCGGTGCCGATCTCCAGCGTCACGTCGTTCGGACCCGGGCGGCAGAGCTGCGTCATGTAGGCCTGGCCGAGATAGTCCGAGAGGGCCGAGCCGTAGCCGATCGCCCAGGGCTTCGGGTTGCTCTCGTAGGCGTCGCCCGGCGTCGCGATGCCGCCCGCGTAGACGTAGTGGTAGTACTCGCGCGGGACCTGGCGGAACGCCTCCATCACGCGCGGATCGGCCGAGCCGAGGCGCTCCTTGAGGTAGCTCTCGATCCGCGCCAGCGCCGCCGGCTTGCGCGCCTGGATGGCGTCGAATTGCGCGTCGGTGAGGGAGACGTTGCGGCCCGAGCGGCGCATCGCCTCCTCGTAGGCCTCGCGGGTCCAGGGGCGGTCCGCCGCCCGGGCGGGGCGGGGGAGGGCGGCTTGCGTCAGGGCCAGCGCGGCGGCGCCGGTGACGAGGCTACGGCGTGACGGGGCGCCGTTCGGCGTTTGCGGCAAGGGCGGTGTTCCTGGCAATGGGGAAGGTGGCTGCGGCGAGGGCGTAGAGCAGGATTCCTGTCAGGATGATGACGTCGAACCCGGCCTCCCGCGCCAGCAGGTTGGCGAGCGGCGTCGAGACCACCGAGAAGGCGCCGTTCAGCGCCCAGGCCCAGGGCAGCAGCCCGCCCATGCCGCCGGCGCGGGCGAGGCCGAGCGGGAAGGGCAGGCCGAGCGCCACCGAGCCGGGCGCCACCAGCAGCAGCACCAGCGCCGCGCGCGCCGCCCAGGGCAGGTCCAGCGTGCCGAGGATCAGCGGCTCCAGCCCCAGCAGCAGGGCGGCGCCCCAGGCCAGCACCACCCCGGTCGCGAGGTACATGCCGCGCCGCGGATCGGCGCCGAAGCGCCCCGCCAGCATGGAGCCGAGGCCGGAGAAGACCAGCATGCCGGTCAGCACCAGGGCGAAGCCGCTGGTGCGGTCGTTCAGCCAGAAGGAGGCGCGCTCGATCAGCACGATCTCCAGGAACAGGAAGCCGAGGCCGAGGCAGGGGAAGTAGACGATCGCCCGCGCCATCACCGCGCGCGGTGCCTTCACGCGCCCCAGCAGCGGCACCAGCAGCACCAGCAGCGCGATCACCAGCGCCTGCGCCAGCACGGCGAGGTTGACCAGCGCGCCGATCTCCTGCTGCGGCAGGATCTCCAGCCGCTTCAGCAGCGTGCCGAGTTGGTCGAGCCGCAGCACGGCGTAGAAGGCGGGGCGGTCCAGCGTGACGGGGCGCAGGTTGAACGCCTCGGCGGAAGGCGTGTCGCGGGCCTGCAGCACGGCCACCGCCTCGTCGGCGATGGCGTCGGCGGGGCCTTCCGAGGTCACCTGGCCGCTCTCGAAGGAGACGGCGGGCAGGTCGTTGTAGAGGTGGTCGCGCGCGGCGTCGGCGTCGAAGCCGGGGTGGTAGACGATGTCGAAGGAGCGTTCGTCGGCGAAGCGGCGCAGCGCCTCCAGCCGCGCCGCGTCCCAGCCGCTGCGCGAGACCAGCACGCGCACGCTCCAGGCCGAGCGGTACACCGCCACCTGCGCGGCGGGGTCGGCGACGCCGACGGCGAGCAGCCCGGCGCGCACCGTGGCGAGGAGGCGCAGCGCGTAGACCGGGAAGTCGCGGATCGAGACGGGCAGCGAGAGCACGCCGTCCGGTGCCAGCGCGTTCCAGTAGGCGGCGATCGCCTCGGCGGAAAGCGCGCTGGCATTCGCCTCGGCGGCGTCGAGGAAGTCGGCCGAGAGGTCGATCACGTCGAAGCGCCGCCCGCTCCGGGCGGCCCGGCGCGCGACGGCGAGCGGGCTCTCGCCGGAGATCGTCAGGCGCGGATCGGGCGGCAGGGCGGGGGAGGGGCCGAAGCCCTCGGTCAGCGCGCCGCGCAGCACCGGCTCCGGCTCCAGCACCGTCACGTCGGCGGCCCCCAGCGTCAGCGCGCCGCGCGCGCGGAAGCCGCCCGAGGCGCCGGCCAGCAGCACCCGCGCCTCGGGGCGCAGCAGGTAGGGCAGGGCGTCGAGCGCGGAAGGCGCGTAGCCGGTCTCGGCGCCCTCGGGGCGCGGCAGGGCGGCGATGCGGTTGCCGTCGCGGTAGAGGCCGAAGCTGGTGGGCGGGCCGGGCAGGCCGAGCAGACCCGCATTGTTGGAGATGTCGGTGTCCACCCGCTCCATGAAGTCGTCGAGCAGCAGGTAGTGGCCGCGCGGCGTGCGGCGTTCGGCCACCACCTGCGCGTCCGGCACGTGCAGCGGCGCGTAGATCGCCTTGAAGTCGTTGAAGTCGGGCTGCGGCCCGAGGCGCAGCAGCGCCTCGCCGCCGAGCAGCGCCAGCAGCGCCGCCGCGACCATCGCGCCGCGCCGCCAGGGTGCGAAGAAGGCGGCCGCCGCGAGCGGCACCAGCAGGGCGGGCACGAGCTGGAAGGGATGCAGCACCAGCATCAGCCCGAGCGCCAGCATGGCGCCGCAGCCCGCGCCCAGCAGGTCGAAGCCGTAGGTGCGGCCGATGCGGTCGGCGTTGAGGATGAAGGAGAGGCCGATATAGGCGCCGGCCAGGAAGAACACCGGCAGCAGGCAGGCATAGTACAGCGCGATGTTGCCGACCTGCCCCTGCCAGGTGGCGGGGTTCTGCAATTGGAGCGGGTTGAACGGGTTCGTCACCGTCCAGTGGAAGCCCAGCGCCGCCGCCGCCACCAGCAGCACCGGCAGCACGGAGAGCAGCACCTTCCCGTGCCGCGCCGCCCGGTCGCGCGCCAGGGCCAGCACCACGCCGGAGAGCGCGAAGCCCACCATGACGATGGAGATGACCCAGTAGCCGTACTCCGACCACTGGGCGACGGCGAAGTAGCGCGCCAGCGCGATCTCGTAGCCCACGGCGGCCATCGAGACGAGGAAGAGCGGCGCGAGCTTCGCCCAGCGTTCCGGCGCCGCCGCCGGCCGCGTCGCCGGGGCGGGTGACGTCCTGCTCTCCGCGTTCACGACGGCCAGACCCGGCGCTGGATGAAGTCGAGCAGCATGGCGTTGAAGCGGGCGGGCTGGTCCACGAACATGGCGTGGCCGGCATCGGGGACGATCACCGTCTCGGCGTTCGGGTGGTTGCGGGCGAGGTTGTCGGCCTGCCCCGCGAAGCGCGGCCGCACCACGTAGAGCACCGGCTTGCGGGTGGAATACACGGCCTCCCGCCAGTAGCTGCGCGGCACCGGGTAGCGCAGCAGGGCACGGCTGGCGGGCTCGGGCAGGCGCAGCGCGTCCTCGGTCAGCCGGTCGAGATAGGCGGCGGAGCGCGGCTCGCGGAACATGCCGCGCACGAAGCCGGCCATGCGCGCCTCGCGCGAGAGCCGCGGCCCGGCCGCGCCGCCGCGCGGCGGGGTCGGCGGCGGGTCCTCGCCGATGGAATTATCGACCAGCACCAGACCGGCGATGCGGGAATCGCCGTAGTCGTGCAGGTAGGCCAGCGAATCCAGCACCCCGAGCGACCAGCCGACCAGCACCACGGGTCCCCCGCCCAGCCGCGCGATCAGCTCGCCGATATCGGCGCCGCGCCGGTCCTGGGTGTAGCCGCCGGGCGTGACCTCGGATTCGCCCTGGCCGCGCGGGTCCAGCGCCACGGCGCGGAAGCGGCCGCCGAAGGCGTCGAGCTGCGGCGACCAGATCCAGGCCGGCATGCTCCAGCCCGGCACGAAGACCAGGGTGCGGGCGCCTGAGCGTCCATCGGGGCGCCCGGCTTCGAGGTAGTGCAGGCGGGCGCCGTCGCTGGTGGCGAACCAGCGGCTTTCCGCCGCCGCGTGGGCGGGCCCGGCGAGGAACGGGGCGAGGAATGGCAGGGCGCCCGTCGCCGCCAGGGGCACGGCCAGGGCGCCCCGGCGGGTCAGGCGGGGCATGCCGGCAAGGGCAACGGAGGCGGGCGGCCTGTCAACCGTAACCCGCCCGTGACACGTCGTTTCGGGCCGGGTGTGGGATGCCCGACCCGGTGGTGCCGGCGGCCGGCGGTCAGAGGTCCACCCCGCTGTAGGAGCAGTTGAAGCTCTTGTTGCACAGCGGGAAGTCCGCGACGATGTCGCGCAGCACGGCCAGCTCCAGCAGCGGCCACTGCATCCAGGACGGATCGCGCACGAAGGCGGCCTCGATCAGCCCCTCCCGGTCCAGGCGCAGCCAGTGCAGCACCTCGCCCCGGAAGCCCTCCACCAGCCCGACGCCCTCGCCCGCGCCGGCGGGCAGCGGCACCTGGACCGGGCCGGGCGGCAGCGCCGCGAGCAGCGTGTCCGCGAGTCGCAGGCTCTCGCGCAGCTCGGCGACCCGGATCCGCACCCGCGCATCCACGTCGCCGGCCGTCAGCACCGGCACCGCCACGCCCAGCGCGCCGTAGGGCGCGTAGCCCGGCCAGAGCCGCGCATCCGCCCGCCGCCCGCTGGCGCGGCCGACATGGCCGCCGGCCCCGTAGGCCGCCGCCAGCGCCGGGGCGACCGCGCCGGTCCCCACCGTCCGGTCCTGCAACGAAGCCGTGTTGTCGTAGAGCCGAAGCAGGTCCGGCACCGCCGCCGCGACCACCGACAGCGTCGCCTCCAGCGCGGCCGCCCCCTCCGGCGCCAGGTCGCGCGCGACGCCGCCCGGCACCACCACGTCCATCAGCAGCCGGTGGCCGAAGGCGGCGTGGCAGGCGCGCAGCACGCCCTCGCGCAATGCGCCGCAACTCGCATGCGGCAGGGCGAAGGCGGCGTCGTTGCAGATGAAGCCCCAGTCGTTCAGGTGGTTGGCGATGCGCTCCAGCTCGGCCAGCAGGGCGCGCAGCGCCAGCGCCCGAGGCGGCGGCGGGATGCCGGCGGCGGCCTCGGCGGCGGCGGCGAAGGCCCAGGAATGCGCCACCGCGCTGTCGCCCGAGATGCGCGAGGCGAATTTCGCGGCGGCGCGCGGCGAGCGGCCGCGCAGCAGCGAGAGCGTGCCCTTGTGCGTGTAGCCGAGCCGCGCCTCCAGCTTCAGGATCGCCTCGCCGCGGACATGGAAGCGGAAATGCCCGGGCTCGATCACCCCGGCATGCACCGGGCCGACCGGGATCTGGTGGATGCCCTCGCCCGCGACGGGGATGAATTCCGGCTGCGGCGGCGGGTCGTCGTGGCGGACGGGGCGCTCGGCGAGCGGCCCGGTCACCGGCCAGCGGCCGTGGTCGAGCCAGGGGCGCGGATCGGCCCCCTCGGCATCGAGGCGCCACAGGTCGCGCGTGGCACGTTCCATCAGCGCGGCGCCGGGGCGCACGGGAGAGAGCGCCGGGTAGTGCCCCTGCGGCGCCGGCAGGCTGGCGAGCAGCGGCAGGCCGGCGGATTCGTCGAGGAAGGCGGCGTGGACCATGCCCGGCTCGCCCCACAACCCGAGCAGGACCGTGGCCGGATCGGCCGCCAGCGCCTCGCGCAGGGCGAGCCAGAGCCCGGGGGTGAGCAGGTAGCGCTCGAAGGGACGGGCGCCCTGCGGCCGGCCGGTGCGGATCAGCGCGGCCGCGGGGCTGTCGGGGCCGACCGGCGCGAACGGGGCGATCACGAAGGCTTCGGGCGCGGCGGCATCGGGGCTGCCCGGGGCGGCCGCATCGGGAACCGGCCCGGCCGGCATGGCGGCCGGACCCTCGTCGGCGGCGGCCGCCGGGCCGGCGGGCGGCGGCACGGGCGCCGCCGCCGCGCCGTCCGGGCCTCCGCCGCGCGCGGCGGAGGCCGGTGCCGGAACGGCATCCGGTCCCTCGGGGAGAGGCGCCATGGCCGGGCCGGCGGCAGCGGGCGCGGCGCCGCCCGCCGGCGGCGCGGCGGGTTTCGCCGGCATCGCGTCCGGTGGCCCGTCCGGCGGCGCCACCGCATCGCCTTCCGGCCCGCTCATCCCGCCAGCGCCGCCCCGGCGCGCAGCACGGCCCCCGCCGCCTCCGGCAGCGCCACCCCCAGGCCGAGCGCCAGCAGCAGGTGCAGCAGCATCGGACCGACCGTGGCCCAGTCGGTGCGCGGCCCGCCCGCGGCCCGGTTCGCCGTGGGGGCGGCCGGCTCCGGCGTCGGGGTTCCGAGGCAGAGGGACTGCAGGATGCCGACCAGCGCCGCGAAGGCCACCACCAGGCCGAGCGCCAGCACCGCCACCGCCAGCGGCGCGCGCGCGGCGGCGTCGGTGAGCAGCGCGAACTCGCTGGCGAACAGGGCGAAGGGCGGCAGGCCGGCCAGGCCGGCGATGGCGGCGGCCAGCGCCCAGCCCAGCGCCGGGTGGTTCACCACGAGGCCGCCGATCGCGTCGATGCGCTGCGAGCCCTTGCGCTGCGCCGCCCGGCCGACGCCGAAGAACACCGCGCTCTTGAGCAGCGAGTGCCCGGCCATGTGGACGAGGCCGGCGAGGCTCGCCGCCCCGCCCAGCCCGAAGGCGAAGGCGGCGAGGCCCATGTGCTCGATGCTCGACCAGGCGAAGAAGCGCCGCGCATCCCGCCGGCGCGAGAGCGAGAGCGCCGCCAGCAGCACCGAGGCGAGGCCGAGCGCCAGCAGCAGCGTGCCCGGCGGGATGGCGCCGGGATTGGCCCCCACCACCGCCTTGGCGCGCAGCACCGCGTGCAGCGCCGCGTTCAGCAGCAGGCCGGACAGCACGGCGGTGATCGGCGTCGGGCCCTCGGACTCCGCGTCCGGCAGCCAGGAATGCAGCGGCACGAGGCCGGCCTTGGTGCCGTAGCCGACCAGCAGGAACACGAAGGCGAGGTTCAGCACGCCCGGATCGGCGAGCGGCGCCGCGGCGCGCAGCGCCGCCCAGCTCAGCCCCTTCATGCCGCCGCCGGTGAAGGGCTGGCCGGCGAGGTACAGCACCACCGTGCCGAACAGGGCGAGGCCGATGCCGACGCCGCACAGGATGAACAGCTTCCACGCCGCCGCGATCGCCCCCGCCGTGCGCGGCAGCGCCACGATCATCACCGAGGCCAGCGTCGCCGCCTCGATCGCCACCCACGTCACGCCGAGGTTGTCGGCCAGCAGCGCCAGCATCACGGCGCCCATGAAGCCCTGGAAGGCGGCGTGGTAGACGCGCACCCGCGCCGCGTCGTAGCCGAGCGTCGCGACGTAGGCGGCCGAGTAGACCGAGGTGGAGGCGCCGACCACCGCCGCGACCAGCAGCAGCGGCAGGTTCAGCGCATCCGTGTGCAGCACCCCGTCCGCGGCATAGGGCGAGGCCGCCGCCCAAAGCGCCAGCAGCAGCGTGGCGGCGGAGACGGCGCAGTTCACCGCCGCCGCGTGCCGCAGCCGCGGCAGCAGGGCGAGCAGCGCCGCCCCCACCCAGGGAAGGGCGACCGGCAGGACGAGCGGGCTCACCGCGCCTCCCCCGGCGCACCCGCCGCGCCGCCCTTGGGGATGCCAGTGGGGATGCCAGTGGGGATATCGGCGGGGGCGCCCGCGGCCCCGCCCGCCGGATCGGCGGCGGTGACGAGCATCGGCAGGTCGCTCTCGGGCACGGCGCTGTCGAGGTGCAGGAGGTCCACGCTGTCGAAGCGCTCGCGGATGCGGAACACGAAGATGCCGGCCACCGCGAAGGCCATCAGCACCAGCGCGGCGGTGGACAGCTCCAGCACCAGCGGCATGCCGGCGACGCCGATCGCCGCCAGCACCAGCCCGTTCTCCAGGCTCATCAGCCCGACCACCTGCGTCAGCGCGTTGCGCCGGGTGATCATCATCAGCATCCCGAGCAGCACGACCGAGAGCGCGATGGCCAGGCTCTCACGCGTCAGCGCGCCGTGCGCGCTGGCGGCGATGGCATCGGCCGCGCGCAGGCCCCCGGACGCGCCGGGCGGCAGGCCGAGCCGGATCGGCAGCACCACCAGCAGCGCGAGCCCGACCAGCCCGACGCCGGCCGCCATGGAGGGGCCGACGCCCATCGCCGTCTCCACGGTGCGGTGCAGCTGCAGCTCGCGCACCAGCCGGTCCAGCGCCAGCGGGATCAGCACCGCCTTGGCCAGCAGCGCGATCAGCGCCGTGACGTAGAGCCCGGCCTCGCCCTGCACCCAGCCCTGCCACGCCGCGGCCGCGGCCAGCACCGCGCCCTGCGCCGCGAACACCCGGATCACCGCGCCGAGGCGGCGCTGGTAGAGCAGCACGAAGGAAAGCAGCAGGACCAGCCCGCCGAGCAGGTGCGCGGCGTCGTAGGGGAGCTGGCCGAAGCGCATGCCGGGCTAGAGCGGATCGCCGGAGGGCGGACGAGCCCGGAGGCGTGAAGCCGCCCCGAATGCAGGGACCGGCAGCGGGCCGCGGTCCCGACGGGCCCGCGCCCCGGCCCCGGGCCCGCGTGGGCTGGGCCGTGCCGTCACCGGTCGCGCACCGCCTCGGCCAGCGCGCGCACCTGGTCCAGCACGCGGCGCACCGTGTCGGGCTTCGCCCGGCCCTCCGCGTCGAGGCTGGCGGCCAGCGTGTCGATCAGCGCCGAGCCCACCACCGCGCCGTCGGCGATGCGCGCCGCCTCGGCCGCCTGCTGCGGCGGGCGCACGCCGAAGCCGATCGCGCTCGGCTTCGGCGTGCGCACGCCGAAGCCGATCGCGCTCGGCTTCGGCGTGCGCACGCCGAAGCCGATCGCGATCGGCAGGTCGGTGTGGCGGCGGACGCGCGGGATCTCGCCCTCCAGCGCCTCGCGCGAGGCGGAGCGCGTGCCGGTGATGCCGGCGATGGCGACGTAGTAGACGAAGCCCGAGGTGCCGGCGAGCACGCGCGGCAGCCGCTCGTCGTCCGTGGTCGGCGCCACGAGGCGGATCAGCGACAGGCCGGCGCCGCTGGCCGGGCCCTCCAGCTCGTCCGCCTCCTCGGGCGGCAGGTCCACCACGATCAGCCCGTCCACGCCGGATTCCGCCGCGTCGGTGCAGAAGCGCTCGGCGCCGTAGGCGAGGATGGGGTTGTAGTAGCCCATCAGGATGATCGGCGTGTCCGCGTCCTCGCGCCGGAAGTCGCGCGCCATGGCGAGCACGCCGGCCAGCGTGCCGCCGGCCCTGAGCGCGCGCTGCCCGGCGAGCTGGACGCTCGGCCCGTCCGCCATCGGGTCGGAGAAGGGCACGCCGAGCTCGATCAGGTCGGCGCCCGCGCCGGGCAGGCCGCGCAGCAGCGCCATGGAGGTCGCCGGATCGGGGTCGTAGCCCTGGACGTAGGTGACCAGCGCGCCGCGCCCCTCGGCCTTCACGGCCGCGAAGCGCGCGGCGATGCGCGCGCCCGGCATGCGCGTCCCGTCGCTCACAGCGCCACCCCGAGATGCTTCGCCACGGTGAAGATGTCCTTGTCGCCGCGCCCGGAGAGGTTGAGCAGCACGATCGCGTCGTTGTCCAGAGTCGGCGCCAGCTTCATCGCGTAGGCGAGCCCGTGCGCGGATTCCAGCGCCGGGATGATGCCCTCCAGCCGCGAGCAGAGCTGGAACGCCTCCAGCGCCTCGTCGTCGGTGGCCGGCACGTAGGTCACGCGGCCGATCTCGTGCAGCCAGGAATGCTCCGGCCCGATGCCGGGGTAGTCGAGCCCGGCCGAGATGGAGTGCGCCTCCTGGATCTGCCCGTGCGCGTCCTGCAGCAGGTAGGTGCGGTTGCCGTGCAGCACGCCGGGCCGGCCGCGGTTGAGCGAGGCGGCGTGCTCGGGCGTGTCGATGCCGCGCCCGGCGGCCTCCACGCCGTACATCGCCACGCCCTCGTCGTCGAGGAACGGGTGGAACAGCCCCATCGCCGAGGAGCCGCCGCCGACCGCGCAGACCAGCGCCTCCGGCAGCTTGCCCTCGGCGGCCAGGATCTGCTCGCGCGATTCCTCGCCGATCACGCACTGGAAGTCGCGCACCATGGCCGGGTAGGGGTGCGGGCCGGCGACCGTGCCGATGCAGTAGTAGGTGTCGTGGATGTTCGCCACCCAGTCGCGCATCGCCTCGTTCATCGCGTCCTTCAGCGTGCCCGCCCCGGCGGTGACGGGCCGCACCTCGGCGCCGAGCAGCTTCATGCGGAACACGTTGGGCTGCTGCCGCTCCACGTCGGTGGCGCCCATGAACACCACGCAGGGCAGGCCGAACAGCGCGCAGGCCGTCGCCGTCGCCACGCCGTGCTGGCCGGCGCCCGTCTCCGCGATGATGCGGGTGCGGCCCATGCGGCGGGCGAGCAGGATCTGCGCCAGCACGGCGTTGATCTTGTGCGCGCCGGTGTGGTTCAGCTCCTCGCGCTTGAAGTAGACCTTGGCGCCCTTGCCGCCGTTCGCCGCGCGCAGGTGCTCCGAGAGCCGCGCCGCGTGCCAGAGCGGGGAAGGGCGGCCCACATAGTCCTTCAGCAGCAGCCGCCATTCCTTCAGGAATTCCGGGTCCCGGCGCGCCGCCTCGTAGGCGCGCTCGATCTCCAGGATCAGCGGCATCATCGTCTCGGCGACGAAGCGGCCCCCGAACTGGCCGAAACGGCCCCGGGAATCCGGGCCCTGGCGGAGGGAATTGGGCAGCGGCGCGTTCATGGTCCGGTCATAGCGCCGCCAGGGGTGGGGCGGAAGCGGCTGTGCCCGGGTTTGCAACGCAAGGTTCGGGGAGGCACCCGGGGAAGGCGCCGCCTTCCCCGGACCCCATCCGCCAGGAGGGCGAGGCCCTCCTGGACCTCTTTTCGTTTGGTCACGGGTGTTGAAACAACTCGGACCTCTCTCCCGAAACGGGGGTTCCAAGGGGGCTTCGCCCCTTGGCGGGGCTTCCCAAGGGGCAGCGCCCCTGGCGGGGTCGCAGGGGCGGAGCCCCTGCTCCTGGCCACTCCGAACCGAAAAGGAACCGAACCCGCATGCGCTACCGGCTGGTGATCCTGGATTTCGACGGCACGCTGGCCGACTCCCTGCCGATCTTCGGCGAACTGCTCGCCGAGGCCGCCGGCCGCTTCGGCTTCCGCCGCCCGGCGCCGGAGGAGCTGGAGACCCTGCGCGGCCTCGACGCCCGCGCCATCATGGCCTCGCTCGGCGTGCCGCTCTGGAAGGTGCCGGCCATCGCCGGCCACATGCGCGCCCGCATGGCCGAGCAGGCCGGGCGGCTGCGGCCCTTTCCCGGCATCCCGGAGGCGCTGGCCGGGCTTGCCGAGGCCGGCGTGCCGCTGGCCATCGCCAGCTCCAACGCCGAGGGCACGATCCGGCACTGCCTGGGCGCGGCGGCGGCGGAAATCGGCCTCTGGGAATGCGGCGCCTCGCTGTTCGGCAAGGGCTGGCGGCTGCGCCGGCTGCTGGCGCGCGGCGACACGCCGGCGGCGGCCGCCATCCTGGTCGGCGACGAGTTGCGCGACGCGGTGGCGGCACGCGAGGCCGGCATCGCCTTCGGCGCCGTGGCCTGGGGCTACAACCGCCCCGACGCGCTGGCGGCCGCGGCGCCGGCCGAGTGGTTCGCCACGCCCGCCGATCTTCATCGCCTCGCGGAGCAAACGAATGCTTGACCGGCGAACATTCGCTCGATTACCATTTATGAACTGAACGACCAAATATGAACAGGCGCCGAGGCGCCGACCCCAGCAGGAACGGAGCGGCGAGATGAGCCTTCCCATCGGTATCGTCGGCGGCGGCATCGGCGGCCTGGCAGCGGCGATCGCGCTGCACCGTGCCGGCCGGCCGGTCGTGGTGTTCGAGCAGGCGCGGCAGTTCTCGCGCGTCGGCGCCGACATCAACCTGACGCCCAACGCGGTGCGGGCGCTGGACGGGCTGGGCATCGGCGCCGAGCTGCGCCGGCTCGGCGCCCGGCCGACCCATCGCGTCAGCCGCAACTACGACACGGCCGAGGAGACCTCGCGCCTCGCCATGTCCGGGACGGCCGAGGAGCGCTACGGCGCGCCGCAGCTCACCCTGCACCGCGCCGACCTGCTGGCGACGCTGGAGGCCGCGGCCCCGGCCGGCTCGGTCCGCCTCGGCAAGCGCCTCGCGGGCATGAGCGAGGCGGCGGAGGGCGTCACGCTGACCTTCGAGGACGGGACGAGCGAGAAGGTCGCCGCCGTGGTGGGCGCCGACGGCATCCACTCGGCCGTGCGCCGCGCCCTGTTCGGCGCCGAGGCGCCGCGCTTCACCGGCGTCGTCGCCTACCGCGCCGTGGTGCCGCGCGAGCGCGTCGCGCACCTGCCGGACCTCGACATGTTCACCAAGTGGTGGGGGCCGAGCCCGCAGAGCCAGATCGTCACCTTCCCGATCAGCGCCGGGCGCGAGATCTTCATCTTCGCGACGACGCCGCAGGATAGCTGGCGCCACGAGAGCTGGACCATGCCCGGCAGCGTCGAGGAGCTGCGCGCCGAGTACGCCGCCTTCCACCCGCAGGCCCGCGCCCTGCTGGAGGCCTGCGACGCGGTGCTCAAGACCGCCCTCTACGAGCGCGACCCGATGCCCGCCTGGGGGCGCGGCGCGGTCACGCTGATGGGTGATGCCTGCCACCCGATGCTGCCCTTCATGGCGCAGGGTGCGGGCATGGCGGTGGAGGACGCGGTGGTGCTGGCGCGCTGCGTGTCGGAAGGGGGCGAGGATATCGTCGCCTCGCTGCGGCGCTACGAGGCGGCGCGGCAGCCGCGCACGGCGCAGATCCAGCTCGGCTCGCGCGGCAACGCCTGGCTGCGCGCCGGCGGCAACGCGGACTGGGTGTACGGCTACGATTCCTGGGTCGTGCCGCTGACGCCGGGCCAGGGCACCATGCCCGAAGCCGCGGCCCCGGCCGACGCGGCCTGAGCGCCCCGTGCCGACACCCGGCCGGGCCGTGCGTGGTGGCGAGAGCAGGCGGGCAGGGGGGCGCCGTTCCGCCGCGTCCGCCGGCCCGGCACCGGGAGGCGGTCCTGCCCCTGCCGAGACGGCCTTTCACGAGGCAGCCCCCGGGGCATCGGGCGAAGGCGGCGACCCGGCAGCCCCCGACCACCTGATCTCGCCGGTGCAACGGGCGCTGCGCCTGCTCGACCACCTCGCCGGGGGCGGCAATGCCCGCAACCTCAGCGAGACGGCGCGGCTGCTCGACATCACCCGCCCCACCCTGGCCCGGCTGCTCGACACGCTGGAATACGAGCGCGTGGTGGAGCGCCTGCCGGAAGGCGGCGGCTACCGGCTGGGGCTGCGCTTCCTCGGCCTCGCCGCCACGGCGCTCGCCTCGCGCGACCTGCTGCGGCTGGCGCAGCCGGTGCTGGCGGGGCTGGCGGCGGAACTCGGGCTTTCCGCCTACCTCACCGTGCTGAGCGGCGGCGAGACGCTCTACCTGCTGCGCGAGATGCCGGACACGCCGCTGGTCAGCAACATCCGGCTCGGCAGCCGGGTGGCGGCGCACCTGACGGCGCCGGGGCGGATGCTGCTGGCCCACCGGCCGGCCGAGGCGCGCCGCGCCCTGCTCGGGCCGGAGCCGCTGGCGGCCGCCACCGGGCGGAGCGTCACCACCCATGCCGGGCTGGACCGGCTGCTGGCGGAGGACCGCGCGCGCGGCCTGGCCTGGAGCCGCGCCGCCTACGAGGCCGGCATCGATGCCTGCGCGGTCGCGATCCTGGGTGGTGCCGGCGAGGCGATGGCGGCGATCAGCGTCGCCGGGCCGTCGGCGCAGTTCGGCACGGCGCGGGCGGCGCCGGCGCGGGTGGAGCAGGCGCTGCGCGACGCGGCGCGGGACCTGTCGCGGCTGATGGGTGGGCCGGCGGATGGCCCAAAGGACGGCCCAATGGACGGCTCAATGGACGGCCCAAAGGACGGTCCAGCGGAGGGATCGATGACGGACGGCGCAGGCGTGGCGGCAACGGGCGAGGGTGGGGCGGCATGAGCGGCGAGCCGGGCGGGCCGGCGGGCGGGCGGCAGGCGGGGCCGGCTGCCGCCGCGCCGTCGTCGGTGCCAGGGTTCGGGCGGCGGGTGCTGGCCGCCGGGCTGGCGGGGCTGCTGGGGCCGCGCGTCGCGTCGGGCGTGATCGCCGGCGCCTCGGCGCAGGCGCCGCAGCCGGGGGAGTCGTCGGAGACGATCCGCGTCACGCTGCTCGGCACCGGCACGCCGATGCCCTCGGGCGAGCGCTTCGGCAACAGCACGCTGGTCGAGGCCGGCGGGCAGCGGCTGCTGTTCGACTTCGGGCGCGGCGTCAGCATCCGCCTCTGGCAGCTGCGCCTGCCGCTCGGCAGCATCGACGCGCACTTCCTGACGCATTTCCACTCCGACCATCTCGGCGGCCTGCCCGATCTCTGGCTGACCGGCTGGCTGCGCCCGCCCTACGGCCAGCGCAACGCGCCCTTCCTGCTCTACGGCCCGCCCGGCACGGCGCAGCTCGCGCAGGGGCTGCGCACCGCCTTCGCGCAGGACATCGCGACGCGCCTCGCCGACGAGCGCAGCCCGGAAGCGGGCATCGCCTTCGACGCGCGCGAGGTGCCGCCGGGCGTGGCGTACGAGCGCGACGGGCTGCGCGTGACCGCCTTCGCCAACGATCACGGCGAGCTGGTCCGCCCCTCCTACGGCTACCGCATCGAGTGGCGGGGCCGCAGCGTCGTGCTCTCCGGCGACACGCGCTACAGCCCGGAGGTGGTGCGGCAGGGCCGGGGCGCCGACCTGCTGTTGCATTGCGTCACCCTGATCCCGCCGGCCCTCCTGGCGGGCAACCCGGGCTACCGCGCGGTGTACGACCACCTCGCCTCGCCGGCCGACGCGGCGCGCACCCTCGCCGAGGCGCGGCCGAGCCTCGGCGCGCTCTCGCATATCGGGCTGAACGGCGAGGCGACGGTGGAGGACCTCGTGCGCGCCCTGCGCGCCGGCTACGACGGGCCGCTCGTCGTGGGCGAGGATCTGCTGGCCTTCGAGATCGGCGCCCAGGGCACGGTGACGTACCGGCGCGGCCGGCCCTGAAGGCGCGTCGTCGCGTCCGGCGGCGCGGATGGTGTCGTCGCGTCCGGCGGCGCGGATGGTGTCGTCGCGTCCGGCGGCGCGGATGGTGTCGTCGCGTCCGGCGGCGCGGATGGTGTCGCCGCGTCCGGCGGCGCGGATGGTGTCGCCGCGTCCGGCGGCGCGGATGGTGTCGCCGCGTCCGGCGGCGCGGGTTAGTGTCGCCGCGTCCGGCAGCGCGGGCGCCCCGGCCGGCGTGCCGGACCGGCTCTCAGGCGGCGCGGCGGCGGAACGCGTTCAGGCTGCCGGCATGGATCAGCTCGCCCGGCAATTGGTGCCCGACGATCGATTCCGCCATCCGGCCCACCTCGATCAGCGCGTCGAGGTCGATGCCGGTGCCGATGCCCATCTCCTCGCAGAGCAGCACCAGCTCCTCCGTGCAGATGTTGCCCGCCGCCCCCTTCTGCCCGGCGAAGGGGCAGCCGCCGAGCCCGCCCACGGTGGAATCGAAGCGCGAGACGCCGAGCCGCAGCCCCGCATGCGCGTTGGCGACGGCAAGGCCGCGCGTGTCGTGCAGATGCAGCGAGAGGCGCGGCCCCGGCCAGCGTTCCCGCACCGCGCCGACCGTGCGCTCGATGCGCGGCGGCGTGGCCCAGCCCATCGTGTCGGCCAGCGAGACGTCGGTGATGGTGGCGCCGGCCTCTTCGGCGATGCGGAAGCCGTCCGCCAGGGTGCGCAGCACGTCCTCCGGGCGGATGTCGCCCTGGAAATTGCAGCCGAAGGCGGCCATCACGCCGATCCGCGTCACCGGCACCCCGGCTTCCTGGTGCAGCGCCGTCTGCCGCCGCATCGCCTCGACGTTCTCGGCATGCGAGCGGTTGAGGTTCCTGCGCGTGAACGCCTCCGAGGCGGAGAGCGAGATGGAGCCGTTGAGCGTCAGCCGGTCGCGGAAGGCGAGGGCGCGGTTCAGCCCGTTCGCGTTGAACCAGAGCGCCGTGTAGTGGACGCCTTCGCGCGGCCGGAAGCCGGCCACCGTGGCCTCGGCATCCGCCCAGCCCGGCACCAGGCGCGGGTTGACGAAGGAGCAGACCTGGATGTGGCGCAGCCCCGTCCCGGCTAGCGCCTCGATCAGCCGGATCTTGTCGGCGGTCGGGATCGGGCCCGGCTCGATCTGGAAGCCCTCGCGCGGGCCTTCCTCGTGGATGTCCACCCGCGACGGCAGATCGGCCATGGTCGCTCCTCCATCCCTGCGTCGCCGCGATGATGGACCTCGGCACGCCGCCGGGCAATTCGTGGCCCGGCGTTCGCCGGGCCGCATGCCCGAGGCAGGATGCCGGAGGTGGGAGGCCTGAGGCGGGAAGTCTGAGGCGGGGGGCGGTCTGTCCGTCCGGCGCCCCGATGCTCTACGCTCCGCCCCTGCCCGCCCCCTCGGCGGGCGAGGGGGAGGGACGGCATGGCTCTGTGGGTCCGATACGAGCGCGACGGCGAGGCCGGCTTCGGATCGCTGGAGGGTGACTCCGTCCGGCCGCACGCGGGCGACCTGTTCGACGCCCCGACTCCCGCCGGCCCGTCCCTGCCGCTGGCCTCGCTGCGCCTGCTGCCGCCGGTCCGGCCGGGCAAGATCGTCGGACTGTGGAACAATTTCCGCGCGCTCGCCGCGAAGCTCGGCGCGGCCGAGCCCGAGGTGCCGCTCTACTTCCTCAAGGCGCCCGGCAGCCTGCTCGCGCCCGAGGCCACCATCCCCTGGCCCACCGGCTACACCGGCAAGGTGGTGTACGAGGGCGAGCTCGGCATCGTCCTCGGCCGGCGCTGCAAGGCCGTCTCGGAGGCGGAGGCCGAGGCGGCGATCCTCGGCTACACCGGCGTCAACGACGTCACCGCGCTCGACCTGCTGAACGCCGACCCTTCCTTCCCGCAATGGGCGCGGGCCAAGGGCTGCGACGGCTTCGGCCCGTGCGGCCCGGCCATCGCCACCGGGCTCGACTGGCGGACGCTCACCATCCGCACCCTGCTGAACGGGCGCGAGCGGCAGAACTACCCGGCGAGCGACATGATCCTGCCGCCCGCGCGCATCGTCAGCCTGCTCTCGCGCGAGATGACCCTGGAGCCGGGCGACCTGATCGCCTGCGGCACCTCGCTCGGCGTGCTGCCTATGCGCGCCGGGATGGTGGTGGAGGTCGTGATCGAGGGGATCGGCACGCTGCGCAACACCATGGGCGCGGCCGAGACCGGCTGACGCCGCAGGGGGCGAAGGCCGGGGCGACGGCCGGGGCGACCGGCCGGGGACGGGGCAGGGGACGGCGGACGGGCGGCCGCCCCGGCCTTCGCCCGCCGGCGCCGCCCTCTCCCGCCGCCCTCTGCCGCCGGGGGCCGCGCCGTGCCGGCCTGCCCTCAGCGGCGCCCGCGCGGGCCGGCGCGGCCGATCTCCTCGCGCGTCAGCGCGCCGTCGCCGTTCGCGTCCAGGGCACGGAACCAGGCCTCGGCGATGGGGCGGATCTCGTCGAGCGTGACCCGGCCGTCGCCATTGGCGTCGGCGGCGCGGAACATCGCTTCCTGGCGCCGCATCCGCGGCCCCTGCGGACCGCCGGCGGCGGGAGCGGCGTTCTGGTCGGCGGGCTGGCCTGCGCGGGGACCGCCCCGGTCCGGCCCGCGGCCCGGCCAGACGGCGCGCAGCTCCTCGATGGTGATGGCGCCGTCGCGGTTGGTGTCGGCCGCCGCGAAGCGCGCCTGGATCCAGGTCCAGCCCTCGGCCTGGGTGATGCGGCCGTCGCCGTTGGCGTCCACCTGGGCGAACAGCGCGCCGCCGTGCCGCCCGGGGCGGCGCAGGCCGGCGGGGGCGGGGGCTGGGGCGGGCGCCGGGGCAGGCGCCGGTGCGGCCTGGACCGGCACCGCCGGCGTGGCGGGCGGGGCGGCGGTGGGAGCGGGCGCGGCGCCGGCCAGCGCCGGGAAGGCGAGCAGCAGGGCGCCGAGGGCGGCGCGGTTGCGTAGGCTCATGCGGGGCATCTCCGGTGGTGTGTCGGCCATGGCCCGGAGATGGCGTCACGCGGTAACCCCAGCGCCGCGGCCGGGTGACGAATGGTAACGGGCGCGGCCTACTCGTGTCCCGGCGTGCCCGGCTCGCCGAGATCCCACCAGAGGCCGGCGAAGGCGAGGATGCCCTCCCGCGCCGTGCCGGCCAGCAGGTGCTCGTCCGGCCCGTGCTGCCGGCAGCCATTGTGGCCGTGCGGCACCCAGACCAGCGGCACGCCGAGATGCTCCGCGAACACGTCGCCCGGCAGGCCGCCCGAACTGTTCGGGATCACCCGTACCGCCGGCCCCGCCGATGCTGCCCCTGGCCGCCCCAGGCTGCGCGTCATGCTCGCCCGCGCCCAGCTTACCCAGGGGTGGTCGGGCGCGGTGCGGCTGGCGTTCATCCGCACCCCGGCATTCTCGATCCGCACCCGCTCCAGCCCGTGCCGGTCGAGGTGGCGGCGCAGCGCCGCCTCGAAGCCGGCGGGATCGGTGTCCACCGTGTAGCGGATCTGGCAATGCGCCACCGCGTCCGGCGCCACCGCGTTCACCGGGTTCTCCGGCCGGCCGCTCAGCAGGGAGAGCACGATCAGCGCGTTCCAGCCGTAGAGCTTCTCGGCGGCGGTCAGGCCGGGCTCGCCCCAGCCGGGCTCGATGGCGGCCGCCTCGCCGCCCGGCTCCACCGCGCAGCCCGCCAGCGCCGCCCGCACCGCTTCCGGCAGCCGCGCCGGCAGCAGGTCGCGCACCAGCAGGCGCCCGTTGCCGTCCGCCATCGAGGCGAGGGCGTGGGCGAGCAGGATCGCCGGATCGGCGGTCAGCCCGCCCCAGTGGCCGGAATGCACCCCGCCGGCGCGCAGCCTGACGGCGAGGTCGAAGTGGTAGGTGCCGCGCGAGCCGGTGGTGATGGTCGGCACCGCGGGCGAGACTCGCGGCCCGTCCGAGGCGATCAGCGCGTCGGCGGCCAGCAGGTCGCGGTTGGCGGCGACGAATTCGCGCAGGCCCCCGGAGCCGCGCTCCTCGGCCGTCTCGATCACCAGCTTCACGTTGGCGCCGAGCCGGCCGCCGCGCTCGGCCAGCACCGCCTCCAGCGCGGCGAGGTTCAGCGCGTGCTGGCCCTTGTTGTCGGCGGTGCCGCGGCCGTACAGCCGGTCGCCCTCCTCGGTCAGCCGCCAGGGCGAGAGGCCGGCGCGCCACTGCTCGTCCAGGCCGCGCACCGTGTCGCCGTGGCCGTAGAGCAGCACGGTCGGGGCGCCGGGGGCCTCGATGCGCTCCGCCGTCAGGATCGGGCCCAGCCCGTCGACCGGGTTGGGGTGGATCCGCCAGGCGAAGCCGAGCCGCTCGATCCAGGGGGCGATGCCCGTCCGCAGGTAGCGGTCGAGATCGGGCGCGTGGGCCGCCTCCTGCGAGGTGGAGGGGATGGCCACGAGCCGGGCGAGCAGGGCACGGAAGCCCCCCTCCGAGCGGTCGTCGAAGTGCCGTGCCGCGCGCGCCAGGGCGCCGTCGCGTGAGGCCATGCCGGGGTCCTCCGGAAGCGGGTGCCGCGTCCCGTCATCTGTCGTCCGGTCCTGCCGCGCGGCGTTTGGGCCGCAGCCGGCGCCACGGCCGGTCCGGGGGCGTCGGGACCGGGAGCATGAACGCGCGCCACGGGCCCGTCCACCCGCCGCGATCCGCGCGGAACCCGGCGCGCGGCCAGGGACTTTCGGGAGGGTCGCTTCCGGAGCGGGACCTTGCCGGCAGACTGGCTCCAGACATTCGCCGCCATCCACGTACCGCTCTCGATCGCGGCGGCGCTCTGGGTGCTCGCCGACATCATGCTGCTGGGCCGCCGGCAGCCGATGGCGGTCATGGACGCGGTCTGGCCGTTGACCATGCTGTACTGGGGGCCGCTCGGCCTGCTGCCCTATCTGCG
Source organism: Roseomonas acroporae (assembly GCF_023223525.1). Classification (GTDB taxonomy): domain Bacteria; phylum Pseudomonadota; class Alphaproteobacteria; order Acetobacterales; family Acetobacteraceae; genus Roseomonas_E; species Roseomonas_E acroporae. The sequence continues at coordinate 11,288 of NZ_JALPRX010000102.1, read as the reverse complement.
CTTCGGCCGCGCCGCGCCGCGCGGGCGCGGTCCGGCGCGGCCTGCAGGCCACCACGCCGGACGGCACGGCCCGGCGGAGACGCCGATGTGGCAGGCGGTCTTCAAGGGCGCGGCCCATTGCGGCGCCGGCTGCGCGCTCGGCGACCTCATCGGCGACTGGGCCGCCTTCGCCACCGGCTTCGCGCCGTTCGGCTCGGAGCTCGGCGGCAGGCTGCTGCTCGGCTTCGTCCTCGCCTACCTGTTCGGCATCGTCTTCCAGTACTTCGCCGTGGCGCCGATGCGCGGCCTCGGCCTGCGCGACGGGCTGCTCGCCGCGATCCGCATCGACACGCTCTCGCTGCTCGCCTACCAGGTCGGCATGTTCGGCTGGATGGCCTTCCGCGCCTGGCTGTACCCGGACCTGCCGCCGACGAACTGGGCCTACTGGCTGATGATGCAGGTGGCCATGGTGCTGGGCTTCGGCACCACCTTCCCGGTGAACTGGTGGCTGATCCGGCGCGGCATCAAGGAACGGATGTAGCGGCGGCGCCCGGGCGTGTCGGGCCCGCGCGTCAGCGCGTCCGCACCGTGGCCGAGGGCGCCGCGCCGCCGCCGCCGCCGGGCAGGGTGGCGGCCAGCACGGCGGCGACGGCGAGCGGCACGACGGCGTAGCCGTAGCCGCGCAGGCCGGCCTCCTCCCGCTGGCGCCGCCAGGGACGCAGCACGCGGGTGGAGCGCAGCGTGGCGCGCGTGGTCAGCACCGGCTGCGGCGCGCCGCGCGGGGCGATGGCCACGGCCTCGCCGGCCGGGATCACGGCGGTGCGCAACTGCGCCACGCCCGGCTGGGACAGCAGCGAGAGCAGCAGGCAGAGCGGCAGGGCCAGGCGCAGCGGGCGGGGCATCCGCCGAGATTGCGGCATACCGGTAGAATCTTCAACCGATGGTTGACGATCGTTGGGTGCCGTCGGATCACCGTTGGCCGTGGTGCCCTCGTCCCACCCGGTCCGGGCGAGGCACCGGCGGGGCCGCCATCGGCGCGACGCGCGGGTGTTGGCGCCGGCGGGCGAGGCCCGGTCACTGCCTGGGCGACGGCCGGCAAAGGTTTCGTCCCATGCGGGCCGGTATCGCGCGCGGCCGGTGGGGCGGCAGCGCGCCAAGCGAGGCGATCATGCCTGCCCGCAGTCCAGGCGGACCGCCCCGAGGCTCAGCCGCCGCGCGCCAGCAGCGCCTGCAACCGCGCCACCCAGGCATCCCAGGCGGCATCCGCCGCCGTCCCCGCCGACTCCACCCCCTGCGAGGCCCGGTTCAGCCGCCGCCGCGCCTCCTCCCGCTCCGGCCCGCTGCGGTCCTCCACCGCCTGCCGCGCGCGGTTCAGCGCCACGTCGGCGGTGGCGTAGGCGCGGATCGCGGCGCGGGCCTTGTCCAGCAGCTCGCGCAGCTCGCCATAGGCGGCGACGGTGGCCAGCAGCTCGGCCCGGCCCGGCGCGTTCTCAGGCATGCGGCCGGCATAGACGCCGAGCGCGTCGCTGGTCGCCGGCCCGCCGGGCAAGCGGCGGAGGTTCGCCTCCACGTCGAAGTCGCGCCAGCGCAGCAGCGCCGGGTCGCCGAGGCCGGGGTCCCAGAGCGGCATCTCGCGCCGGTACTCGCGCTCCCAGGCGAAGCGCAGCGTGGTCGGCGTGCCGTCCAGCACCGCCTCGTGCCGCAGGCCGAAATCGCCTTCCGAGGCCACCGTGAAGCGCGGCTCGGCGCCCTGCACGCGCGGCAGGTCGATCACGATCCGCCCGCGCGCGCCGCGCGGGTCGATCGCGAGGGCCCGCTCGTCGCGCCGCAGGAAGGAGACGACGGCGACGCCGCCGCGGCGCAGCTCGAAGCGCGTCGGGTTGTCCACCTGGCCGGTGCTGCCGGTCATCTGCACGTCGCGGTCGCGGCCGAAGGCGAGGAGGCGGGTCTCGCCCGGCTGCACCGCGCGCAGCTCCGCGTCGCCGAGGAAGGCGCCGTCCTCCGCGCCGCTGCCCGTGCCGTACACGGTGGCGAGGCCGTCCGGCAGCGTCTCGTTCGTCGCGTTGCGCAGGCGCACCGCCTGGAGCGGGTTGCGCGCCGAGAAGTCCTGCACCCACCACACGCGGTCCGCCGGCAGGCGGGCATCGAGGAAGGGCACGTTGGCGGTCTCGCCGGCGCGGATCGTCACCGGGTTGGCGAGGGTGAAGGCGACGCGCCCGGCCGAGGCGGCGGCGGTGGCCGTGTCCACCGCGGCGGCGGCGCCGCCCATCGGCGCGGCGGGGGCCGGCATGGCGATGGCCGGGGCGGCGCCGCGATAGGCCTGGGCCGCGTAGCCGCGCATGCGCTCCGCCTCCGCCATCTGCCGCGCGTCGTAGGGCACGACGGCAGGGGGCGGCGGCGGGGGCGGGCGGCCGCCCGTGTCGGGCTGCACGCGCACCGCCTCGGGCACGCGCACAGGCAACTCCGGCCGCTGCACCAGGATCGGCGCGTAGAGCGGCTGGTGGTAGGCGGCGGGGTTGCCGGAGACCAGCGAGAGCCGCACCCCGTCCCAGTCCGCGCCCGAGCGGTTCTCCACCACGGCCCAGCCTTGCAGCCGCGCCTGCGCGTCCGCCGGGGCGTCGGCGGGGGGCACCATCAGCCGGTAGGAGGGCTTCCACAGCGGCGCGCCGGCCACGTAGGTGACGGAGACGTCGCGCGCGCGGTCCGCGCTCAGGCGGATCTCGATGCCGCGCTCGCCCTCGGCGCGGGCGGCGGCCAGGGCCTCGGCGGCGCGGGCGACGCGGGCGGCGAGGGCGGAATCGGTCAGCCGCACCTCGTCGCCCGGGGCGAGCTGCACCGTGGTCAGGCCGCGCGCGGTGATGAGGGTGACGCGCAGCGCGCCGTTCTCGCCCTCCTGCGCGTCGGCGATGCGGCCGGTGGCACCGCCGGCCTCGGCCATCTGGCCGCGCAGGGCCTGGAGCAGGGCGGTGCGGCTCTCGAAGTCGGCGGGGCGCAGCGGCAGGCCGCGGAAGGCCTCGGTGGCGGTGTCGCGCCCCGGCAGGCGAAGCCCGGCGACGCGGCCGGCGGGGTCCAGCACGACGAGGGAACGGAGGAGGTCGTCGATGTCCTCGGTGGGGGCGCGGAAGGTGATGCTGTCGTCGGGTTGCAGCGTGCCGGCGCGCTCGATCTGGGCGAGGCCGGCGGAGGAGAGGGTGACGGCACGGACGGGGAGGTCGGCGGCGAGAAGGGGGAGGGGGAGGGTGGTGGCGAGGAGTAGGGTGAGGAGGGGGGTGGGGTGGCGCATGCGGTGGGGTGTCCTCCGGCGAGACTTGGAGGGTAGGGTGGGGGAGGGAGCTTGCGGGGGGCTTTCAAGGGTGCATTGCAAAAGGTAAGGATAGTCCCGGCTGCCAACTACACTCCGAATCGGATTCGCGGTGGAATATGATTAAAATCGCACCTAGAAAAATATACACTATTGGTTATGAAGGCTCGACTTTGTCGGATTTTATTGGTACTCTGCAACACAATTCTATATCGCTGCTTGTGGACATTCGAGAGCTACCCCAATCTCGGCGGCCTGGCTTTTCGAAAAAAATTCTGTCTGCATCTTTGAAAGAGGCAGGGATTAATTACTGTCACATTAGGCAATTGGGTGACCCTAAACCGGGTCGCGACGCAGCAAAGCGTGGCGATATCAATGAATTTCGTTCTATATTCAATGCTCACCTAAGCAATGATGCAACTCAAACGGCTCTTCATGAAGTTGCGATCGAAGCAAAAAGTGAAACTATTGCTCTAATGTGTTATGAGCGTTTACATCAGTGCTGCCATCGATCTCTCGTCGCCGATCGAATATCTGACATCGACTTGTTTCAAGTAATTCATCTTCATATTTCTGCCAATAAAAGGATTATAGATAACCAAAATGGTGCGAAAAATCATGAATTCATCAGAGCATGCTGATGATGAAGCCTTCATTATCGTGAAGGCCGCGCCCAGGGTAAGTACTACCTATGGCGAAACCGTTTGCATAGCTGCGATCGATCACAGTGGCCTTTGGGTTCGTCTCTATCCGGTTTCTTTCAGACAGTTATCGGACGCGCAAAAATTCGGCAGATGGGATCGAATTCGATATCGCTGGCGGAAACCAAAGCTTTCATCTGATAAGCGTATCGAATCTAGAAGGGTTGATCAGAACAGCATCGAAATTGTCGGGAAATTGCGTGATCGTGATAGGCATTCATTCCTAAATCGTGCTGCTGTTACCTTCCTGCGCGCTGAAGCTGAGGCTGGCCGCAGTTTAGCAGTATTAAAGTGTGAAATTATCGATTTTCGGTCGGAGCGTCAAACAAAGGAGGAAATGGCAAGGCAGGCTCAAATTTACCAACAAATGCGAAGCCAGCAGGATTTATTCGCCGTTCAGAATCTTCTACCAAAAGAAGTCTGCCCTTATATTTTCAAATATAGATATCGCGACGCCGATGGTGAGCATGAAGGCACTTGCCAGGACTGGGAAACCGAGGTTACTTTCCTCCGCAGACGGTCTGAAATGCATAGTGAAGCTGCGGCTTTACAGTGGATGAAGTATAAATTCGGGGTTGAATTCCCGCGCGATGGTATGGCTCTTGCAATGGGTACGCACCGTTGGAGAGAGCATCAGTGGTTGATTAATGGAGTGCTACGCGTCGATCCGACTGCACAAATGTCACTCTTTTAAGTGTTCTACTAATCCCCTAAACCAAACCCCGGCGCCCCCCTCAACACCTCCACCGTATCGAAATCCCGCAGCACCGCATCGTCTCCCATCTCCACCTCCACCACCCGGTCCGCGTGCTGCCCCACCAGGTGCCTCGCCCCCACATCCCCCGTCAGCCCCGCCATCGCCGGCCAGAACTCCCGTGCCCACAGCATCGGGTTCCCCGGCCTGCCGCCGAACACCGGCAGCACGATCGCCCGCCCTTCCTCCGGATCGAACGCCGCCAGCAGCCGGTCCAGCATCGCGCCCGTCACCAGCGGCATGTCGCCGAGGCAGATCAACACGCCCTCCGCCTCCGCCGGCAGCGCCGCCAGCCCCGCCTTCAGGCTCGCCGAGAGCCCCTCCGCGTAGCCCGCCGCATGCACCAGCCGCACCTCGCGCCCGGCCAGCGCCTGCGCCACCGCCTCGCGCGCGTGCCCCGTCACCACCACCACCGGCCGCGCCTGCGAGGCGAGCGCGTTGTCCACCACCCGCGCCACCATCGGCACCCCGGCCCGGTCCGTCACCAGCAGCTTGTTCAGCGGCGCCATCCGGCTCGACCGACCCGCCGCCAGCACCAGCGCCGCCACCTGCCGCACCCGGCGCGGCCGCGCCGCCGAGACCGCGCCCACCGCCTTTCCCCCGCGCGGCGCGTCCGCGCGCGGCAGCGGCCGCAGCTCGATCTCCTTGAGCAGCCCGCCGACGCCCATCCCCATCACCTCGCGCGGCCCCACGGCCAGCCCGGCGAAGAGCCGTTGCAGCACCCAGTCGAACCCGTTCAGCTTGGGCGAGCGCGCGCAGCCCGGCAGCACCAGCGCCGGCACCGCGCCGATCCGCCCGAGGCAGATCAGGTTCCCGGGATCGACCGGCATGCCGAAATGCTCGATCGCGCCCCCCGCCGCGACGATCCCCGCCGGTCCCACGTCGCGCCGGTCCACCACCGCCGAGGCCCCAGCCACCAGCAGCACCTCGGCCCCCGCCGCGAGCAGCCGCCCGAGCGCCGCCGCCACCGCCGCCGTCTCGTGCGGCACGCGCTCCACCGGCAGCAGCGTGCCGGAGAGGCCGGCGACGCGCTCCCCGGTCGCCTCCACCGCGCCCTCCATCACGCTTTCCTTGATGCCGGGCAGCTCGGTCAGCACCAGCCCCACGCGCAGCGGCCGGAAGGGATGCACCGCCATCGCCGGCGGCCCCGCGCGCGCGATCGCCTCGGCGCGTTCCAGCACCGCGCCCGGCACGGCGAAGGGGATCACCTTGATCGTCGCCAGCATCTCCCGCGCCTGCACCGGTACGAAGGAGGGCAGGGTGGCGACGGTCAGGCTCTCGTCCAGCGCGTTCAGCCGGTCGATCTTCGCCGCCTCCACCACCAGCAGCCCGGGCGACTCCGCCAGCAGGTTCACCCGCCCCGTGGCCGCCCGGCTGCGCGCCAGCCCCGGCCCGACCAGCGCCTCGGCCAGCCGGTACGCCGCCTCGTCCTCCGCCACGTCGCCCGGCTCCAGCCGCGCCGCGATCACCGCGTCGATGCCGGCCCCGGCCAGCGCGTCGCACGCCGCCGCGTCCAGCCGCGTGCCCTTCTTGAGCACGCGGCCGGGCAGCCGCACCGTGTGCGCGAGGATGGTGCCCGCCGCCTCCGCGACCGGCGTCGGGCCGAAGATCATGCCGGCGCGCCGGCCCTGTCCGCCGGCTGTCCTGCCGCGCCGCCCGGACGGCCCGGCGCCGCGCCCCCGGCCGCTTCCGCCTTCGCCGCACCCGCGCCGCCCGGCCCTGTCTTCGGCTGCCCCAGCGCCGCGCCCCGCCGCACCGCGACGATCTCGGCGATGATCGAGAGCGCGATCTCCGGCGCCGTCACCGCCGCGATGTTCAGCCCCACCGGCCCGCGGATGCGCGCCATCGACTCGTCGTCATGCCCCAGCTCGCGCAGCCGCCCGCGCCGCTTCTCGGCGGTGCGCCGGCTGCCCAGCGCACCGATGTAGAAGGCCGCCGAGCGCAGCGCGAGATCGAGCGCCGGGTCGTCCAGCTTCGGGTCGTGCGTCAGCGTCACCACCGCCGTGCGGCTGTCGGGCGAGAGTGCGGCCATGGCGTCGTCCGGCCATTCCTGGATCATCGTCACCCGGCCGAAGCGTTCCTCGGTCGCGAAGGCGCGTCGCGGGTCGATCACCGTCACCGCGAAGCCGAGTTGCAGCGCCATCGGCACCAGCGCCTGGGCGATGTGCACCGCGCCGACCACCAGCAGCCGCAGCGGCGGGTTGTGCGGGTGGATGAACCAGGCGGCGCCCTCCACCTCCACGTTGCGCGCGGCGTCCTCGTCGATCGCCGCCCGCGCCGCCGCCAGCAGCGCCGCCGGCGCGCCGTTGCCGGGCGCGCCATCCGGCCGTGCGTCCGAGGCCGGGTCGTCCGGCAGCAGGAATTGCGCCCCGTCCGTCAGCCGCGTCGCCAGCGCCACCGGGCGCTTGGCCGCCTGCGCCTCCCGCAGCCGCGCGAGCAGTTCCGGCGTCATCCGAGTCGCTCCAGGAACACCTTCAGCTTGCCGCCGCAGGCCAGGCCCACCTCCCAGGCGCGGTCGTCGCTGATGCCGAAGTCGAGCAACTGCGGCGCGCCGGTCGCCAGAGTCTGCTGCGCCGCCTCCGCCACCGCGCCCTCGATGCAGCCGCCGGAGACGGAGCCGGCCATGCGCCCGCCCGCCGTCACCGCCATGCGGCTGCCCGCCGGGCGCGGCGAGGAGCCCCAGGTCTCGACCACCGTGGCCAGCGCCACCTTCTCGCCGGCGTCGCGCCAGCCGGCGGCCGTCGCCAGCACGTCCTCCGCGTCCACGCTTCCCGTCATGCCATCCGGCATCCCTGGCTGGCTCATGCGGCCTCCCTGCCCAACCGCCGGCGCGGCGCCTCGGTGGAAAGTGCCTCCACCAGCGTGCGCAGGCTCGCGAGGTTATGGACCGGGCGGAACTCGTCGACGTGCGGCAGCATCGCCCGGATGCCCTGTGACTTGGGCTGGAAGCCGCTCCAGCGCAACAGCGGGTTCAGCCAGATCAGCCGCCGGCAGGAGCGGCGCAGCCGGTCCGTGGCGTCCGCCAGCCCCTTCGCCCCCTCGCGGTCCAGCCCGTCCGTGATCAGCAGCACCACCGCGCCCTGGCCCAGCACGCGGCGCGCCCAGAGCCGGTTGAACAGCTCCAGCGATTCCCCGATCCGCGTGCCGCCCGACCAGTCCGGCACGATGTGCGAGACCATCTCGAACGCCACCTCCGCGTCCCGATACCGGAGCTGCCGCGTCACGTTGGTCAGCCGCGTGCCGAACAGGAAGGAGTGCACCCGGTCCCGGTCGTTGGTCACCGCGTGCAGGAAGTGCAGCAGCACCTGCGCGTAGCGCGCCATGGAGCCCGAGATGTCGCACAGCGCCACCAGCGGCGGCGGCCGCGTGACGCGCCGGCGCCGCGCTAGGCCGAGGATCTCGCCCCCGTCGCGCAGGCTGGCGCGGATGGTGGCGCGCAGGTCGGTGCGCGGCCCCGCCGGGTCCGGCCGGAAGCGGCGCGTCGGGCGGGCGTCGAGCGGCAGCACCAGCCGGCGTATCTCGCGCTTCGCCTCGGCGATCTGCGCCGCGTCCATGGACTCGAAATCCATGGTCTGCAAGCGCTCGCGCTCGCTGACCGAGAAGGTGACGTCCTGCCGCTCGGGCGGCGGCTCCGGGGGCTGCTCCGGCGGCGGGCGCGGCTGCTTCAGCGCCTCGGCGACGCGGCGGCTGGCGGGCGGGGCGCGCTCCTCGGTGGGCGGCCTGCCCTCCAGCAGCCCCATCGCCGCCGCGTGCCTGCCCGCCTCCGGGTCGCGCCAGAACAGCGCGAAGGCGTGGTCGAAGATCTCGAAATGCTCGCGCCGGCGCACCATCACGGCACGCAGCGCCTCGCGCACCTGCTCGCGATCGCCGATCTCGACCAGCGACAGCGCCTCGGCGGCCGCCAGGGATTCCCCGGTGCCGACGGGCAGGCCGGCGCGGCGCAGCAGGCGGCCGAAGGCGAGGAGGTTGAAGGCGAAGGCGTCGGTCATGCGTTGGCGCCGGTGCGGGGGGCTTCGCCCCCTGCGACCCCCGGCAAGGGGTGCTGCCCCTTGCATCCCCGCCAAGGGGCGAAGCCCCCTTGGAACCCCCGATTCAGGAAGGACGATTCGCCCGTATCAGCACCCGGGGCCAGAACGGAGAGAGGTCCGGGAGGGCTTCGCCCTCCTGGGGGATGGGTTCCAGGGAAGGCAAAGCCTTCCCTGTGCGGAAGGGGTCCGGGGAAGGCGCAGCCTTCCCCGCTGGCTTCCGGGCGATGCCCCGCAACGCCCCGCCGCCTCAGAACGGCGCCTGCGGCGTCGTCTCCGTCCGCACCTCCGAGAGCAGCCGCGCGGCCTCGGCGCCGCGCAGCTTGGCGATGTCGTCCTGGTACTTGAGCAGCACGCCCAGCGTCTCGTCCACCGCCGCCGGCTCCAGCTCCGTGGCGTTCAGCGCCGACAGCGCCGCCGCCCAGTCGATGGTCTCGGCCACGCCCGGCAGCTTGAAGTAGTCGCCGCCGCGCAGCCGCTGCACGAAGGCCACCACCTGCGCCGCCAGCCGCGCGGAGACCTGCGGCGCGCGGCGCTCCAGGATGGCCCGCTCGCGCGCCGCGTCCGGGTAGTCCACCCAGTGGTAGAGGCAGCGGCGGCGGATCGCGTCGTGCACCTCGCGGGTGCGGTTGGAGGTGATGACCACCACCGGCGGCACCTCGGCGCGGATCGTGCCGAGCTCGGGGATGGTGAGCTGGTTGTCGGCCAGGATCTCCAGCAGGAAGGCCTCGAAGGGCTCGTCGGCGCGGTCCAGCTCGTCGATCAGCAGCACGGCGGGGCCGTGCTCCGGGCTCAGCGCCGAGAGCAGCGGGCGCTCCTGCAGGAAGCGGCGGTCGTAGATGCCGCGCTCCAGCGCCGCCGCGTCGTGCTCGCCGGCGGCCTCGGCGAGGCGGATCGCCATGAGCTGCCGGGCGTGGTTCCACTCGTAGGCGGCGGCCGAGATGTCGAGCCCGTCATAGCATTGCAGCCGCACCAGCCGGCGCGGCAGCTCGGCCGCCAGCACCTTGGCGATCTCGGTCTTGCCGGTGCCCGGCTCGCCTTCGAGGAAGAGCGGCCGGCGCATCCGCAGCGCGAGGTGCACCGCGGTCGCCAGCGCCCGGTCGGCGACGTAGCCGCCGGCGGCGAGCAGGCGCTGCGTCGCCTCGACATCCGCCGGCATGCCGTCGGCGGCATCCCCGGGCTGCGTCGCGTCCGTCACGGCTACCAGAGGAACAGCAGCACCAAGATCACCAGCATCGCCGCGCTGCCGAGCCAGAACTGGATGGGCAGGCCGAAGGGCGTCATGGTGAGCAGGCGCAGCGGCATCGGCGTGGGGCCGGGCGTGGGGTTGGGCCGGGCCACGCGGTCGCCGGTCGGGGCGGTGCCGGTGGCGCCGTGCTGGGTGATCGGGGCGGGGCCGCGATCGGCCATGTACTCCGTGTCGGTGCCCCGCACCGGCGTGCCCGCCTGGGCCGCGGCCGGTGGCGCGGCGACGGCCGGCGAGGCATCGGCGACGCTGGCGGCGCCGGCCGGGGCGACCGGGTCGGGCGTCACCAGCCCGGGCTCGCCGGAAGCGGCGGCGACGGGGGCAGTGGAGACGGGGGCGGCTGCCGTGGCCGGTGCCTCGGCCGGGGTGAGCTGCGCCGCGAAGCGGTTGAAGAACTGGTCCGCCATCGACTTCGCGGTCGAGTCGATCAGCCGCGCGCCGAGCTGGGCGATCTTGCCGCCGACCTGCGCCTTGACCGTGTAGGCGAGCAGGGTGGCGTCCGGCCCGTCCTCGGTCAGCACCACGTCGGAGCCGCCCTTGGCGAAGCCCATGGCGCCGCCATTGCCCTCGCCGACGATCGAGTAGCGCTCCGGCGGCTGCAGGTTCTCCAGCCGCACCTTGCCGCCGAATTTCGCCGACATCGGGCCGATCTTGAGCGCCACCTTCGCCTGGAACTGGTCGTCGCCGACGCGCTCGACCGACTCGCAGCCGGGAATGGAGGCGCGCAGCACCTCGGGATCGTTCAGCGCGTCCCAGACTCGTTGCCGCGGCGCGGGAATGCGCCGCTCGCCGGTCATCTCCATGCATGTCTCCCGATAGGGCCGCGTCTTGGGCCGTGACGGCCAGGATGATGCGGGGCGGTCGCCCCCCTTCGAGGTGTATGGCGCCGGAACGGCGGCTTGCAAAGCCGGCTTCCCCGCCCGGCGCCAACCCGGACGGATCGCGGCGCCCGGGAAGGTCCGCCGCAGGGCGTGGCGGGCGGGCCGGCCCGCGCCGTGGCCGGGAATGGCGGCGCGGTCGGGCCGGGGGCGACCGAGGGCGCGCGTCCGGGCCGCTCCGGGCTCCCGCGCGCGTACCGGCACGGGGTGCCGCCGGCTGGCCGGGGACCGTCGAAGGGACGGCGGCCTGCCCGCGATCCGCGCCCCGGGCGGGGGTGCGTGGCGGCCCGGCCTCGGCTAATTGGAGGCGCAGCGACCGGGCCGCCTCCAGGGTCGTGGCCTCTCGGGGGAAGGAACCCGCATGCCCTACGTCATCGGATCCGACCTGCCGACCGAACCGGCCG
>NZ_JALPRX010000101.1 GCF_023223525.1 Roseomonas acroporae | reverse complement strand
GTTCTCCCCGTCGCCTCCGTCCAGTTTCCCATGGCGCCCGACACCCGGCACCACGCCTAGCGGAAGCGTCCGCCGCGGCCGGCGCCAGCTCGTCGAAGCCGGCGCAGGGGCAAGCCTCGGCCGCGACACAATACTGGCAGGGTGTGGCCGCTGCCGGCCGAACTGCGAAGTCGGCCGCCGCGGCGCCAGCTCAGATTGTCACACCTGGGCGTCAACGTGGGATGCGCGCCTAAACCGGCACTCGCGTGCCGGTCCTATCTGCTTCCAATACCAAGAGTAACTTTTGAAAGCTCCTCCCAGCCACCCTTTTTAAGAAACTATAACTTTGCTTCCGCTTTCATAACAAGATCATCGATATCTTGGCCCAGACGTTCAGCAAACTCATTTGGCAACTTCAAAACTGCCGCCACGTAGGAACTCACACGTTTGGCAAACTGCCGAGCACGAGGCGCGAGGAATAGCCTTCCTACCCGCAGATCGGCAGCTTCGTTCGTGTCCGCAAGATAACGCAAACTAATATCCCGCAAAGGAAAGCATGCATTCCTAACTTGGGTGGGAGATTCCAACATGCCGCGCACTAGCTGCACGAAGAGAGGCCAAGCTATCAGAGAAGATTCCTGTTCCAAAGGGGAACCATTAGCAGCGATAAGGTCGTGCATTCTTTTTAGTAGTTCAATGTTCTCGTGACCACCCCAAACATAGTATCTCAAAGCAGTCGAAAATTCCTTTTCATTGTCCGCAAGCTCTATGATGTTACGCAAATCACCAATCATAACCGCCACAAGGATAGAAACAGCAAGCACAATTTCGGCAAAAGTAGCCATATGCAACGGCTTTGCGGGATTTAACTCGCCCTTATTTTTGCGGCAGCTGGCAATTAGTCGCCTGAATGCTTTTGGGGCATCAGCACACAACGGAACCTCATAGTTGATTCCATCAAAAATCTCCAAAATTGCGGGATTCTTTAAAGCGGTCTCCCTAACTCGATGCCAGTTTTCTATATCACCAGCATAGGACTTCAGAATTTTATACTCGGCGCTTGCTGCAGATGCATAACCGTCGAAAGCATCAGCTCCAAATATCCGAACCTTAAGCTTTCGCGCGGCCAAACGATGAGCACGCTCAACTGGCTTGCCCATCAACATAAAACCTTCGTCACCACCAGTAAACGTTAATAGTCCGGATAACCAAAGAGCTCTTGCGAAGGCAGGCCCACCCACACTTTTGCAATCGAACAGGGTTCGACCTACGGTTCCATCAGATCGCAATCCCACTCCAAGAACATCGATATCGGTTAGCCGCTTTGGAGAAGCGGATAGTTCTACTCCACTTAGAACATCAACCTCCAAATACGGTATAAAGCCTGCTGACACACAGAAGCGGAGAGCTTGTGCTTTAGCGCCTACATCCTTGTCGGTTCTGGCCATCACACAAGCCTCAGAGTGAGTTGATCCCACTGTTCTTTCGCAGCAGCGCTAGGGGCGATTTTCTTCCTTTCCTTCATTCCTTTGCTGCCCAGAACGGAACTGACATACTTGTCATCCATCTGCAAAAGAGCTCTAGCTTCTTGATCCATTCGCATATCGACTTTAGTTTCTTCTCCTTGAGCCAAGTCGATTGCGACTTGAACTGCCTCAATATTCTCCTCAGTCTTTCGCAACCAAAACTGGTGCCACCACGGCTTTGTCTCCTTAAAGTAGCCGATATTGAAAGTTCCTGCTACCTTGCCGTATTGTGCTCTGGCCTCCGTATTAGCTCCCAAGTAACCGTCCCTCAAAAAAGCTTGCAACAAAACAGCAGGTTTTCTAATGGGGTGAGCGAAGGGCAGAAGCTGGCCTTTTCTGACTGCTGCCAACAAAGCCATTGCCCGCTCATATATGTCCCTTTTGCCTGGCGAAAGGCGCGCAGCCCCAGGCCGCGGAGTAAACAAAAAAACCTCGCTTTGCTTGCCAATCTCAATTGTGGGTGGCTTCAGCATGTTTTCGGAGGCCAGCATTTGAATAAGATCAATTTGAACGGGTGTAAGAGGACGTCCAGCAACTTTCTGTTGAGATATGATCATGCTAAGCGGCCAACCTTGATGGAGGCGTATGACTTCCATCACATCGGCGAACTCGGAACTTCCCACTTTTGCTATCAGGTCAGCTAACCCCTGATTGTTATCAGCAAAGTAGACAGGACTTGTAAGTACAGTTTGCCCTCGAACACGATGGTTCGAAATTAACCCACTCTGATTTCCAATCATCAGGCAGCGATCGAGCAGAGAACTCTCCATACCGAGTTTACTGAGAAGTCTATCTTTGTTTTCGGGCTTCTTTTGTAACTCCGCCATGATAGCGACCATAGCTTGTTCAGTTTCAGTTAGACTAGAGGAAGCCGAGTATGCGCCGATCGTATCGTAAACGTTCTCGAAATAAGGAACCTGTGGGTCGATCTTGGTTATATTACGTCCACTCTCATACAGCCGCACCATGCCTGCCTCGCTGAGAATGCGCAGGACTGGCTTTAGTGCAAGCGACGGGATATTGAACAAACTGTCTGAAACTCTAACCAAAACTGCATATTCTATCTCTGGCAACCCCCTGAGTTGGACAGCTAGCGAACCCGCCATCCCAAGCAGTCTAAGTTCGTCGAAATCACTTACTTCATATGGACCAATGCCCGTTTGAATATCGCTCGCATACTCAGCCAGCTCTTTCCCTACTATAGCCACCAACAACGCTCCCCAATTGACTTCTTGCAGCTGATCAGCGCGCTCGTGGAGCAACGCCGCGATTCTGCGTTGCATCCTGCACCAGCTTGTCACGCCGGTGCACCTTTGCCTCTCGGGTTTGCGAAGCAATCAACGCCTTTAGGGCCGCCTGCATCGCGTGACTGACGTGTTCAGGGCCATTCCTCCGCATCGAATCATTCCAATCACTACCTCGGTCCCCGGCGGGAAATGACGGCACTGCGGCAATACCGCCCACTGCCGCCGCGGCAGCTTCGGCCTTCTCCTTCCCGACGTTCGGCAGCGGCACCGCCCGCCTCGGCAAGTGGTGGTCGTTGTCCCCAGCGATGATGATGGGCCGCGTTGGGTCGGCCACCCGGTATGCCTTCGCCACAGCCACTAGGTTCCCGGCGTTGAAGGCCACGGCCACCGGTAGCCCAGTCGCCTCGTGGAGTGTCGCCCCCGTGGCGTATCCCTCTGCCACCAGCAGCGGCATCCCCGGCCCCGGCTGGCCACCGATCAACGCGTGCCCGCCCTCAGTTCTGGCCCCTTTCAGGAACAGCTTGGACCCGTCCACGTTCACCCGCTGCACCCCCCAAAGCCGCCCGTCCACTCCCTGCACTGGCACCAACAGCCGGCCGCGCCTGTCCTGCCGCAGCCCGTGCGCCTTCACGCCCTTGGCCGCGAGATAGGGGTGATTTTTGGCCGGCGCTGCCGCGGCCCATAGGCGGTGCGCCATCCTTGCCGCCCGCTCTTGGGTGTCGTGTCGCTCGCGCGCCCGCTCCACGGATCTGGCCACGGCCTCGGCCGCGGACGCCGCCCGCTCGGCCAGCGTCATCTGTACTACCGGCCGCTCGGCCTTCCAGCGGATCTCGGTGCCGGTCTTATGGTTGCGGATGTAGCCCGCCGGCCAACCGTCCAGATGCCCGACGTAGGTTCCTGACTTCTGCCCCTTCCGGTCCCCCTCCACAGGAACCCTGTGCATCTTCCCATCCATCTCCACCGGTCCAGCGACGCGCAGCCCGGCCCGGTGCAGGGCCACGGCGAAGTCCGCCGCGGCATCAGCCTCGGTGAAGCGCGGCGCCGCACGCTGTCCCGGAGCTGCGGCGGCGCGCGGGGAGGATGGGGGGATAACCGGGGACGGCGCGGGGATGGCCTGAGACAGCGCCGCGAGGCTGGCGGGGGCCTGTGCCCCGTCGCGACCCTGGCGCAGCCCCTGGACCGCCTGGGCCTGGGCGGGCTTCGGACCCCTGCCCTGCCCCATGCCCGCTAGGACGGCGCCGCGCTCGTCCAAAGCAAGCGCCAAGCGGTCCGTGGCCGCGGCCACAGCGCCCTCCTCGCGCCTGCGCTGCGCTGCTCGCCGCACGCTCAATCGTAGCGACCCGTTCCTTCCCGCCGCCGTGCGCTGCCAGTAGGCCGCCGCGTCCACCGGCCGCGCCTGATCGTCCTGCTTCGGCTGGGGCGCCCGGTGCCGCTCGATCGCCGCCCGGCTGCGCGCTTGGTTGTCCGCCGCCCGGTCGCGCACCGCCCCCGCCTCACCCTCGGCCCGCCGCCGGTCCTCCTGCCCACGATGCTGCAGAACGGTCCCGCCGGCCCGCCGCAGCCGGTCGGCCAGCTCGCGCACCGCCTGCCAGCGGGCATCGAACGCCTGCCGCAGCCGCTCCACCGCCTGGCTCACCGCCCGGCCGTCGCGCCGGTCGCGGAGCTGCGCTCCCAGCGTCGCCCGCGGTTCGCCGGCCGCCTCCCGTGCCTCGGCCCGGCGGAAGCCGGCCTGCATGGCGTGCGCGGCGCTGCGGCCGACGTCGCGGGCGCGGTCCATGAAATCGAGCGCCGACGCCTTCGCCGGCTGTCGCGCCAGATTCCGCGCCACGTTCTCCCACACGTCGCCCTCGCCCACCGGCCGGGCATCCCCCAAGGCGCGGCGCACCATCACCTCGCGCCGCTCGGCCCCGTCCGAGGTGATGAGCCAGGCGGAGTCCTTATGCCGGCTCTCGGCCGTGTAGCCCTTAAAGCCCTGCACCCCCGCCGATCCCGCCGGCATGGCGTTGATGTGCTCGCTGCTGGTGATGCCCTGGGCGGCGTCGATGGTCAGCACGTCGCCCGGCGCCAGCCGCGTGCGGCCGTTCTTCTTGTCGGCCAGGCTTTCCCACGACACCGCGCCGTCGCGGCCCGCGGCCGTCCGCAGCACGATCCCGTCCGCGTTCACATCGCGGACTTCGAGCACGCTGCCGTTGTTGCCGATGTTGCCCCGGCCGCCGTCGAAAAACCGGGCGTTGAGGCGGTCGAACAGCCGCACCCGGTCGCCCGGTGCCAAGGTCAGGTTGTAGGTGGCGCCGGCCTGGTCGGTCGCGCGAATGCTGAACACGTCCGCCCCCAGCTCGCCCATCGCCCGGCGTTCCTCGCGCAGCGCCAGGGCTACGGCGCGGGCGTCGGCGTTCGTTGGCGCCGTGACGCTGATCGAGAACCCCGCATCGCCGGCGTTCGCCTCGCGCCGCTGCCGCCACAGCTCGGCCACCCGTCGCACGGCGTCGTCGTAGCCCCCCGGCACCGCCTCGGCCGTGCCGTCCGCGCGCTTCATGGCCAGCGCCTCGGCCGCCTTGCCGTCGCGGAACAGCCCGGCGATCTCGCGCTCGCGCTCGGTGCGCTGCCGGCGCGTGGTGAGGATTTCCGGCACCGCCTCCGATCCCAGCGCCCGGCGCATCAGGTTGACCACCGGCCCGGCCTCGATGCCCTGGCATTGCTTGTCGTCGCCGACCGCGACGATGCGGAACCCGTGCTCCGCGCGCAGCCGCAGCAGCTCCAGCATCTGCCGGGCACCCACCTGCCCCAGCTCGTCCACCACCACCACCGTCCGTGGCCCGATCGAGAGGCGACCGGCACGAACCCCATGCAAGAAGCCCGTGAGCGCCGCGACATCCCCTACCCCGGCCTCCTTCAGTGGCTCGGCCTGGCGCCAGGCGATGGCCACGCCCACCACGTGGTCGCCCTGCGCCTTCCAGGCATCCACCAGCGGGCGCAGCAGGGCGGTCTTGCCCGCCCCGGCCACGCCCACCGCCACGCCCACGGCGCCGCCCGTGCCGAGGCGCACCATGGCCGCGTGCTGCGCCTTCCCGTGGTCGTCACCAAAGTCCAAGCCGCTGCGCTCCACCGCGGCAGCCAGGGCAGCGGGGGACAGGGCACGGCCGCGATCCGCCGCGGCGGCCTTGGCCAGGGCCACGGCCTCGCCTTCCTGGGCGACGTGCAGCGCCGTCGTCACCCGCACCTCGTCGCGCTCGCCCTCCCTCCCCCACACCAGCCCCGTGAGCTGGCCATCCTGGCGCACCCCGCGCTCGCGCATGGCCCGCGTCAGGGCGTCCACGTCCGCCCGGCCTCCGTCCGCCCCCGGCGTCATGCCGGCCGCGATGAGGGCGCGGGCCGCCGCGGCGCGCAGGTCCGCCCCGTTGAGGACCGAGGCGCGGGAGAACTCGGCTTCGAGGAAGGGCAACGCCGCTTCATAGGCAGCTTCCAGGCGGGCCGCCCGGCTCTGCTCCCGTGGCGCCCCGGCGCCTTGGCGTCGTGGCACCACGACGCCGCGGTGCTCCCAGCCGACGGCCGCGGCCTGGCCGCGCCAAGCGGCGAAGTCGCTGAGGTCGTCCTCCTTGTTCTTGCGGGCCGCCTTCGTGCCGCCCTTGAGGAAGTCCACCTGCATGTCCGGTGTCATAGCGTCCCAATCGAGGCCGCGCTTGGCTGCCTCCGCCCGCGCCGCCTCGGTGCCGTCGCGGGTGCGCTTGCTGAACGCCTCGCAGACCGCCTCCGGGATGGCCGGCAGCCTGGCCATCCCGGTGCGCTCCTCCAGCTCCACCGCCACCCCGACGCGCCGCAGGTTCGCGGCGATCTGCGCCTGGTAGAAGGCACCGAACTCGTGGATGCGCCCGTGCGCGGCCTTGAGGTCCAGGGCGCCCAGGTGACCGCCATCCGTCAGAACCAGGTTGGGCACCGCGCAATGGGTGTGGAGCTGCGGATCGCCGGCCCCGGAGGGGTCACGGTCGGGCCGTAGGGTATGCAGCTCGGTCGTCACCTCGCCGGTTTTGGGGTCGAGCCGCTTCACCTCGGCGGTCGCCCGGGCCGTGAAGTGCTCGAAGCCAATCCAGGCGACGTGCCCGGCCTCGGTGCCGCCCATACCGGCCTTGCCGCGGCGGACCTGGCCGATTTCGCGGGACACGTAGCGCAGCGAGGCGTCGACCGCGTCTCGGTGCGCCTGGAGGATGGTCGCCCGCTCGGCCTCGGTCGGAGCGAAGGCCCATGCCAGGCTCACGCTCTTGGGGGCGGAGAAGCATAGGTCGATGTAGCTGACGCTGCGCGTGGTCGCGGCCTCGTTCGTCACCAGCTCGTCCCCGTCGGCGCGCCGGCCGGCGAGGATCTGGCTCACCTGTTCGACGGTCGGGATGCCGTGCGGGTCGATCCCCAGCGCCGATGCCAGGCCGGGATGCATGTCCCGCCGCGGCTGCGGCCGGGTGCCTCGGCGCGGCGCTTCCGGTCCCGGCTCGCCGTCCGGTCCCTTCCCGGCCCCCAGCTCGGCCGCCCGGTTCCGGGTGTAGTAGTCGCCCATCGCCACCGCCTCGGGTGATAGCGTCTCCTCCATCAGGTGATCGGCCATCGCCCGCGCGCCGCCGGGAATGACGGTGGCTGCGCCCTTGCGGAAGGTCAGCACCCGGCGGACCTGCTACTGCTGTGACGCCGGCCCCGGTCGCTGGCCGGCAGGGGTCCCGTTATCATCCACCGACCTGCCGCCGGCCGCGGCCTCGATGCGGTGCAGGACCTCGGTCTGCTCGTCCAAGCGCTGCACGATCTGCGTCAGCAGCCCCGGTAACGGGCTCTCGCCGGCCTCTTCGGTCGCCGCCTCCATGATCGCCTGCAGCATTTCGGTGTGGGTGCCCTGCGTCTCCACCATCATCCGCAGCCCCTGGGTCAGCGTTTCAACGGTGTCCCGGAGGCGGGCCAGCTCGGCGGCGATGGCGTCTGACAAAGCAACGTCCTCGGTATCGGTGGTCGGGCGCCACCTAACCATCTTCAGCGGGGATGAGACCAGCACCTTCTAGGGTGCAATGGTCTGTAGTGACCTTCTCTACTCCCCTCCCCCCGTCTCTTGTGTCCTGTTTATCTCTTCCTTGTGCCTCTCATGTCTCCTCAGCGGGTAACTCTGTCTGTTCCTGTCTGTCTTTGTCCCTTCGTCATGCCTTCGACGTCCCCTCTATGTGTCTTAAACGTCTCTTAGTGGTGTCGAACCGGTGCCTTATACGTATCTAATTGGGAACGCGGGGTTGCACCTATGGGCTCCCTTGGGCCAGGATTCCGAGCAGTTGCAACTACGGATGATCGGCTTGGCGGACTCTTCCACCCCACCCGCGACCAAGATGGCGCAGGAGGCATTCGGCCAGCTTCCGGGCCGCTCTCCCCTGCTCGGCTGGATGCGCCAACACCATGCCCTGATCACCGAGCGGATGAACACGGTTCGGCCGAGTTGGGACAGCATTGCCCGCACCCTGGCCGACCTGGGCATCCGTGATGCCAACGGCGAGCCGCCAAAAACGGAAGCGGTGCGGCGGGCCTACCATCGCGTCACAGGCGCCCTGAACGCTAAGGGACAGCGACGGCGACGGTCCAAGGCGGAAATGGCCGTGGCGAAGGCTGGAGCTTCCCGCACGCCCGCAACCGCTCCCACAGCCGCCCCAACGCCTCCTCCACCCGTCGCGCCTCCTGCCCTCGCAGCGGCACCTTCCCCACCAGTTCGCCCGGCCTTTGATCCGACCGAAGGCGCCTTCGATCCGAAGCCGCCCCCGCGGTTCAAGCCAGCGTCCCTGAAATGACCAGAGTACCAGCCATGAAGAACACCCCGTCCGTAGCGCCCCAGCCCGACCCCTCCCCCACGCCTAGCCCTCGTCTATTCGGCCGGGCCCGCTCGATTGAGGGCGAGCGGGAGATCCCGGTCGGACCGGCGGCCCGTCCTCGCGACGGCGCCGCTGCAGCCCTGCCCACTGTGCCGGCCGTAGACCTCGGGGACGGTCCCAAGGCGCTGTTCGTCATGGGGCCGGGCCGCAGCGGTAAGACCACGCTGCTGCGCTACATCCTGGAGGAGGCCCGCTCCGGGCAGCCGGCCCCGATCGCCGCGGCGCTCGATCCGCAGAACCGGTCGCTGGCCACCTTCGTCAACGACGTGGCGCAGCCCGATACAAACGATCCCACCGGTGTCGCCCGCTGGGCAGAAGAATTGCTCGGCTTCGTCATGACCGAGAAGCAGAGCGCCCTCCTCGACATGGGCGGCGGCGATCTGAGCATGGGCAAGCTGCTGGAGGACGTGCCTGACCTGGCCGGCAGCCTGGAAGAGGCCGGCGTGCATCCAGTCGCGATCTACACCCTATCCCCACGCGTCGATGATCTGAGCGTGCTGGCCGGCTACGAGGCGCAGGGCTTTCAGCCCAAGGCCACGGCGCTGATCCTCAACGCCGGCCTGGCCGACCCCACCATGCCGCGGGAGGACGCCTTCGCCCGCGTGCTACGGCACAGCGCTTTCCGGGCCGCCGTGGAGCGCGGGGCGGTGCCGATCTGGATGCCGCGGCTGGATGCGGGCGTTGCAGCCGAGATCGAAGGCAAGCGGCTCCGCTTCGGCCAAGCGCGCGACGGCCAGGCCCCGGCCGACCAGCCCGGCGCCATTCTCGGCCCGTTCGACCGCTCTCGCGTCCGCAAGTGGATGGCGGACATGGCCGCGTCCCTAGTGCCGATCCGGTCCTGGATTCCGTGAGCACGACGACTGCGGCGGCGCCCTCGGACCCGCGCGCAGCGATCGGCCGCGCGCGGGCCGATCTGCGCCTCGCGGCCTCGAAGGCGCAACTGGAGGGCGACCCGCTCGGCCCGGTTCTCGAGGCCTTCGGGGCCAGCCTCGGCGCCATGGGCGAAGTGCTGGACCACGCAGAGTCTAGCCGGCAGCCGCTGGACGCTTCAGCGCAGGCCGAGATGACGCGCCAGCTCGTGAAGGCATGCCGGGCCGACTTCGTGCGCCAGGCCGGCGCGCAGTCCCGGCGTTTGGCCGTGCTGTCGGGCGCCGGGGCGGCGGTGCTGCTGCTGGGCGCGCTGGGCGGCGGC
This sequence comes from Roseomonas acroporae, assembly GCF_023223525.1. Lineage (GTDB taxonomy): Bacteria > Pseudomonadota > Alphaproteobacteria > Acetobacterales > Acetobacteraceae > Roseomonas_E > Roseomonas_E acroporae. The sequence continues at coordinate 13,409 of NZ_JALPRX010000101.1, read as the reverse complement.
TATCTGTGGGGAAGATCGACGGAGGCGGCGGACGTGCGCGAGGCCACGGGCATTATCCGCGCCGCGCTGTCGGACGGCTCGGCCTCGGCTCGGGCATGGGCCGACGCCATCCGCCGCAATGACCTTGTAGGCCTCCTGTCGCGCTGCGAGGGGCGGGCGGTTTGGGCCGATGCCGCTGGCCGGCGGGCCTGCGCCGTGCCGCTGTGGCTGGATGAGGCTCCACCGCCGGCGGCGCCGGCGGGGCCACGCTCGTAGTGGCGGCGCCTTTCCCACGGGCGATCCGCGGGGTGGGCTCTGCACTCCGCGCCGCTGCCTGGCTGCTGCTCGCCCCGCTGCTCTACCTGGTGCGGGGACCAGCGAGGGTTTTGCTGGCCGTGATGGGCTTCCTGGGCATCGTATGCGCCTTCGCGGGCCTCCTCGGCATCCGCTCCGCACTCGACGCGGGGCAACCGCTCTGGGAGGCGCTTGGCATGATTTGGGGTGGTGGGGCTGTTGGGATGCTCTGCCTTGGGCTGCGCGCGCGCATTTCCCGCATGTGGAATGACTATGACTGACAAGCGCCAAGCTGTCTTGCGTATTACTGCTTTACGCAAGACGGCTTTGCGGTTCTAACCCCGCCCACGGCGCCTGGGCTGGGGCCGTTCCTCTAAGTCATGGCTGGATACCTGCACGCCATGCTTGGCCAGGGCTTCCGCGATCACGCGCCGCTGCGTCGTGCCCTTTTCGATTGCGAAGCGGGCCAGGGCTTCCAAGGTACCTTCCGTCATCCGGACAGACAGGACAGCCGGCTTGTCGTCGCCCTGGCGTTGGGCAATGGCCGGCGGCTGCTGCGGTGCGGCCTCGCCGGCTGCCCGTAGCATCTCGTCAGGGGAAATGGGCGGCGCTGGCCTGGTGCTCTTGAGGCCCTTCAACGGTGCGGCTCCTGTGTCTTTACGGCTTTCGTCTTTACGTCTTTCGCCTTTACGCCATGTAACTTGGCGCTCGGCGTCTTCTTCTTTCCAGTCGCTGAGGGATTGCCCGGCAGCCACCCTAGCTCCCGCAGCTCGTCGACCAGGGCTGCCGCCTCTGCTCCCGCCTTCCCAGCTGGCATCCGCCCTGAGAAGCCCATTTCCCCATAGGCCACTAGGTCAGACAGGGAGGCGGCTAGTTTTGGCAGGGTCGCTGCCTCGGCCGCAGCGTGTTTGGAGAGTGCCGTCGAGGACCGCACGCGGTTGAGAACAACACGGGCAGGTATCTCGCGGCGGGCTGCCGATGCAACGCCGGCCACCAGCTCAACGGTGCGGGCGGCCTCGGTCACGTCGCCCTCCCCCGGCACCATGGGGATCAGCACCCCGTCTGCCGCCGTCATGGCAACGGTCGCGGCACGGTTGCCGAAGCCAGCTGTGTCCACCACTACCACCTCAGCCTCCTGGGCCATCCGATGGATCAAATGGGCCAGCTTCGCCTCATCCGGTTCGTGGTGGCAGACAAAGGCGGCTCCCTCGTAGAGCCTGGATGCCCATCGGGACAGGCCGGCAGTCGGGTCGGCATCGAGCACGGCAACGCTCACCCCCCGCGCCGCGAGGGTGCCCGCGATGATCTGGGACAGCGTTGTCTTGCCTGGCCCACCCTTTGAGCTGGCAACAGTGATGATCGACATGGTGGCTCCAACCGCATGACGCCGTGCGTCAAGTTAGCAAGCGTCAATACGGCTTGACTACAACGTACGTCGCCATGCGTAAAGCGTATTACGTCTGTACACTTGGCGCTGGACATCTCAGTAGGGCCTTCCCCATCCGAGGGCATCGTGGTTGTTTAGTTTTTTAATTTATCAACCACCATGAATGTTCTCCAGGATCCCAGTATGTCAGACAGCTCTAGCCCCGACGCCAAGGCCACTGGCACCCCGGTCAAGCGCCGCCCTGGCCGCCCGGCCGGCGGTGACATGGCGCAACTGACGCTCCGTATTCCGCGCGCGCACCTGCTCGCCCTCACAGAGGAAAGCGCCCGTCGTTCGATGGAGACGGGCCGCAATGTCACGCCGCAAGCCATCATCGCAGGCATGATCGCGGCCAGCATTGCCACCAAGAACGAGAGCACACCGGCGGCGTAGAACCCTACGCCGCCGCAACAGACAAGGTCACGGACCCGTTACTATATAAATGAATTTTTTAATTTAAAAACGTTGACCGGTGGATTGGGTCGGGGTAATGTTCCTCTCAGCCGAGGCGCTTCGCTTCGGCGGTTAGAGCAAGGCGCTCCGCATGACGTTCTTCCGTTCTTCTCGTTCCTTCGGTTCCACCCGCGCCGCGATGGGCGCTAACCCACTGTCAGACGGGGAGCTAATGCAGCTCGCCCCGTCTGCCTTCGCGACAGAGGCCCATTCCTCCCGCTCCGCGCGCTACGCCTATATCCCGACAGCGGACGTAATCGCGGGTCTGCGACGCGAAGGCTTTGTGCCGGTGCTGGCGCGGCAGACCCGCCCGCGCGACGCCGACCGCAGCGGCCACACCAAGCACCTGATCCGCTTCCGCCACGAGGGTCAGGCAAGCCAGCCGCGTCGCGTCGGCATGACCTTTCCGGAAGTCGTGCTCATCAACTCCCACGATGGGACCAGCGCCTACCACGTCACCGCAGGCGTGTTCCGCCTCGCCTGCCTCAATGGGATGGTGGTGTCGGACGGGCCGGAACGCTCGGTAAAGGTGCCGCACAAGGGCGACGTAGTGCGCCAAGTGATCGAGGGCAGTTACGAGGTCCTCGGCGCCTCGCGCCAGGCCATTGAGGCCGCTGATGCCTCGGCCAGCGTCGCCCTTAATCGCGAGGAACAGAACATCCTTGCGGAAGCCGCCCGCGTGATCCGCTTCGGAGACGAGGAGGGCAACGTCGCCTCCCCAATTCAGGCGGAACAGTTCCTCACCGCCCGCCGGGCGGCGGACACGGGCGCGGACCTGTGGAGCACCTTTAACCGGGTGCAGGAAAACACCATTCGCGGCGGCCTCCAGGCTTGGGGCAGGGACGGTAACAACCGCCGGCGCCGCATCACCTCGCGCGAGGTTACGGGAATCGACCAGGACGTGAAGCTCAACCGGGCGCTGTGGATGCTGGGCGAGCGCATGGCGGCCCTCAAGAGCGCCGCCTAACCAGTGGGGGCGGGGAGCGATCCCCGCCCTTCCTTCCGCCCTTGCGTGCCACCCCGTCGAAAGCTCCGCACTATGGATTTCCACGCTCTGCCTATCCTGGGCATTTCGCTCGTACTCAATGACGACGCCGGCAACGGCCTGGCGCTCGGCACCAGTTCAGAAGATCCCGCCTACCTCCTTGCCGTGGTCGAGGATGCCGCCGGCCGCGCCATCATCTGCAACCTGATCGACGGTGAGAGCGAGGCGCTGTTGCTGGCCATGCTGACCGAACGCGCGGCCGTGCGCGCCGCCGCGGCGATCCCGCCCTATCGTGCTACACCGGGCGCCGCTGGGGGCTCGTCGTGACCGCGTCAAGGTGGTGCGGGCAGGCTTCGGCCCGCCCTCGCTGCCCCGCTCTGTGCTTCGCCGCTGGCCGCCTCCGGGCGGCCTTCTACGTTGCGGCCGGTGCCGTCGTCGGGTCATTACCGTCCGTATGGCTATGTCCCCATCCCGCTTCGCCGAGTGCCTGGAAACGATCGGCTGGACCAAGCGCGGCCTCGCACGCCGACTGAACGTGGGGCAAGCGGCGGTGCGCCAGATGGCCAACGGGCGGCACGAGATCCGCGACGACTTCGGCGGATGGTTAGAGGGGTTGGCAGCGGTCCATGCGCCGCTGTCGCCCGAGCTACGCGAGTTTTCTGACCAGATGGGGTGCGATAGGGGGGAGTGGGTGCGCTATCCCCGTGGCATACGGCCCCTATCTGACGAGGAGGCGGCGGCGCTGCGCCGCGTCGCGGAAGCGCACGCTGCGATGCCTTGGCCGCCAGGATGGCGGGGCGGCACTGTGAAGGACGATAATACAGAGTCGTAATTTGGCCGAACCTGAAAAGATCAGGTGTTGCGCTCCACTCGCCCGGCCGGCTTCGCCGGCCTGCCGTCCTCGATCCATCGATACTACCACGACATCGTAACGATATATCGCTCAGCCCAGACGTGACGCCGGCTCCCCATGTATGGGGACAGTACAGTGCCCATGCCCAAAGTCGGCCAGTGTCTCGATGATACGGCACTCCTCCACGTGGCCGCCCACGCACTGGCTGGCCATCCGCTGCAATTCCGATCGCAGCGCCTCAAGGCGCTTCATCCGGGCGTCCACCTCGGCGATGTGGGCCATGGCGATGGCGTGTGCTGCCGAGCAGTCGGCCCCGGGACGGTCGGCGAGGGCGAGCAGGGAGCGGATGTCCTCCATGGAGAAGCCGAGTTCGCGGGCATGGCGAATGAAGCCGAGCCGCCGGAGGTGGGTATCCCCATAGGAGCGGTGCCCGCCCTCGGTCCGGGCGGGAGGAGGCAGCCAGCCCTCGGCCTCGTACCAGCGGATCGTGGTCGCCTTCACCCCGGTCTCTCGCGACAGGTTGCCGATCGTCAGCCTCGCCATGGTGTCTCCTCGATCAGGGCCATTCCGGAGGATATGGGGATTCAGTGACAATGTTCCGCCCTGCCCCCTGGCTCGCCCTGCATGACGGACAGGAGTGGTGAGACAAGATGTCCACCCGTCACCCGATGACACCGGATTACAGAGGCGTTAGACTTGGCCCAGCATGCTCGCCCTGCCGACATCGCTGGCCGCCAGGATCCTTCGCCGAGGTCTCTCGGTGATGATGTGTGCGCTCATGCTTCTGTCCGTGGCGGTCTCGACGGACGCAGGGGCCTCGACGGTTCCGGCCCCGGCCGGGCAGGTCGAGATCGTGCTCACGAGCGGCAGCCCGGGCGACGAGCCGCTGCGGCCGGATGCCCTGCCGTGCCACGCCGCCCACCACCTATGCGGTAAGGTGACGCCGCTCCCACCGGTGCTTGCGGCCGCGGCCCCTGCCGTCGTCCATCCGGAGTTCAAGCCGGTCCCCGCACCTAACCGGGTGCTGCTGTCCGGCGTGACGGAACTGCCGCCCAGACCACCACGCGCCTGACGGAACACGCATTCCCGCTGGTCCGGCCCGCCCACCCCTGAGGGCGGCGGTACCCGGCCCGTTCGTGGTCCGTCTTTCCAGGTGCCTTCATGTCATTCAGCGTTATTCGGCTCGCGGCGGTTCTCGCCGTCGTCCCGGCCCTGGCCCTCGCGCAGGACGCCCGTCCGCCCGTGGCGTCCCTCACCGTCACCTCGCCCCAGCAGGCCGTTGAGGCCGCGCTCACCGTTTCCCCAGCCCTCCGGGGTGCCGGGGCTGCCCGGCAGGCCGTCCAGGCGGACGCCCTCCAGGCGCGGCTCCGGCCCAACCCGGAACTGAGGGGCAGTTTCGAGAACTTCGGCGGGTTCGGCGGCCGCCAAGAGAACCGGGCGTTCCGGACCCTGGAAAGCACGGTGGGCCTCGCCCAGCGCATCGAGCTGGGCGGCAAGCGGTCGGCCCGCATGGATCTCGCCGCCCGGAGCGGAGAGGTCGCGGTGCTCGACTTCACCGGCGCCCGCCTGGAGATCGCCCGCGAGGTGGTGACCGCCCTGGCCACCGCCGAGGCCGCCCGGCGGCTGGTCGGCGTGGAGCGCGAGCGCGCCCGCCTGGCGGCCGAGACACTCCGTGCCGCCCGTGCGCGGGTCGAGGCGGGGCGCGACCCGCTGCTCCAGGCCGAGCGGGCCGAGGTGGTCCGTGCCACGGCCGACATCGCTGCCGAGCGTGCCCAGCGCGAGGTGGACATAGCCCTGGCGGACCTTGCGGTCTTCATCGGCGTGCCGCGGGTCGAGATCGCCCCCCGGCAGCCCTGGTTCGACGACATCGGTCCCAATCCCGGCCGCCCGGTCCCGGCGGACCCGCTGGCTCGCCTCTCCGGCAGCCCTGAGCTGGCCCGGCTTGAGGCGGCCATTGCCCAGCAGCGGGCGAACCTGACCCTCCAGCGTGCGACCGCAGTTCCTGACGTGACCATCTCCGGGGACGTGCGCCGCTTCGGCGACAGCAACGAGACGGCCTTCGTCGCGGGTGCCTCCATCCCGCTCCCCTTCTACGACCGCAACCAGGGCGGCATCGCCCGCGCCCAGGCCGAGCTGACCCGCGCCGAGGCGGAGGCTGAGCGCGGGCGCAGCGTGTTGGTCGCCACCCTCGTCGCCGCCGAGCAGCGCCTCGCCCTGGCATGGCGCTCCGTGGAGGCGCTGCGCCGGACCGCGCTCCCCTCCGCCGAGCAGGCCGCCCGGTTTGCCACCCTCGGCTACGGCGAGGGGCGTTTCAGCTTCCTGGAGGTCTTGGACGCCCAACGGGCTCTCTCGGACACCCGCGCCCAACTCGTGGAGGGCATCCAGGCCTTCCACGCTTTCCGCGCGCAGGTGCAGCGCCTCCGCGGCGATCTCCCCGCCGTCTCCCCCCAGCCCGTGAACGCCCCGAACGGGAGTGTCCGCTGATGTTCCGCATGACCCTCATGGCGGGCGCCGCGATCGGCGGCCTGGCCCTGGCTGTCGTCTATCCGTCCATCCCCGACACCGCGCGCAGCCTCCTCGGGATGCAGTCCACCCCCGCCGGAGCCGCCCGTGCCGCTGCCCCCAAGGGCGATGGCCACGGCCACGCCGAGGGCGAAGGCCACGGTGAGGAGGGCCACATCGCCATGACGGCCGAGGGAATCGAGGCTGCGGGCATTCGGGTCGTCCCTGTCGGGGGCGGCACGCTGGTCAGCCGCGCCGCCGTTCCCGGCGTCCTCTCCGCTAGCCAGGACCGGCAGGCGCGCGTCACCGCCCGTCTTGGCGGTATCGTCGCCGAGGTCCGCAAGACCCTGGGCGACGAGGTTCGCACGGGCGACGTGCTGGCCGTGCTGGAAAGCCGGGAGGCGGCGGATGCCAAGGGCGAGTTCCTGGCCGCCACCCGGTCCGCCGCCCTGGCCGAGACGACCCTGGCCCGGGAGACCCGCCTCTGGCGCCAGCGCATCTCAGCCGAGCAGGAGTTCCTGCAGGCCCGGACCGCGGCCGAGGAGGCTCGCATCAAGGTCGACCTGGGCCGCGCCCGGCTGGCCGCGCTGGGCCTGACCGATGCCGAGATCGGTGCGCTGGCCCGTCAGCCCGCCGCGACGCTGCGGAGGCTCGAGCTGCGGGCGCCGCTCGCTGGCCGGGTGACCGCCCGCAACGCCGTGCTGGGAGCCTCGGTGGCTGCCGACGCCGAGGTGTTCTCGGTCGCCGACCTGTCGGTCCTCTGGGTCGAGCTGACCATCCCACCTCGTGACCTGCCCCTGGCCCGCCAGGGACAGACAATCATGATCACCGGCGAGGGCGATGCCAGGGCCGAGGGCAAGATCATCTTTCTCAGCCCGGTCCTGGATCCCGAGACGCGCTCGGCGCGGGCCGTTGCCGAGATCCCGAACGCGGAAGGCAACTGGCGAGCGGGCGGCTTCGCCACCGCCCATCTCGCTACCGCCGAGCAGGCCGTCGATGTCCTAGTGCCGCGCGACGCGGTGCAGGAGGTCGAGGGCAAGAAGGTCGTCTTCGTGCGGAACGAGGAGGGCTTCGAGCTGCGCGAGGTCGAGACCGGGCGCGAGGACGCGCAGGGCTACGAGATCATCTTCGGGCTGGACGCCGGAACGGAGGTCGCGATCGGCAACGCCTTCGTGCTCCGGGCCGAGCTGAGCAAGTCCGAAGCCGGGCACGCGCACTGAGGCCCGCCCGGACATGATCGGACCCATCCTGGACTTCTCCGTCCGCAACCGCTGGACGGTGCTGCTGCTGGCCTTCATCGCGGCCCTCGTGGGCGCCTGGTCGCTCACGCGCCTGCCCATCGACGCAACGCCCGACATCACCAACAACCAGGCCCAGATCAACACGCTGGCGCCCTCGCTCTCGCCCTACGAGATCGAGAAGCAGGTCACCTTCCCGATCGAGACGGCGCTGGCGGGCATCCCCGGGCTGGAGAGCACGCGCTCCATCTCCCGCAACGGCTTCAGCCAGGTCACGGCGGTGTTCAGCGAGAGCACCGACATCTACTTCGCCCGCCAGCAGGTGCTGGAGCGCCTGATCGAGGCGCGGGAAGCCATGCCAGAAGGGGTGGAGCCGCGCCTGGGGCCCGTCTCCACCGGCCTCGGCGAAGTCACCATGTGGACGGTGAACTTCGCAGCCCGCCGCCAGGGCGATGTCGTGCCGGATGGCCAGCCTGGCTGGCAGGCCGACGGCAGCTATCTGACCCCTGAGCGCGAGCGCCTGGCCACGGAGGCGGACCGCGCGACCTACCTCCGGACGGTCCAGGACTGGATCATCCGGCCGCAGATCCGGAACGTGCCGGGAGTCGCGGGGGTGGACGCCATCGGCGGCTATACCAAGCAGTACGTGGTCCAGCCCGACCCGGCCCGCCTCATCGCCCTGGGCCTGAGCTTCGCAGACCTCTCGACGGCCATCGAGCGCAACAACGTCTCCACCGGGGCAGGTTACGTGGAGCGGGGCGGCGAAGGACTCGTCGTCCGGTCCGGCGGCCGCGTCACGAGCGTGGCGGAGCTGGAGCAGGTCGTGGTCGCGACCCGTGAGGGGGTGCCCATCCTGCTCCGGGACGTTGGCCGCGTCTCCATCGGCCAGGCACCGCGGACGGGCAGCGCCAGCGGCAACGGCCAGGAGATGGTGGTCGGCACCGCCCTCATGCTCCTCGGCGAGAACTCCCGGGTCGTTGCCGAGGCCGTCCACGCCAAGGTGGACGATCTCCGGCGGACCCTGCCGCGGGGGATCGAGGCGGTTACGGTGCTCGACCGCGGCATCCTGGTGGACGCCACTATCCACACCGTCGCCAAGAACCTCGGCGAGGGCGCGCTGCTGGTCATCGTCATCCTGTTCCTGATGCTCGGGAACATCCGGGCGGCGATCATCACCGCCCTGGTCATCCCGGTGACCATGCTGTTCACCGCCTTCGGCATGGTGCGCGGCGGCATCTCGGCCAACCTGATGAGCCTCGGCGCGCTCGACTTCGGCCTGATCGTCGACGGCGCCGTCATTATCACCGAGAACAGCCTGCGGCACCTTTCCGAGCGCCAGCACGAGAAGGGGCGCCTGCTGACCGTCGCGGAGCGCCTCCAGACCGTGGCGGACAGCGCCAAGGAGATGATCCGGCCTTCGCTCTACGGGCAGGCCATCATCATCCTCGTCTACGCACCGCTCCTGACCTTCACCGGGGTAGAGGGCAAGATGTTCATCCCCATGGCGATGACCGTCATCATCGCCCTGGTCTTCGCCTTCATCCTCTCCTTGACCCTCGTCCCGGCCCTGATCGCCATCTGGATCACCGGGCGTGTGCAGGAGAAGGACGTCGCGATCGTCCGTGCCCTGAAGCGGGCCTACGCCCCCGTCCTCGGCCGCGCGCTGCGGAAGCCCATCCCCGTCATCGCGATCGGCGCGATGCTCTTCCTGGGGTCGCTCACCCTGTTCTCACGCCTGGGCCAGGAGTTCATCCCGACCCTGGACGAGGGCAACCTCGCCATGCAGGCGCTCCGCATCCCCAGCACCTCCCTGCAGCAGTCCCAGGCCATGCAGTCCGTGCTGGAGCGGCGGATCTCCCGGCTGCCCGAGGTGCAGGTCATCTACTCCAAGACCGGCACGGCCGAGGTCGCCACCGACCCGATGCCGCCGAACGCCTCGGATACCTTCATCATCCTCAAGCCGCGCGACCAGTGGCCCAACCCGTCCCTCCCGAAGGCGGAGCTGGTCCAGCGTATCGAGCAGGCTGTGGCCGGTATCCCCGGCAACGCGCTGGAGTTCAGCCAGCCCATCCAGATGCGCTTCAACGAGCTGCTGGCGGGTGTGCGCGGCGACCTCGCCGTGAAGGTGTTCGGCGACGAGTACGGCCCGATGCTCCAGGTGGCCGGGCAGATCTCCAACATCCTGAACGGCATCGAGGGCGCCGAGGACGTGAAGGTGGAGCAGGCGACAGGCCTGCCCTTCCTGGAGATCACGGTGAACCGGGCCGAGGTGGCACGTCGTGGCCTGAGCGTCGCCGACGTCCAGGCCGTGGTGGCGACGGCGATCGGCGGGCGGGAGGCCGGGATGGTCTACGAGGGCGACCGGCGCTTCGCCATCGTGGTGCGCCTGCCCGAGAACCTGCGGGGGAACTTCGAGACGCTGCGGAGCCTGCCCGTCCCGCTGCCGCCTGTGGCCGGGCGTCCTGCGGCATCGGTGCCGCTCCAGCAGGTCGCGACCCTGCGCGTGGTCGAGGGGCCGAACCAGATCAGCCGCGAGCAGGGGCGGCGCCGGGTCGTCGTCCAGGCGAATGCGCGGGGCCGCGACATCGGCTCCATCGTCGCCGAGGCCCAGGCCAAGGTCGCGGAGCAGGTGCAGCTGCCGCCCGGCTACGCCATCACCTGGGGCGGGCAGTTCGAGAACCTGGCCAAGGCGCGCGAGCGGCTCATGGTGGTAGTCCCGGCCTGCTTCCTGCTGATCCTGGTGCTGCTCTACGCGGCGCTCGGGTCGGTGCGGGACGCGCTGGTCGTGTTCAGCGGCGTGCCTCTCGCCCTGTCCGGCGGGCTGCTGGCGCTGTGGTTGCGGGGCATGCCGTTCTCCGTGCCCGCCGCGGTCGGCTTCATCGCGCTCTCCGGCGTGGCGGTACTGAACGGACTGGTGATGGCGACCTCCATCAAAGACCTCATCCTCTGCGGCCACTTGTCCCTGCGGGACGCCGTGTTCCAGGGCGCCATGACCCGGCTCCGGCCCGTGGCCATGACGGCGCTCGTCGCGTCCCTGGGTTTCGTACCCATGGCGATCGCGACCGGCCCCGGGGCGGAGGTGCAGAAGCCGCTGGCGACCGTCGTCATCGGCGGCCTCATCACTGCGACCCTGCTCACCCTGCTCGTGCTGCCCGCCCTCTACGTGCGGTTCGGGCGGGTGCAGGTCCCTGCGGCCGAGGAGTCCGTCCCCGTCGGGGCCGGGCACGCCCCGGCCGAGTGAGCGTGCCGGGAGCCGTCCTCCCGGGCGGCTCCCGGAAACTGACCAACCTTCCAGAAGGATCCAGACATGCGCAGGACCATCCTCGCCGCCATCGCGGTCGCCGCCCTCTCCACCGGCGCCATGGCCCAGCAGGGCCACAGCCACGGCGATCAGGGCCCGCACGGCGGGAAGATGCAGGACGTGGTGGGTGTCCACGCCGAGCTGCTGACCGCCGAACGGACCCTGACGGTCCATCTCTACGACGAGGCCGGAAAGCCGGTTCCCTCGGCCGGGTACACGGCTTCGGCCCTGGTCGGCTCTGGCCAGTCCCGTCAGGTGGTCCAGCTCGCCCCGGGGGCGGAGAACACGATGACCGGCACGGCGGCGACCCCCGTTGCCCGCGGGACTTCCGTCACCCTGCAGATCAAGAACCCGGCCGGGCGCAGCGGACAGGCGCGGTTCTGAGGTCTCCCTGGCCCGGGCGCCTTGCCGAACGTTGGCGAGGCGCCTGGCACCACGCCGCTCAACAGGATCGGCGGCCGAATGCACGCGGAGGTCCGATGGGACAAGGTCACGACCACGGGGCGGGCAACGCCAACTCCGCGGCACTCACGAAGGCACTCGCCCTGACGGGCGCCTTTCTGCTCGCCGAGGTGGCGGGCGCCTACGTCTTCAACAGCCTCGCGCTCCTGTCCGACGCCGCCCACATGCTGACCGACGCGCTAGCCCTGGCCGTGGCGCTCGTCGCCATCCGCATCGGCCGCCGCCCGGCGGACAGGCGCCGGACCTGGGGCTACCACCGCTTCGAGATCCTGGCAGCCGCATTCAACGCCTCGCTGCTGTTCCTGGTGGCCATCTACATCCTCTACGAGGCCTACCAGCGCTTCCGCGAGCCCGCCGAGGTCGGCACCGTCGGCATGCTGGCCGTCGCCGCCTTCGGCCTGCTGGTGAACTGGATCTCCATGCGCCTGCTCGCGGGCGGCAGCGAGAGCAGCCTCAACGTGAAGGGCGCCTACTTGGAGGTCTGGAGCGACTTCCTGGGTTCGATCGCTGTCATCGTCGGCGCGGCGGTCATCTGGGCGACCGGCTGGACCTGGGTGGATCCGGTGCTCGGCATCGGCATCGCCCTATGGGTCCTTCCACGCACCTGGACCCTCCTGTCCGAGGCCATCGACGTGCTGCTGGAGAGCGTGCCTCGCGGCATCGATCTGGATGCCGTCGAGACCGCGATGCGGGACACGCCGGGGGTGCGAGACATCCACGATCTGCACGTCTGGTCCCTGACCAGCGGCAAGGTGGCCCTGTCGGCCCACGTGGTGGTCGAGCCCTCCCTGGCCCGGGAGGACCGCCTGGAGGATGCGCTGGGCGCCATGCTGGCCGCGAGGTTCGGGATCACCCACGCGACAGTCCAGGCCGAGCTGGCGGGCGCCCACGGGGGCACCACGACGGACAACTGGGGCGCCGCGGAAGCAGGGCACCGCCACTGACGGGTGACCCTGGCGGGCGTTTCCCCAGGGCGGCCCGCAAATTCTCTCTTGAACCTCCAGCCACTGGAGGTCCCATCTCAGAAGCCGTCAGCAGGAGGTCGCTAGATGGACGGCACACGGAACGGCAGCCAGGGGCAGTCCGTGTCCTGGCGCGTGGAGGGCATGGACTGCGCCTCCTGCGTGGCGAAGGTGGAGAAGGCGGTCACCCGCCTTCCAGGCGTCAAGGACGTCTCGGTGAACCTCATCGCGGAGCGTCTGACGGTCCGGCTGGAGCCAGGCGCGTCCGACGCCACCACCATCGAGCAGTCGCTGGCAGGTCTCGGCTACACGGCTCGGCCGCTCCCGGCGAACGATGTCGTGGCTCCTGCTGACGGTCACGCCCATGCCGCGGAGGAGCGTGACCATGCCGGGCATGACCAAGCGGACCACGATCACGGCGAACATGGCCACGGCGATACCTTCGGCCATTCACATGCCGACCACGAGAATCCGGCCGATGCCACGAAGCCCTGGTACGCCACGGGCAAGGCACGCCTGGTCTGGCTGCTCGGCGCCTTGGTCCTCGGCGCCTATGCCCTGTCGCTGGTTCTTCCCGCCCGGCTGACTTACCCGCTCTTCCTGGCCGCGACCCTCGTGGCCCTGGTTCCGTTCGGCCGCCGCGCCTTCGCCCTGGCCCGGGCCGGGACACCCTTCTCCATCGAGACCCTGATGGTGACCGCTGCGGCGGGCGCCGCCGTCATTGGGGCAGCCGAGGAGGCTGCCGTGGTCGTCCTGCTGTTCGCTCTGGGTGAGCTGCTGGAGAATGTGGCGGCCGGGCGGGCGCGGGCGGGCATCAAGGCCCTGGCCAACCTCATGCCTCGGACGGCGCGGCGCCTGCGGGCGGACGGCTCCACCGAGGAGGTGCCTTCCGACCAGCTCTCCGTCGGCGACCTCGTCCTGGTCCGCCCCGGCGACCGCGTGCCCTGCGATGGC
>NZ_JALPRX010000100.1 GCF_023223525.1 Roseomonas acroporae | reverse complement strand
GGCTCCACCGAGGAGGTGCCTTCCGACCAGCTCTCCGTCGGCGACCTCGTCCTGGTCCGCCCCGGCGACCGCGTGCCCTGCGATGGCACCATTGAGGAAGGCCGGTCCGCGCTCGACGAGAGCCCCGTCACCGGGGAGAGCATCCCCGTGTCCCGCGGCCCCGGCGAGGCGGTCGTGGCGGGCTCCATCAACGCCGACGGCGCCCTGCGGGTGCGCGTGACCCGAGCCGCTACCGACAACACCATCGCCCGCATCATCCGCATGGTGGAGGAGGCCACCGCCTCCCGTGCACCGACGCAGCGCTTCATCGAGCGCTTCTCCACCTGGTGGACGCCGGGCGCGATGCTCGTCTCAGCATTGGTCATCCTCGTCCCGCCCTTCCTGCTGGGCTGGGACTGGTGGACCAGCGTCTACCGCGGGCTGGCCGTCCTCCTGATCGCCTGCCCCTGCGCCCTGGTCATCTCGGTGCCAGCCGCCATGGCCTCCGGCCTGTCCGCCGGTGCCCGGCGCGGCCTGCTTATCAAGGGAGGTGCCGCCCTGGAGGAGATCGGCGCGGCGAAGACCGTGGCCTTCGACAAGACCGGCACGCTGACCGAGGGTCATCCCAAGGTGACGGACATCCTGCCCGCGCAGGGAACCTCCGAGTCCGACCTGCTGACCTTGGCGGCCGGGGTCGAGCAGGGGTCCTCGCACCCCCTGGCCAAGGCCGTCGTGGCCGCGGCGGAAGCGCGGGGCGTCGCGACGCCGCCCGTTTCCGACCAGGCTGCTGTGCCCGGGAAGGGGGTCACCGCCACGGTCGACGGCCGCAAGGTCAGCGTCGGCAGCCCGCGCCACGCCGCGGAGGCGGGCGCCCAACTCGGCGGACTGGCCGAGGCGGTCACCCGCTTGGAGAACGAGGGCAAGACGGCCGTCGTGATCCTGGCGGACGGCACCGTCGCGGGCGTCCTGGCGCTCCGTGACGAGCCTCGGGGCGACGCGGCCGAGGGCATCGCCGCCCTTTCGCGGATCGGCATCCGCTCCGTGATGCTGACGGGCGACAACGCCCGGACCGGGGCGGCCATCGCCAAGGGGCTGGGCCTGGACGTGAAGGCCGAGCTGCTGCCGGACGACAAGCTCCGCGAGATTGGAGCCCTCCGGTCGTCCGGCTCCGTGGCCATGGTGGGTGACGGCATCAACGACGCCCCGGCGCTGGCGGCAGCCTCGGTGGGCGTCGCCATGGGCGGCGGCACTGACGTGGCCCTGGAAACAGCGGATGCAGCGGTCCTGAAGGATCGCGTGACCGGCGTCTCCGAACTCGTCAGCCTGTCGCGGTCCACCATGGCCAACGTGAAAGCGAACGTCGCCATCGCCGTCGGGCTCAAGGCGGTCTTCCTCGTGACGACTCTGATGGGCGTGACCGGGCTGTGGCCCGCCATCATCGCGGACACCGGCGCCACGGTGCTGGTGACGCTGAATGCCCTGCGCCTCCTCGCCTGGAAGCCCTCGGCATGAGGGACGTCAGCATGTCTGCGCCGGGAAGGGATGCCTCGACGCTGCTGGCCTTCAGCCTGCCCGGAGCGATCTGTTGGCCCGCCTGATCATTCATCGAGAACAACGCGCATCCAACACGTCTACTTCGGCGGGGCAAGCGCCTCGATGATGCGGCACTCCGCCACGTTGCCGTGACGGCACTGCCCGATGAGGGAGGCCAGTTCCCGCTGCAGCGCCTGCAGGTCGGCGATCTTCCGGTCCACCTCGTCCAGGTGCTCGCGGGCGATGACGTCCACCGCGTCGCAGGAGCGCTCGCGGTCCTCGGCCAAGTCAAGCAGGGCGCGGATCTGTTCCAGCGAGAAGCCAAGGTCCCGGGCGCGCCGAATGAAGCTCAGGCGGCCGAGGTGCGGCTCGCCGTAGGTTCGATAGTTCCCCGCGCTGCGGGCGGGCACCGGGAGCAGGCCGACCCGCTCGTACCAGCGAATGGTCTCCACCTTCGTTCCGGTCACCCTAGCAAGGGCGCCGATGTTCAGGGGCTTTTCCACAACCATTCCCTTGACCCTGTAGTGGCTACAGGGTCCATGTAGGGAGCCTTCTGTCCGCGCGCCAACCGGCGGGCACATTCCTGGAAGGGAAGGCAAACGATGGCCAACAGCGAAACTACGGCGCCCGGGACGCGGGTGGACCTGCGCTACCGGGTCGACGGCATGGATTGCTCCAGCTGCGCTTTGAAGATCGAGGACGCGGTGGAGCACCTTGGCGGCACCGAGGACATCCAGGTCAACTACAAGACCGAGACCCTGGAGTTTCGGCTGGATGAGGCGACCACGCCGCGCTCGGCCGTCGAGGATATGATCCGCAAGCTCGGCTACGGCGTCGCGCCTCTGGCGTGACTGGCAAGGACTGGGTGGCGGCGATGGCTGACGGCGGAACGGCTCAACTGGCCCCTGGGTCCAGGTCGGCCCTGCGATACCACGTGGAGGGCATGGACTGCCCGTCCTGCGCCTCGAAAATCGAAACGGCGGTTGGCCGCTTCGGCGGGGCCGAAGACATCCGGGTCAACTACCACAGCCAGGTTCTGGCCTTCCGGCTGGACGAGGCGGCCACGCCGCGCTCGGCCGTCGAGGAGCAGATCCGTAAGCTCGGCTACGGCGTCGCCCCCGTCGAGGCGCCGCGGGTGGTCGCGGGCGAGCCTGGCGCCGCCGCCGACCTGGCGCTTGTTCGCCCACGCCAGCCATGGTGGAAGGGGAAAAAGGCGCGGCTCGCCGCAGCGATCGGCGCCCTCATGGTGGCCGGGTTTGCCGTCTCGCTCGCTGTCCCGGCCCTGGACCACTGGGTCTACCTGCCCGCCGCCCTGCTCGGCCTTGTCTACTTCGGCCGCAAGGCAATCGCCGCGGCACGCGCCGGGTCGCCCTTCAGCATCGAGATGCTGATGTCGATCGCGACCGTCGGCGCCATCGCCATCGGCGCGACCTCCGAGGCGGCCGTGGTGGTGTTCCTCTTCACCATTGGCGAGCTGCTCGAGAACGTCGCGGCCGGGCGTGCCCGCGCGGGCATCGAGGCGCTCGGCGCCCTGGTGCCGAGAACCGCGCTGCGCATCGAGAATGGCACGGCGCGGGAGGTGCCCGCTGCCAGCCTCAAGGTCGGCGACCTCGTCCTGATCCGCCCGGGAGACCGCGTCTCGGCCGACGGCGAGGTAGCCGAGGGCGAGTCCGAGGTGGACGAGAGCTCGGTGACCGGCGAGTCCGTCCCTGTCCCCAAGGCCGAGGGCGCCTCCGTCTTCGCGGGCAGCATCAACGCCTCCGGCGCGCTGCAGGTCCGCGTGACCCGGCCTGCCTCGGACAACACCATCGCCCGCATTATCCGCCTGGTGGAGGAGGCACAGGATGCCAAGGCGCCGACCGCCCGCTTCATCGAGCGGTTCTCGGCCGTCTACACGCCGATCGCGGTTGCTGTGGCGGCCCTGGTCGCCGCCGCGCCGCCGCTTGTCGTCGGCGCAGACTGGGACACCTGGATCTACCGCGGCCTGGCGCTGCTGCTGGTCGCCTGCCCCTGCGCCCTCGTCCTCTCGACGCCTGCGGCCATCGCCTCCGGCCTCGCCGTCGGCACCCGGCGGGGTCTGCTGGTGAAGGGCGGCGGCGCCCTGGAGACCATCGGCCGGATCCGCGCCGTCGCCTTCGACAAGACCGGCACCCTGACCGAAGGGCGCCCGCGCGTGACCGACCTCCTCGCCCTCTCCGGCCCGGAGCGTACCATGCTCGGCCTCGCCGCCGCGGTGGAGAACGGCTCCAGCCACCCGCTCGGCCGCGCCATCCTGGAGCGGGCGGACGCCGATGGCATCCCACTGCGCCCCGCCAAGGATTCGCGGGCCATCCCGGGCAAGGCCGTTGAGGCGGTCGTGACCGGCAAGCGCGTGGCCGTCGGCTCGCCCTCTCATGCCGCCGGGCAGGCGCCGCTCCCGGCCGACGCGGCGCGGACGGTCGCCGAGTGGGAGAGCCAAGGAAAGACGGTAGTCGTCGTCTCCGTGGACGGTGCCCACACCGGCCTGATCGCGGTGCGCGACGAGCCCCGGCCGGACGCGGCCGCGGGCATCCGGGCGCTCGGCGCCCTCGGGGTCGAGGCCGTCATGCTGACCGGCGACAACATCCGCACGGGTCAGGCCATCGCCGGGGCGCTCGGCCTCAAGGTGAAAGCGGGGCTGCTGCCGGAGGACAAGCTGCGGGAGATCGGCGCCCTTAAGGAAAAAGCACCCGTTGCCATGGTCGGCGACGGCATCAACGACGCGCCCGCGCTCGCGGCCGCCTCAGTCGGCATCGCCATGGGCGGCGGGACCGATGTGGCCCTGGAGACGGCCGACGCGGCGCTGCTGAACAGCCGTGTCGTGGACGTGGCCGCCCTGGTCGGGCTGTCGCGCGCGACGCTCTCCAATATCCACCAGAACGTGGCCATCGCCCTCGGCCTGAAGGCGATCTTCCTGGTAACGACGGTGGTCGGCATCACCGGCCTCTGGCCCGCCGTGCTGGCCGACACCGGCGCGACGGTGCTGGTAACCCTCAACGCCCTGCGTCTGCTCGGATACCGCTTTAAGGGCGTGGCGCATGGCTGAGGGCCTGCCCAGGGCGCGCCTCGCCTGGACCTGGGGCGCGGCGACGGCCGCGCTGGCCTTCGCGCTGGACCAAGCGACGAAGTGGTGGGTACTGGCCTATCTCATGGATCCGCCCCGCGTCATCCCCATCACCCCGTTCTTCAACCTGGTGCTGGGATGGAACCGGGGCGTCAGCTTCGGTCTGCTGTCGGCGGACCACCCCGCGACGCCCTGGCTCCTGTCCTCCCTCGCGCTCGCCGTCGTCGTGGGCCTCGTCGTCTGGACGACGCGCGACCGGCGGCCGGGGATGGCGGCCTCGGTCGGGTTCATCGTCGGAGGCGCCCTGGGCAACGTCGTCGACCGGCTGCGGCACGGTGCCGTGACGGACTTCCTGGACTTCCACGTGGCTGGGTACCACTGGCCCGCCTTCAACCTCGCCGACACCGCGATCTTCGTCGGCGTCGCGCTCCTGCTCCTCGTCGGCGGGAGGCGCGACCCGGCGGGCGCGCCGACCTCCGCGGCGCGACCCTGAGGGCGGGACCGCCGTGAACCCGCTCCTCCAGATGTCCGGCCTCCTGACAGCCTTCCTGGCCGGGATGGTCTCGTTCCTCTCGCCCTGCGTGCTGCCGCTGGTGCCCGGCTACGTCTCCTACGTCGCCGGTCGCTCGGTCGCCGCCGAACGCGCGGCGCCCGGTCGCCTCGCCACGGTCGGCCTCGGCCTCTGCTTCGTTCTGGGCTTCGCGACCGTCTTCGTGGCGATGGGCGCGGGCGCCTCGGCGCTGAGCCAAGCCCTGCTGCGCTACCGCTACGAGGCCGGGATCGTGGGCGGCGTGGTGGTCATCCTGTTCGGCCTCATGACCGCGGGCGTCCTGCGGCTGATGCCGCTGCAACGCGACCTCCGCTTCATGCCGACCCTCAGCGGCGGCACGCCGCTCTCCGCCTATGTGCTCGGGCTGGCCTTCGCCTTTGGCTGGACGCCCTGCATCGGGCCGGTGCTCGGCGCCATCCTGGCGCTGACCGCCACCAGCGAGATCAGCCACCTCGGCATCGTGCTCCTGGCCACCTACGCAGCTGGGCTGGGCGTGCCCTTCCTGCTGGTCGCCGCCTTCGCGGACGCCTTCCTGCGCGGCCCGTTCCGCGGGCTGCGGCGCCTCGGCCGTGTTCTTCAGATCGTAGCGGGTGGCGTCATGGTAGTGATGGGGGCGGCCATGATCACGGGCCACCTGACCGACTTCGCCATCCTGATGCTTGAGCTCTTCCCGGGGCTCGGACGCATAGGATGAGCGACGACGACGATCTGCCCCGGGACCTTGGCCACATCACGCCCGCCTACCGCCGGGCGCTCTGGATCGTCGTGGGACTCAACGTCGGCTACGGCCTCGTGGAGATGGTTGGCGGCTTCGTCTCCGGCAGCCAGGCGTTGAAGGCGGACGCTCTCGACTTCCTTGGCGACGGCCTGATCAGCTTCCTCGGCCTGCTGGCCATCGGCTGGAGCCTCGCTTGGCGCGCCCGGTCCGCCCTCATCCAGGGACTGTTCCTCGCGGCGCTCGGCTTGGGCGTGCTCGCCACCACTGGCTACCGGGTGCTGGTGCTGAACCAGCCCGAGGCCGAACTGATGGGCCTCTTCGGCACCGTCGCGCTGGTGGTCAACGTCGCCTCCGCGGCGGTGCTCATCCCGCACCGGGAGGGTGACGCCAATGTCCGGGCTGTCTGGCTATTCAGCCGCAATGACGCCATCGGCAACCTCGCCGTGGTGGTCGCGGCGGGTCTCGTCTGGTGGACCGGAACTGCATGGCCGGATCTCGCCGTGGCCGTCGTCATCGCCGGGCTTTTCCTGCAATCGGCATGGTCGATCGTCCGCGATGCCAGGACGGATCTGCGTGAGGCAACCAATGACTGAGAACGTTCAGCCAGAGCTGCCTCCGGGGCAGAGCACCGGGCCATCCGGACCGGACGCCCAGGTAAGGGTCGCCGCCTGCACGACTCCTGTTCGCATTGCCGACCCGGAGGTGAATGCGGACACCCTGCTGACGACCGCGCGTGCCTGCGACGCACGATTGGTGTCCCTGGTCGCCTTCCCGGAGCTGGCGTTGACCGGTTACTCCATTGACGACCTCTTCCTTCAGGATGTTGTGCTGGACGCTGCGGAGGCCGCCCTGAGGCGTATTGTGGAGGCTTCCGTCCATATCCAGCCCGTCATGGTGGTGGGAGCACCCCTGCGCCACGCGGGGCGCGTCTACAACACAGCAGTGGTGGTCCATGGCGGGCGGGTGGCCGGGGTGGTCCCGAAGGTTCACCTGCCAAACTACCGCGAGTTCTACGAACGCCGTTACTTCGCGTCCGGGCAAGGTACGGAAGGCAGCATGATCCGCCTGGGTGAGCAGCACGTGCCATTCGGTCCCGACCTCATCTTCGTGGCCGAGGACCGCCCAGGGCTCGTGTTCCACGCTGAGATTTGCGAGGATATGTGGGTGCCGATACAGCCGAGCGCCATCGCGGCGCTGGCTGGTGCGACTGTTCTGGTGAACCTGTCGGCTAGCAACATCACAGTCGGGAAAGCCGACACCCGGCGAATGCTGTGCCAAGCTCAGTCGGCGCGATGCACGGCGGCCTATCTGTACACGGCGTCTGGCGAGGGTGAATCGACGACCGACCTCGCGTGGGATGGTCAGACCTCGATCTATGAGAACGGGGTCCTTCTCGCAGAGACCTCCCGGTTCAAGCCCGGAGCCCGGATAGCTGTCGCGGATATCAACGTCAGCCTCTTGGCCCGTGCCCGCGGCTGTTCGGGCATCTTCGCGCAGTGTCGGATGAACCACAAAGCCCAGGTGGTCCGCTTCCGCCATGTTTCACTGCACTCCGGGGCCGACACAGGTTTCAACTGGTAGCCAACGGCCGCGTGCCCCCCCGAAGCCGAGGTCGTCTCCGGCCGCAAGCGAAAGGTCTACACCCTGACGGACAAGGGCCGGGACGCTTTCAAGGTCGGCCTGAAAGCCTGGATGGACGCCACAGCAACCTTGACCAGATGAGCTCCTGCGGCACCGTCAGGGTCGCGCAGTTCGCCTCCGGCCTGCTGATGTGGGTGCTCATCGCCACCGGCGAGATCACCGCGCTCGCGGACTGGATGCTAGTGGCCTTCCCATGGCTCGCGAGGATCGGATGAGCGGCGGCGCCCTCCGGACGCGCGCGGGCCGCCCGATCCCGAGCGCCGTCGCCTCCACCTCGCCCTCTCGAGGCGGCACGGGCGACGAGCCCGAGGCCGCGGGGGGGCGGAGAGGGACCGCGCCGGGCCGAGGGGAAGGGTTCGCGCCACCGGACGCGGTCGCCCGCCTCTTCACCTGGCTTGCCGGACTGCCGCCGCGTCGGGCTCTCGCCGCGGCGCTCGCCCTCGGGCTGCTCTCGGCCCTCGCCCTGCCCCCGCTTCATGCGGTGCTGGTGCTGCTGCTCGCCGTACCGGGGCTGCTCGCGCTGCTCGGCGCCGCGACGTCGTGGCGACGGGCGGGCAGGCTCGGCCTGGCCTGGGGCTTCGGCCACAGCCTCGGGGGCCTGTACTGGGTTACGGAGGCGCTGCTCACAGACCCGGCGCGCTGGTGGTGGCTCGTGCCGCTCGCCGCGCCGGCGCTCGCCGCCGTGATGGCTCTCTACGCGGTGCCACCCGCGCTCGCCGCCTGGTTCCTGCCTCCGGGCTGGTGCCGCCTGGCGGGCTTCGCCGGGGCCTGGACCTTCGCTGAGATGCTGCGCAGCGTGCTGTTCACCGGCTTCCCGTGGAATCCCCTGGGCGGCGTCTGGGCCTTCGCGGCGCTACCAGTGCAGGGCGCGGCCGTGGTCGGCGTGCACGGCCTCTCCCTGCTGACGCTCCTGCTCGCGGGCCTCCCGGTCCTCCCCGACCGCCGCCGGGCCTGGCTCGCGGGCGGGGCCGCGGCCCTGGCCCTCGCCGCCTTCGGCGCGTGGCGCCTCTCCGGCCCGGAGCCGCCGGGGCCGCCGGTACGGCTCGTGCTGGTGCAGGCCGGCGTGGCGCAGGAGGAGAAGTGGCGCGAGGACCGGCGCGCGGCACATGTTCAGGGGAGGCCAGATCGGCGGCTTCGCGCCCGACCCGGCCATCAGCGGGTCGCGCACGACCTCCCAAAAGCGGAAGTCGCAGCCGATGTTCCCGGCGTGTGGCACTGGTTTCAGCAACAACCGCTCGACGGCTTGCAGCAGGGCGAGGCGGCCTGGGCCGCTTCCTGCTCCGCCCGGTGCCGCGGCTTGCAGATGGCGGCCCGGGGCCCGAGCTCGATCACGGCGCTGGTCGCCTCGATCCGGATCGCCTCGACGTCGAAGATCTGCATGGGACGGCCGGGCGGCCCGACTTCGAAGGTCAGGCGGCTGCCCGGCTGCAGGCTGACCCGGGACGCCACCTTTTCGAGGATGGCGAGGAACTTGCCGACCTCCATGTGCTCCGGCTTCTCGGCCGAGGCGGGCAGGTCCTCCACCTGCAGGATCGTCTCCTGCCAGGCATCCGGGTTCCCACCGCAGTCCAGGGTGACGAAGGAGCCCGCCTTCACCTCGGTCACGTGGTAGCCGGGCTCGGTCTGGCGCCCGTCGTAGCTGATGACCAGCCGTCGCGCCGCGTGGGGCCGGAGGGCGTCGAGCACCGCGCCCAGCGAGGCGTCACCCACGAAGCCGATGGTCAGGGGCAGAGCAGGCGCGTTCATCTTCCCTCTTTCACCTCAACGTGTCTTGAGACATTAAGGGGTCATGGACGAAACGCAAGCACTCGATGCCCTCGGCGCCCTCGCGCAGGAGACCCGCCTCCGGATCGTGCGTCTGCTGGTGACGGCGGGGCCGGACGGCATGGCGGCGGGCGCCATCGGCGAGGCGATGGGCGCCACCTCCTCGCGCCTGTCCTTCCACCTCACCCACCTCGAGGCGGCCGGGCTGGTGCAGTCGCGCCGGGACGGCCGGTCCATCCGGTACTCGGCCGTCTACGACGCCCTATCCGGCCTCATCGCCTTCTTGATGCGGGACTGCTGCCAGGGCCACCCGGAGGTCTGCACCCCCGCGGTCGCCGCCCTCTCGGCCTGTGCCTGCCCCTCCCCGGAGCCTGCGGCATGACCATCACGATCTTCCACAACCCGGCCTGCGGGACCTCCCGCAACGTCCTGGCCCTGATCCGGAACTCCGGCGAGGAGCCGGAAGTGATCGAGTACCTGAAGACCCCGCCGACCCGGGACGTCCTGGCCGACCTGATCCGGCGCATGGGCGTGCCGGTCCGCGACGTCCTGCGCGAGAAGGGCACGCCCTACGCGGAGCTGGGCCTCGGCGACCTTTCCTTGACCGACGACCAGCTGCTCGACGCGATGATGGCCCACCCCATCCTCATCAACCGGCCGATCGTGGTGACGCCCCTCGGGGTGAAGCTGTGCAGGCCCTCCGAGGCTGTACTCAATATCCTGCCGAACCCGCAGCTTGGGGGCTTCACGAAGGAGGACGGCGAGCCAGTGGTCGATGCCGCCGGTCAGCGTGTCGCCAAGGGCCTGACGGCATGAGCGCGGCCGTGGACCGCGAGGCCGCCATCCAGCACCGCCGGGCGGCCTTGGGCACCTTCGAGCGCTACCTCACCCTCTGGGTCGCCCTCTGCATCGTGGCGGGCGTCGCGCTCGGCGCCGTGCTGCCCGGGCCGTTCCGGGCGCTCGGCCGCATGGAGGTGGCCCAGGTCAACATCCCCGTCGCGGTCCTGATCTGGGCGATGATCGTGCCCATGCTGCTCCGGGTGGACTTCGCCGCCATGGGGCAGGTCACCCGGCACTGGCGCGGCATCGCCGTGACGCTGGGCATCAACTGGCTGGTGAAGCCCTTCTCCATGGCCTTGCTGGGCTGGCTGTTCATCGGCTGGCTGTTCCGGCCCTGGCTGCCCGCAGGACAGGGAGACAGCTACATCGCGGGCCTCATCCTGCTGGCTGCGGCGCCCTGCACCGCCATGGTCTTCGTGTGGTCCCGCCTGACGGACGGGGATGCTAACTTCACCCTGAGTCAGGTTGCGCTGAACGACGCGATCATGCTGGTGGCCTTCGCGCCGGTGGTCGGCCTGCTCCTCGGCCTCTCCGCCATCACGGTGCCCTGGGACACCCTCTTCCTCTCCGTCCTGCTCTACATCGTCCTGCCCCTCGTCGCGGCGCAGCTCTGGCGCCGGTCGCTGCTGGCATCGGGCGGCGAGGCGGCCCTCGGGCGCATGCTGAAGGCGATCAACCCGGTGTCGCTGGTGGCCCTGCTGACCACGCTGCTGCTGCTGTTCGGGTTCCAGGGCGAGCAGATCCTCGCGCAGCCGCTGGTGATCCTGCTGCTTGCGGTTCCTATCCTGATCCAGGTCTACTTCAACGCCGGGCTGGCCTACCTGCTGAACCGGCAGTGCGGCTCGGCGCACAGCGTCGCCGGTCCCTCCGCCCTCATCGGCGCCTCCAACTTCTTCGAGCTGGCCGTCGCGGCGGCCATTGCCCTCTTCGGCTTCGAGAGCGGGGCCGCGCTGGCGACCGTGGTCGGCGTGCTGGTCGAGGTGCCCGTCATGCTCTCGGTGGTCCACATCGTGATGCGGACGAAGGGCTGGTACGAGCGGGGATGAAGGCCGCGGATCTCGTGCGGCGCCGGGGGGTTGTCACCACCACTCTCGGCATCACGCAGACCCTGGCCTGGGCGTCCACCTACTACCTCCCGGCCGTCTTCGCGGATCCGGTGTGCGAGGCCCTTGGCCTGTCCCGAGCCCTGTTCTTCGGGATCTTCTCCGGCGCCCTGCTGCTCTCCGGCCTCGTCGGTCCGACGGCCGGGCGGCTCATCGACACCTACGGCGGCCGCGACGTCCTCGCGGCCTCGAACCTCGTCTTCGCGGCCGGGCTGGCGTTGCTGTCCTTCGCCTTTGGGCCGGTCACCCTGGCCCTGGCCTGGGCGGTGATCGGCGTCGGCATGGGGTTCGGCCTCTACGAGGCGGCCTTCGCCACGGTGACCGGCCTGTACGGGCGCGAGGCCCGCAACGCGATCACTGGCATCACCCTCTTCGCGGGCTTCGCCTCCACGGTGGGATGGCCTGCCAGTGCCTTCATGATCGACGCCCTGGGCTGGCGGGGTGCCTGCCTCGCCTGGGCCGTGCTGCACCTGGTCGTGGCCCTGCCGCTGAACCGCTTCCTCGTCGCCAAGGTCCCGCCGCCGCCTCCGGCCGCGGCCGCGGTCCCGGCCGACGCGGCGCCGGGCGGGGTGCCCTGGACCATGGTCATCCTGGCGGCCGTCTTCGCCGCCACGACCTTCGTCTCCACCGCCATTGCTACCCACCTGCCGCGGATCATCGAGGCCCTGGGCGCGGCACCGACCGCGGCGATCTTCGCGGCGTCCCTGGTCGGCCCGGCCCAGGTGGCGGCCCGGGTGGCCGAGTTCGCTCTTCTCAGAAAGGCGTCGCCCCTCGTCACGGCGCAGCTTGCCGCGGGCCTGCATCCGGTCGGCGCGGCGCTCCTGGCCTTCCTCGGGCCGGTGGTCGCCATCCCCTTCGTACTGCTGCACGGTGCCGGGAACGGGCTGCTGACCATCGCGCGCGGCACCCTGCCACTCGCCCTGTTCGGCCCGGCTGGCTACGGGCTGCGCACGGGGCTGCTCGCGGCCCCGGCGCGCCTCCTCCAGGGCGGGGCGCCCCTCCTCTTCGCGCTGGTGCTGGATGCGCTCGGACCGCACGCGGCGCTCATGCTGTCCAGCACCCTCACCGCGCTGTCCCTGGTCGCGCTGCTGGCTCTCACACGTCGAGTTCGCGATCCCGGCGCAGATCGACCCCGCCGCGGAGTCTGAGCACCGGATCTCGGCAGCGCGTTATGTCGGCTTCGCCGCTTCCAGATCTCGAGAGCGGCCATGCTGCTATCGGCCAGACCACGCCGTAGCAGACGAGCTCCAGCGGGCCGCTTCGATGTCCGCCCACGAGGGTGCAGTGGACGCTCGGGCGGGAGACATGACGACCCCGTCAGCCCTGACTAGCGGGAGGTGTGCCGGCCAGAGGATCATGCCCGCCGCCCGGACGCGCGTCGGGCACAGCCGGGGAGGGCGCGGCCCCGCCCCGTTCCGCGGCGCCCATCCGAAAACCCAGCCAGTTCGGGCCAACCTGCCCCTCTGGCCGGGAACCAACGCACGATAAGCCTAGTTTCGGCGACGTTCTGACCGACGCCGAGATCCGCACGGTGCTGGCGTTTATTAAGAGCACTTGGCCGGAACGGGAGCACGCTTTGCAGGGACGCCAGACTCGTCCTGGAGGAGAGAACTCCAGGTGATTGGGTGCGGAATCCGGCGGGCTTCCCTGGTGCCCCGGTCGCGGGCCCTGCGCCACGCACTGCGGCGCAGGGCCGCTAAGCGAACTAGGCCAACAGGTAGTCCTGCTGCACATCAGTGGTCGTGGTTCCGTCCCGGAAGAGGTACAACGAGCCCTCATCCGTAATGGCGGGATCGTTCACAAAAGCTCCGCTTGTACCTGCATCTGCATTGAACATGAAGTCGTCCTGAGCCATCTCGCTCTTCGTAAGGCCTTCGAGCAACAGAGACCCGGTTCCCTGATCCGTGGTCCAGCTGACCAGCACTCCACCAGTCGTGTCGGCCACCGTGACCTCATCGGGCGTGATGTCACGGAAGGCGATGTGGTCGAAAGCGCCGGGGCCTGCATCAAAGCCACCTGTGACCACGTCGTTGCCGCTGTCGGGAGACACGATGAAGGCGTCGGCACCGTCCCCGCCGTTCAGGACATCGTCGCCGCCCCCGCCCTCGAGCATGTCGTGACCGGCACCGGCGTACAGGGTGTCCTTCCCGTCCTCGCCCATGAGGTTGTCGGCCTGGTCACCTCCGAAGAGCTGATCGTCCCCGGCGCCGCCTACTAGGTGGTCCTGGCCCATGCCGCCGTCCAGAGTGTCGTTTCCGGCATCACCGGTGAGGTTGTCGTCCTCGGCTGCCCCTGACAGCCGGTCATCTCCCCCGAGACCGAAGTAGAAGTCGCGCGCGTCCGTGCCCGCAAGGGCGTCCGCCTGCGCAGCGCCGATCTGCACATTGAACTCGTCGAAGTGGATGGTGGTGGCGGGCGTCGTGCTGTCGGTGATGTCCGGCGCGAAAACGTTGAAGCCCTCATCCTTTGCGAAGCTGACGGCGGATACGTGGTCCGCGTCGGCACTGGTGGGCTGGAGAAGATAGCGGTCATCCGCAAACATAAAATCGTCCTGGGCGAGATCCGCCTTCTCGATACCCGCCAGCAGCACCGAGCCCTCTCCATCCGCCCAGCTAATCTTCACACCAGCAGCCGTGTCCTGGAACGTCAGCTCCTCCGGCGTGATCTCGCGGAACGCGATGTGATCGAGGATGCCAGGCCCAGCCTGGAAGTCGACGACAATGTCGTGGCCGCTGGTAGGGTCGACGATGAACGCATCGCCGCCCAGCCCACCGGAGAGCACGTCGTTTCCAGCGCCGCCCTCGAGGTCGCCGTGGCCCACCCCTTCGCTGAGGTAGTCTCGCCCGTCCGCTCCCCGAAGCCCGTCGGCGGCGTCGCCACCAATCAGGAGGTCGTTGCCTTTGCCTCCATCTATATGATCCATACCCGCACCGCCGACGAGGACATCGCTTCCGCGACCGCCGAGCAGGTCATCGTTCTGAGCATTGCCGAGGAGGATGTCCGCGTTGGCTCGGCCAAACTGAACGTCCATGGCGTCTGACCCGGAGAAAAAGTCGAAGTGCGCCTGTCCAATGCGCAAGTCATAGTCACCGAACGCTCTCTGGAAATCGCGGCCACTGCTCAGCCCAAAGTGCTGCGGATTATGTGCCATAGCGTTTTCCTTGCACGATGAGGAATGTACCGGCCGGGCAGGGTAGGCAGTTCCAAGCCCCCGCAGTGACCGGCCAATGAGAACGGCTCAGTCGAACAGCGGATCACCGTGCAACAAAATGATGTAGTGTCTACCTGTGGACTGAGCGGACAGGGAACTGCGCGAACTTCGTTTAAGCCGCCGCCAGATTCACATAGGACAACGCTGTAAACCGCCAACGGCTGGCGCTGCCATGTACTGGAGTGGAACCCCGGGGCTGCACATGGAAATTGGCGTAAGCGATCACGTCGGCAGACCTACCAACCGACGCAAGCTCGGACGCGCCCTCCGGGTCTGAATTTGCTGCCACCAAACTCCGGTGCGGATACCCGCATGGCGCTGATGGCACGTCGCCCGGAAGAGCAATAGTAGCCGCTTTACCTTCCCCGACGCAGCGTGCTGCCAGTGAGTGGGGCCGGATTCCGCGGTGCCGCGCCTTCACCACGTCCAGGGCCTGGACCGGGAGGGAATAGGCGCGGCACCGCTGGAAGCTATCCCTCGCCCTGGGGGCTGGTGGACGTCATCTCGGCCACGGCCCAGAACACCAAGACCATGACCGCGATCTCCCACCCGATGGAGACAGCAAGACGCCTTCCCGCTCCGGGAGTGCCGGCCGCAAGGGCAGGCGTCAGCCGGAAGCGGTGCCATGCCGCGAAGCCGAGCAGGACGCCCACCAGCGCCAGCTTGGTCATCAAAGCCCAGCCATACGCCGTGGTTAGCAGGGTCTCGAGGCTGCCCACGAGAAGCCACGCCAGCAGCGCCCCGGCGAGAACCAGGCCACCCACGAGCCAAGTGGCGGCCCTAGCCCAGCCCTCGACCAGCCGTGCCGCCTCCGGACCGCCCCGCTTAGAGGCCAGAGCGAGCGGCCAGAGGCTGCCGGACCAGAAGGAGACCGCAACGAGGTGCGTCACCAGGGCTGCCGCGAGGAGCCACCGTGGCTGGTGCTGCGTCGTATGGCCGACGGCTGTGAAGCTGGCTGCAATCGTCAGGATACCTGCGGCGCCGACGACGAGGCTCGGCTGCCCCATCCAGGTAGCAACCGCCACCGCGAGCAAGCCCGTCCAGGCGATCAGGACGGAGATCCCCGGACGGGAGGTGACCATCATGTCCCAGACCTCAGCGTCGAACGGATCCCCGTCCGACGCCAAGGCAACCTGCGTTGCCAGCCAGAGTAGGCTGGACGCCAAGCCCAGTGCCACCATGGTCCGGGTCAGGCGACGGCACGAAGCGGCGTCCTGGGGCGTCTGTAGGCGGCTGAAGCCGATGGCAAAGACGCCCAGCCCAGCGGCCCCGAAGCAGGTGACGTAGAAGGCGATGCGCCACGCCGCCGAGAGCGCCCGGTAAAGGTCCGGCTCCGGCCCGAGCAGCTCCAAGATCACCGCGAAGATGTCACGGCAAAGCGCACTGCGCCGCTCATGACATGGCCGTCGCCGCCCATGGCCCGCCATTCGATCCGGTAGGCTCCCGGCGGGAGCGACGAGGGAACGGTCGCGGTCGCGTGGCTCGCCGCCTCCCGCCCGCCCTCACGGCGGATCTGCCGCTCCTTCCCGGCCTCGTCGAGCAGGCGCAGCGACGTCACGCGGCACTCCTCGGTGAACATCAGGTGCAGCGCGCGCGGAGACGAGTTGAGGGTTGCGCCGTCGCCTGGATCGGAGGAGTGCAGCATCGCATGCGCGGACGCAGCACCGGGAGCCATCAGGACGGCAAAGGCCGCAGCGAGCGCGCCGTTCCGAAGGAAGGCAAATCGTGAAAGCATGGTCTCTCCTGTAGAGGCGATTCCGCGACTGGGATGACGGCGGAAGCCTTGCAGGATGAATAGGCGGGACACCGCAGTGCGGCAGCGGCAATCGCGCACCAATTTATTTCCGCTGCAGGCCGACGCCCGCCTACAGTCAACCAGCCATTCCGGCGGCTTTCCAGCCTGCCGTGTACAGGGCGCTTCGAAGCGCCTCGCCGCCAAGGCGGCCGCCGTTGATGGAAATCGACTTGTCTTCGAGCCGGACCTCGACCTGTGCTGAAGGGTCGGCTTCCTTCACCACGGCAGTCACGCCCTTGGCGCAGCCTTCGCAGTGCATGTTCTCGACGATGAAGCGCATGGGCATTCCCCTTTCCACGACAGTCGCCGGGAGGTGGGGCTTCCCATTGTGGCAAGGTCAAGGGGAGAGACCTGCGCGCCTAGATTCCGGGCAAGCGTCCACGCTCCGGCTTCCGCTACGGGGCGGCCTAGGCAAGAGGGGGAGGGCGTCCGGAGGAGCGGAAGCGCCCGTTCCGACGTTATCGGCCTGTTATAGCCGCGCTTGCCACCCGCGGCTCCAGGTCCGGCGCCCCTGGAGCGGTCGGATTGCGCTCGAGGTCGGCGATCAGCTGCTTCATTTCCCCAATCTCGCGGACCTGCGCCTCGATGATCTGGTCTGCCAAACGTCGCACGCGCGGGTCGCGGATATGGGCGCGCTCGCTAGTCATGATGGCGATGGAGTGGTGCGGGATCATGGCCTTCATGTAATCCACATCACCGACCGTCGCCTGACTGCGAACCAGGAAGAGTGACGCGGCGAACACGACCGCCCCACCTGCGACAATGGCCAGGTTCGCGCGCTTGCTGTGATACATCTTCAGCATGAACAGCATCATGATGACGGCCATCGCCCCGCCCATCATGAGGGCCATCCACGTCCGCGTCTGGCTGTAGAACACATGCTCGAATGCGTAGGTGTTCAGGTACATAAGCCCGAACATGACGACCGTGGACACCAGGATCATCGCGCCGAAGCGGAGGTAGCTCATCTCTATTTCCTTGGAGGTGCGACCGCGGCGTGCGCGGGCCGGTTAGCCCAGGCATGGCGTCCGGCCAGTCAGCGACAACCGCCCAGAGCCGCAGACCGCAGACCGTGGGCCGTGGGCCGTGGGCCGTGGGCCGTGGGCCGCGAAAGTCCTAGCGGGCCGGGTGCCGTGACATCCAGGTCCTCAGTTCGGCGATGTCCTGCTGCTGCTTCTGGATCATCTCCTGAGCCTTACGCTTCATCTCGGGATCACGCCCGTGCTCGACTTCGACCCGTGCCATGTCGATGGCGGCCTGGTGATGCCGCGCCATCATGCTGGCGAAGTCATGGTCGGCGTTGCCGGTCATAGGCTGGGCCGCCATGTCGCGGTTCATGGCCTCCATGGCAGCATGGTACCCCGCCGAGGCCCCCTGGTGACCGGCTTGCTGGCCCGCGGCGCTCTGGGCCGACGCGGCGCCAGCCCATAGGAGCGCTGCCGCGGCCGCCGCAGTGGCCTGAATAGCGTGACCTCTTGTCAACATCGGGCTCGTCCTTCCTCGCTGTTTATGCGGCGCAGTTTAGCGATTCAGGGAGAACTTCCTGCCACGGGGTACCGCGACACGTGCCCCGGAACCGGCGCCGATCCGCCTGGCCCTAACGCCGTGCAGCGGCTGTCCGGCGGGCGCCGGATTACATCGTTTTATTACTTGGCTGGCCGTCGTCGGCGCCCTGCGGCCAGCGAGGAAGGGTCAGGGTGACCACGGTCCCACGCCCGAGCGCACTCTCGACGGCAAGATGCCCTCCGTGGGCTTCGACGATGGCCTGGGCGGTCGAGAGGCCCAGGCCGCTGCCGCCGCCCGCGGTACGGGCGCGGTCCCCCCGGAAGAACGGCTCAGTCACCCTGGGGAGGTCTTCGGGCGGTATGCCGGGTCCGCGGTCGCCCACCCGCACCAACACTGCGTCGGGGAGCGCTTCGACTTCGATCCATGGATCGCGCCCGTGCCGAACGGCGTTCGCGACCAGATTCGTCACTGCCCGCTTGATGGCGACCCGGCGCCCCGGGGCAACGGCGTCGTCAATGCGCCCTTCCTCGACCGGCGTCCCCGCATCGGCAAACTCGTCGGCCACGGTGCGGACGAGCGCCGCGATCGACAGCGGCAGGACGGCTTCACCGCCGTGCCCGCCTCGGAGGTAGGCGAGGACGTCGGAGACCATCGTCTCCATCTCGGCCAGATCGCGTCGTATCGGCTGCTGAACCTCCTCCGGCAGATCCTCGGCCCGGAGACGCAGCCGGGCGATCGGCGACATCAGGTCGTGAGAGAGCGCGCCGAGCGCCAGGGTCCGCTGGCGGAAAGCGTCACGGGTCCGCATGGACATGTCGGTCAGCGCCTCCGCGAGTTGGCGGACCTCGCGCGGGCCGGAAGCAGAGAGGGCTGGCGGCTCGCCCTCGGGGTCGAGGCGGGAAACGGCCTTCGCCAGCGCCGAGACCGGCGCCGAGACAGAACGGGCCGCGAAGCCGACAGCCAGGAGAAGGGCTAAGCCGACGGTAGCCGCGTAGGAGTGCAGCACGCCCTGATCGGCCGATAACACGGTGAAGGAGGCGAGCTCCACCTCCAGCCAGGAGCCGTCTTGTAGGCGGGCCACCGCTCCGATGCCGACGAGCCGGTCCGACGCGGCCTCGTAGCGTCCGGGGCGCACGCGCAACTCGGTCGCCACGCCGCTCAGGGCCGCTGTTCGGGCCGCGACGGTCGGCCACTCCTCGCGAGAGGGGTGCTCGGGGGTGGGGGCCGCGTCGCGGCGCCAGTGCACCTCCAGGTCCGCCCGCGACAGGGCATGGGCGATCCGGTCCCTGTCGCCCTCCGGTGCCGATGCTACAGCATCCAGGATCGTCGCCAGGCGCTGGGCTAGCAGCTCCTCGGTCCCCCGCTCCACGGCATGGCGGAGCAGCACGTCGTGAATGCCGACCATGGCGGCGAAGAGCACCGCGAAGCCAATTGTCAGGGTCGCCAGGGTCCGTGCTGCAAGGGACTGGGGGAGGAACCTTCTCACCCAGACCAATCCACGGGGCTCGACAGCAGGTATCCTACGCCACGGACCGTTTTGATGAGGCCCGGCTCCCCGTCCTCGTGGGGCCTGGATCCGAGCTTGGCCCGCAGCCGGCTGATCTGGACGTCCATCGAGCGGTCCAGCCCGCCGTAGGGGCGGTTCCGGGCGATGTCCAGGAGCTGGTCCCGCGTCAGGATACGCTGCGGCCGCTCCACGAACGCCAGGAGGAGGTCATATTCGCCGCTGGTCAGCTCGACCGCGACGCCGTCCGGCCTGAGAAGCTCGCGACGCCGGGTATCCAGGGACCACCCGGCGAAGTGCGCCACCTCACGGCCCTTACCGCCCGCGTTATCCTCAGGGCCCTCGGCCCTGCGGAGGACAGCCCGGATGCGGGCGACCAGCTCCCGGGGGTCGGCTGGCTTCACAACGAAGTCGTCCGCCCCCAGCTCCAGCCCGACAACGCGGTCCGATGCCTCGGCCAGGGCGGTCAGGATGATGACCGGGATCCGTCCCTCGGCACGGAGATCCCGGCAGAGCTCGAACCCCGACTTACCCGGCAGCATGATGTCGAGCAGCACGAGGTCCACCTGGGCCGATGCCAAGAGGCGTCGCATCTCGATGCCGTCGCGGGCGCCGCTGGCGCGGAACCCGCTGCGGCGCAGAAGGGTGAGCAGGAGCTTGCGCAGTTCCCCATCGTCCTCGACGACGAGAACGTGTCGCCCCTCTCCCGACATAGGTGGAAGGTTGGGGGCGGGCACTCCGCGGGAACCGTCGCTTCCAGGACGCTCGGTCAACGCGGCCCTCCGACGGAACCTTCGTCCTCGCAGCAAGCATTCATTCGACGGGCCCGTTCAGAAGAACAGACGAATGCCGGTGACGAATTCAATACCCTCGGCCTTCCCCCCCTCAGCGCGAGCGTACTTGGCGGCCTCGCCGAAGCGCCTTGTATAGTTCACGCCGACATAGGGCGCGACCTCGCGGGTGAACTCGTACCTGAGGCGGAAACCTGCCTCTATGTCATTGAACCCGCTGTTAATGCCGAGTTCCGGCACGCGCTGGGCAGCGACGTTCACCTCCAGGTTCGGCTGCAGCACAAGCCGCTGGGTGACGTAGACGTCGTAAGAGAGCTCAAGCCGCGCCGAGAGGTCGCCCCTCTCGCTCACGAAGCCCTGGAGGTCCACCTCGAACAGGCCCGGGGCCAAGCCCTGAATGCCGATAACGCCGTAGGTGCGGTCCGGCCGCGGACGCGGGTCGTAGCGGACACCCGCCTGGAAGTC
Source organism: Roseomonas acroporae (assembly GCF_023223525.1). Taxonomy (GTDB): domain Bacteria; phylum Pseudomonadota; class Alphaproteobacteria; order Acetobacterales; family Acetobacteraceae; genus Roseomonas_E; species Roseomonas_E acroporae. The sequence continues at coordinate 3,447 of NZ_JALPRX010000100.1, read as the reverse complement.
CCAGAAGTACCCGATGAGGCGGGAGTAGAGCAGCTGAATCTCGGCATTCTCGGCGCGGCGCCCGCGCTCAAGCTCGCCCTGCGTCTTGATCCAGACCTTGTCGTAGTCGGTGCCGTACCAAGCCTGACCGTCCCAGCGCGCAATATTCGGTGCGCCGTTGAGGCCGACGCCCCATTCGAGCTTCTCGAAAAGGACGGCGCCGAAGTAGACCTCGTGGGACGAGGCGCCGTGCGCGCCCGGATCGTGTACCGCGTTCTGGGAGGCGGCCTGCTGGGCCGACGCCCCGCCGGCCAGGGTGAAGCCGAGCAGGGTCGTGAGAAGGGCGGCCGCCTTGGTCGTAAGTCGCATCGGGTGTCGGTCCTTCGTGATCAGCCGTTAGACGCGACGCGCGGCTGACGTCGGATCTCGACCTTCCGCATCATCCCGGTCTCCATGTGGAAGAGCATGTGACAGTGGAAGGCCCAGCCGCCCTCGGCATCCGCCTCCACATCCACATCGAGTGTGCTGCCAGGCTTGACGCTGATGGTGTGCAGCAGCGGGTTCTGGGCGCCGTTGCCCACCTGCGGCTGCATCCAGACGCCGTGCAGGTGCATCGGGTGGCTCATCATGGTCTCGTTGATGAACCGCATCCGGACCCGCTCGCCGAGGTTCAGCACGATTGGTTGCGCCTCGCTGAAGCGGTTGCCGTTAATGGCCCAAAAGTAGCGATCCATGTTGCCGGTAAGGCGCACCTCAATGATGCGGTTGGGCTCGCGTACCGGGTAGGGATTCGAGAGCGCCCGGAGCATGCGGTATGTCAGGACACGGGTGCCCGGAGGCGCCCCGGTGTTCACCGCGAACGGGTCGGGCGGCGCCATCCCCCCGTGGCCCGCATGCGCGCTGGCCGCGGAAGTATCGACCTGACCCACTTGGCCGGTGCCCGGCGCGCCGTGGCCCATCGCCGAGTGGTCCGGCGCAGCTGGGGCGGCGCCACGCTGGTCGCGCCGCTGCGCGGGCTGCTGGCCCTGGCGCCCCTGCTGCCGCTGCGGCCGGGGCTGCTGACCTCCCTGCGGCCGCCCCATGCCCGGCATGCTCGAGTGGTCCATCCCTGGCGTGCTGGAGTGGTCCATGCCGAGCATGTTCGAATGGTCCATGCCCTGCATGGAGCCTTGGCTCGCCTGGGCCAACCGGAAAAGGCCCGCGCCCGGCACGGAACCTACCGGAAGGTCCGCGACGGCAAAGCGGAAGCCCGGATCCCGTGCCAGGGACGACGAGCGGCCCATGCCCGGCATGTTGGAGTGATCCATGCCGGGCATGTTCGAATGGTCCATGGCCGGGGGCCTGGCCGGGGCTTGGCGAGCACCGCCCGTCCCCCGGGCCGGGGCGCCCTGGTTCATTCCCGGCATATTTCCGTGGTTCATCCCGGGCATGTTCGAGTGATCCATGCCCTGCATGCCGCCCTGGGCACTGCTGGAACCCATGCCGGACATCCCCGAGTGGTCCATGCCGCCCATGTCCATGGATTCCATGGGGGCGATCTGGCCGGGCCGGTCCGTCTCGGGACGCAGGGTGCCGCGGTCCAGGCCCTTGGGCCCGTAGTTGCCGCCCATATCGGCCATGGTCAGCAGCGGCCGCTCGCGGTGCGGGGGCAGCGGCATCATCGGTAAACCGTTCTGGGTGGCCAAGCTGGCGCTCGCGAAGCCTTGGCGGCCCATGGACTCCGCCAGGATTTGGAACTGGCGCCCGCCCGCGGGGCGCACGAGCACGTCGAAGGTCTCGGCTGGGGCGATGCGGAACTCGTCCACAGCCACCGGCTGCACGTTGTTGCCGTGCGCCTGGACAACGGTCATCTCCAGCCCGGGGATGCGCACGTCGAAGTGGCTCATGGCGCCGGAGTTGATGAAGCGCAGGCGAACCGTCTCGCCGGGACGGTAGACCGCAGTGAAGTTCTGCTCGGGCGTCCGGCCGTTGACCAGGAATGTGTAGCCCGTGACGTCTTCGATATCCGTCGGGTCCATCCGCATGTCGCCCCACATCAGCCGGTCGCGGATGATGGCCTCGCGCGCCTGTGCGTTCGGGGCGCGCGCGAGCTCGTTGGCGAGGCTCGCCGCGGTGCGCTTGTTGTAGTTGTAGTAGCCCGCGTCGCGCTTGAGGTTCTGGATGACGCGGTGCGGGTTCTCGTCTGTCCAGTCGGAGAGCTGGATGATGTAGTCCCGGTCGTAGCCGTAAGGGTCGGGGCGCACCGGATCGATGACCAGCGGACCGTAGAGGCCAGCCTGCTCCTGCGTCCCGGAATGGCTGTGGTACCAGTACGTGCCCGACTGCACGAGTGGGAAGCGGTACTGGTGCGTCTGTCCTGCCGCGATGCCCTGAAAGCCATCGCTGATGCCCGGCACGCCGTCTTGACTGCTCGGAAGGATCAGGCCGTGCCAGTGAATCGACGTCTCTTCGCGGAGCCGGTTGGCGACGTTGATGATTACCTCCTCGCCCTCGCGAAAGCGGAGGACGGGGGCCGGAACGGAGCGGTTGACCGCGATGGCCGGGCGGCTGCGGCCGGTGATGTTTAACGACACGTGCTCGATCGCGAGATTGAACTCGCGGGGCATCGCCCGCCCGACGGCCGGCTGAGCCAGGGCGGATCCCGGAAGAGCCGGAGCCGAGAGGGCGGCGATGCCAGCAGCGAGCATCTTGCGCCGCGACAGCGTAACCTCAACCATGCTCGGAAGCTCCTTCGTGAAATGACGGGAGGCGTGGCAGTGACGGCGCGCTGCGGTTGCGCGTGCTCAGCGAGCGATGCCGTGCACCATCACCGCCTGTTGCATTGGATATCTACGGTCGCCCCGGCTTCATCAATCGCGCTGAGGCTCTGGCAATAAAACGTAAGAATTGAGCGAGCCTTCCGGCAACGACGGCCCGGAAGGGAGCTTGTACGCTGCGCCTGGCTGCCGCCCCTCGCGGGAGCGCCCCGCCGGACACGGGATTCCATCCGCATCCGCCAGCCCGGTCCGGCGTGGCATGGCGAATAGGAGGACGCATGAACGCCGCTTCTCGCAGTGGGTGGGCCGCACGTCTCGTCGTGGGCCTGGGCCTCGCGCTCACAGCCGTGGCTTGCGCGCCGCAGTCCGCGCCACAGGCTTCCGCACCCACTTCCGCGGAACTTCCGGTCCAGCCCGCGGGCCGTTCCACGACGACGCCGGGCGCCGCGATGCAGCGTCCGGACAGCGCGGGCATGCAGGGCATGGACCACTCCAACATGCCCGGGATGAACCACGGGAACATGCAGGGGATGTCGGGCATGCAGGGCCACAACATGTCCGGCATGAACATGCAAGACATGATGGCGCACTGTCGCCAGATGCAGGCGGACGCCAGCGCGGGACGGCCGATCCCGCCGGACATGCAGTCCATGATGGCGCACTGCAACATGATGGGCGGCTCGTCCCAGGGACGGTCCCGCTCCCGGTAATC
>NZ_JALPRX010000010.1 GCF_023223525.1 Roseomonas acroporae | reverse complement strand
CCCGGCGCGTCCGGCCCTCCCGCCCGCCCTCCCGCTTCCGGGCCGCCCCGGGGCTCAGCCGGCGGTCCAGCCGCCATCGGCCATCAGGGCGGCGCCGGTGGTCAGCGCGGCCGCGTCGCCGGCCAGGAACACCACGGCGCCCATCAGGTCCTCCACCTGGCCGAGCCGGCCGAGGCGGATCATGCCGAGCACGTCGCGCAGGAAGGCCTCGTTCTCGAAGAAGGGCTTCGTCAGTGGCGTCTCGACGAAGGTGGGGCAGAGCGTGTTGACGCGGATGCCGCGCGGGCCGAGTTCCACCGCCATCGCCTTGGTCAGCCCCTCCATCGCCGCCTTGGAGGCGCAGTAGACGGTGCGGTTGGCGGCGCCGACATGCCCCATCTGCGAGGAGACGTTGATGATGGAGCCGGCGATTCCCGCCGCCGCCATGCGCCGCGCGACCGCCTGCGCGACGAAGAAGGCGGCGCGCAGGTTCAGCCCCATGATCGCGTCGTAGTCCGCCTCCGGCACGTCGAGGAAGGGCTTCGGGCGGTTGGTGCCGGCGTTGTTGACGAGGATGTGGAAGGGCTCGGCGGCGTCGATCGCGGCGCGTGCGGCGTGCGTGTCCGTCACGTCGAGGGCGAGCGGCTCGGCGCGGCCGCCGGCGGCGCGGATCGCCTCGGCGGCGGAAGCGACCTCCCCGCCGCTGCGCGCGGCGAGGGTGACGTGGGCGCCGGCCTCGGCCAGCGCCGCCGCGGCGGCGAGGCCGATGCCGCGCCCGGCGCCGGTGACGAGCGCGCGGCGCCCGTCGAGCCGGAAGGACGGGGTGCGGGGCAGGTTCATCCGGCGGGACTCATTCCGCCGCCTGGCCGTAGGGAACGTTGCGGCCGCCGTAGCGGCGGACGCGCAGGTTCGCCTGCTCGGCGTGGCCGACGAAGCCCTCCAGCATGCAGAGCCGCGAGCAGTACTCGCCGATCATGGCCGAGGCCGCGTCGGTCAGCACGCGCTGGTAGGTGCAGGTCTTGAGGAACTTGCCGACCCAGAGCCCGCCCGTGTAGCGCGCCGCCTTCCTGGTCGGCAGGGTGTGGTTGGTGCCGATCACCTTGTCGCCGTAGGAGACGTTGGTGCGCGGGCCGAGGAACAGCGCGCCGTAATTGGTCATGTGGTTCAGGAACCAGTCGGGGTCGCGCGTCATCACCTGGACGTGCTCGGAGGCGATGGCGTCGGCCTCGCGCACCATCTCCTCGTCGGAATCGCAGAGGATCACCGCGCCGTACTCCGCCCAGGCCTGCCGCGCGATGGCGGCGGTGGGGAGGATGCCGAGCAGGCGCTCCACCTCGGCCATGGTCTCGCGCGCGAGCTTCTCCGAGGTGGTGAGCAGGATGGCGGGGGAGTTCGGCCCGTGCTCGGCCTGGCCGAGCAGGTCGGTCGCGCAGATCTCGGCGTCCACGCTGTCGTCGGCGATCACCAGCGTCTCGGTGGGGCCGGCGAAGAGGTCGATGCCGACGCGCCCGAAGAGCTGGCGCTTGGCCTCGGCGACGTAGGCGTTGCCGGGACCGACCAGCATGTCCACCGGCAGCAGGCTCTCCGTGCCGAGCGCCATGGCGCCGACCGCCTGGATGCCGCCGAGGCAGTAGATCTCGTCGGCGCCGGCGAGGTGCTGGGCGGCGACGATGGCCGGCGCCGGCCTTCCCTCGAAGGGCGGGGCGCAGGTGACGATGCGCCGGCAGCCCGCGACCTTCGCCGTGATGACCGACATGTGCGCCGAGGCGAGCAGCGGGTACTTGCCGCCCGGCACGTAGCAGCCGACGGCGTCGACCGGGATGTTGCGGTGCCCGAGCACCACGCCCGGCAGCGTCTCCACCTCGATGTCGCGGATCGCTTCGCGCTGCGCCTGGGCGAAGTTGCGCACCTGCTCCTGCGCGAAGCGGATGTCGTCGAGGGCGCGGGCGGGCAGCTCGGCGAGGCAGTCGCGGATCTCGCGGTCGGTGAGGCGGTAGTCGGCGCGGTCCCACTTGTCGAAGCGGACGGAAAGCTCGCGCACCGCCGCGTCGCCGCGCGCGGCGATGTCGGCCAGGATGCCCTCGACCGTGGCGCGCACCCTGGCATCGTCGGCCGCCGCGGCGTCGGCGTCGCGGCCGGTCTTGAGGTAGCGGGCCATGCGGTCCTCCCCGTTCGCGCCGCCGGCCGGCAGCGGCCCGGCGGCGGTTGCATTCGTATGCAAGACTGGCCGCGGCCTCGGTGCCTGTCAACGACGGCCAATGCCCGCCCACGCTTCCCGCGGGCGGGGCGCGGGCATGGCGGCGTCCATGCCGGCATGGCACCCTTCCCGCGACGGCACGGCCGAACCCGCGGCCGGCCACCGGGGAACGCCGACTCTCATGGACCGACGCAGCCTGCTCGCCCTGTCCGCCTCGCTCGCCGCAGGCCTGTCGCCGCCGCGCCCGACCCTGGCGCAGCAGCCGCGGCCGGCCACGCCCGGCGTCACGCCGCTGCCGGCCGGCCCGCCGCTGCCGGTCGCGCAGCCCGGGGAGGTCGGGCTCAGCGCCGAGCGGCTGGCCCGCATCCGCCCGGTCTTCGAGGCCGAGGTGGCGGCCGGCCGGCTGCCCGGCGCGGTGATCCAGATCGCGCGCAAGGGCCGGCTGGCCTATTCCGAGACGATCGGCTTCCGCGACCGGCGGAACGAGGCGCCGATGACGCCGGACACGGTGTTCCGCCTCTACTCCATGACCAAGCCGCTCGCCGTGGTGGCGGCGCTGATCCTGGTGGAGGAAGGCCGGATCGGCATCGGGGATCCGGTCGCCCGCTACCTGCCCGGCTTCGACCGGCTGCAGGTCAGCGTGCCGCGCGGCGGCGGCGACGCGGGCGCCGGAGCGGCCCCTGGGGCGGGCCCCGGGGCGGGCCCCGGGACGGGCTACGACATGGTGCCGGTGACGCCCGGCCGGCCGATGCTGGTCTACGACCTGTTCCGGCACACATCGGGCCTCGTCTACGGCGAGCTGACGCAGAACGCCCCGGTGCGCGAGGCCTACACGCGCGGCCGGCTCTTCCTGCCCGGCGAGCGCGACTACGACAGCCGCAATCTGAGCCCGCAGGAATTCGTCCAGGCCATGGCCGCGGCGCCGCTCGCGCGCCAGCCGGGCACCACCTGGGAGTACAGCCTGTCGATCGACGTGCTCGGCCGCGTCGTGGAGGCGGCCTCCGGCACGCGGCTGGAGGACTTCCTGGAGCAGCGCCTGTTCCGCCCGCTGCGCATGACCGATGCCGGCTTCTCGCTGCGCGGCAACCAGGGCGAGCGGCTGGCGCTGCACAGCGGCGTCGACCCCATGCTGAACAACCAGCCGGTGACGATGATCGACGTCTCCCGCCCGCCCGGCAACGCCTCGGGCGGCGCGGGCGGGCTCGCCACCGCGGGCGACTACCTGCGCTTCGCGCAGATGCTGGCCAATGGCGGCCAGCTCGACGGCACCCGCATCCTGTCGCCGGCGACGGTGCGGCTGATGGCCTCGGACCAGATCGCCGGCCTGGCGCAGCCTCTCTCGCCCGGCGCGCTGCTGCTCGGCTCGCCGGGCTTCGGCTTCGGCTTCGGCGTCTCGGTCCGGCTGGCCGATGGCGGCGCGCTGGTGCCGGGCTACCAGGGGCAGTTCATGTGGGCGGGCTGGAGCGGCACCTACTTCTGGGTGGACCCGCGGGCGGAGCTGGTCGCCGTGATGATGACCGCGGCCCCCAGCGTCGGGAGCGCGGCGAACCGCCGGCTGATGATGCAGCTCGCCTACGGCGCCCTGGAGAGCTGAGACCGTCCGCCGGTCCCGGCCCGCCCGGGCCGGCGCCGCGCGGAGCCGGCGGCGTGGCCGCGTGGCGGGGGCGGACTCCGCTGGCCGGCGAGGAACCCGCCGGCGGGGCGGGCCTCGCCCGCTCACCGCCTGTTCATCGGGGACGCCCCCTTGCAGGCTGCCGACAGGGGATGAGCCGGTCCGGCCCGCTTCCCAGATGACGGGGATGCAGTCGCCCCGCACCCGCCGATACCTCGGCACCCTCACCGCGGCCACCCTGCTTCTCGGCGCCGCCACCGCCTCGGCCAGACCGCCGCAGCATCGTGGCCGCGCCCATCACGGGCCCGCCCAGCCCGCCGCCCACCACGGGGCCGGCCATCACGGCGCCCATGTGCAGCAGGGCACGGCGAGCGTGTACAGCGCGCGCCTGCACGGGCGCCGGATGGCGAACGGGCGACCCTTCGACCAGTGGGCGCCGACCGTCGCCAGCCGCACCCTGCCGCTCGGCACCCGCATCCTCGTCCGCAACCGCTCGAACGGGCGCGCCGTCGCCGCCACGGTGACGGATCGCGGCCCGTTCGGCCATGGCGGCCGGGTGGTGGACATCAGCCCCGGCATGGCCAGCCGGCTCGGCATGTCCCGCAACGGGCTGGCCCCGGTGGAGGTGATCGTGCTCGGCAGCAGCGAGTAGGCGGAAGCCGGCCCGCGCGGCGTCAGCCGCCGGCCACGCCCCGCGTGTTCACGTACACCGCGTAGAGCGACCTGCTCGCCGCCATGAACAGCCGGTTGCGGTGGCGGCCGCCGAAGCAGAGGTTGGCGAGCCTCGTGCCGTCCTCCACCACGTCGAAGGCGCGGATGACGCGCGGGTCGGCCGCCGCCTCGACCACGTAGGGCAGCTTCTCGTCGGGCGAGAAGGCCAGCCCGTTGGGCGATCCGCTCCGGGTCGCGGTGCGTCATTCCCCGCGGGGCCCGCCTGCTCCCCGCGCCGGCGCCGAAGCCGCCGTCACCCGGATGCCCCACCCCCCATCGTTCCGCCCGCATCGGCGCGCTTCGTCTGGCAGCGCCCCTGGCAGCGCCCAGAGTGATTGGTTAAGAAACCGGCCGTGCGCCCGCTCCTCTCCTCCCGTCGCCGCTTCCTCGGGCTGGCCGCCGGCCTCGGCCTTCCCGCCAGCCAAGCCGTGGCCGAGCCGCGCGCCGTGCCCGCCGCCGATGGCCGTGCCGCGGGCCCCGCCGCCACGCCGGAGGCGGCGCAGCGCCTGCTCGCGCGGCTGCAACGGCTGGAGGAGGACGGGCTCGACCCGCTCGCCTACGACCTGCCGCCGCCCAGCCTCCAGCACGCCAGCCCGGAGGCGTTCCGCCAGCGCCTGCGCGCCGCCGCGGCCGCCGCGCTGGACGACCTGCTGCACGGCCGGGTGCGCGAGGCGCCGCCCGGCCGCGCCGACCTGGCCCGCAGCGCCGGCGCCCTGCCGCTCGCGCCCTGGCTCGCCGAGCTGAACGCGGCCGCCGACCCGGCCGCCGTGATCGACCGCGCCGCGCTGCTGCCGCCGGGCGCCGCGGCGATCCGCAACGAGATGGCGCGGCTGCGCGCCCGCGCCGCCGCCGCCGCCACGCTGCCGACCGTGCCCACCGGCCCGACCCTGGAGCCCGGCACCGAGGAGCCGGTCCGCATCCCCGCCCTGCGCGCCCGGCTCGCCGCCGAGGACCCGGTGCTCGCCGCCGCCCCCGATGGGGGCCCGCTTTACGACGCGGCGCTGGAGGAGTCGGTGCGGCGCTTCCAGGCGACCGAGGGGCTGGAGGCGGATGGCCGAGTCGGCGCCATCACCGTGGCGGCGCTGAACCGCTCCTACGGCGCGCGGATCCGCCAATTGCGCGTGGCGCTCGACATGCGGCGCAACGCGGCCGCGCCGCCGGCCGGCCGCCGCGTCGAGGTCAACATCCCCGACTTCCGCGCGCAGGTGATCGAGAACGGCCGCGTGCTGTTCGACATGGCGGTGATCGTCGGCCGGCCCACCCGGCAGACGCCCACCATGCGCACCACGCTGACGGCGGCGGTGTTCAACCCGCAATGGGGCGTGCCGGTGCGGCTCGCGCGCGAGGACCTGCTGCCGCGCTTCCGGCGCGACCCGCGCGGCATGCAGGAGCGCGGCTTCCGCGTCTACGCCAACGTCGACGGCGAGGCGCGGCAGGTCGACGCCACCACGATCAACTGGGGCCGCGTCGATCCGGCGAGCTTCCCCTACACGATCCGCCAAGCGGCGGGCGACGACAACGCGCTGGGGCGGCTCAAGCTCGTGATGCCGAACAACCAGGACATCTACATGCACGACACGCCCGAGCGCGCCCTGTTCGCGCGGGCGGACCGCGCCTTCTCCTCCGGCTGCATCCGCATGGAGCAGCCCTTCGAGATGCTGAACTTCGTGCTCGCGGGCACGCCGGGCTGGTCGGCGCAACGGGGCCAGCAGGTGCTGGCCTCGCGCGCCACCACCTCGATCAGCGCCGCCTACGCCATGCCGGTGCGGCTGCACTACACGACGGTGGTGGTCGAGGGGGGCCGCGTCGCGCGCATCCGGCCGGACCTCTACGGGCTGGACGAGGCCTATGCCCGGCTGCTCGACGCGCCGCGCGACGGGTCGCGCTCCCGGCCGATGGCCGGCCCGCCGCCGGCCACGGCAACCCCGCCGCTGCGCACCGCCGCGGTGGCGCAGGGCGCGGGGCGCTGAAGGTGCCGGCCGACTGCCCCTGCTGCGCCGGCGAGGCCCTGCCGGGCCGTCGCCGCCTGTTGCTCGGCGCGCTCGCCTGCGTCGCCTTCCCCGGCGTCGCGGCCCAGGCGGCGGCGCAGCCGGAGCGGCGTCTGCACATCCTGCGGGTGCAGACCGGCGACCGCTTCGGCGGCGTCTACTGGCGCGACGGCTGCTACGACCGCGACGCGCTGCGCCGGCTGGACTGGGTGATGCGCGATCCGCGGCAGGCCGAGGCGACGCCGATGGATCCGCGCCTGTTCGACGTGCTGAACGCCGTGGCGCTGCGGCTGGACGCCGGCGGTCCGTTCCACATCAACAGCGGCTACCGCGCCCCCGCCACCAACGCGCTGTACGCCCGGCGTTCCTCCCGCGTCTCGCAGATCAGCCTGCACATGTCCGGCATGGCGGCCGATCTGAGCCTGCCAGGACGCGACCCGGTGGCGGTGGCGCGGGTCGCCGCCGCGATGCAGGTGGGCGGGGTCGGCCTGTACCGCGAGGGCTTCGTGCATCTGGACTGCGGCCCGGCCCGGCGCTGGTAGCGCCGCCCGCCGCTCCGCCCCCTCGGACACCACCTGCCGGGCACTCCCGCCGGGCACCGCTCCTGCCGGCCTGTCGCCTGCCCCGGACCGGTCTGCCACCGGCGCGGCCGCCCCTGCCGACCCTCGCCGCCGAGCCGCACCGCCTGGCCCCTGCCGCGGCACCCTGCCGACGGTCCGGGCGGGCCGGGCGCGCACCGCCGCGCCGATGACGGGCGCGCCCGCCTTCCCGCCGGCGGTCGGCGGGAGGCCCGCCCGGCCCCTGGGGTGGAACGAGGGAGCGTCGCACGATTGCACGCCATATGGTCAGATTGCATGCAGGATGCGCTGGACGGGGGAGGCGCCCCTTCCCGCCGCCTCCCGGCCGCGGTCGGCATCCCGTCTGCTGGGGAGATGGCACACCGCTTGCTGACCGTAGCCCCGCGCGAGCGTGCCGACCTGCCATCCGGCTCGCGCCGCAGGCCCGAGGAGCACCCATGCAGCGCCGGGATTTCCTGACCACCCTCCCCGCCGGCCTCGCCGCCGCCGGCGCCGGTCTCGCCATGCCCGCCATCTGGTCGCCCGCCCGCGCGCAGTCGCGGCAGGAGACGCTGCTGATCGTCTCGGAGAGCGGACCGAACAACCTCGACGTGATGGGCGTCGGCACCACCGTGCCGGGCTACGAGGTCTCCTGGAACTGCTACGACCGGCTGATCAGCCACGAGATGAAGACGCTGCCGGACGGCACGCCCTACTACGACCGCGACCGCTTCAGGCCCGAATTGGCCGAGGACATGTCGGTGGGCGACATGTCCGTGACGTTCAGGCTGCGCCGCGACGCCACCTTCCACGACGGCGCCCCCGTCACCGCGCGCGACGTGAAGTGGAGCTTCGACCGCGCCGTGACGGTGGGCGGCTTCCCGACCTTCCAGATGAAGGCGGGCAGCCTGGAGAAGCCCGAGCAGTTCGTGGTGGTGGACGACCACACCTTCCGCGTGGACTTCATCCGCAAGGACCGGCTGACCATCCCGGACCTCGCCGTGGTGGTGCCCTGCGTGATGAATTCCGAGCTGCTGAAGAAGCGCGCGACGCCGGCCGACCCCTGGGCGCTCGACTACGCCAAGCAGAACACGGCCGGCGGCGGCGCCTACCGCGTCACCCGCTGGACGCCGGGCAGCGAGGTGGTGTTCGAGCGCTTCGACAACTGGAAGAGCGGCCCGCTGCCCAAGGTGCGGCGCGTGATCTGGCGCATGGTCCCCTCCTCCGGCAACCGCCGCGCGCTGCTGGAGCGGGGCGACGCCGACATCTCCTACGACCTGCCCAACAAGGATTTCTCCGAGATGCGCGGCGCGGGGAAGCTGACGATCACCTCGGTGCCCTACAGCAACGGCCTCCAGTATCTCGGCATGAACGTGAAGAAGGCGCCGTTCGACAACCTCAAGGTGCGCCAGGCCGTCGCCTACGCCGTTCCGTACCAGAAGATCATGGACGCGGTGCTGTACGGACTCGGCAAGCCGATGTTCGGCGCCCCGGCCGACGCGCCCACCACCGTCTCCTGGCCGCAGCCGACGAAGTACGTCACCGACCTCGCCCGCGCGAAGCAGCTCCTGACCGAGGCCGGCTATCCGGACGGGTTCGAGGTGCCGATGTCCTTCGACCTCGGATTCTCCCAGGTGAACGAGCCGCTCTGCACGCTGGTGCAGGAGAACCTGGCGCAGATCGGCATCCGCACCACGCTGAACAAGATCCCCGGCGCCAACTGGCGCACCGAGCTGAACAAGAAGGAGATGCCGCTCTTCACCAACGTCTTCTCCGGCTGGCTCGACTATCCGGAGTACTTCTTCTTCTGGTGCTACCACGGGCAGAATTCCGTGTTCAACACGATGAGCTACCAGTCGCCCGGGATGGACCGGCTGATCGACGGCGCCCGCGCCGCCGCGGCGGCCGGCGACACGGAGAGCTACGACCGGGACGTGCGCGGCTTCGTCGATCTCGCCTTCTCCGACATTCCCCGCATCCCGCTCTACCAGCCCTACAGCAACGTCGCGATGCAGAAGAACATCTCCGGCTACCAGTACTGGTTCCACCGCCGCCTCGACTACCGCGCCTTCAGCAAGGCCTGACGCCACCATGGGCGCGATGATCCTGCGGCGCCTCGCCGTCGCCGTGTTCAGCCTGATCGGCGTCGTGGTCATCACCTTCGCCCTGACGCGGGTGCTGCCGGGCGACACCGCCGCCTACTTCGCCGGTCCCGCCGCGAGCCGCGAGGCGATCGAGCAGCTCCGCCACTCGCTCGGCCTCGACAAGCCGGCGGCCGAGCAGTTCGCCGACTACGTGGCGGCGCTGGCGCGGGGCGATCTCGGCAATTCGCTGACCACCGGCCAGCCGGTGCTGAGCGACCTGCTCTCGCGCCTGCCCGCCTCGGCCGAGCTGACGCTGCTCGGCCTGCTGGTCTCGCTCGCCATCGCCATCCCCTTCGGCATCCTGGCGGCGGTGAAGCCGGGATCGTTCGTCGACCATGCCTGCCGCCTCGTCACCACGGCCGGCGTCTCGCTGCCGGTGTTCTTCACCGGGCTGCTGCTGGTCTACGTGTTCTACTTCATCCTGGGCTGGGCGCCGGCGCCGCTCGGACGGCTCGACGTGTTCCTCTCGGCGCCGCCCACCGTCACCGGCTTCTTCCTGATCGACAGCGCGCTGGCCGGCGACTGGGAGACCTTCCGCGGCGCCCTCTCGCAGCTCGTCCTGCCGGTGCTGACGCTGGCGATCTTCGCCCTCGCCCCGATCGCGCGCATGACGCGCGCCGCCATGCTCGCCGTGCTGACCTCGGACTTCGTGCGCACCGCGCGGGCGAGCGGCCTCACGCCCTGGTCGGTGCTGATCACCTACGCCTTCCGCAACGCGCTGCTGCCGGTGGTCACCACGCTCGGCATGGTGTTCTCCTTCCTGCTCGGCGCCAACGTGCTGGTGGAGAAGGTGTTCGCCTGGCCGGGCATCGGCTCCTACGCCATCGAGGCGCTGATCGCCTCGGACTTCGCCCCGGTGCAGGGCTTCGTTCTGGCCATGGCGGTGATGTACGTGCTGCTGAACCTGCTGATCGACGTGCTCCAGGGCCTGATCGACCCGCGCGCGAGGACCGCGACGTGAGCCCGCGCACCGGAGGTGCGACATGAGCGCGAGCACGGCACCCGCCCCCGCGCCCGCCTCTCCCCCGGGCAGCACGCTGCTCGGGCACGCCCGCTACGTGGTGGCGGAGAATCCCGTCACCGGCCTCGCCTTCGGCATGGCGATCCTGCTCGTGGTCGCCGCGCTGTTCGGCCAGTGGATCGCGCCCTACGACCCGCTGGCCAGCGACACCGCCGCAGCACTTCAGGGGCCTTCCGCCGCGCACTGGTTCGGCACCGACCAGCTCGGCCGCGACATCCTCAGCCGCGTGCTGGTCGCCACCTCGCTGGACCTGCGCATCGCCGTGTTCTCGGTGGCGCTGGTCTTCGCGCTGGGCGGGCTGGCCGGCCTCGCCGCCGGCTATTTCGGCGGCTGGGTGGACATGGTGGTGGGCAGGCTTGCCGACGTCATCATGGCCTTCCCGCTCTTCGTGCTGGCGATGGGCATCGTGGCGGCGCTCGGCAACACCGTCACCAACATCGTCATCGCGACGGCGATCATCAACTTCCCGCTCTACGCGCGCATCGCCCGCGCCGAGACGCGCCAGCGCGCCGAGGCGGGATTCGTCGAGGCGGCGCGGCTCTGCGGCCACGGCAACCTCTCGATCCTGCTGACTCAGCTCCTGCCCAACATCATGCCGATCATGGTGGTGCAGATGTCGCTCACCATGGGCTACGCCATCCTCAACGCCGCCGGACTCTCCTTCATCGGCCTCGGCGTGCGGCCGCCGACGCCGGAATGGGGGATCATGGTGGCGGAAGGCGCCTCCTTCATCGTCTCGGGCGAATGGTGGATCGCGCTGTTCCCCGGCCTCGCGCTGATGTTCGCCGTGTTCTGCTTCAACCTGCTCGGCGACGGGCTGCGCGACGTGATCGACCCCCGGAAGCGCACATGAGGAAGCGGACATGAGCGAACGCCCGCCCCGCGCCGATCCCGCCGTGCCGCCGCAGCTCACCCCCGCCGGCGGCCCCGCCGCCGACCTGGCGGTGGAACCCGGCGAGGCGCCGCCGCTCGACACGGCCCCCACGCCGCCCGGCACCGCGCCCAACCTGCTCGATTCCCTCCCCCCCGGCCCGATCCCGCCCGCCGCCGCCTTCAGCGCCGCGCAGGCCGAGCCCTGCCTCGCGGTGCGCGACCTCGCCGTCTCCTTCCGCACGCGTGGCGGCACGGTGAAGGCGCTGGAGCAGGTCGGCTTCACCGTCGGGCGCGGCGAGATCGTGGCGCTGGTGGGCGAGTCCGGCTCGGGGAAATCCGTCACCGCCTACGCGCTGATGGGCATCCTCGATGCGGCCGGCGAGGTCACCGCCGGCACCGCGCAATTCGGCGGCACCGACCTGCTGCACGCCCCCGAGCGCACGCTGCGCGGCATACGCGGCCGTGACATCTCGATGATCTTCCAGAACCCCCGCACGGCGCTGAACCCGATCCGCCCGGTGGGCAAGCAGATCGCCGACGTGCTGATCCGCCACGGCGGCGCCGGCCGGCGCGAGGCCCCCGCCGCCGCCATCGAGATGCTGCGCCGCGTCCGCATCACCGACCCGGAGCGGCGTGCCCGCGCCTATCCCTACGAGATGTCGGGCGGCATGTGCCAGCGCGTGATGATCGCGATCGCGCTGGCCTGCCGGCCGAAGCTGCTGATCGCCGACGAGCCCACCACCGGCATCGACGTCACCACCCAGGCCGTCATCATGGACCTGCTGACTGGCCTCGCGCGCGAATCCGGCGTCTCGGCGCTGGTCATCACGCACGACCTCGCCCTCGCCTCGGAATACTGCGACCGCGTGGTGGTGATGCATGCCGGGCACGTCGTCGAGGACGCGCCGGTGCGCGACCTCTTCGCGCATCCCCGCCACCCCTATACGGCGCGCCTGCTCGCCGCGACCCCCACCGGCCACGCCTCCCTGGCCGACCTTGCCTCCATCCCCGGCAGCCTGCCGGACCTGCGCCGGCCGGACCTGCCCGCCTGCCGCTACATCGGCCGCTGCGACCGCGCGCTGGATTCCTGCCAGGTCTCGCTCCAGCGCCGCGAGATCGCCCCCTCCCACCTCGTGGCCTGCAACAACCCGCTATGAGCGAAACCCTTCCCTTGCTCGACGTGGCCGAGCTTTCCCGCCAGTTCACCGTGCGCGGCACCACCGGCGGGCTGCTCGCGCGGCTGCGCGGCGGCGCCGCGGCGGCGCCGAAGCTGCACGCGGTGGACGATGTCAGCTTCACCATCGGGCGCGGCGAGACGGTCGGCCTGGTCGGCGAATCCGGCTGCGGCAAGTCGACGCTGGTGCGCGTCCTGACCCGGCTGCTCGACCCGACCTCCGGCTCGATCCGCCTCGGTTCGCAGGACCTCACCCACCTGCCCGCCCGCCGCTTCGCCCGCCGCCCCGAACGCGCCCGCATCCAGATGGTGTTCCAGGATGCGGGCGAGAGCGTGAACCCGCGCTACACCGCCTTCGACGCCATCGCCGACCCGCTGCGACGCCTCCGCCGCCTGCGCGGCGCCGCGCTGCGCTCCCGCGTCGAGACGGTCGCCACGCAGTGCGGCCTGCCGCTCGCCCTGCTGCCGCGCTTCCCGCACCAGCTCTCCGGCGGCCAGCGCGCCCGCGTCGGCATCGCCCGCGCCATCGCGGTGGAACCCGAGCTGCTGGTGCTGGACGAGCCCACGGCCGCGCTCGACGTCTCGGTGCAGGTGGTGGTGCTGCACCTGCTGGCGCGGCTGAAGCAGGAGCTCGGCATGAGCTACCTGTTCGTCAGCCACGACCTCAACGTGGTGCGCCTGCTCTGCGACCGCGTGCTGGTGATGTATCTCGGCCGCATCGTCGAGGAAGGCCCGGCCGGAGCGGTGTTCGCCAACCCGCGCCACCCCTACACGCGCGCGCTGGTGGAGGCGATCCCGCAGATCGGCGCGGAGGGCGCCCCCGAACGCATCCGGCTCGGCGGCGAGCCGCGCTCGCCCATCGACCCGGACCCGAATGTCTGCCGCTTCTACGGCCGCTGCCCGCGGGGCTTCGCGCGCTGCGCCGAGCAGATGCCGCCGCTGCACGAGGTGGGGCCACGCCACCGCGCGGCGTGCCATCTCGTGGAAGGCGGGTAGCGGCGGCACCATCCGATTTCGGGGCTCCGCCCCGGACCCCGCCAGGGAAGGCTTTGCCTTCCCTGGACCCATCCACCAGGAACCTCAGGTTCCTGGACCTCCGCTGGCGTTGGGCCCCGCAGTTGCAGCGCGCGAGGCCGGGAATCGAACGGGGGA
This sequence comes from Roseomonas acroporae, assembly GCF_023223525.1. Classification (GTDB taxonomy): domain Bacteria; phylum Pseudomonadota; class Alphaproteobacteria; order Acetobacterales; family Acetobacteraceae; genus Roseomonas_E; species Roseomonas_E acroporae. The sequence goes on along the minus strand of NZ_JALPRX010000010.1, from coordinate 31,492 downwards.
TCCAAGGGGGCTTCGCCCCTTGGCGGAGGGGTCCAGGGGAGGCAGCGCCTCCCCAGGCGGGGCGAAGCCCCGTTCCCGCGCAGCGGGAAACCGACCACCCAGGAGTCCGCCCATGCCCGCCGACCCGCCTCCTTTCGACCCCGCCGCCTATGTCGATGCCGCCGCCGCCCTGCTCGGCCTGGAAGTCCGGCCCGAGTGGCGCGAGGGCGTCGTCGCCAACCTCCAGGCCACCGCCGCCGCCGCCCGGCTGATGCTGGAATTCCCGCTCCCCGACGAGCTGGACGCCGCCCCGGTGTTCCGCGCATGACCGATCCCGCCACCGCCACGGCGACGGAGATCGCCGCCGCCGTCTGCGCCGGCCGCCTGACCGCGCGCGAGTCGGTGGATGCCGCCCTGGCCCGCATCGCCGCCATCGGCCCGCGCGTGAACGCCTTCACCGACGTCACCGCCGAGCGCGCCCGCCGCAACGCCGACCGGCTCGACGCCGCCCTGGCGCGCGGCGAACCGGCCGGCCCGCTCGCCGGCGTGCCCTTCGCGGTGAAGAACCTGATCGACGTCGCCGGCCTGCCGACGCGGGCGGGCTCGCTCATCAACCGTGAAAATCCGCCGGCGGAGCAGGACGCCACGCTGGTCCGGCGGCTGGAGGCGGCCGGCGCCATCCTGGTCGGCGCGCTCAACATGGGCGAGTACGCCTACGACTTCACCGGCGAGAACGTCCACGACGGCAATTCGCACAACCCGCACGCCCTGGGGCACATGACCGGCGGCTCCTCCGGCGGTTCCGGCGCGGCGGTGGCGGCGGGGCTGGTGCCGATCGCGCTGGGCTCGGACACCAACGGCTCGATCCGCGTGCCCTCGGCGCTGTGCGGGCTGTTCGGGCTGAAGCCGACCTACGGGCGGCTGTCCCGCGCCGGCTCCTTCCCCTTCGTGGGTTCGCTCGACCATCTCGGGCCGATGGCGCGCGGCGTGTCGGACCTCGCCCTGTCCTACGACGCGATGCAGGGCGAGGACCCGGACGACCCGGTGCAGGCGCCGCGGCCGGTGGAACCGGTGGCGCAGGACCTCGACCTCGGCACGGACGACCTGCGAATCGCCGTCGCCGGCGGCCATTTCGCGCGCCACGGCGATGCCGACTGTTTCGCGGCGGTCGCGCGCGTGGCCCGGGCGCTGGGCGCGGAACGGCGCGTGGAGTTCCCCGAGGCCGCCCGTGCCCGCGCCGCCGCCTACGTCATCAGCGCGACGGAGGGCGCCTCGCTGCACCTCGAACGGCTGCGCGCGCGGCCGCAGGATTTCGACCCGGCGACGCGCGACCGGCTGCTTGCCGGCGCGATGATCCCGGCCGCCTGGGTGACTCGGGCGCAGCGCTTCCGCCGCTGGTACCGGGAGCAGGTGCTGGCGCTGTTCGAGTCGGTGGACGTCATCCTCGCCCCGGCCACCCCCTGCCGCGCCCCGCGCGAGGGGCAGGCGACCTTCGTGCTGGACGGGGCGACGCTGCCGGTGCGCGCCAATCTCGGCGTCTTCACCCAGCCCATCTCCTTCGTCGGCCTGCCGGTGGCGGCGGTGCCGGTCTGGCTGGATGACGGCCTGCCGCTCGGCGTGCAGGTGATCGCCCCGCCCTGGCGCGAGGATCTGGCGCTGCGCGTGGCGCGCCGGCTGGAGCGCGAGGGGGTGGCGAAGGCGCCGGTGGCGGCCCTGTAGCGCATTTTCAGGCTGGGTATACTCACCCAGCGCCTCGGAAAATGCGAAAAATCAAAAGGCTGGCGCCGTTCCGGCCTGATACGGTCAGGCCGGAACGGCGCCAGCCGGGACGCCAGGGCCGGCGCGACCGCCGGCCCCGCCTCTACGCCTCGGGCGGGAACAGCTCCAGCACCGAGGCCCGGTCCATCGCCTCGATCGTGGGCGGGGTCCATTGCGGCCGGTTGTCCTTGTCCACCAGCACCGCCCGCACGCCCTCGATGAAGTCCGGGGTGCGCGTCACCGTGCGGGTCAGCGCGAGCTCCATGGCGAGGCAGCCGGCGAGGTCCATCCCGGCGCCCCGGCGCAGCAGCTCCCGGGTCACGAACAGCGAGGTGGGCGACATGCGGCGCAGGATGTCGATCTGCGCCCGCGCCCACTCGCTGTCCTCGTGCTCCAGCGCGTCGAGGATGGCGGGCACGGTGGGGGCCCCGAAGCAGCGGTCGATCGCCGGCAGCGCGTCGGCGAAGCTCGGCGGCGGCGGGGACTCGGCGAAGGCCCCGATCGCATCGGGGCCTTCGCGCAGCAGCGCCTCGCGCAGCGCCGGCAGCTTCCCGCGCGGCACGTAGTGGGTGGCGAGGCCGGCCGACACCGCCTCCGCCCCCGCCAGCCGCGCACCGGTCATCGCCAGCCAGTTGCCCAGCGCGCCGGGCGCGCCCTCCGGCGTCGCGCGCAGGCGCGGCAGCACGTGGCTGGTGCCGACATCGGGGAACAGCGCGATCGCCGTCTCGGGCATGGCGAGCAGCGCGTGCTCGGTGACGACGCGGTGGCTGCCATGCACGGAGACGCCGATGCCGCCGCCCATGCAGACGCCGTCGATCAGGGAGATCCAGGGCTTGCCGAAATCCGCGATGCCGGCATTCACGCCGTACTCGCCGGCGAAGAAGGCCTCGATCCCGGCCGTGTCGCCGTCCAGCGAGAGCTGGCGGATGCGGCGCACGTCGCCGCCGGCGCAGAAGGCGCGTCCGCCGGCGCCCTCCAGCAGCACGAAGCGTATCGAGGGATCGTCCCGCCACGCCGCGATCGCCGCCGCGAAGGCGTCGATCATCGACTGGTCGAGCGCGTTCAGCGCGCGGGGGCGGTTCATGAGCAGCAGGCCGGCCGCACCCTCGCGGCTGGCCTGCAACGTCGTCTCGGTCTCGCTCATCCGGCTCGTCCCCCCTCGTCGGAGGGGGCACCCTGCCGGTTCAGCGGCGCGCGAGCAACCCGACCACGGCGGCGGTGAGGGCGGCGCCGAGCAGGCCCTTCTTGGCACTCTGGCTGCGCAGCAGAGGCGCCACCATCAGCGCGCGACCGGCCGTGTCGGTGAGCTGCCGCACCGCGTTGTCGCGCACCAGCTGCGCCTCATGCTCCACCGGATCGTGCCGCTCGCGGCTCGCCAGCCAGCCGAGCAGGCCGGCCAGCACGAGGTCCACGGCGGCGATGATGATCGCCGACAGCACCGGTCCCTGGCCCGGCGCCAGCGCCGCGAAGGCGGCGAGGTGGAGCATGATCAGCAGCAGCACCGCGAAGACCACGGCGCCGATGCCGTAGCCAACCTGGAAGGCATAGCCGCGGCCGACCCGCTTCAGCCGCAGCGTCTCCGCCTGCGCGGCGAGGCTGACCAGGCGGAATGGTCGGAACATGCCGGGCCCGCCTTCGTTCAGCTACGCGGATAGACGTAGGTGTTGCCGCCCATCAGCCGGCCGAGCAGGTAGCCCGCCGCCGCCGCGATGCCCACGGCGAGCAGCGGCCGCTCCCGCACCGTCTCGGAAAGGCTTTCCGCCTGTTCCTCGACGGCTTCCTTGGCGCGGCGCCCGTAGCCCTCCATGGTGTCGGCGGCGCCGGCCAGGGCCGGGGTGACCCGCTCGTCCATCAGCCGCTCGACCTGGGCGCGCAGGCGCGCCAGCTCGTCCTGGGCGGTCTCGTGGACATGCGAGGCGGCGCTCTTCGCGTCCTCCTTGAGGTTGCGCAGATCCTGCTTCGCGTTGTCGGCGTCGTTCTGGATATCGTTGACGGCCATGGCTTGCGCTCCTTGCTGCCCGGAAACGTTGGCGGGAGAACGTCGCCGGGCCGTCGGAAGTTTCGATGCGACCTTCGCAGTTTCATCGGCTTTTGGCGAGGCAGGGGCATCGCCCATGGGAAGCCGCCCCGGGGCGGAGCACACGAAGACGTGAGGTCGGCACGGAGGCCCGCTTCACGGCCGCCACGGTGCGCGCGGATGGCCGGGGCATCTTCCAGCCGGGCGTCCCCACCCGGCGGCCCTGGAAAATGCGTGAGGACAGGGTCACAGGGTCGGAGCGGTTCCGGCCCGACGCCATCGGGTCGGAACCGCACCAGCGTCGGGCCGCCGGCGGAAGGGCGACCGCCGCGCCGGCCCGGCCCCGGCGGGTCGCCGCGCCTCCGGGTGCGGCCGATCCGAGACGGGCGGCAGGGAACGGGGAGGACGAGGAGGGTCGATGACGGCGACGCTGCTGCGCTTCGAGGGGGTGGACAAGTCCTGGGCGGACGGTACGCCGGTCCTGCAGGGGCTCGATCTCGCGGTGCCGGAAGGCGAGGCGACGGTGCTGCTCGGCCCGGGCGGTTCCGGCAAGGCCATGGCACTGGCCCTGGCGGCCGGGCTGCACGCGCCCGACTCCGGCCGCATCCTGCTGCGCGACCGGGACCTCGCCGGCCTGCCGCCGGAACGGCGCGGCACCGTGCTGGTCTCGCCCGCCCAGGACCGCTTCCCGGCGGGCCTCGTGCCGGAGCGCGGCGGCGGCCTCTGGCGCTGGCGCCGCACCGGGCCGGGGCCGCGCGGCGGGCCCGGTCAGGGGAGTGCCCAGGGGGGTGCCCAAGGGGCCACGCTGACGGCCCTGCTCGACCGGCTGGACCGGGACGGCCTCGCCTTCCTGGCGCGCGGCCTCGCCGCCCCTGCCGGCGTTCCCCCGGTCCTGCTGCTCGACGAACCCTTCGAAGGGCTCGACCCCGCTGCCCGCCTTGGCCTGCGCCTCTCGCTGCGCACGGTGCAGCGCCGGCTCGGCCTGACCCTGCTGCACGCGACGCGCGATCCCTACGAGGCGATGCTGCTGGCCGACCGGCTCGCGGTGCTGGATGGCGGGGTGCTGCAGCAGGTCGGCACGCCGCGCCAGGTCTACGAACGGCCGGCCACGGCGCGCGCGGCGCGGGCGCTCGGCGAGGTGAACCTGCTGCCCGGCGTGGTGCTGTCGGCCGAGGACGGCGAGTGCCGGGTCCTGCTCGATGCCGGCCCGACCGTGGAGGCGCGCCAGGCCGACGTGGCCGGCGCCGGCACGCGCTGCGTCGTGGCGCTGCGGCCGGAGCGCGTGGTGGTCGCCCCGGTGGAGGCGGAGATGCTGGGCGAGGGCGCCCTGCCCGCCCGGCTGCTGGAGACGGTGTTCCTGGGCGACCACGTCCGCCTTCGCCTCGCGCTGGGCGAGGGCGGCGCGCGACGCGCGGGCGAGCTGCTGGTCACCCGCCCCGCGACCGGCGGCGCCCTGCCGCAGCCCGGCGGCCCCGCCGCGGTGGCGCTTCCCGTGGCGCACTGCCACGTCTGCCGCCCGCCCGACGCGGCCTGATACCCGTGGCGGCGGTTCGCCCAGGCCCGCATCCGGGACGCCGACCCGGCCGCCGCAGTGGCCGCGGCGGTGGCCGCATTGGCCGCGGCGGTGGCTGACGCGGTGAAGGATCATCGGCAACGCAGCCGGTCACTCGCGGCGCCGTGATGGCACGGCAATGCCCGTCGCGGGGTTATGGGCGTGCCGGGCCCGCTTCTCCCTTGCGGCCGCCCTGACATCCTCCGACCATTGCCGGAACGATCGAGGAAGGATCCGCCATGCAAAAGCTGCAACGACGCGCCCTGCTGCTGAGCGGCGCCGGCCTGGCCGCAGGCGCGCTGTTCGCCGCGCCGCGCCGTGCCGCGGCCCAGGCTCAAACCGCCGGACCCTTCACCCTGCCGCCGCTGCCCTACGCTGCGAATGCCAACGAGCCGCATATCGACGCGCAGACCATGGAGCTGCACCACGGCAAGCACCACGCCGCCTATGTCGCCAACCTCAACAACGCGCTGAAGGACCACGGCCAGCTCGCCGCCCTGCCGCTGGAGGAGCTGCTGGCGAAGCTGCGCGAGGTGCCGGACTCGATCCGCACCACGGTGCGCAACAACGCCGGCGGCCATGCCAACCACAGCATGTTCTGGCCGGTGATGGGCGGCCGCGGCGGCGCGCCCTCGGGCGAGCTGGCGGCGGCGATCGACCGCGACCTCGGCGGGCTCGACAAGTTCAAGGCCGACTTCAACCGCACCGGCGCCGGCGTGTTCGGCTCGGGCTGGGTGTTCGTGACGGTGGACCGCGAGGGCAAGCTGGCGCTGACCGCGCGGCCGAACCAGGACACGCCGCTGATGGAGGGCCACCGCGTCCTGTTCGGCAACGACGTCTGGGAGCACGCCTACTACCTGAAGTACCAGAACCGCCGGCCGGAGTACCTCGCCGCCTGGTGGAACGTGGTGAACTGGCAGAAGGTGGCCGAGCGGTACGCCCAGGCGAAGGCGGGCACGCTGAAGGTCTGAGAGGCCGGGCCGACGGGTGTGGCGGGTACCGTTGCCGGTCCCGCGCCGGCGCTCCGGCCTGGGCTCCGGTGCGGGCCATCGTGCCTCGGTGTGGCACTTAGTGGCTCGATGTTGACCGCGCCTGCCGCACTCGGTATAGACCCCGCCTCCCTGGCGGCACCCCGTGTCGCCGGCGGCCTTTCGTGGCCGCGAGAACCACCGGAATCGATCGGGGTCGGGTGCCCGGCGGCCTGCCAAGGCGGCCTCCGGGGGCGCGGCGCCCCGCCAGAAGAGCATACACAGGGCGCAGTGCCATGACCTTTGCCGTGATCCGCACCGGCGGAAAGCAGTACCGCGTGACGCCGAACGGCGTGCTCACGGTCGAGAAGCTGGAGGCGGAGGCCGGGTCCACCGTGACCTTCCACGACGTGCTGGCCCTCGGCGGCGAGGCCGGCCTGACCGTCGGCGCCCCGACCGTCCCCGGCGCCTCCGTCACCGCCACGGTGCTGGAGCAGAAGCGCGGCGAGAAGGTCATCATCTTCAAGAAGCGCCGCCGGCAGAACAGCCGCCGCAAGAACGGCCACCGCCAGCACCTGACCGTGCTGCGCGTGGCCGAGATCGTGGCGGCCTGAGCGGCGCGCGAGAGCTAAGGAGCAAGTAGGATGGCACACAAGAAAGCCGGCGGCTCCTCCCGGAACGGCCGCGATTCCGCCGGCAAGCGCCTCGGCGTGAAGAAGTACGGTGGCGAGGTGGTCCGGGCCGGCAACATCCTGGTGACCCAGCGCGGCACCAAGATGATGGCGGGCCGCAACGTCAGCGTCAGCCGCGACCACTCGCTGCACGCGACCGTGGACGGCCACGTGAAGTTCGAGCGCAAGGCCGAGGGCCGGGTGCACGTCTCCGTGGAGCCGGTGGCGCTCGCCGCCGAGTGACGCAAGCCCCGCCGAGCCACCGGCGGGCGACAGGTTGACGCCGCCGGGGCGACCCGGCGTGCCGTGCTGAACGGGGGCGCCCTGCCGGGTCCGCCCCCTTCGCGTTTTCGGGCGCCGCCGCTGCCGGCCGTCCCGCCCCCGGGACCGATTTCCGCGCCGGGGCCCCTCCCCTGGACCGCGACACCATGAAGTTCCTCGACGAAGCCAAGATCTGGGTGAAGGCCGGCGACGGCGGCGACGGCGTGGTCGCCTTCCGACGCGAGAAGTACATCGAGTTCGGCGGCCCCGACGGCGGCAACGGCGGCAAGGGCGGCGACGTGATCGTGGAGGCGGTGGACGGCCTCAACACGCTGATCGACTACCGCTACGCCCAGCACTTCAAGGCCCGCAAGGGCGGCAACGGCGCGGGCTCGGACCGCACCGGCGCCGCCAGCGACGACGTGGTGCTGAAGGTGCCGATCGGCACCCAGATCCTGGCCGAGGACCGCGAGACCCTGCTCGCCGACCTCGACACGCCGGGGGCGCGCGCCGTGATCTGCCGCGGCGGCGACGGCGGCCGGGGCAACGCCGCCTTCAAGACCAGCACCAACCGCGCCCCGCGCCGCGCCGACAAGGGCTGGCCGGGCGAGGAGCGCTGGATCTGGCTGCGTCTGAAGCTGATCGCCGATGCCGGGCTGGTCGGGCTGCCGAACGCGGGCAAGTCCACCTTCCTCTCGGTGGTCAGCGCGGCGCGGCCGAAGATCGCGGACTACCCCTTCACCACGCTGCACCCGCAGCTCGGCGTGGTGCGCCTCTCGCACAGCGAGGAGTTCGTGATCGCCGACATCCCCGGCCTGATCGAGGGCGCGCACGAGGGCGCCGGCCTCGGCGACCGCTTCCTCGGCCATGTCGAGCGCTGCGCCGTGCTGCTGCACCTGGTGGACGGCTCGCAGGCGGACCCGGCCGCCGCCTACCGCACCGTGCGGGCCGAGCTGGAGGGCTACGGCCACGGGCTGGCGGAGAAGCCCGAGATCGTCGGCCTCAACAAGGTGGACGCGATGACGCCGCAGGCGAAGGCGAGCCGGCTGAAGGCGCTGGAACGCGCTTCCGGAAAGCGGGTGATGCTGCTGTCGGGGGCGACCGGCGAGGGCGTGCCGGAAGTGCTGCGGGCGCTGGCCGATACGATCGCGGCGAACCGGGAGGCGTAGTTACCGGGCGCCGGGGCATTTTCGGGGCGCTGCCCCGGACCCCGGCAGGGAGGCGCTGCCTCCCTGCACCCTCCGCCAAGGGGCGAAGCCCCCTTGGATCCCCCGTTTCGATGGAGACGTCCGAGGTGTTTCGACACCCGGGACCAAACGAAGAGAGGTCCAGGAGGGCCTCGCCCTCCTGGCTGATGGGGTCCGGGGAAGGCAGGGCCTCCCCCGGGGGGCGGATGGGGTCCGGGGAAGGCCGGCGCCCTCAGACCGCCAGCAGTCGCGGCCGCGACACCGCCCCGAGCGTCCGGTACAGGTCGAGGTAGTCGCGCGCCATGCGCTCGGCGGTGAAGCGTTCCTCGAAGCGGCGCCGCACGGATTCGCGTGACAGGGCGCCCACCTTGCGCACGGCGGCCACCGCCGCCGCCTCGCTCTCCACGATGAAGCCGGTGCGGCCCTCCTCGATCACTTCGGGCACCGAGCCGTGGTTCCAGGCGATCACCGGCGTGCCGCAGGCCATCGCCTCGATCATCACCAGGCCGAAGGGCTCGGGCCAGTCGATCGGCATCAGCAGGGCATGGGCGCGGGAGAGGAAGTCGGGCTTCTCCGCGTCCGAGATCTCGCCGATGTACTCGACATGCGGCAGGCCCATCAGCGGCGCGATCTCGGCCTCGTAGTAGGCGCGGTCGGCGGCGTCGATCTTGGCCGCGACGCGCAGCTTCATCCCGGCCTGCTGGGCGATGCGGATGGCGCGGTCGAGGCGCTTCTCCGGGGCGATGCGGCCGATGAAGGCCAGGCAGTCCGGCTCGACCGGCCGCGGGGTCAGCAGGTTCTCCGGGATGCCGTGCAGCACCGTGCCCAGCCAGTTGGCCTGGGGCAGCGGGCCGCGCTGGCTGTCCGAGATCGAGACCACCGGGGCCGTGGAGAAGGTGTCGAACACCGGCTGCAATTCGGGCAGGTCCAGCCGCCCGTGCAGCGTGGTCAGCCAGGGGGTGCGCTGGCGGCCGAGCAGGGAGAAAGGCAGGTAGTCGAGGTGGCAGTGGATCAGGTCGAACTCGCCCGCCCGCCGCGCCACCCGCTCCACCATGGCGACGTGCAGCGAGGTCCGGTCGCAGACCGTGGGGTCGGTACGGAGCGAGCGCGGCCACATCGGCTCCAGCGTGGCGTCGGTGACGCTGTCGCCGCTGGCGAACAGGGTCACGTCGTGCCCGAGCGCGACCAGCGCCTCGGTCAGGAACGAGACGATCCGCTCCGTGCCGCCGTACTGGCGTGGCGGGACCGCCTCGAACAGCGGCGCGATCTGCGCGATACGCATGCGTCCTCGTCTCCTGTCTGGGCGAAGGCGGTTTTCTCCCGGTCGTGCGGCTTTGTTGAGATGACGCTGCCTTAGTCCTGCCAGTTTCCTGCTGGCTAATACGTGACGCAGGCGGTCGCCGGCGGCGCCTTCGTGCCCGTCGCCCGGCACCGCCGGCGGTCGGGCGATTGCGGCCGGAAAAAGGCGGGAACCGCCGGGCCGGGATCGGTTTCTGCCTGCATCCAGAACATCGCCGGCACACGAAACGCCTGAACGGGAAAAGCAGGAGTCCTGCATGCCCTTCGACAGCGCTCGCGTCCTTCACGTCATCGCCCCGCGCCAGCCGGCGGAGGATCTGCTGCGCTTCGCCCACCGGCCGCTCGGCTTCCTGCTGCACATGGTGCGCAGCCGGTGGCTGGCGCACGCGGTGGTGCTGCTCTCGGTGCTGGCGGCGGTGGGCTGCTCGGTGGGGTCGCAGTACGCGGTCAAGACGCTGATCGACACGCTCGCCCCGGGGCCGGAGGCGGCCACCGGCGTCTGGTGGGCGATGGGCCTGCTGGCCTTCGTGATCGCGGCCGACAACCTGCTCTGGCGCGTCGGTGGCTGGGTCGCCACCGGCGCCTTCACCGGGGTGGCGCGGGACGTGCGCTCGGTGCTGTTCCGCCACCTCTCGGGCCACCTGCCCTCCTATTTCGCCGACCGCTCGCCGGGCGTGCTGGCCAGCCGGGTCAGCGCCGCCGCGAACGGCAGCTGGACCATCCTCTCCACCTTCACCTGGAACGCGCTGCCGCCGACGGTCGCCGTGACCTTCGCCATCGCCCTGCTGGCCGGGGTGGACGCCTGGATGGCGCTGACCCTGATCGCGATCGCGGGCGGCCTCGCCCTGCTGCTCACCCGCCTCGCCGCGAAGGGCAAGCCGCTGCACCAGGACTACGCCCGCGAGGCCGCCTCGGTGGACGGCGAGATGGTGGACGTGGTCTCCAACATCGGCCTGGTCCGCGCCTTCGGCGCCACCTTCCGCGAGCAGCGCCGCTTCGACGGGCTGGCCGGGCGCGAGGCCGCCAGCCGCCGCGCCTCGCTTCGCTACCTCGAGAAGCTGCGCCTGCTGCACGCCGTGGTGACGGCGGCGCTGACCGCCGGACTGCTGGTCTGGGCGCTGCTGCTCTGGCAGGCCGGCCGCGCCAGCACCGGCGACATCGTGATGATCGTGGCGCTCGGCTTCACCATCCTGCACGGCACGCGCGACCTCGCCGTGGCGCTGGTCGACATCACCCAGCACCTCGCCCGCCTCTCCGAGGGGCTGGAGAGCCTGCTGGTGCCGCACGAGCTGCCGGACGCGCCGGGCGCCCAGCCGCTGCGCCAGGGCGGCGGCGCCGTCGCCTTCCGCGGCGTCCGCTTCTCCTACGGCGAGGGCGCGCCGGTGCTGCGCGGCCTCGACCTCGAGATCCGCGCCGGCGAGCGGGTCGGGCTGGTCGGCCAGTCCGGCGCCGGCAAGTCCACCGTGCTGGCCCTGCTCCAGCGCTTCGCCGCGCCGCAATCGGGCGACGTGCTGCTGGACGGGCAGGACATCAACGAGGTGACGCAGCGTTCCCTGGCCGAGACGATCGCCGTGGTGCCGCAGGACACCTCGCTGCTGCAGCGCTCGATCCTGGAGAACATCCGCTACGGCCGCCCCGACGCCACCGACGCCGAGGTGATCGCCGCCGCCGAGGCCGCGAATTGCCGCGAGTTCATCGAGAAGCTGCCGGAAGGCTTCGCCACCCAGGCGGGCGGGCGCGGCGTGAAGCTCTCGGGCGGCCAGCGCCAGCGCATCGCCATCGCCCGCGCCCTGCTGCGCGACGCGCCGATCCTGCTGCTGGACGAGGCGACCAGCGCGCTGGACAGCGAATCCGAGGCGCTGGTGCAGGGCGCGCTGGACCGGCTGATGCGCGGCCGCACCGTGATCGCCGTGGCGCACCGACTCGCCACGCTGCGCAACTTCGACCGCATCGTGGTGATGCGCGAGGGCCGCGTGATCGACGACGGCGCCCCGGCGGCGCTCGCCGCCCGCCCCGGCCCGTTCCGCGAGCTGCTGCAGAAGCAGTCCGGCCCGGCCCATGCCGTGCCGGCGGCCGAGGAGCGGATCGCCGAGGCGGCCTGAGGCCGGGACCTCCTGCCCGGCCGAGCGGCGGCGCGGGTTCGGCCCGCTTCCGGCTGTCAGGCCGGCGCCGGGCCCCGGCGTGTCGGCGGCGGTCCGGCGTCGTTCAGCGCGCCCCGGATGCGCTCCTCTCGTCCCTGATCGCGTTGGCCAGCGCCATCACCGGCAGGCCGAGATCGACGGCGGCCAGGTCGTCGATGAGCATGACCATGGCGCCGGCCGCCCCGTCCGACTCGGAGCGCGCCAGCAGGTCCGCCTGGACCGCCCTGCCCGGCACCAGCGGCGCATGTCCCACCGCGCCGGCCGCCGGACCGGCGAGCGGCACGGCGAGGCGCGCCGCCATGCGCATCTCCTCCTCCGCCCCCGCTTCCGCCGCCAGGGCGCTGACGGCCGCCTCGCAGGCCGGCCGCAGGGCTTCGCGGACCGGCAGGAACTCCTCCCGCAGCTCCATCGCCCGTGCCAGCGCGGCGACGCAGCCGATCAGGAAGCGTTGCCGGATCAGGCTCCAGTCGATGGGCGGCCCGCCCATCCGGAGATCGGCGAGCAGCAGCGCCGCGAGCGCGGTCGCCTCCCGCCCGGGAAGGGGAGCCCGCCTTCCGTCGAGGAGCCAGAGCAGCCGGTCGAGCGCCGCCTGCATCCAGGCGGGCAGGTCGGCGGCGGCATCGTCGGTCTCGAGCGAGGCGTCCATCTTCCCTCCGCCTGTCCCCCGGACCCGACCGCGCGGACCGGCAGCGATCCTGCACGCGCGTGCCGGCCGCCCTATCCGGATCGGGGCCGGCCGGGGCGGCATCCGCCCGACCGGAAGTATCGACCTCGTCACCCTAAAGAACCGGGTTACGTGACGCGACGTTGATCGCCCGTTCCCCTCCCGCCACCCGGCGCGACGGGCGCCCCGGGGCTGCGGCGCGTGCCCCGGCCGCGCCGCCCCTGCCGCCGCGGGCCGGGTGGGGCCGATGGGCCGTCCCGTTCTCCCCCTGGTCTCCGACCACCAGCCGCCGCTCCATCCATTGGCCCCACCCCCACTGGCTCCACCCATCGGCCCCACCCGGCCGGCAGTCCCCTGTCCGGCGCCCTGCGCCGGACAGCCCGTCGGCGCGCCCGGGCTGGCCCCGTCTGGTGTACCGGGGCCGGCGACGCCACATTGCCGGCATGCCAGTCCGACCCGGTGCGCCCGCGCGCGAGCCGATCCGCGTGGCGCGCTCTGCCGAGGGCGCGCTGACCTACGCCATCCCCCTGCCTCCCGACGCCATGCCGCCGGTCCGGGCGCGCGACCTGCTGCTCGCCTGGGACGCGGCGCGTGCCGCCGCCTCGGCGCAGCGCTGGGGACCGCCGCGCCGGCTGGTGTTCCGCCTGCCCGACGGCGACGCCGCCGAGATCGCCATCGTCGACGAGGATGCGCGCTGCTGGGCCGAGGCGGTGGACGACCTTGCCGGCCTGGACACCCCGGCCGGGCTCGCCCTCTGCCTGCGCCTGCTGGCGCTGGTCGAGGTGATGAGTCGGGCCGCCTGGCTCGCCGGCCTGTTCGACCTGACCGCGGGCGGCGGCATCGAGCTGCACCCCGCCCTGCTGCGCGCCGCCGCCGAGCTGCCGCTCGACCCGGCCGCCCGGTTCGACGAGTCGGCGCTGCGCCACCTCCTGTCCCGCCGCCTGCCTTCGGCCGCGCCCGCTGCCGCGCGGCCCACCCCGATCTCCGGAGCCTCCGCATGAGACCCACCGCGCTGCTGGCGAGCCTGATCGCGCTGCCGCTGATCCAGGCCTGCGCGCCGCCGCCGCCGATCGACGCCACGTCGCGCGAACCGCGCCAGAGCATCGCCGACGCCTGCCGCGACGCCGCCACCCGGGTCGTGGTGCGGCGCGACCGCGGCGAGCTGCTGCGCGAGGAGGAGGCCGGTGCCCGCCTCGGCACGCTCAACTACCAGGGTGCCAACCTGCGCGCCGAGACCGACCGGCTCGGCCGGCTGCATCAGCGCGACCAGCTGATGGCGGACTGCGTGCGGGCCAACACGGCCGCCCCGGGCGCCGGCGCCGCCGGCACGGCATCGGCCCTTCCCCGTCCCGCCCCGCCACCCGCCACCACCGGCGGCAATTGATGCCGGCCCGCACGGGTCCCGACCCGTGCGGGCCGGTATCGCGCGCGGGGTTGGTGGAGCGGTCGCGCGCCGCACCGGCGGCTCCTGCGGGTCCGCCTCCGCGCGGCCCCGCAGGAGGGTCGCGGCGGCGTCCCGCCGATCCGGCCGGGACCATGGCCCCCCTCCACGCCACAGGATGGTTCCGGGGCGAATCCCCCCTTCCCCGCGAACGGTCCGGTACGCCGCCGTGCGGGCCGGCACGCGCCGCCACCCCGCCCCCGCCTCCGCCCGGCTTCCGCGATGGCGGCGGGCGCGGTAACCGGGGGTTGGGCCGGCCGCCGGGCAGGGCGGTGGCCGCAGGGAAGGCGCGGGGGAAACATGACCAGAAAGCAACCGGGCACGCCGCATCGCGGCGGGGAAGTCGTGCGGACCCGCCGGGGCGCTCCGGTCCCGCCGCCCGTCGCCACCCCGGCCGGCCGCGCCCGGCGGCCGCGCCCGGCCGGATGCCGCCGCCACGGCACCGCACGCTGACCGGCGCCAGGCCTTGCCCGTCCCCGGCGCGCTCGGCCGCGCCCTCTCCCATCGCAACGCCCGCGTCTTCTTCGGTGCCTCGCTCACCGCCTGGACCGGGCTGTGGATGCACAACATCGCCGTCGCCTGGCTGGCCTGGGAGCTGACGCGCTCCGCCTTCTGGGTCGGCGTGGTGGCGTTCAGCGACCTCTTTCCCGCCGTGGTGGCGAGCCCCTTCGCCGGCGCCATCGCGGACCGGGTGGACCGGGTGCGCCTGACCATGTCCACCCAGGGCGCCACGGCGCTGCAGGCCACGCTGGTCGCCGGGCTCACCCTTTCCGGGCTGATGCGGATCGAGTGGCTGATCGTGCTGCAACTGCTCGGCGGCGTGGCGCAGAGCTTCTCGCAGCCGGCGCGGCAGAGCCTGCTGCCGGGGCTCGTGCCGCCCGCCGACCTGCCGGCGGCGATCGCCTGCAACAGCCTCTGCTTCAACGTGGCGCGCTTCGTCGGCCCGGCCGTGGCGGGACCGCTGATCGCCTTCTACGGCGTGGTGCCGGCCATCGCCTGCAACGCCGCCGCGCACCTGCTGGCGGCCGCCAGCATGCCGCTGATGCGGGTGGAGCCGGCGGCGCGGCGCGGCCATCCGGTGCACGGCTCGCTGCTCGGCGAGGTGGCGGAGGGGCTGCGGCACACGGCGCGCCATCCCGGCATCGGGCCGCTGCTGCTCTACGCCGCGCTGATGGCCACGCTGCTGCGCGGGGTGCAGGAGATCCTGCCGCCCTTCGTCGAGCGGCTGTTCGGCCGCGGCGCCGAGTCGCTGGCGCTGCTCACCGGCTGCATCGGGCTCGGCGCGCTGGCGGCGGGGCTCTGGGTGGCGCAGCGCGGGCGCCTCGCCGGCACGACCCGGCTCGCGGTCGGCGCGGCGGCGGTGCAGGCGGTGGCGACGGCGGGCTTCGCCGCCACGGGCTGGTTCCCGCTCGGCCTCGCCTGCGCGGCACTCTACGGCGCGATGGGCTCGATCCACGGCATCTGCACCCAGACCCTGGTGCAGAGCGCCTCGGACCCGGCCATGCGCGGCCGCATCCTCAGCCTCTGGGGCATCATCATCCGCGGCTGCCCGGCGCTCGGGGCGATCGTGCTCGGGGCGCTGGGCGAGCGTTTCGGGCTGCGCGTGCCGACCATCGCCTTCGCGCTGCTGGCGCTGCTGGTCTTCGCCTGGCGGCTGCGCCGGCTGCCGGCGGTGGCGGCGACTCTGGAGACGCCGCGCGCGGCGAGCACCGCCTGAGCGGCGCCACCGGCCCACGGGCCGGACGCGAAGGGCTGGACGCGACAGGCCTATCGGCACCGGGCGAACGCCCCGCCCGTCGCGCGGCGGGGCGTGCGCCCCGGTTCATGCGGGGCCTGGGTCATGTACGCCCGGCCGGGAAATGCTCTAGAAGCGCCACCGCGCAGAGGAGCATCGACGCGATGAGCAAGATCAACCGTCAGAACACCAACGCCATCCTGTCCAACTCGGTGGAGTACCACAATTTCGTCTACCTCGCCGGCATGACCGCCGACGACCTGTCGCAGGACGTGTCCGGCCAGACCAAGCAGGTGCTCGACAAGATCGACGCCGCGCTGGAGGCGAACGGCACCGACAACACCCGCCTGCTTTCCGCCCAGATCTGGCTGAAGGACATCCGCGACCGCGACGCCATGAACAAGCTGTGGACGGCGTGGCTGCCGGCGGGCGGCGCCCCGGCCCGCGCCTGCGTGCAGGCCAACATGGCGGACCCGCGGCACCTCGTGGAGATCATGATCACCGCCTGCCGCTGACGCCGCACCGCGGAAGCCGAGGCTTCCGCGGACAGAGGCATCGCCTGCGGGGCCGGCGCGACGCCCTCGCGCCGGACGCGCGGCCCCTGCCCTGCCGCCGGCCGGCATGGCGCCCGCCCCGCCCCCCCGGGCACGCACCCGGGCACGCCTCCGGTCACGCCCCCGGGCACGACCGGACGGCGATCCAAACGCCCGCGATGCGGAGCCGGCGAACCGATCGAGGCGCGTCCCGATCCCGCGCGGCGCCGTTCCGGGTGGCCGCAACGCGCGGAAAACGGCCGAATCCCGCCATTGTGCCGCGTCCCGTCCTCCCCCCGCGACCTGTGGCTCCAGCGCCGCAACAGTGTGACCCGGCCAACGATCTCGCCGAACTCTAGGAATAAGCTCCCTATTTCGGCGTGTTTCAGAAGGACTTCCAGGCAAATCACGCTTCGTTTCGGGCCGAAACGCCGGACGGCGTTGCCGGTCGCCGGCCCCACGGCTAACGGAAATGCGAGCGCGGTCGTTCACCGGCCCGTGACTGTGTTGGTTGGGCAACGGGGGATTGCATGCGGGTTACGCTCCGGACGACGATGCTGGCGACGGTCTGCGGCTGCATGGCGATGGCGTCGTTGCCCGCCGAGGCCCGAAGCGACCGCACCGCATCGCGCCACGGCGCGCCGCAGGCCAGCGCCGCCCGGCACGCCACGCCGCAGGCCAGCGCCGCGCGCGCCGGCCGGGTGAACTGGGGGCTCGGCCAGGGGGCGGGCCAGTCGCGTCAGGCCGGGCTCATGCCGGGCTTCCGCTACGTGGCCTTCGGCAGCACGGCGCTCGCCAGCACCGCCACCACCGCCGACGATGCCGGCAGCGTCTATTCCGGCCGCCGCTACAGCCGCTTCGGCGGCATCTCCTGCGTGCCCTATGCCCGCCAGATCACCGGCATGGCGATCAGCGGCAACGCCCACGCCTGGTGGGGCAACGCGGCCGGCACCTACGCGCGCGGCCAGCGACCGGAGCCGGGCTCGGTGCTTTCCTTCCGTTCCTCGGGCGGCATGCGCCTCGGCCATGTCGGCGTGGTGGAGCGGGTGGTCGGGCCGCGCGAGATCCTGCTCGACCATGCCAACTGGACCAGCCGCGGCGCCATCTCGCGCGGCGTCAGCGTGGTGGACGTCTCCGAGCGCAACGACTGGACCGCGGTGCGCGTCCAGATCGGCAACCGCGACGATTTCGGCCGCGTCTATCCGACCAACGGCTTCATCTACAACCGCCCCGACAACGGCGTGCTGCTGGCCAACACCCCCGCCGCGGGCGGGATGTCGCTGGCCTCGGCCCACGCCGCGACGCCGGTGGTGATGGCGCGCGGCCGCTACGCGACCCGCTTCGAGGAGGTCGCCGAGGCCCCGCCGCTGCTGCTCCGCAACACCGGCGTCAGCGTCGTGTCGCAGGCCGGCAGCCGCCGCTGAGCGATTCCCCGGGGGAAGTTCCCGGAACGCATCCCGGAACCGACCCGCGGGACGCGGCCGGCCGCGCCGCCCTGCGGAACCGGTCGTTCCCGCCCACCAAGCCATCCTGACGCGGCGGCGGCCGACCGGCCGCGCGGAAGCGCCTTGCCCCGGCGCACCCCCTCCCGGCCGCCCCCATTGCGGCCTCACGAGGCGCATGCCATCTCGATCGGCATGCCAACTCCCTCGCCGGCCCGCGCGCTGCGGTGCCTCCTCCTCCTCGCACCGCTGGCGCTGGCCGCCTGCGCCACCTCGCAGGAATTCGATCGCCAGGCCGCTTCCTGGATCGGCCAGCGCGAAGGCGACCTGGTGGCGGCCTACGGCGTGCCGAGCCGAGTCCACGAGGCCGACGGCCGGCGCTTCCTGCAGTACGAGCGGCGCCGCTTCATCCCCGGCGATCCGGGCTTCTCCACCGTCGGCTTCTACGGCCGTGGCTTCGGGCCGGGTTGGGGCTGGGGCTGGGGCGGCTTCCCGCCGCGTGTCGCCAGCTGCGACCTGACCTTCGAGCTGCGCGGCGACCGCGTGGTCGGCTTCAGCCGACGCGGCGACGACTGCCTTGCGATCCCGCCCCCGTCGCCGCCACCGCCACGTTGAACGACGCTTCAGTTGCAAATGATTCGCAATATCTAATAAGCTCCGATCCGCCACAGGCCGATGGCGAGGGCAGGAGCGAGCGCATGGAGAGGCTTCACTCGGTGGGTACCGCGACCCTGGTCGCGCTGATGGCAGCCCATCGCCGCGATCTGCGCGCCCGGCGCGTCGCCGATGCGGCGGACAGCCCGAGGCGCGGCGCCCCGGCGCGGCGCCACGCCGACATGTCCCGTCCGGCCGGCCACGGGCTGGCGCCGGAAACACCCTTCGCGGCCGGCGCGCGGCAGGCCCCGCGCGATTGACAGCCTGCCATCGGGGCGAAACCATCCTCCCCGAACGATGACGGGGCGTTTCCGGCGGGGCGAGGACCCCGCGCGGCGCGACCCCGCCGGCGCTGGGGGGGGGTGCAGCCCCACGCGGCGGAACCGGACGGGTCGGGCCCAGGCTGCGGCGCGCGCGTCCGGACCGATCCGTCGTCGCGGTGCCGCCGGCCCGCCGTGACGGAGAAGCCGCCATGACCAGACCCTGCCTGCCGCCCCGCGACCTCCCCTCCACGCCCGGCTGGCGCGCCCCGCCCGGCAGCACCGACTGCCATTTCCACATCAACGGCCCCTACGACCGTTATCCGCTCGACGCCGGCCGCTCCTACACCCCGCCCGAGGCGCTGGTGCCGCAGTACCGGCGCATGGCGGAGATCCTCGGCCTCGATCGCCACGTCGTGGTGCAGCCCAGCGTCTTCGGCACCGACAACCGCTGCACGCTCGACTCGCTCGACCTGCTCGGCCGCGCCGACAGCCGCGCCATCGTGGTGATCGACGAGGGCATCGACGACGCCGCGCTGCGCGACATGGCCGGGCGCGGCGCGGTCGGCGTGCGCTTCAACGCCGTCAGCGGCAACGGCACGCCGCTCGCGCAGCTCGACGCCCTGGCGCGCCGGCTGGCACCGCTCGGCTGGCACATCCAGATCTACGCGCGAGGGGAGCAGCTCATCGGGCTGGCGCCGGCGCTGCAGCGGCTGCCGGTGCCCGTCGTGCTGGACCACATGGGCGGGGTGCAGAGCAGCCGCGGCGTGGCGAGCCCGGAATTCCGCGCCCTGCTCGGGCTGCTGGAGAGCGGCAGGGCGTGGGTGAAGCTCTCCGGCTACCGCTCCTCCTCGCAGGGCCACCCCTACACCGACGTCGCCCCCATGGCGCGGGCGCTGCTGGCGGCGGCACCGGAGCGCTGCGTCTGGGGCACGGACTGGCCGCACCCCAACCTGTACGGAGACACGCCGATGCCCGATGACGGCGAGCTGCTCGACCGGCTCGGCGAATGGGCGCCGACCGAGGCGCTGCGGCGTCAGGTCCTGGTGGAGAACCCGGCCCGGCTCTACGGCTTCGCGTAGGCCCGGGAAGGTCCGGGGCGGGTCCGGGAGCGTATTCGCTCGGCGGCCCGGAAAATGCGCCGGATCGAAGGCGGGAGCCGCGCCGGCCTGATGCGGTCAGGCCGGAACGGCTCCAGGCGCCTACGCCTTCTTCTCCCATCCCCGCGGCCCCTGCTGCCAGTAGGTCAGGCTGTGCCCCGCCGCCTTGCCGGCCTGCCAGCGGCGCCGCGCCGCCGCCACCGCCTGCTCGTCGCCGCCGTCGAACAGGTCCAGCACGCGGCCATAGGCATCGAGCCCCGCGCTCTCCGCCCCGTCCACCAGGAACAGGAAGCCGGCGCCGTTCGGGTTCTCGTCCGTGTCGGTCAGCCAGATCGGCTGCATCGCGGCGTGGCCCATGGCACGGCTGCCGTGCGGCAGCCAGTCGGGGTCGGTGGAGAGCCACAGCGAGGCATCCAGCGCCTTGACCCGCTCGGGCGAGCCGCACAGCACCACCGCCCGGCCGCCCGTGTCGAGCACCCGACCGAGCAGGCGCGGCAGGGCCCGCTCCAGCGGCGTGCGGGTCAGGTGGTAGAAGCCGATCTCGGCCATGGCGTCAGCGCCCCGGCCCGCCCGGCGGCGGTGCCGGGGGGAGGCCCCCAGGAAGGCCCCCGGGAAGGCCCAAGGAGAGGCCGGGAATGGCGTCTGCCGGGATCGCCAGCCCGCCCGCTCCGCCGGCCATGGCCCGCACCTGCAACCCGGCGACGCGCCAGGCGCCGTCCTCGCGCACCAGCAGCGGCGCGCCGCTGCTGCCCCGCGTCGCGGCGCAGTCGTGGCGCAGCATGGTGTCGCCCGGCGACGCGCCGCGCACCGGGCCGAGCACGCGGCAGCCGGAATCGGCCAGCAGCACCTCGTTGCGGTCCTGCTCGTAGCCGCCCAGCGCGGCGGCGGTGCCGGGAGCGGGCGAGGCGGCGGGGCGGAGCGCCAGCGCCTCGCCGCCGAGCGGCGATTCGAGCGTCAGCAGCGCCCAGTCCGCCGCCGGCGGGCCGCCGGCCTCCGGATCGAAGCGCGACGAGACGGCGAAGGCGCGCGCGCGGGCATGCGCCGTCCAGTCGCCGCGCGCATAGCCGAGCAGCACGTTGACGGAGCCCGGCCGCACCAGCCGCCGCGTCGTCCGGCCGACCAGGCAGTGCGCGGCGGTCAGCACCAGGCGCGGCGCCAGCAGCACGCCGGTGCAGCGGCCGCCGAGGCCGGTCTGCACCCGCGCCAGCGACCGCCAGGGGGCCGCGGTGGAATCCACCGGGCGGCGGGCCTCGGTCGCGCCGAGCCCGGGCAGCGCGGCCGCATCGGGCGGCGCGGCCGGGGCGGGGACCGGAGCGGCCAGGGCGGGCACGACCAGGGCGAGGACGACCAGGGCGAGGACAGCCAGGGCGGGGGCAGCCAGGACGGGCCCGGCGAGGCGCAGCGCCGGCCGGATGGCGGGCCGGTCGGCGCGGCGGGGCGCCGGCCGGCGCCGCGCCCGCGCCGACCGGCGGACCGGCGGCTCAGCCTTCCAGATGGTCGGCCACCCACTGGTTCAGCAGGCGCACGCCGAAGGCCGTGGCGCCCTTCGGCGTGGTCGGGTGGTCCTTGGTGGCCCAGGCGGTGCCGGCGATGTCGAGATGCGCCCAGGGGGTGCGCGCGCCGGCCTTGCCGCCGACGAAGCGCTGGATGAACTGCGCCGCGCTGATGCTGCCGCCCGGCCGGCCGCCGACGTTCTTCATGTCGGCGATCTCGGAGCGGATCTGCTTGTCGTAGGCGTCGCCGAGCGGCATGCGCCACAGCGTCTCGCCGGTGGCGCGGCCGGCGGCCTGCAATTCGGTGGCCAGTGCGTCGTCGTTGGAGAACAGGCCGGCATGCTCGTTGCCGAGCGCGATGATGATGGCGCCGGTCAGCGTCGCGAGGTCGACGATGGCGCGCGGCTGGAAGCGCTCCTCGCCGTACCAGATCACGTCGGCGAGGACGAGGCGGCCCTCGGCGTCGGTGTTGATGACCTCGACGGTCTGGCCGGACATGGTGGTCACCACGTCGCCCGGGCGCTGCGCGTTGCCGGAGGGCATGTTCTCGACCAGCCCGACGAGGCCGACCGCGTCCACCTTCGCCTGCCGCCCGGCCAGCGCCGCCATCAGGCCGATCACCGTGCCGGCGCCGGCCATGTCGTACTTCATGTCCTCCATGCCGGCGGCGGGCTTGATCGAGATGCCGCCCGTGTCGAAGGTGACGCCCTTGCCGACGAAGGCCACGGGCTTCCCGCCCTGGCCGCCGGCGCCCTTCCACTGCATCACGACGAGGCGCGGCTCGTTCAGCGAGCCCTGCGCCACGCCGAGCAGCGCGCCCATGCCGAGGCGCTTCATCGCCTCGGGGCCCAGCACCTCCACCTCGACGCCGAGCCTCTCCAGCGCCCGGCAGCGATCGGCCAGCTCGGCCGGGTTGAGCACGTTGGGCGGCTCGGAGACGAGGTCGCGGGTCAGGTGCACGCCGTGGGCGACGGGGCGGCGCGTGCCCCAGGCGGAATCGGCAGCGGCGCGGTCGGCGACGGCGATGCCGAGGCGGACGAGCTTGGGCTTGTCCTCATCCTTCTCGCGCGTGCGGTAGCGGTCGAAGCGGTAGGCGCGCAGCGCGGCGCCGAGGGCGAGGTCGGCGGCCTGGGCGGGGGTGAGCGCCTCGGCGGCGACCAGCACCTCGCGCTCCTGCGCCACGTGCGGCACCAGCATGCCGCCGGCCGCGACGGCGTCGATCGCCTCCGGCTTGCCGAGGCCGATCGCGACCACCTTGGTCAGGCTGCCCTCGCGCAGGCCCGGGCCCCAGATGGTGGCGCTCTGCCCCTTGCGCCCCCTGAAGCCGGCGGCCTGGAGGGCGCGCGTCACCGCGCCGCCGCTCGCCTCGTCCAGGGCGCGGTGCAACTCGGAAGGCGCCGCGTCCTCGGCCGCCGGCAGCACCAGCGCGCCGGCGCGCGGCAGGGCGGGATCGAGGAAGCTGACATCGAGCATGGTGGCAATCCGCGGTGATGGTCGGGGCCGGCCACACTACCACCCGGGGCGCGGGGCGCCAGGGGCGTGGGCCAGCCGACGGGCCGTGGACCGGCGATGCGGCCGGGGCGCGGGACCGGGGAGGCGGGGCGAGCGGCGCAGGAGGCGAGCGGTGCGGGCGGGCGGTGCGGGCGGGAGTCCGGCGGCATGGCCGCGACGGGCGGCCGCCCCTCCCCCCTCCCCCGGCGGCGGGAGGCGCGGCTCAGCGCCGCAGCGCCTCCAGCGTCGCCGCGTGATGCGCCAGCACCGCCCGTCGCTTGACCTTCTGGGTCGGGGTCAGCAGCCCCTCCTCCAGCGTGAAGGGCGGCACGACGGCCCAGTGGCGGATGCGCTCGATGCCGGAAAGCCGGCGGTTCACCCGCTGCACCGTGGCCTCCACCTTCTCCGCCATGTCCTCGGCCGGCACCAGCAGGGCGGAGATGCCGGCCTGCCCGTCGCCCGCCACCACGGCCTGGGCGATCTCGGGCTCGGCCATCAGCAGCCCCTCGAGCCGGGCCGGCGAGACCATGTCGCCGCCCAGCGTCTTGATGATGTCGCGCTTGCGGTCGGTGATCCGGATGTAGCCGTCCTCGATCGTGCCCACGTCGCCGGTATGCAGCCAGACGGGGCCGTCCGGGTCGTCCTCGGACGGGCGCAGCGCCGCGGCCGTGGCCCCGGGCTGGCCCCAGTAGCCGTCCATCACGAGGTCGCCGCGCAGCAGCAGCTCGCCGTCCGGGGCGATGCGGACCGTCACGCCCTCCAGCGGCGGGCCGACCGTCTCGCGGCGGATGTCCCAGGGCGGGTTGACGCTGACCACCGGCCCCGCCTCCGTCTGGCCGTAGCCCTGCAGCACCGGCAGGCCGAGGGCGAGGAAGAAGCCGGCGAGGTCGGGATCGAGCCGCGCCCCGCCGGACACCATGGCGACGAGCCGGCCGCCGAAGCGCTCGCGCACCGCGCGGCGGACCAGCCGGTCCAGCACCGCGTCCTCGATCCGGGCCAGCGGCCCGAGCTTCGGCCCGTCCATCCGGCGCAGGCCGAGCGTCACGGCGCGGTCGAACAGGGTGCGGCGGATGGGGGAAAGCTTCTCGCGCTGGGCCAGCAGCCGGCCGCGCAGCAGCTCGAAGACGCGGGGCACGGCGGTGACGATGGCGGGTCGGATCTCGCGGAACTCGCTGGCGAGGCGGTCGGCGCCGCGGCTGTAGACCACCTCGACGCCGAGGGTGGGCAGCAGGAAGCCGACCGTGTGCTCGTAGGCGTGCGAGAGCGGCAGGAAGGAGAGGTACGCCTCGCCTTCCAGGTGCAGCTGTTCCGTGATGCGGGCGACGCCCTCGCGATTGGCCAGCATGGCCCGGTGCGGCAGCATCACCCCGCGCGGCGCCCCGCCCGTGCCGGAGGTGTAGACGAGGCAGGCGAGCTGCCCCGGCGCGATGCGGTGCGTCTCCTGCTCCAGCGCGGCGCCGTCGCAGGGCGTCGCGACGGCCTCCGCCCAGCCATGGGTGCGGATGCCCGGCAGCCCGGGCGGCGGATCCATGCCGAGCAGCAGGTCCAGCCCTTCCGCCTGCGCCGCCGCCTCGGCCACCTTCCGCGCGAGCGCCGGGGTGGAGACCACCGCGACCCGGGCGCCGGAATCACGCAGGATGTGCGCGTGGTCGGCGACGGTGTTGGTGGTGTAGGTCGGCACCGTGACGGCGCCGATCGCCATGATCGCGGTGTCGGCGATCGGGAATTCCGGCCGGCTCTCCGAGACGATCAGCACCCGGTCGCCCGGCATGACCCCCTGCGCGCGCAGCCAGGCGGCGACCGCGGCCGCGCCATGGGCGAACGCCGCCCAGCGCAGCCGCTGCCAGGCACCGTCGCGCCAGTAGCGCAGCATCGGCCGGTCGGCGCGCTGCCGTGCCTGCTGGAACAGCAGCGCCGGCAGGCTGGGGTACGAAACGGGCACCGGCTGCCCCGGCCGGACCCTGCCGGCCGGCGCCCGTGCGATCGCTGCATCCGCCATGTTCTGGTTCCGCTCCCGGGGCAGGCGCCGCCGCGCCCGGCCCCGGGGGCGGGCGTGACGGCGGGGCACAACTACCCGCCCGGCCCCGGCCCGGCCAAGAGCGGAGACTCGCCGGCAGCCCCGTTCGTCGTGCGGGCAGGTGGCGGCCGGACGGGAGCGGCGGCAGCCGCCATGCCGGTCCGGCGCCCTGCCGGGCGGCGCGTTCCCGCGCTCCGGCACCGCGACGGCGCCCCCGGCTCCGCGCCGGCGCCGAAGCGGCGTAGGATGGGCGCGCCCGCGACGTCCCGGGCGATCGGCGGCTTGGCCGCAACCCGCCACCACTTATATGGACAGGCACGATGTCCAGAATTGCCCCGACCGACGCCCCGCTTCCCCTCCTGCCCCGCCCGGACCACGCGCCGCCGCTCGACGCCGGCGCCCCCGACACCGCCGGGGCGGCCGACGCCCTGCCGGCCTGGGACCTGTCCGACCTCTATGCCGGGACGGAGGATCCGAACCTCGCCGCCGATCTCGACCGCGCCGAGGCGGCCGCCAGGACCTTCGCCGCGACCTATTCCGGCAAGCTCGCCGCGCTCTCGGGCGACGCGCTGGCGCACGCCATCGCCGAGTACGAGCGCATCGAGGAGCGGCTGGGCCGCGCGAACAGCTTCGCCGACCTCACCTTCTCCGGCGACGCCGGCGACCCGGCGAACGGGCGCTTCTACCAGACGGTGCGCGAGCGCATCACCGGCATCTCCTCCTACCTGCTGTTCTTCACCCTGGAGCTGAACCGGCTGGAGGAGGCGGAGCTGGAGGCGAAGTTCGCCTCGCCCGCGCTGGCGCGCTGGCGCCCCTGGCTGCGCGACCTGCGCGTCTTCCGCCCGCACCAGCTCTCGGACGAGGCGGAGCGGCTGCTGCACGAGAAGTCGGTGACCGGCCGCGCCGCCTGGAGCCGCCTGTTCGACGAGACCATCGCCGGCATGACCGTACCGGTGGCGGGGCCGGAGGGACGCAAGGACCTCACCGTCTCCGACGCGCTGAACCGCATGTCGGACCGCGACCGCGCGGTGCGCGAGGCGGCGGCGAAGGGCGTCGCCGAGGCGTTCGGCAGCCGGGTGCGGCTGTTCTCGCTCATCACCAACACGCTGGCCAAGGACAAGGAGATCACCGACGGCTGGCGCCGCTACCCGCGCCCCGGCAGTTCGCGCAACCGCGCCAACATGGTCGAGGACGAGGTGGTGGACGCGCTGGTCGAGGCGGTGGTGGCGAGCTACCCGCGCCTCTCGCACCGCTACTACGGGCTCAAGGCGAAGTGGCTCGGCCTGCCGAAGCTCCAGCACTGGGACCGCAACGCGCCGCTGCCGGACCAGGACGATGCCGTCATCCCCTGGCCCGAGGCGGTGGACCGGGTGCTGACCGCCTATTCGGCCTTCTCGCCGGAGCTGGGCGCGATCGGCCGGCGCTTCTTCGACAACCCCTGGATCGACGCCCGCCTGCGCCCCGGCAAGGCCTCGGGCGCCTTCGCGCACCCGACCGTGCCCTCGGTCCACCCCTACCTGCTGCTGAACTACCACGGCAAGTCGCGCGACGTGATGACGCTGGCGCACGAGCTGGGCCACGGCGTGCACCAGATCCTGGCGGCGAAGCAGGGCTACCTGATGTCCGGCACGCCGCTGACGCTGGCCGAGACGGCGAGCGTGTTCGGCGAGATGCTGACCTTCCGCGCCGTGCTCGACGCCGAGACCGATCCGCGCCGCCGCCGCGCCATGCTGGCGGCCAAGGTCGAGGACATGCTGAACACGGTGGTGCGCCAGATCGCCTTCTACCGCTTCGAGACGATCCTGCACGGCGAGCGGGCCAAGGGCGAGCTCTCGCACGAGCGCCTCGCCGAGATCTGGATGCAGGTGCAGACGGAAAGCCTCGGCCCGGCCTTCGAGTTCACGCCGGACTACGGCGTGTTCTGGTCCTACATCCCGCACTTCGTCCACTCGCCCTTCTACGTCTACGCCTACGCCTTCGGGGACTGCCTGGTGAACGCGCTCTACGGCGTGTTCCGCGAGGGCGGCGACGCCGGCTTCCAGGCGAAGTACCTCGACCTGCTGCGCGCCGGCGGCACGATGCGGCACAGGGAATTGCTGGCCCCGTTCGGGCTGGACGCTTCCGATCCCGCCTTCTGGAACAAGGGCCTCGACGTGATCGCGGGCTTCATCGACGAGCTGGAAGAAGGGCAAGGCTGAACTTCATGGCGGATCGCGAGAGCACGCTGTTCGGCGAGATCCGCCGCATGGCCCGCACCTCCGGCGCGGTCGGCGGCATCGCCGCCCGCGTCGCCGGGCAGCGCTTCCTCGGGCTGAAGACCGACAAGGCGGCGCATGCCGAGGACCTGAAGGCCATCCTGGGCGGGCTGAAGGGCCCGCTGATGAAGGTGGCGCAGATCCTGACCACCATCCCGGACGCGCTGCCGGCCGAGTACGCAGCCGAGCTGGCGCAGCTCCAGGCCAACGCCCCGCCCATGGGCTGGGCCTTCGTGCGCCGGCGCATGCAGAGCGAGATGGGCCCCGCCTGGCAGTCGAAGTTCCGCGAATTCGGGCAGGAGGCGGCGGCGGCGGCGAGCCTCGGGCAGGTGCACCGCGCGACCCTGCCGGACGGGCGCGTCGTCGCCTGCAAGCTGCAATACCCGGACATGCCGAGCGTGGTGGAGGCCGACCTGCGGCAGCTCCGCCTCGCCATGAGCCTCTATCACCGCATCGACAGCGCCATCCAGCACGACGACGTGTACGAGGAGCTGTCGGAGCGGCTGCGCGAGGAGCTGGACTACCTGCGCGAGGCCGCGCAGATGCGCCTCTACGGCATCATGCTGCGGGGCGAGCCGAGCGTCAGCGTGCCGGTGCCGGTCGAGGGCTACTGCACGAGGCGGCTGCTGACCATGCAGTGGCTGGACGGGCGCGCCCTGCAGGCCCGCCTCGACGAGGACCCGCCGCAGGAGGAGCGGAACGACTACGCCCGCGCCCTGTTCCGCGCCTGGTACGTGCCCTTCTACCGCTACGGCGTGATCCATGGCGACCCGCACATGGGCAACTACCAGATCCGCACCGACGATGCCGGGCACGGCGTGAACCTGCTCGACTACGGCGCCATCCGCGTCTTCCCGGCGCGCTTCGTGCGCGGCACCATCATGCTCTACGAGGCGGTGCGCGACGGCGACAAGGACAAGGCGCACGCGGCCTACGAATCCTGGGGCTTCACCGGGCTCTCGCGCGAGAAGATGGAGGTGCTGAACCTCTGGGCGCACTTCCTCTACGAGCCGCTGCTGCAGGACCGCCCGCGCCGCATCCAGGAGAGCGACGACCCCGCCTATGGCCGCAAGGTGGCCGAGCAGGTGCATGCCGGGCTGAAGCGCACCGGCGGGGTGCGGCCGCCGCGGGAATTCGTGCTGATGGACCGCGCCGCGGTCGGCCTCGGCAGCGTGTTCCTGCGCCTCAAGGCCGAGGTGAACTGGTACCGGCTGGTGCACGAGCTGATCGAGGAGTTCGACGAGGCCGAGGTGGCGGCGCGGCAGGCGGCGGCGCTGCGCGAGGCGGGGGTGCCGGGGGCGGCCTAGACGGCGGCCCCTACGACAACCCGCCGGGACGGCCGGCGGAGCGGGCACGGGTGGTCGCCCCGACGTTCCCGGACCGGTACGGCCCGGCCGCCACCCCGTCACGCGCCCGCTTGCCCTCCCCTGACCCTTCTTGCATGTTCCGCCCCTGTTTCGGGGGAAATCGGGCCATGCGGCTGGCAGTTCTGAAGGAAAGGCGCGCGGGCGAGACCCGCGTCGCGGCGACGCCGGAGACCGTCAAGAAATTCCTCGCCCTCGGCGTCACCGCCGTCGCGGTCGAGACGGGCGCCGGCATGGCATCGGGCATCCCCGATGCCGCCTACAGGGAGGCCGGGGCCGAGATCGCCCCCGATGCCGCTGCCGCCCTGGCCGGGGCGAACATCGTCCTCAAGGTCCGGGCGCCGCTGGCCGCCGGCGAGGGGGAGCTCGACGAACTGTCGCTGATCCCGAAGGGCGCGCTGCTGATCGGCACGCTGGAGCCCTTCGCCGCCAGCGACGCCCCCGGGGGCCGCGCCGCCGCCTATGCCGCCGCCGGCATCGACGCCGCCTCCATGGAACTGCTGCCACGCATCACCCGCGCCCAGTCCATGGACGTGCTCTCCTCCCAGGCCAACCTCGCCGGCTACCGCGCGGTGCTGGAAGGGGCGACGGCCTACGACAAGGGCTTCCCCATGCTGATGACGGCGGCCGGCACCATCCCGGCCGCCAACGTGTTCGTCATGGGCGCGGGCGTCGCCGGCCTGCAGGCGATCGCGACGGCGCGGCGCCTCGGCGGCCGCGTCTCGGCGACCGACGTGCGCGCGGCGGCCAAGGAGGAGATCAGGTCCCTCGGCGCCAGCTTCGTCGGCGTGGACGATGCCGAGATGGCCTCGGCCCAGACCGCCGGCGGCTACGCCAAGGAGATGTCGGAGGACTACAAGCGCCGGCAGGCCGAGGTGATCGCCGCCGCCATCGCCAAGGCCGACGTGGTGGTCTGCACCGCGCTGGTGCAGGGCCGCAAGGCGCCGACCCTGGTGAACGACGCCATGGTCGCCTCGATGAAGCCGGGCAGCGTGATCGTCGACATCGCCGCCGATGCCGGCGGCAACTGCACCGCGACGGTGCCGGGCGAGGCGATCACCACCGCGAACGGGGTGAAGGTGCTCGGCTGGCGCAACTGGCCCGGCCGCATCCCCGCCGCCGCGAGCAGCCTCTACGCGCGCAACCTGCTGACCTTCCTGACCACCTTCTGGGACAAGGAGGCCAGGGCGCCGAAGCTGCCGCCGGAGGACGAGATCGTGCGCGGCGTAACCCTCACGCGCGGGGGCGCCGTGGTGCATCCGCAGCTCGCTCCGGCCGCCGCCGCCGCCTGACCCGACCCTTGGGAAACGTCCGATGAACCCGACCGATCTGGCCAACCAGGCCCAGGCGACGGCCGAGCGCGCCCTCGCCCTCGCCGCCCAGGCGCGCATGGCCGCCGAGGCGCATGTCGCGGGCATCGCGCCCGTCGCCGCCGCCGCCGAGCCCTTCCTGCTCCTGCTGACGATCTTCCTGCTCGCCTGCTTCGTCGGCTACTACGTGGTTTGGAACGTCACGCCGGCGCTGCACTCGCCGCTGATGGGCGTGACCAACGCCATCTCCTCGGTGATCGTGGTGGGCGCGATCCTCGCCACCGGCATCGCCGAGAGCGGCATCGCCATGGCCTTCGGCTTCGTCGCCGCCGTCCTCGCCTCGGTGAACATCTTCGGCGGCTTCATCGTCACGCGGCGCATGCTCGCCATGTTCAAGCGCAAGGGCTGAGCCGACGATGAGCGCCACCCTCTCGACCCTGGCCTACCTCGTCGCCTCGGTCCTCTTCATCTTCGCCCTGCGCGGCCTCTCGCATCCCGAGACCAGCCGGCGCGGCAACATGTTCGGCATGGTCGGCATGGCGATCGCGGTGGTCGCGACGCTGCTGCGCCCGGGCATGTCGGGCACCGGCATCGGGCTGGTGCTGCTGGCCATCGCCATCGGCGGCAGCATCGGCGCCATGCTGGCGCTGCGCATCCAGATGACGGCGCTGCCGCAGCTCGTCGCCGGCTTCCACTCGCTGGTCGGCCTCTCGGCGGTCTGCGTCGCGGCGGCGGCCTTCTACGCCCCGGAGAGCTTCGGCATCGGCACGCCGGGCCACATCCACGGCGGCTCGCTGGTCGAGATGTCGCTCGGCCTCGCCATCGGCGCCGTCACCTTCTCGGGCTCGCTGATCGCCTTCGCCAAGCTCCAGGCGCTGATGAGCGGCGCGCCGATCCTGTTCAAGGGCCAGCACCTGCTGAACGCGGCGCTCGGCATCCTGCTGGTGGTGCTGGTGATCGCCTTCGTGGCGACCGGCAGCGCCGGGCTGTTCTGGCTGATCGCGATCCTGGCCTTCGCGCTGGGCTTCCTGCTGATCATCCCGATCGGCGGCGCCGACATGCCGGTCGTCGTCTCGATGCTGAACAGCTACTCGGGCTGGGCGGCGGCGGGCATCGGCTTCACCCTGCAGAACCTGCTGCTGATCATCACCGGCGCGCTGGTCGGCGCCTCGGGCGCGATCCTGTCCTACATCATGTGCAAGGGCATGAACCGCTCGATCCTGAACGTGCTGCTCGGCGGCTTCGGCACCGATGCCGGCGGCGCGTCGGCTTCGGGCGGGGCGGCCAAGGAGCAGCGGCCGGTCAAGGCGGGCAGCCCCGAGGATGCCGCCTACATCATGAAGAACGCCGGCAAGATCATCATCGTCCCCGGCTACGGCATGGCGGTCGCGCAGGCGCAGCAGGTGGTGCGCGAGATGGCCGACCTGCTCAAGAAGGAGGGCGCGACGGTGGAGTACGCCATCCACCCCGTCGCCGGCCGCATGCCCGGCCACATGAACGTGCTGCTGGCCGAGGCCAACGTGCCCTACGACGACGTGAAGGAGCTGGAGGAGATCAACCCGGAATTCGCCGAGGCCGACGTCGCCTACGTGATCGGCGCCAACGACGTCACCAACCCGGCGGCCAAGACGGACAAGTCGAGCCCGATCTACGGCATGCCGATCCTGGACGTGGACAAGGCCAAGACCGTGTTCTTCGTCAAGCGCGGCATGTCGAGCGGCTATGCCGGCGTGGAGAACGAGCTGTTCTTCCGCGACAACACCATGATGCTCTTCGGCGACGCCAAGAAGGTGACGCAGGAGATCGTCCAGGCGCTGCAGCGGTGAGACGCGGCGCGGCCCGGGCCTTCCCGACCCGGGCCGCGCCCCCCTGCCGTGCCCCCTGCCGCACCGAGGCGGCC
>NZ_JALPRX010000001.1 GCF_023223525.1 Roseomonas acroporae | reverse complement strand
CCCCCCCCCCCCCCCCCCCCCGGCGCCGGTGACCGGCCCCGCCGGGCCGGCTCGCCGGCTGCGCTTCCGGAACGACGCCCTCCGGCACCCGCGCGATAACGGCATCGTGCGAGGGCATCCCCGCGCCGATCTCGCCTGGCCGCACCACATCATGGCAGAAACGTGGCAGGCACCCACCGTCGGGAGAGCGGGTTCCGCGAACCCTCCGGCGATGCAGCGCGGAGGCGGCGATGTTCCCAGCCCTGATTCTCTGCTTCGTCGCCACCTTCGCGGCGATGGGCGGCCTCGCCTCGGTCGCGCTGGCGCTGCTGTCCGGTGCCGGGATGGGCAGCCCCGCCCTGCTCGCTGCGCCGCTCTTCGGGGCGGTTTCCCTGCTGACGGGACTCACCGCCGCGTGGCTGGTGATGGCGCAGAACGACCGGCGCAACGCGACGCGGGGCTGAGCGCCGCGCCTGGCCCGCCCCCTGGCCCGCCCCTTCCCACGCCCGCCTTCCCCGCCACCGGCCTTTTCCGTACCGGCCGCCGGCGCCGCGGGCGCTGCCACGGGGGCCGCCCTTGAACGGCCTGCCTGCCGCCATCGCGGCCATGGAGCGCGCGCACGGCACGCAGGAGCGGATCTGGCGCCTGTCGCGCCTCACCTGGGCCGCCATGGCGGTGACGCTGCTGCTCGGCATGGCCGGGCTGTTCGGTGACGGGCCGCTCGCGGCGACGGAGGCACGCGCCTCCGATGGCAGCGTGCGGGTTGCCCATGACCGCTTCCAGCGCGCCGATGCCTCCTTCGCCTTCCGGATCCGGATCGAGCGGCCCGGGTCGGCGCGGACGGCACGCCTCTGCCTCGACGGCCGCTTCGCGCGCCGATGGCGCGTCCTTCGGGTCGAGCCGGAACCGGTCGCGCAGGAGGCGGCGGCGGACGGAATCTGCCTGCTGGTCCGCTATGCGGACGACGCGCCGGCGCCGGTGACGCTCTGGGCGCAGCCGCGCGGCGCGGGCTTCCCGCTCGAAGGCGCGATGCGGCGCGGCGACGGCCCGCCGGCGCGGATCCGGGCGGTGGTCTGGCCGTGACCGAGACCATCCTGCGGACCGCCCTGGCCTGGCTCGGGCTGCTGGCGCTGTTCCGCCTCTCCGGCCGGCGCACGCTGGGCGAGATGACGCCCGCCGACTTCATCGTCCTGCTGATCAGCGGCGACATGATCCAGCAGTCGCTGCTCGACGAGGATGCCAGCCTGACCAGCGCCTTCGTGGTGATCCTGACCCTGCTGCTGCTGAGCATCGCCTATGCCTGGCTGCGCGGCCGGCTGCCGGCGCGGCTGGCCGGCGCGCTGGAGGGCGTTCCCACGGTGCTGGTGCGGGACGGCGTGCCGGACGAGCACCGGCTGCGCCGGTCCCGCGTCACGCTCGACGACGTGCTGGAGGCGGGGCGGCGCAGCGGCGTCGCCGACCTCGCCGGCATACGCTTCGCGGTGCTGGAGACGGGCGGGACGATCAGCATCATCCCGAATGCCGGGCAGAACGACGGGCCGGCGACGCCGCCGGCGGAAACCCAGCCGCGGCCGGGCTGACCGGTGCCGGGCCCGGCCGCGTGCCCGGCTGCATGCCCAGCCGCATGCCCGGCTGCATGATCGGGATTTCATCCGCCCGACGCGAGATTCCGATGGATGGCACCCGAACGGGGCAGCAGGCTCGGCCTTGCCAGACACTGCGGAGTCGACCGATGCGCCGTGCCCAGCCTTCCATGACCAGGGCCCTCCTCCCCGGCCTGCTCGGCGGTCTGCTGCTCGCCGGCGGTGCCCTCGCCCAGGGTGGCGCCGCGCCCGCTCCCGCCACGCCGTCCCAGGCCGCGCCCGCCCCGGCCGCCTCGACGCCCGGCCCGACGCCGCAGCAGCAGCGCATGCAGAGCTGCAACGCCGCGGCGGGGCAGCGTCAGCTCGCCGGCGATGCCCGCCGCGGCTTCATGAGCGACTGCCTGGCCGGCCGGACCCCGGCCGCCTCGCCTGCCGCGCCACAGACGCCGCAGGACCGGATGCGAAGCTGCAACGCCACGGCCTCGCAGCGCAGCCTCACCGGGGATGCGCGGCGGGACTTCATGAGCACCTGCCTCAAGGGCTGAGGACGCCGGATACGGAAGCGGCGCCGGCCCCCGGCGGCCGCCGGGCCCACGGCCCGGGAGCCGCCATCGGCGGGCCCGCGACCCCCAGGCCGCCCCCTCAGGCCGCCCCCCTTCAGGCCGCCTGGGCCTGCCGCGCGACGCGGGTGAGCTGCACGAGCAGGTCACGCGCCGCCTTCACCCGCTGCGGCAGCGTCATCTCGCGCGGCAGGGCCAGCTTGTGGTCGGGGCGCAGCTTCACCATACCCTTCTGCGACTGCACCCAGGCGATCAGCCCGCCCGGGTTGCGGAAGCGGTTGCCGCGGAAGCTCAGCACCACGCCCTTGGGCCCGGCATCCAGCTTCTCCACCCCCGCCTCGCGGCAGAGATGCTTGAGCGAGACGACCTGGAGCAGGTTCTCGGCCTCTTCGGGCAGCTTGCCGAAGCGGTCGGCGAGCTCTGCCGCCATCGCCTCGATCTCCGCCTCGGAGGCGAGGCCGCCGATGCGGCGGTAGAGGCCGAGCCGCACCGGCAGGTCGCGCACGTAGCCCTCGGGGATCAGCACCGGCAGGCCGAGGTTGATGTTGGGCGTCCAGTCCCGCTCGTCCTCCTCGCGCCGCCGCCCTTGTCCGGCCTTCAGGTCGGCGACGGCGTCCTCCAGCATCTGCTGGTACAGCTCGATGCCCACCTCGCGGATATGGCCGGACTGCTCGTCGCCGAGCAGGTTGCCGGCGCCGCGTATGTCGAGGTCGTGGCTGGCCAGGGTGAAGCCGGCGCCGAGGTTGTCGAGCGTCTGCATCACGTTCAGCCGCTTCTCGGCGGCGCCGGAGAGGCGGTGGAGCTGCGGCCAGGTGAGGTAGGCGTAGCCGCGCTGCTTGCCGCGCCCGACCCGGCCGCGGAGCTGGTAGAGCTGGGCGAGGCCGAACATGTCGGCGCGGTGGACCACCAGCGTGTTCACCGCCGGCATGTCGAGCCCGCTCTCCACGATGTTGGTGGAGAGCAGCACGTCGTACCGGCCGTCGCTGAACTCGGTCATCACCCGTTCCAGCTCGGTCGGCGCGAGGCGTCCGTGCGCCTGGGCGATGCGCGCCTCCGGCACGATCTCGGCGAGGCGGGTCGCCATGCGGCCGAGATCCTCCAGCCGCGGGCAGACGCAGAAGACCTGCCCGCCGCGGAACCGCTCGCGCTGGATCGCCTCGCGGATCACCACCGGGTCGAAGGGCATGATGAAGGTGCGCACGGCGAGCCGGTCGACCGGCGGCGTCGCGATCACGCTCATCTCGCGCACGCCGGTCAGCGCCAGTTGCAGCGTGCGCGGGATCGGCGTGGCCGTCAGCGTCAGCACGTGCACGTCGGCCTTGAGCTGCTTCAGCTTCTCCTTGTGGGTGACGCCGAAATGCTGCTCCTCGTCGACGATGACGAGGCCGAGATCCTGGAACTCCACCCCCTTGGCCACCAGCGCGTGCGTGCCGATGACGATGTTGACCGTGCCGTCCTTGAGGCCGGCGCGCACCTGCGCCGCCTCCTTGGCCGTCACCATGCGCGAGAGCTGCGCCACGCGGATCGGCAGCCCCTCGAAGCGGGCGGCGAAATTGCGGTAGTGCTGGCGGGCGAGCAGCGTGGTCGGCACCACCACCGCCACCTGCATGCCGGTCATGGCGACGAGGAAGGCGGCGCGCAGCGCCACCTCGGTCTTGCCGAAGCCCACGTCGCCGCAGATCAGCCGGTCCATCGGCCGGCCGGAGGCGAGGTCCTCCATCACGTCGGCGATGGCGCGCTGCTGGTCCTCGGTCTCGGCGAAGGGGAAGCGCGCCGCGAACTCGTCGTAGGCGCCTTCCGGCGCGATGACCGACTGGCCCTCGCGCATGCGCCGCTCGGCGGCGACGCGGATGAGCTGCGCCGCCATGTCCTGGATGCGCTGCCTGGCCTTGCTCTTGCGGTTCTGCCAGGAGGCGCCGCCCAGCTTGTCGAGCGTGACGCCGGCCGTCTCGGAGCCGAAGCGCGACAGCACCTCGATGTTCTCGACCGGCACGAACAGCTTGTCGCCGCCGTCGTAGACCAGCCGCAGGCAGTCGTGCGGCGCGCCGCTCACCTCGATGATGTTGAGGCCGTCGTAGCGGCCGATGCCGTGGTCCTGGTGGACGACGAGGTCGCCCTCGGCGATCTCGGTGGCGTCGGCGATGAACTGGTCGGCGCGCTTGCGCCGGCGCGGCGGGCGGGAGATGCGCTCGCCCAGCAGGTCCTGCTCGCCCACCACGGCGAGGCCGGAATTGCCCGCGACGTCCCTCTTCCAGCGGGCGGTGAAGCCACGCTCCAGCCCCATCACGGCCAGCGCCACCGTGCCGCCGGGAAGCTGCTGCGCTTCCGGCCAGTCGGCGACGGGCTGGGCGGTGACGCCGTTCTCGCGCAGCAGGTTGGCGAGGCGGTCGCGCGAGCCGCGCGTCCAGGCGGCGAGGACCGGCCGCATGCCCTGCTTCAGCAGCGCCTGGGCGTGCTCGGCATAGGCCTGGAACACGTTCTGCCCGGCGGCGCGCACATCGGTGAAGAGCCGCCCCGGGCGGCCGCCGGCATCGAGGCTGGCGGCGCCCGACTCGCGCTCGCCCTCGGGCTGGGCGAAGGGGGCGAAGGCGAGCAGCGGCCCCTGCGCCAGCATCGCGTCCCAGCCCCGCCGGTCGAGGTAGAGCAGGCCCGGCGGCGCCGGCCGGTAGGGCACCTCGCCCTCGGCGGCGCGCACCGGGGCGCGGCGGGCCTGGTAGTGGTCCTCGATCATCTCGAGCCGCGCCTCCAGCACCTCCTCGGCCTGGTGGTCGAGCGAGACGGAGGCGCCGGGCAGGTAGTCGAGCAGCGTCTCCATCCGCTCGTGGAACAGGCCGGCCCAGTGCTCCATGCCCGGATGCTTGCGGCCGGCGGAGACGGAGACGTAGAGCGGGTCCTCGGCGGCGGCCTGGCCGAACAGCTCGCGCCATTCGGTGCGGAAGCGGGCGATGCCGGCCTCGTCGAGCACCACCTCGCCCACCGGGCGCAGCCACAGCGCGTCCAGCGCCTCGCCGCTGCGCTGGGTCGCGGTGTCGAAGCGGCGCAGACTCTCGATCTCGTCGCCGAACAGGTCGAGCCGCACCGGATCGGTCTCCCCGGCGGGGAAGAGGTCGATGATGCCGCCGCGCACGGCGTACTCGCCGTGCTCCATCACCGTGCCGGCGCGGCCGTAGCCGTTGGCCTCCAGGAAGGCGGTCAGGGTCGCGGGATCGACCCGCCCGCCGCGCCTGAGATGCAGCGTGGCCCCCCCGAACGCCGCGCGCGGCGGCACGCGCTGCACCAGCGCGTTGACGGTGGTGACGACGATGCGCGGGCCGGGGCGCGGGCCGCCCGCCGGCTCCAGCAGCCGGGTCAGCGTGGCGACGCGCTCGGCGACCAGCTCTGGGTTCGGCGAGACGCGGTCGTAGGGCAGGCAGTCCCAGGCCGGGAAGCGCAGCACCTCGACCGCCGGGGCGAAGAAGGCGAGCGCCTCGACCAGCCGGGCGGTGCGGGCATCGTCGCGGCAGACATGCAGCACCGGGGCGCCGGTCTCGGCCCGGCGCCGGGCCAGCAGCAGCGCGTCGTAGCCCTCGGGCGCGCCGTGGACGGTCAGTGTGCTCATCGCGGCATGCCGTCCCGCCCGGCCGGGGAAGGATCCCGGCCGCCATCAGGAGAACCCTCGGCGGAAGCCCCGCCGGAGGAACGGACCGGCAGGCCGCCCCCCGGCAGGCCCCCCCCCGGCGGCCTGCCCAGCGTCTCGCCGACGATTCGCAGCAGCATCGGCGTCGCCTGCTCGGGCGGCACCGGGCGGCGGCCGGAGAACCAGTCCGCCAGGTCGACGTCGGGCAGGTCCAGCAACGCCTCCAGCGCCGCCAGCTCCGCCTCGGTGAAGGCGGGCAGGTTGCGCTCGACGAAGCCTCCCAGGACGAGGTCGGCCTCCTTGGTGCCGCGGTGCCTCGCGCGGAACAGCAGGCGGCGGCGGCGGATGTCGGGGGCGGTAGGGTCGGTTTTCTGGTCGTGCTGCATGTCGCGGTACGGGCCGGCCGCTGCCATATAGGGGCGGATGGGAATCCTGTCAGCCCGATGACGCGCCCCGAGATGAGCCTGTCGCCCGGCGCGCAGCCTCGCACCCTTCCACCCGGCGGCGCCACCCCTGAAATGGCGGGCGGGAAGCCACCGCGGCCGTCCCTGGGAGCGGCTTCCGGGATGAGTGGCCCCGACCCCCTGATCGCCCCCCTTCTCGCCCCCGTCGAGTCGCTGCCCGGCATCGGCCCGGTGCTCGCGGGGGCCATCGCGCGGGCCACCGGCGGCCGGCGGGTGCTGGACCTGCTGTTCCACCTGCCGGAGTCGATCGTCGACCGGCGCGCCGCGCCGCCGCTGGCCGAGGCGCGGCACGATTCCGTGGTCACCGCCACCGTCACGGTCCGCTCGGTGGAGAAGCCCGGCGGCCGCCGCCAGCCGCTGCGGGTGCTGGCGACGGACGGCACGCGCGAGATCGAGCTGGTCTACTTCAACAGCCGCCCGGAATGGCTGGCGCACCGCTTCGCGCCCGGCGCGGTACGGCGGATCTCCGGCAAGCTGCAACTGCATGCCGGGCGGCTCTCCATGCCGCACCCGGACTACGTGGAGCCGCCCGACACCATCCCGCCGGTCGATCCGGTCTGGCCGCTGACCGCCGGCCTCACCCGGCGCCACCTGGCCCGCGCCATGCGGGCCGCGCTGGACCGGCTGCCGACCCTGCCGGAATGGCACGGCGCGGCGCTGCTGCGCCGCGAGGGCTGGCCCGCCTTCGACGCCGCCCTGCGCGCCATCCAGGCCCCCGAGGCGCCGCCCCCCGCCGCCGCCCGCCGCCGGCTGGCCTATGACGAGATCCTGGCCGGGCAGCTCGCCCTCGCCCTGGTGCGGCGCGAGGGACGGCGCCGCCCCGGCCGTGCCCTGGTCGGCCCCGGCCATCTGCGGCAGGCGGCGCTGATGGCCTTCGGCCACGCCCCGACCCCGAGCCAGACCGCCGCCCTGGCCGAGATCGACGCCGACCTCGCCGCCCCGCACCGCATGGTGCGGCTGCTGCAGGGCGATGTCGGCGCTGGCAAGACGCTGGTCGCGGTGCTCGCCATGCTGCGCGCCGTGGAGGCGGGTGCCCAGGCGGCGCTGATGGCGCCCACCGAGCTGCTGGCCCGCCAGCACCTGCGCACCCTCTGGAGGCTGTGCGAGCCGGCCGGGGTGGATGTCCGCCTGCTGGCCGGCAGCGTGAAGGGCACGGAGCGGCGCAACGTGCTGCGGCGTCTCGCCGACGGCTCGCTGCCGCTCGTCGTCGGCACGCATGCGCTGTTCCAGGAGGCGGTGGAGTTCCGCGACCTCGGCCTCGCCGTGGTGGACGAGCAGCACCGCTTCGGCGTCGACCAGCGTCTGGAGCTGGCCGGCAAGGGCGCCACCGCCGACCTGCTGGTGATGACCGCGACGCCGATCCCGCGCACCCTGCTGCTGACGCAGTGGGGCGAGATGGAGGTCTCGCGACTCGCCGGCAAGCCGGCCGGCCGGCAGCCGATCCGCACCACGCTGCACGGGCTGCGCCAGGTGCCGGAGGTGGTGGCCGCCATCGGCCGGGCGATCGGGCGCGGCGCCCAGGTCTACTGGGTCTGCCCGCACGTGGCGGAGAACGAGAGCACCGACATCGCCGCCGCCGAGGCGCGCCACGCCGATCTGGCCAAGGTGTTCGGCGAGGGCGCGGTCGGGCTGGCGCACGGCCGGCTGGACACGGATCCGCGCGAGGCGGCGCTGGCCGCCTTCGCCGCCGGGCGCACGCGGATCCTGGTCGCGACCACGGTGATCGAGGTGGGCGTGGACGTGCCCGGCGCCACGGTGATGGTGATCGAGCACGCCGAGCGCTTCGGCCTCGCCCAGCTCCACCAGCTCCGCGGCCGGGTCGGGCGCGGCAGCGGCGCCTCCTTCTGCATGCTGCTCTACGACGAGGGGCTGGGCCACGGCGCGCGCGAGCGGCTGGCCGTGCTGCGCGACACCGAGGACGGCTTCCTGATCGCCGACACGGATTTCCGCCTGCGCGGCGGCGGCGACGCGCTGGGCACGCGGCAGGCCGGCATGGAGGCGTACCGGCTGGCCGACCCGCAGCAGGATGCCGACCTGTTCGCCATCGCGCACAAGGACGCGGCGCTGCTGCTGGAGAAGGACCCGCCGCTGGAATCGCCGCGCGGGCGGGCGGCCCGGCTGCTGCTGGCGATGTTCGGCAAGGACCGGGCGATGGAGACGCTGAAGGCGGGATAGAGCGGATCGCCGGCGGGCGGACACGCCCGGCGGCGTGGATCCGCGCCAAGAACAACGCGCTACGGCGAACCGCGGTCCCGACCGGACTGCGGTTCGCTCGTAGGCGCGCAGGGGCCGACGGGGTTCAGTCGCGCGGCAGCGGCGGCAGGGTCTGGCCCACGAATTCCGGCCGCACCCGGCAATAGGTCAGCCAGGAATAGCCGCTGCGCGGCGCCCGCGTGGTGTCGAGCAGGGCGAGGTCCGGCTCGCGCGGCAGGTTCAGCCCGGGCACGAACACCTCGTTCTCCATCCCCGCCATGGTGTCCCAGAGCGGCGGGATCACCTCGTACTCCTCCAGCACCAGCGCCATCCAGGCGTCGAGGCGGGGCTCGCGCCGGTAGTGGAAGAAGGTGTTGTGCGTGGCGCGGCCGGGCAGGTTGTCGTCGAACACCATGTGGCGGAAGCCCGCCTCGGCGCCCTGGCGCAGCCGGTGCAGCTTGTTCTGGTGGTCGTCGAACAGCACCAGGGAGCCGGGGGGCTTGGCCATGAACTCGAAGCCGGCGCAGGAGAAGTCGCCGCCGCCGTAGGTGACGTCCGGCGCGCGCCAGGCCGGCTCGATCCGGGTGCGGTCGAGGCAGTGGCCGAGGGCGAAGATCGGGTCGATCGCGATGATCCGCGCGGCAGGCGCCGCCTGCCGGATCACCCAGGTCGAGAAGCCGCGCCAGACGCCGGATTCGACGACCAGCTCGGGCCCGAGCGCGCGCAGCAGCGCGTAGAGCTGGAAGCCCGTGTCCGGCGCCATGCCGTTGCTGTTCGGGAAGGGGAATTCCGGCAGCAGCGCCGCGAATTCCCGTGCCCAGGCGGTGACGCGCCCCGTCTCCGCCTGCCAGTGCAGCCCGCGCATTCCTTGCCTTTCCCCGGGGCCTTTCCCCGGGCCCTCGCCGGGCCCTTCGCCGACGGGCCGATCCTGGCGGGCAAGGGTTAGGGAAAGGTTCGCGGGGCCGGGGATCAGTGCCGGAAGTGGCGCATCCCGGTCAGCACCATGGCGAGGCCGGCCTCGTCGGCCGCCGCGATCACCTCGTTGTCGCGGATCGAGCCGCCGGGCTGGATCACCGCCGTCGCACCCGCCGCCGCCGCCGCGAGCAGCCCGTCGGCGAAGGGGAAGAAGGCGTCGGACGCGACCACCGAACCCTTGGTCAGGCCCTCCGGCAGGCCGGCGGCCCTGGCCGCCTCCTCGCCCTTCCAGGCCGCGATGCGCGCGGAATCGACCCGGCTCATCTGCCCGGCGCCGACGCCCACCGTGGCCCCGCCCTTCGCGTAGACGATGGCGTTGGACTTGACGTGCTTGCAGACGCGGAAGGCGAAGAGCAGGTCGCGCAGCTCGGCCTCGGAGGGCGCCCGCTTCGTCACCACCTTCAGCCCGTCGAGCGCGACGCGGCCGGCGTCGCGCGACTGCGCCAGGAAGCCGCCGGCGACGGAGCGGAAGGTGGTGCCCGGCGCCGCCGGGTCCGGCACGCCGCCCGTGAGCAGCAGGCGCAGGTTCTTCTTGCGCGCCAGGATCGCCTTCGCCGCCTCGTCGGCATCGGGGGCGATGATGACCTCGGTGAAGATCGCGGCGATCCGCTCGGCCGCCGCCGCGTCGAGCGGGCGGTTGGCGGCGACGATGCCGCCGAAGGCCGAGACGGGATCGCAGCGCAGCGCCGCGTCCCAGGCCGCGGCGAGGCTCGCCGCCGTCGCCACGCCGCACGGGTTGGCGTGCTTGACGATGACGATGGCGGGCTCCTCGAACTCGGCCACGCACTCGAAGGCGGCGTCGGTGTCGTTGAGGTTGTTGTAGGAGAGCTCCTTGCCCTGCACCTGCGCCGCCGTGGCGATGCCGGGGCGGCCGGAGCCATCGACGTAGAAGGCGGCGCGCTGGTGCGGGTTCTCGCCGTAGCGCAGCGTTTGTCGCAGCGTGCCCGCGAAGGCGAGGCGCGGCGGGAACTCCACCTCGTTCTGCCGCGCGAACCAGCCGGCGATGGCGGCGTCGTAGGCGGCCGTGCGGGCATAGGCCTCGGCGGCGAGGCGGCGGCGCAGCGCGAGGGTGGTGCCGCCGCTGGCCTCCACCTCGGCGCGCACCGCGTCGTACTGCGCGGTGCCGGTCAGCACGGCGACATGGGCGTGGTTCTTCGCCGCCGAGCGGATCATCGCCGGCCCGCCGATGTCGATGTTCTCGATGCAGTCCTCGAAGCTGCCGCCGCGCGCGACCGTCGCCTCGAACGGGTAGAGGTCGACCGCCACGAGGTCGATCGGCGCGATGCGGTGCTCGGCCATCTGCGCCTGGTGCGCGGGCAGGTCGCGGCGGCCGAGAATGCCGCCATGGATCTGCGGCACCAGCGTCTTCACCCGCCCGTCCAGGATCTCGGGGAAGCCGGTGTGGTCGGAGACCTCGACCACCGCGACGCCCGCCTCGCGCAGCGCCTTCGCCGTGCCGCCGGTGGAGAGGATCTCGACGCCCCTGCCGGCCAGGAAGCGGCCGAATTCCACGAGGCCGGTCTTGTCGGAGACGGAGAGCAGGGCGCGTCGGATGGCGACGGTGTCGGTCATGGCGGGACCTTCGAAGGGAAGCGGCGCGGGGCCACGGCAGCCTGCCGGTGGAGGGCAGGCCGCCCGGCCGGCCGCGGGGCTGGCGGACGGGGCTGGCAGGCGGGCCGATCTGCGCGGGGGATTAGCCCCGGTACCGCCCGGGGGCAAACGGGTAACGCACCCGGGCGGCGCCGTTCCGCCATGCCGCGCGGGCATGCGCATGCCCGCGGGCCGGCCGAGGCGTCGGCGGGCCGGCCCGGCAGGGCGGGGAGGAATGGCCCGGCGAGGGTGGGAGAGGACGGCCCGACAGGGCCGGGAGTGACGGTCCGGCAGGGCCGGAGGCGTGCCCCACGGTCGGGCGACGGCGCCCGAAGATGCGCCCGGGGCATGGGCCGTTCCCGGCACC
Organism: Roseomonas acroporae; assembly: GCF_023223525.1. Classification (GTDB taxonomy): domain Bacteria; phylum Pseudomonadota; class Alphaproteobacteria; order Acetobacterales; family Acetobacteraceae; genus Roseomonas_E; species Roseomonas_E acroporae. The sequence continues at coordinate 110,618 of NZ_JALPRX010000001.1, read as the reverse complement.
GGCCGCAGGGGTGACAGGCCGGGGACCCGCCCCTATCACTCCGGCGGACCCATCGAGCAGGAAATCCCGCCTTGCCGCGATCGATCCGGCGCGTCCTCGCCGTGCCGCACCCCGCCTTCCCGGCCCTGCCCCTCATCGTCCTCCTGCCGCTCGCCATGGCCGGATGCGGCGGCGACTACTCTCCCGACACCTACGCCTCGCGGGCCGTGCAGCAGGCCAACAAGGTCGAGCAGGGCATCGTGGTGGGCGTGCGGCGCGTGGCGGTGGCGGCGGACGGCACCGCCGGGGCGGCCACCGGCGCCGCGGCGGGCGGCATCGCCGGGGCGCAGACGCCGGGCGGCGTCGGCTCGGCCTTCGGCGCGCTCGGCGGCGCGCTCACCGGCGGGCTCATCGGCAGCGCGGTGGAGCGCGCGGCCGGCGACACCACCGCCTACGAGTATGTCGTGCGCAAGCCCAACAGCGAGCTGGTCTCGGTCACCCAGCGCGACGCCACGCCGCTCGCGATCGGCCAGAAGGTGCTGGTGATCGCGGGCGCGCAGGCGCGCATCGTGCCCGACTACACCGTCGCGTCCGAGCCGCCCGCCGCCGCGCCGGCGCAGGCGGCCGCGCCGGGGCCGGCCATGGCGGCGGGGCGGGTCGGCGGCGCCGGCTCCCCGGCGGACGCGGCCATCGTGCCGGTGCCGCGCGTCGCTTCCGAGGCGATCGCTCCGCCGCCCGACGCGGCGGCCGCGCCGCCGGGTGCGGCCCAGACGGGAACCGCCCAGACGGGAACCGCCCAGACGGGAACCGCCCAAACGGGAACGGCTCAGGTGGGGGCGGCTCAAGTGGGAACGGCTCAGGCAGGGGCGGCCCAGGCAGGGGCGTCCCAGGCGGGGGGCGGCGGGACGCCCTGAACGCGCGCGGCGGGATGCCGCCGGGTCAGAGCCCCAGCAGGTCCAGCGTCCGCCCCACCACCTTCGCCTCGTCGAAGCGTTCCAGCGCCCGCGCCCGCCCCGCCTCGCCCATCCGCCCCCGCAGCACCGGGTCGCCGGCCAGCCGCGACAGCGCCGCGGCCAGCGGCGGCACGGTGCGCGGCGGCACCAGCAGGCCGGTCCGCCCCTCCACCACCTGCTCGCGCGGGCCGCGTATGTCGGTGGCGACCACCGGCAGGCCGGTCAGCATCGCCTCGATCACCGACATGGGCAGGCCCTCGAAGTGGCTCGGCAGCGCGAACACGTCGGCCGCCGCCAGCACGCGCGCCACGTCGTGGCGGTAGCCGAGCCGCACCAGGCGACGCCCCAGCACGGACTGGGCCCGCGCGAAGTCGGCATCCAGCGACTCGCCGTGGTCGCTCGGCAGCCGCTCGCCCACCACCCAGAGCACGGCGCCCGGCACCTGCTCCATCGCCCGCAGCAGCTCGCGGTGCCCCTTGTGCCGCACCAGCCGCGAGACGATCACGACGACGCAGGCATCCTCCGGCACGCCGAATTCCGCCCGCAGCGCGGCGCGCGCGGCGGCATCGGGGCAGAACAGCGCCGGGTCGCGGCCATTGCCGATGCCGACCGCATCGGCGGCGATGCGCAGCCGGCGCGCATCGGCCGATTCCTCCTCGCTCACGGTCAGGAAGGTGTCGGTCAGTCGCCCGCCCAGCCATTCCAGGCCGAGCGACAGGCCGCGCCGCCAGAGCGGCCCCGGCTGGTTGAACAGGAAGCCGTGCGAGGTGTAGGCCACGCGCGGCACCTTCGCCGCCCGCGCCGCCGCGCGCGCCAGCAGGCCGGAAATCGGCATGTGCGCGTGCACGAGGTCGAATTCCTCGGCGCGGAACAGGTCGAGCAGGGCGCGGTAGGCCCGGGCCTGGGCGCGCGGGTCCAGGCTGCGCGCCATCGGCACCGGCACGATGCGGAAACCCTCCGCGCGCGGCAGGTCGAGCAGCGGCCCTTCGGCGCAGATGCCCACCACCTCGTGCCCGCGCGCCCGCGCGCCGCGCATCAGCGGCAGCAGGAAGTGGCGCAGCGAGAAATCGACGTTGGTGACCTGCGCGATCTTCACGGCGCCACCCCTCGCGCGCGGCCGCGCCCGGCACCTTGCGGCCATGCCGGCGCCATGCGATCGATTCGCCGGACAGGCGCGGCAACATCGCCGAAGACGAACGACGGAGGAGGCGCCAGACCATGCCGGTCCTTTCGTGCGACCCGGGCAGCCATCCGGCCGGCCGCTGCGCCTGCCTCATGCCGCGCCGCGCGCTGCTGCGGGGCGCGGCGGCGGCCCTCGGCGCCGCCACGTTGCCGGCCATCCCGGCCGGGGCCCAGGCCCCCGCCCGACCCGGCCCCGGGCAGCGGCGCATCGATATCCATCATCACCTGACCCCGCCGGCCTATCGCGACGCGGCGCTCGCGAAGCTGGACCTGCCGCCCGTGGCACGCAACTGGACGCCGGCGCGGACGATCGAGGATCTCGACCGGGCCGGGATCGACGTCGCGATCCTCTCCGTCACCACGCCCGCCTTCACCTTCGTCGAGGGCGAGGAGCGGCGCCGGCTCGTGCGCGCCTGCAACGAGTACGCGGCCGGGCTGGCGCAGCAATTCCCCCGCCGCCTCGGCTTCTTCGCCGCGCTGCCGCTGCCCGACATCGAGGGCAGCCTGGCCGAGACGGCGCACGCGCTCGACGCGCTGAAGGCCGACGGCGTCTACCTCTTCACCAATTACGACAACCGCTGGCTGGGCGACCAGGCCTTCCACCCGCTCTACGAGGAGCTGGAGCGCCGCCGCGCGGTGGCGGCGACGCACCCGATCTCGGCCGCCTGCTGCACCAACCTGCTGCCGGGCATTCCGGACACGGTGGTGGAGTTCGGCACCGACACCACGCGCAGCATCGCCAGCCTGATGTTCAGCGGCACCGCCGCGCGCTTTCCCGGGATACGCTTCGTCTTCTCGCATGCCGGCGGCACCATGCCCTTCCTGATCGAGCGGTTGGAATTCCAGGCGCGGCCGCCGGCGGTCTCCCGCCAGCTCGCCGGCGGCGCCGTGCTGCCGGCGCTCGCGCGCTTCCACTACGACACGGCGCAGGCGGCCAACCCGGTCGCGATGGCCGCGCTGCTGAAGGTGGTGCCGGCGGGGCAGGTGCTGCTCGGCACCGACTTTCCCTACCGGCTCGGCAGCGAGCAGGTGCAGGGGCTGGCAGGGAGCGGGCTCGCCCCCGAGACCCTGCGCGCGATCGAGTCCGGCAACGCCGAGGCCCTGCTGCCGCGCCTGCGGCCCTAGAGCCGATCCAGCCTGACTGTATCAGGCCGGAACGGCTCTAGCCTTTGATTTTTCGCATTTTCCGAGCCGCTGAGCGAGGACGCTCAGCTTGAAAATGCTCTAGAGCGGATCGCCGGCGGGCGGACACGCCCAGCGGCGTGAATCCGCGCCGAGAACAACGAGTTGCAGCGAACCACAGGCCCAACCGGACCGCGGTTCGCCGTAGAGCCGTTCCGGCCTGACCGCATCAGGCCGGAACGGCTCCAGCCTTCTGGTCTTTCGCATTCTCCGGGTCGCCGGGTGAGTACACCCGGCTTGAAAAAGCTCCGGCCTTCGCTCCGGCGCATCCTCCGAGGCGCCGGGCGAGTATGCCCGGCCCGGGAATGCGCCGGAGGGAATGCGCCGGAGCGGATCGCCGGAGGGTGGCCACGCCCGGCGGCGTGGAGCCGCCCGAGGACCAGGGCCCGCGGCATGCGCGCCTGTCCGGGCCCACGAGGCCTGGGCGATCGGGCCAGGGGCGATCGGGCCAAGGGCGGGCAGGCCGGGGGCGCGCCGCGACGTCCCCTGCCCTACGCGTCCTCGTCGCCGCCGACGCTGCGCCGCGACAGCGCCCATTGCACGGCCCCGGTGCCGGCCGCGGCGTGCAGCACGACCTGCCGCGTCGGGCCGGGATCGTGGCCGAGATAGATGCTCTCCTCGATCGCCAGCCGCCCCCCCTTGGCGCGCAGCCGCCAGGTCGCGCCCGAGGGCAGGCGCAGCAGCACCGTGCCCTCCTCGTCCTGCGGACGCACGTCCACCGAGGGGTGCAGGTGGAAGCGCACCGCGAAGGCCGGCGTGTCCTCGCCCTCCACCATGTCCTCGCCGCGCAGGTCGTCACCGGATTCCGCGAGGTAGAGCCGGCGCCGGTGCACCACGCCGAAGGCCTGGCGCCAGCCGTCGTGGCTCGCCTCCAGCCATTGCGCGCCGCCCGCCTCGTGCCGCTCGGCGGTCACCGACTCCGGCCGCCGGCCGATGCCGTCCTCGCGCAGCTCGCTGCTGTTGGTGTCGGCCAGGATCAGGGTCGAGTGCGCGGCGGTGGAGCGCAGCGCGTCGCGCCACGCCTGGTCGCCGGCCGGCGCCGCGCCGCAATTGACGATCATCCGGTCGCGCCCGACCGAGACCTCGAAGGAGAGCGTGCCGGCATGGGCGTAGCGGTCGGCGCCGCGCGGCAGCCCGCCGCGCGCCGGGTCCTTGCCCCGGCGCGGCGGCGGCGCGCCGCACTCGGCGAGCACCAGCGTCCGCCCGGCCTGGAGGCGGTGGAAGCCGGCATCGGGCAGCTCGGTGGGGGCGCGCCCGCGCGACTGCGCCTGGGTCAGCACGAGGTCGATCACCGCGCCGCCGCCTTCCTTCGGGCTCTCGATGCGGGTGCCGTTGAACAGGGCCAGCGCGCCGTCGCCGTGGCGGAACATGCGCAGCGCCGGCGCGGCGCGGTCCATCGCCACGGTCAGCATCGCCGGCGCCTCGATGCCCGACCCGTTCAGCAGGTTGCGGATCTCGATCAGGTCCTGCAACGCCAGCAATTGCTGGCCGGGCGAACGCTCGACATGGCCGCCGTCGGGGTGGAACTGGCGCTCGATCTCGCCGGGCAGCATGCGCAGGCAGCGGTTCAGCCACGCCTCCTCCGAGAGCGCGATGGCGGCCGCCATGCCGCCCTTCACCGCGACCAGCGCGCCGCGGTGGTCCACCTCCAGGGGAAGCTGCGAGAGCACGAGGCGCCCGTCCTGCGCCAGCCGCACCATGAGCTGCCGGCGCAGCCCGTCCTCGGCGGTGGCGGCGAAGAAGTCCCAGTTGCCGAGCATGGCCGAGATGCGCGCCCCCGCCACCTCGGCGGACTGCGCCATCGGCTCCAGCATGCCGCGTTCGAGGAAGTCGGCCGCGAGCGCCCGCGCGCGCAGCCGCGCCGGGTCGGTGCCGAGGGTGCGCAGGTCGCGCAGCCAGGCGAAGCCGAGCGAGGCGGCGCGCCACGCGGCCGGGCCGGACTCGGCGTTCCAGCCCTCGCCGCCCTCCGCCATCACCTGCAGCGGGCGCCGCGTGCCGGCCACCTCGAACTCGCCGCGCAGCAGCTGGGCGCCACGGCTGGAATCGCCGGGCCAGAGGTCGCGGAAGGCGCGCGCGGGCGCGTCCGGCACCCGGATCGGGCGCAGGCGGCCGAGCGTCCGCCGCAGCACCTCCTTCATCGGCCGCCCCCGCCGCGCGCCGTGGGGCATTCCGCCCGCCGCACCATGTTCCCGCCCTCCCTCATGGCAGCCCCGTGGGGCGCCCTCACCCGGCCTGCCCCCTGAGGGCGGCGATGGCGGCGCGGTAGTCGGGCCGGCCGAACACCGCCGTGCCCGCCACCAGCGTGTCGGCGCCGGCCTCGATCACCAGCGGCGCGGTCTCGGCCGTGACGCCGCCATCCACCTCCAGCGCGATGGGCTGGCCGCCCGCCGCCGCGTGCGCGTCGATCATCGCGCGCAGCCGGGCGATCTTGGGCAGCTGGCTCGGGATGAAGGCCTGGCCGCCGAAGCCGGGGTTGACCGTCATCACCAGGATCAGGTCGCAGAGGTCGAGCACCTCCTCGACGGCGCTCACGGGCGTCGCCGGGTTCAGCACCACGCCGGCCTTCTTGCCCAGCGACCGGATGGTCTGCAGCGAGCGGTGCAGGTGCGGCCCGGCCTCCGGGTGCAGGCTGATGCCGTCCGCGCCCGCCTCGGCGAAGGCGGCGAGGAAGGGGTCGGCGGGGGCGATCATCAGGTGGACGTCGAAGTAGAGGGAGCACCGCCTGCGCAGGGACTTCAGCACCACCGGGCCGTAGCTGATGTTGGGTACGAAGTGCCCGTCCATGATGTCGAGGTGCAGCCAGTCCGCCCCGGCGGCGGCGACCGCATCCGCCTCCTCGCCCAGTCGGGCGAAGTCGGCGGCAAGCAGGGACGGGGCGATTCGAACGGGGCGCATCGGGGGCTTCTAGCCCCCGCCCTCCGCGGGCGGCAACCGGGTGCCGACTCGCCGCCCGGTCGCCGCGCGCACAAAATCGGCAGCGGGGCGGAACGAACGGGGCGTGACGAATTGCAACGCGTCCGTTACCGCACGCAACGGTGGATGGCGGCGGAAGGGCTGGTGCGCGGCCTCCGCTCGGGCGGCCGGGCATACCGGGCGCCGGGCCGTGATCCGCCCGGCCCGCATGCCGCGATCCGCGGGGCCGGCCCGCCCCGCCGCCGGAGAAAGTCCGGCCGCCGGCGTCAGGCCTGCCGGAAGCGGGCGGCGAAGAAGCCGTCCATGCCGCCATGCTCCGACCAGAAATCGGGCCGGGTGCGCAGCGTGCCGGCGCCGGTCAGCGCTTCCGGCAGGCCGGGCAGCTCCTCCGGCCGGAAGGGATCGTGCCGCAGGCCGAGCGCGGCGGCGGCGGCCAGATGCGCCTCGCCCTCCTCCGGCTGCAGCGAGCAGGTGGCGAGGACCAGCCGGCCGCCCGGCGCCAGCAGCCGCGCGGCGGCGGCGAGCAGGCGGCCCTGCGCCTCGGCGGCACTCGGCACGTCGCGCGGGCGCTTGAGCCGGGCCACGTCCGGGTGGCGGCGGATGGTGCCGGTCGCGGTGCAGGGGGCGTCGAGCAGCACGGCGTCGAACCGCCCGGCAGCCTCCCCGCCGGCCGCCCACTCGACCACGTCCGCCTCCACCACCGCGGCGTTCAGGCGCAGCCGGGCGAGGTTCTCGCGCAGCCGGGCGGCGCGACGCGGCTCGCGCTCCACCGCCGTCACCGTGGCGCCGGCGGCGGCGAGCTGCGCGGTCTTGCCGCCGGGGGCGGCGCAGAGATCGGCCACGCGCTCGCCCGGCCGCGCCGCCAGCAGCCGCGCCGGCAGGGCGGCGGCGGCGTCCTGCACCCAGAAGGCGCCCTCGGCGAAGCCGGGCAGCTCGGTGACGCGGGTGCCGGCGGGGAAGCGCAGGCTGCCGGTGGGGAGCAGCTCGCCGCCGGGCGGCGGGGCCGCCCCCGGGGCCCCGGGGGCAAGGGTGAGGTCGAGCGGCGCCTCGGCCCGGTGCGCGGCGGCGATCCGGCGCACCGCGGGGCCGTAGGCGTCGTGCCAGGCGGTCCAGAGCCAGGCCGGCGTGTCCAGCCGCTCCACGTCCAGCCCGTCCAGCGCCGCCGTCCCCGCCTCGGCAACGCGGCGCAGCACGGCGTTGGCGAGGCCGGAGAGCGAGCGCGGCACCAGCCCCACCGCCGAGGCCACGGCGGCGTGCGGCGCGGTGCCGAGCAGCAGCAGCTCGGCGGCGCCGATGCGCAGCGCGTGGCGCACCACGGGCGGCGGTTCGCGGCGCAGCCAGGGCTCCAGCGCGGCGTCGAGCGTGCCGAGGCGGCGCAGCACGGCGGCGGCGATGCGGTGGCCGGCGGCGCGGTCGCGGCCATCGAGGCGCGGCAGCGCGTCCAGCGCCTCCTCCAGCGGCCGGTGACGCTCCAGCACCGCCTCCAGCAGGCGCAGCGCGGCGAGGCGCGCGGCGGAACGGCGGGCGTTGCCGCCGGCGCGGGGCGCGCCTTCGCCGCCCCCGCCGGTCGGCGCCCCCCCGTTGGCCCGGCCGCGCCCCTCGTCGGCCGGCCCGCCGGCGCGGGCGGCGCCACCGGCGCGGCCCGGGTTGCCGGACGCGGCACGGTCCGAATTGCCGGACGCGGCGCGGTCCGAATTGCCGGGCGCGGCACGGGCCGGATTGCCGGGCGCGGCGCGGTCCGGATTGCCGGACTCGGCACGGGCCGGATTGCCGGGCGCGGCGCGGCCTGCGTTATCGGAATGCGGGTTCTTCGGCGCGGCGGGCTTGCCCATCCGCGCCCTCTAGAGCAGATCGTCGCCAGGGGAAATCCGCGGCATCGCGCCCGGCCATGCGCGGCATGCCGCCCTCCCCTTCTCCGGGGTTCCCTTTCCGGCTCCCGTGCTCGACCAGGAAACGCCGTGCCGCCAGTCCCTCACAGGCTCGACCTGCCCACGCCCGCCGGCGGCGACCGGCCGGGCAGGCGCCCCTGGGGCCGCCCCTGGGGCCGCCCCTGGAACCGTCCGCTGCGCCCGCTCGCGGCACTGCTGGACCTGCCCGCGCGGCTGCCCGACACGCGCCGGCCGACGCTGGTGCTGACGCTGCTCTGCGCCCTGCTCTGGCTCCCCGGCTTCTTCACCCTGCCGCCCGGCGACCGCGACGAGAGCCGCTTCGCCCAGGCGACGCGCCAGATGGTGGAGAGCGGCGACTACGTGCGCATCCGCTACGGCGAGACCGAGCGCAACAAGAAGCCCGCCGGCATCCACTGGGCGCAGGCCGCCGCGGTGCACGCCGTGGAGGCGCTGGGCATCGGGGACCGGACGCAGATCTGGCCCTACCGCCTGCCGAGCCTGCTCGGGGCGCTGGTGGCGGTGCTCGCCACCTTCCAGTTCGGCCGCACCCTGGTCGGGCGGCGCGCCGCCTTCCTCGGCGCCGCGATGCTGGCCAGCTCCCTGGTGCTGGTGGCCGAGGCGCACATCGCCAAGACCGACGCGGCGCTGCTCGCCACCATCGTGCTGGCGATGGGGCTGTTCGGCCGCGCCTACCTCCAGCCGGCGGCCTTCGGGCCGGGGGCGGCGGCCGGGTTCTGGCTCTCGCTCGGCGTCGGCATCCTGCTCAAGGGACCGATCGCGCCGATGGTGCCGCTGCTGGCCGGCATCACCCTGGCCGTGGCCGACCGCGCCTGGCGCCGCGACGCCCGCCCCGCCGCCAGCCGCGAGGGCGGCCGGACCGGCGGAGCGGGTCCCGGCCTGCCGGCGGCCGGGCGCGGCTCCTGGCTGCGGGCGCTGCGGCCGGGCTGGGGCGTCCCGCTGATGCTGCTGGCCGCCGCCCCCTGGTTCGTGGCGATCGGCATCGCCACGGGCGGGCGCTTCTTCTCGGAGGCGGTGGGCGGCGACATGCTCTCCAAGCTCGGCTCGGGCGAGGAGAGCCACTGGGGGCCGCCGGGCTACTACCTGCTGGCCTTCGCCGTGGCGGGCTTCCCCGGCGCCTGGATCGCGACGCGGGCGGCGCCCTCGGCCTGGCTGGCGCGGGCGCAGCCGCCGGTGCGGCTGCTGCTGGCCTGGGCGGTGCCGACCTGGCTGCTGTTCGAGGCCACCGCGACCAAGCTGCCGCACTACGTGCTGCCGGCCTACCCGGCGGTGATGCTGCTGGCGGCGCGCTGGGCGATGGACCCGCTGCGCCGCCCGGCGCCGCGCTGGCTGGGCTGGCTGGCGACCGCCGGGATGGTCGGCACGGCGCTGGCGCTCGGCCTCGCCGGGCCGCTGCTGCCGCGCCTCGTGGACGGGGAGGTGCTGCCGGCGGCGCTGCTGACCCTGCCCTTCGCCGGGCTGCTGCTCTGGGTGCTGCTGCGCGGCGCGCGGGGACGCGGCGGCCAGCGGGAAGGGTTGGGGCGGGAAGGGTTGGGGCGAGACTGGGCCAGCACGGCGATGGCCGGCGTGCTGCTGGCGATCCCGCTCTACGCCACGGTGCTGGAGCTGACCCTGCCGCGGCTGCGCATGGTGTGGGTGGCGCCCCGGGTCGCGGCGATGGTGCGCGACCATGTCGGCGCCCTGCCGGGCGACCGCTTCGCCGTGGTCGGCTTCCACGAGCCGTCGCTGATGTTCGCCATGGGCACGGGCACGCATCTGCTGGCGGATGGCGGGGCGGCGGCGCGCTTCCTAGCGGGCGGGCCGGGCCGGGTGGCGGCGGTGGCGGACCGGGCGCAGCCGGACTTCATGCGGGCGGTGGCGGCGCTCGGCCTGACGGTGCAGGAGATCGGCATGGTGCCCGGCATCAACTACTCGCGCGGCCGGCAGCTCGCGCTGGTGCTGTACCGGACGGCGCCGTAGGCGGGGCGGCAGCGTCGCGCATCGGGCGGGGATGGTCGCCGGCGCCGCTCCCGGCGCGCCTAGAGCATTTTCAAGCTGAGCGTCCTCGCTCAGCGGCTCGGAAAATGCGAAAAATCAAAAGGCTGGAGCCGTTCCGGCCTGATACAGTCAGGCTGGATCGGCTCTAGGCGCGTGCCGGTCCGCCGGCGTCGGACGCGGTGGCGGGCGGCGCGCCCGCGGCCCGGCCGCCGCGCCACGGCCCGCCGCTGGGCGGGCGGCGGGGCGCCTGCAAGCGGCAGGGCGCACCGTTCCGGCAGCGACGGACGCGGCGGCCCGGATCATCCCCAGGGACCGCGGCGCGGGCCGCCCGGCGCCCGCCCCCAGGGGGAGCCGGGCGAAGGGGTGGCCGGGTAGGACGGCCGACCACTCCCGTACCCGCCGCCCCTCCCCGACGCCTGGGCCTGCTGCCGCAGCGCCGCGATGCGGCTCTCCGTGGGCGGATGGGTGGAGAACAGATTGTCGAAGCGCAGCCCGGAGAGCGGGTTGATGATGAACATGTGGGCGCTGGCCGGATGCGCCTCGGCGGTCGGGTTGACGATGCCGTGCTTGAACTGCTCCAGCTTGCCCAGCGCCCCGGCCAGCCAGAGCGGGTTGCCGCAGATCTCGCCGCCCAGCCGGTCCGCCTCGTACTCGCGCGAGCGGCTGATCGCGGTCTGCACCAGCATCGCCGCGATCGGCGCCAGCACGATCATCAGGATCGCCCCGATCGGGCCGAAGGGCGAGCGGCGGCCGTCCTCGTCGCGGCCGCCGAACAGGAAGCCGAACTGCGCCAGCATGCCGATGGCGCCGGCCAGCGTCGCCGTCACCGTCATGATGAGGGTGTCGCGGTGCCTGATATGCGCCAGCTCGTGCGCCACCACCCCCGCAACCTCCTCCTCCGACATGCGGTCGAGCAGGCCGGTGTTCACCGCGACCGCGGCGTTCTCGGGGTTGCGGCCGGTGGCGAAGGCGTTGGGCTGGTCCTCGTGGATCACGTAGAGGGCCGGCATGGGCAGGCCGGCGCGCTGCGCCAGCGCCGCCACCATGTGGTAGAGGCGCGGCGCGCTCTCGGGCGAGATCGGCTCGGCGTTGTGCATGGAGAGCACGACGCGGTCGCTGTTCCAGTAGGCCCAGGCGTTGGTGGCGCAGGCGACCAGGAAGGCGATCACCATGCCCTGCCGCCCGCCCATCAGGTAGCCGACGCCCACGAACAGCGCCGTCATCCCGGCCAGCAGGATCGCGGTGCGCAGGTAGCCGTTCATCGTTCCTCCTTCCGCTCAGCCTTGTCCCGGTGGCCGCTGCCGTGCGTCGGGTCGCGCGGGGGCGGGCGACCCGGCCGTCGCCGCCGGTCATGCCCGCCGATGGTATCCGCCGGCACGGCACCGTCGGCACGGCACCTGGGGGGACTGTCGCGCGTTACTGCTTGTCCATGCCAGGGGGGACCCACCAGATGGCGCTCATGACGAATCACCTCAATGGCCCGCGGCGCGATCCGTCCGCCGGCTTCCTCGCGACCGGGTCGCACGCCATGTCCGATCCGCCGGCGCGGCCGCCCAACGACCCGACCGAGCCGCCGCCGCAGCTTCCCGGCCTGCCGCCGGTGGTGCCGCCGCAGCCGGTGCCGCCCGACATCCCGCCGCCGCCCACCACCCCGGAGCCGGACGTACCGCCCTCGCCGCAGGTGCCGCCGCCCGGCCACGACATGCCGCAGCCCGGCGACCCGAGCCCGCCGCCGGTCGGCGACCCGCCCTCGGAGGCGCCGGTCCGGCTGCACGAGAAGGCGCTGCCGCCCGAGGTCGGCGGCCCGGCCGGGCCGGAGCCGACGCGCTACGGCGACTGGGAGCGCAAGGGCCGGGTCAGCGACTTCTGAACCGGCGCGGGCGGCGGGGCTCCGGTCCCGTCGCCCGCCGGCGCCGCAACGGCGGCCGTGGCCCGGCCGTCCGGGCCGGGTAGCGCCGCCGCCTTGCCCGTCACGCCGGACGGCAGGGGAGAGGCTTCCCCGACGAGGCGCAGGGTCCGGGGCGAGGGCCCCGGGCGGGCCGCCCCGGGCGGGCCGATGGACGCCGCGCCCCAGGCTGTCAGAGGCAGGCTGTCAAAGGCTCTGCGCGCCGAAGGTGTCGCACTGGCGCGGGTCGCCGCTCTGCAGGCCGCGCCGGAACCAGTTCACGCGCTGCGCCGAGCTGCCGTGGGTGAAGCTCTCGGGCACGGCATAGCCCTGCGAGCGGCGCTGCAGCCGGTCGTCGCCCACGGCGCTGGCGGCGTTCATGCCCTGCTCGATGTCGCCCTGCTCCAGGATGTTGCGCTCGGCGTTGGCGCGCGCCGCCCAGACGCCGGCGTAGCAGTCGGCCTGCAGCTCCACCCTTACCGAAAGGGCGTTGCTGTCGGCCCGGTCCACGCGCTGGCGCAGCTCGTCCACACGCTGGAGGGTGCCGAGCTGGTTCTGCACGTGGTGCCCGACCTCGTGCGCGATCACGTAGGCACGGGCGAAATCGCCCGGGGCGCCGAGCCGCTCCTGCATCTCCCGGAAGAAGCCGAGGTCGATGTAGAGCTTCTGGTCCAGCGGGCAGTAGAACGGGCCGACCTGGGCCTGCGCCGTGCCGCAGCCGGACTGCGTCATGCCGGAATAGAGCACCAGCGTCGGGTCGCGGTACTGGCGGCCGGCCTGGCGGAACACGTCCTTCCAGACGTCCTCGGTCGAGCCGAGGATCTGCGCGACGAAGCGCCGGGCCGGATCCTCGGTGCCGCCGCCCTGCTGCTGGCCCGGGGCGCTGCCGGGCGGCGCGCGGCGGTCCACCTGCTGGGTCTGCGGGGCGGGCTCGTCGCCCGGCAGCAGCACCCTCGGGTCGACTCCGAGGAACAGGGCGATCAGCAGGATGGCGAGGCCGCCCAGCCCGCCGCCGATCGGGACGATGCCGCCGCGCGAGAAGCCGCCCGCCCCGCGCCGGTCCTCGACGTTGCCGCTCTCGCGCTCGCCTTCCAGACGCATCGCATCCCCCGATCCCTGCCGCCGCGCCCCGGCGGTGCCGTGCCTGTGATCCTCCCGGAACGCATGGGCATCGCCCCGGATGCAGGCCGCGGCGCCGGCGGCGCGCCGCCCGCCGCTGTAACCGCGCACGTTCCTGTCATATCCCTCCCTCGCCGCGCCCGTAAGTGGCGGCGCGGACGCTGTCCTCCGCGGCGGGCCGCGGCGGGAGTGGACGGTCGGCGGCGGGGCGATCCCCCTGGACAGGCCGGCGGCTGGCACGCGGCTTGCTGCCCTTGCCGGCCCTGCCCGTCGGAATCGCGGTCGGCGCCACGGCGGGTGGAATCGTCGGCATCGTGCGCAGCGAGGGCGGCGGGGCGGGCACCGGCACGGGGCCGGCCGCTCGCCGGGCCCCGGCGGATGGCGCCGGGCGGGCGGGGGCGGCGCTGGGAAAAGGACGACAGGACATGGCTGCACAACAAGCAGGCAGGCAGGCGCCCCGCCAGGGCCGCCGCCGATGAGCAGCACGCGCCCCTTCGCGGAGATACGCGACGTCGCGATGCGCTATGGCGGCGTCGAGGGCACGCTGGCGCTGCGCGGCACCACGATGATGGTGGAGAAGGGCGAGTTCATCGCCGTGGTCGGTCCCTCCGGCTGCGGCAAGAGCACGCTGATGCGCCTCGTCACCGGCCTGTGGCCGGCGACGGAGGGCAGCGTGATCGTGGCCGGGCGCGAGGTGGACCGCCCCCTCTCGATCGCCGGCATGGGCTTCCAGAACCCGACCATGCTGCCCTGGCGCACCATCCTGCAGAACGTGATGCTGCCGCTGGAGGTGGTGGAGCCGCACCGGCGGCGCCTGCGCGCCGAGCGCGCCGCCTACGAGGCGAAGGCGCGCGCCCTGCTCGCCTCGGTCGGGCTGGCGGGGTTCGAGAAGCGCTACCCCTGGCAGCTCTCGGGCGGCATGCAGCAGCGCGCCTCGCTCTGCCGCGCGCTGATCCACGACCCGCAGTTGCTGATGCTGGACGAGCCCTTCGGCGCGCTCGACATCTTCACCCGCGAGGATCTCTGGTCCGTCCTCCAGGACGTCTGGATCGAGCGCCGCCCGACCGTGATCCTCGTCACCCACGACCTGCGCGAGGCGGTCTATCTCGCCGACCGGGTGCTGGTGATGTCCTCCCGCCCCGGCCGCATCATCGCCGAGCAGGTCGTGCCCTTCGGCCGGCCGCGCCGGCTGGAGGACACCTACGCGCCCGCCTTCACCGACCTCGTGCACACGCTGCGCAACCAGATCGACGAGGCGCGCAAGGCGGCCCCGGCGGATGCGGAGAACCTGACCCATGCCGCTTGACCAGCCCGGCGCCACGCACGCGCTCAGCCCCGCCGCCGCCGCGCGGCTCGCCGCGCAGGTGGCCGCCGCCCGCCGCCGCCGGCGGCTGCAGAGCATGCTGCCCTGGCTCGTCACCATCGGCATGTTCGTGGTGTGGGAGATCGGCTGCCGCGTCTCCGGCGTGGCCGAGTTCATCCTGCCCGCCCCCTCCGCCATCGCCATGAGCATCGTCAAGTGGTGGTGGCCGCTGCTGGAGAATTCCTGGCAGACGCTGGTGACGACGGTGATCGGCTTCGCGCTGGCCATCGTGTTCGGCCTGCTGCTCGGCGTCGCCATCGGCTCCTCGGCGCTGCTCTACCACGGGCTGTATCCGCTGCTGATCGGCTTCAACAGCGTGCCCAAGGTGGCAGTGGTGCCGATCCTGGTGATCTGGTTCGGCATCGGCAGCGTGCCGGCCATCATCACCGCCTTCCTGATCTCCTTCTTCCCGATCGTGGTGAACGTCGCCACCGGCATCGCCACCGTGGAGCCGGAGCTGCGCGACGTGCTGCGCGCGCTGGGTGCGCGGCAGAGCGACATCATCCTCAAGGTGGGGCTGCCGCGCGCCATGCCCTACTTCTTCGCCTCGCTGAAGATCGCGATCACCGTCGCCTTCGTCGGCTCGATCATCGCCGAGACGGTGGCGGCGAATTCCGGCATCGGCCACCTGATGATGGTCGCCTCCTCGCGCTTCGACGTGCCGCTGGTCTTCGCCGGGCTGCTCGTGACCGGCGTCATGGGCGTGCTGATGTACGTGGTGGCGGTCGCGATCGAGAACCGCACCACGGGCTGGGCCATGCGCGGGCAGAACGACCAGCGTCTCGCCGTGGGGGGCTGAACGGCGGGGATGGGCGTGCGATAAGCGGGGGCGATTCGGGGCTCCGCCCCGGACCCCGCCAGGGAAGGCGCCGCCTTCCCTGGGCCCATCCGCCGCGGGGAGGGCTTTGCCCGCCCCGGCCCCCACCCGCCAGGGTCGAACGCATGCGTTCGACCAGGTTCCTGAACCTCCGCTGGCGTTCAGTCTCGACGGTTCGACCATCGAGGCCGAAAATCCGATGGGGGGTCCGGAGGGCTTCGCCCCCGGCGGGGTTCGAAGGGGCAGCACCCCCGAAGATCCCTTGGGCGGGGTCCGGGGCGGAGCCCCGGCCCTGGAGGAAGCAACGCCCCATGCAGCACTGGAAAGCCTCCGCCCTCGGCGGCCTGCTCGGCGGGCTGGCGATGTCCCTGGCCCTGCCCGGCCGGCGCGGCGTCACGCCGGTCGAGGAGGCCGGCCACCTCGCCGCCTCGGCCGGCTTCGGCCTCGCCTACGGCCTGCTGCGGCGGGAATTGCCGCCCGCCTCGCCGCTCGTCCTCGGCAGCCTCTACGGCGCCGGGCTCTACGCCGCCAACCTCGCCAGCGGCACGCCGCTGCTCGGCCTCGCCGAGGGCCGGCGCGGGGAGACGGCGCCCGCCCCGCCGGTGATGGCGGAGCGACTCGGCCTGCACATGCTCTACGGCATCGTCACCGCCCTGGCGGCGGACGAGCTGGAGAGCGGCCGGCGGCGCCGGCTGCGGCGCCAGCCTTCGATCTGACGCATTTCCCGAGTCGCCGGGTGAGGGACACCCGGCTTGAAAATGCTCCGGGCCGGCTCAGCGCGGCGGCACCTGCCCGAGCGGGAAGCTGCGCAGGTCGCGCGCGGCGGTGCGGAACACGGCGTCCTGCCGGTGCTGCCGCTGCGCCGCGAGCTGCGGCACGCGGCGCATCACGTACTCCCCGAGCGAAAGGGCGCTGACCCGCCGGTCCGCGTCCATCGCCGCGCGGCCGCTCAGCGCCTCGCGCACCGCGTAGGCGAAGACGCCGTTGCGGTCGTCGTAGCTGTCCAGCGCCTCCTGCGCCGAGGTGGAGGCGGCGAGCATGAAGCGCCCGGTCTCGTTGCCGACCGCGGCCAGGCTGTCCACGGTGATCTGGCCGGAATGGCAGGTATCGACGAACAGGAAGCCGTCCCGCGCGCGGATGCGGGCGAGGGCGGCGACCAGCGCGCCCTCGTCCAGCGCCTGCTGGCGCAGCACGGCGAAGGAGGAGGTGTCGCGCACGTCCGAGCCCAGGAACAGGAAGCGGTGGTCCGTGTCGGTCAGCACGCCGTGGCCGCCGACATAGAGCACGAAGGTGTCCTCGGGCTGCGCCTCGGCGGCGATGGCGGCCAGCGCGTCCAGCACGCCCTGCCGCGTCGCCTGCCCGTCGGTGAGGGTCGTGACCTTCACCTCGCGGTAGAGACCCTGGGCGGCGGCGCGCAGCGTGTCGCTCACGGTGCGGGCATCGGCCACGGCGTAGCGCAGGTTGAGCTGCGGGTTGGCATAGGTGTCGACGCCGACCGCCAGCACGAGGAGGCGGCCCGCGGAGACGGGCGCGTCGTAGTCCTCCGGCCGGCGCAGGTCGAGCGCCGGTCCCTGCGCGAACAGGGCCCGGTCGCCGGCGTAGAGGCGTGTCGCGAGCCGGTTCGGGCCGGGGTCGAGCGGCACCTCCACCGTCACCTCGCCGCCCTGGGCCGGCGTCTCCGCCCGCGCGGCGAGGCGGTCGTTCACCAGCACGTCCACCGGGCCGGTGCCGAGGCCGCGATCCTGCGCGGCGAAGGTCAGGCGCAGCGCGGTGGCGCCCTCCGGCAGGGCGGCGGCGTTCCAGCGCAGCGCCGTGCAGGTGTCGCCGCGCACCGCGCAGAGGCGCCGCCGCGCCAGCACCGGCTGCCGGCCGATGCGGCCGCGCACGTCGCCCAGCTCGGCCATGCGCTGCTGCGCCGGGCCGGCATCGCCGCGCAGCCGCGCCTGCACCGCGGCAGGCGTGTAGAGGGGCCGGTAGGCCTGGGCGAAGCTCGCCCATTCCGGGGTGCGCGAGCGGCCGGCGTTGAGGTGGAAGCCCACCAGGTCCTGCCCGCCCTCGGCGGCGTGGTCGAACAGCCCCTCGGGCGTCCACACCACCCAGCGCCGGCCGTCGGCGTGCACGAACAGCGCCGCGCGCTCGCGCAGGCCGCCCGCGCCCGGCTGCGGCGCGCCGGCGGGATCGAGCGGCAGGTCGTACCAGCGGATCGTGCCGTCGGCGAAGGCCGCCACCGCGACGGTGCCGACCACGGTGACGCCGAGCGCCGGGGCGGGCGCCAGCAGCGCGTCCACGGGCCGGCCGGCGGCGTCGAACAGGCGCAGATGCGTGTCGGTGCCGAGCAGGACGCCGGCATCCCCCCCGCCTCCCCCGGGCAGCAGCGCCGCCGAGCGGGAGAACTCGCCCTCGCCCAGCATCAGCGGGGCGTTGCCCAGGCGCGGCCGGTTGGTGTCGCGCCAGCCCGACAAGGGCAGCCGGGGACTTTCCGTGCGGGCCGGCACGAAGGGGCCGGCGAAGTTCGGCGCGAGCAGGGCCGGGCCGGGCGGGGCGGATGCGTTGCCCGCGAGGCCGGGCAGGCCGGCGCCGGGTCGAGCCGCCGGGGCCTGCCCGGCCTCGGGCACCACCACGCCCCGTTCGCCGCCGGTCACCACCACGCCCCGCCGCCCCCCGGAGTCCTTGTCGCCGGCGCCCGCCGGGAGGGCGGCGGGTGGGCCAGGAGAGATCGGAGCGGGGGAGATCGGACCGGGAGAGAGCGGGCGGGGACCGGCCGGGACGGCGACGGGCGGCGCGCCCGGGGGCGGCGCGGCAGGCGTGCCGGCGGCCTGCGGCGGCGTGGGCGGGGCGCCGGCCTCGGTGCCGAGCTGGCGGCTGGCGGCGTCGAACACCAGCGGCGGCGCGTCGGCGCGCAGCGCGAAGCGCACCCGCAGCCCGTCCGGGGAGACGGCCAGGGCGAGGCCGGTGTTGCGGAAGTCGGCGGCCGGCGAGGCGGGCGCCAGCGCCACCGTGCCGTCGCCGGCGATCCGGCCCCAGCCCGGGTCCAGCGCCGCATAGGCGACCCCACCCCCGGGCAGCGGCAGCAGGTGCGCGATGCTGTCGCGCGCGGCCACGACGTCGCTGCCGGCGCCGAGGCCGAAATCCGTCCATCGGCGCACCACGAAGGCGCCCGGCCCGGTGCGGGCGTAGCCGGCGGCGTAGAGCTGCACCCCGCCCCGGCCGTCCGCCGCCCAGGCGACGCCGGGGAAGCCCTCGCCCTGCAGCCGGCCGGGGTCCGGCACCAGCACGGTGCGCAGGTCGGTGGCCGACAGGATCTCGACGCGCAGCCGGTTCTCGTAGCCAAGGGCGACCAGCGCGCCGTCGGGCGAGAAGGCGATGCCGTAGGGAATGGCGCCGGGCAGCGGGGCCCGCTCCGCCAGCCTGCGTCCGTCCGGGCCGTAGAGGCGCACCCGGCCGTCGGCGCTGCTGGTCACGAGGCGGCCGGCGGGGTCGAAGGCGACCATCCGCACCGGGCCGCCATAGCCGGCATCGTCGAACACCGGGGCGCCGTCGGCCGTGTTCCAGACCCGCAGTCCCGCCCTGCCCTTCAGCCCGGCGGCGAGCCGGCTGCCGTCCGGGGAGACGGCGAGGTGCTCCACCGGCGCCGGCAGGCCGGTGAAGCGCGCGGTGAGGCGGCCGGTGGCCGTGTCGAAGCGGTAGATCGCGAAGGTGCCGTCCCAGCTCTGGCCGGTGAAGCCGGCGGCGTAGGCGGTGGCGCCGTCCGGGCTCAGCGCCACGGCGTAGAGCTCGCCCTCGACGCCCGGCCCGATCGGCGGCCGCAGCACGCCGCGCGGGGCGCCGTCCGGCAGCGACCAGAGCCGCACCGTCTTGTCGGCCGAGGCGCTGGCGAGAAGGTGGCCCGACGCATCCGTCGCCAGCCGCGAGACCGCGGCGGTGTGGGCGCCGGCCTCCAGCCGCAGGAAGGGCTGGGCCGGCGCGTCGGCGAGGCGCGGCGGCGCGGCAGCGGGCGCCGTGCCGGCCGCTGCCGGCGCGGATTGCGGGCCGGGCTGGCTCGCGCCCGGCTGCGTCGCCTGCGGCGCCGTCTGGTAGGGGTTGCCGGGCGCGACGCCGCGGCGTCCGGCGGGCTGCGCCCCGGCCTCGCCGCCCGGCAGCGACGGCGCCGACACCAGGGCCAGCACCAGGGCCAGCCGGGCCGCGAGGTGGGACGCCGCGGCCCCGCGCATCGCCGCGCCTCCGCCGGTCAGGCCGGCGCCAGCTCGAAGCCGCCGCCCGCGATGGCGGTCTGGGCCGTGCTGACGCTGTCGCTGAAATTGTCGCGCCGGACGATGGTGCTGGCGGCCAGGGTCCGCACGTCGCTGTTCTGCGCGGCCGGCGGCGGCGCGGCCGCGCGCATCGAGGCGCCGCGCGCGCCGAAGGCCTGGGAGGCCGGCACGTAGCCGCGCTGGCCGTCGGGCAGCACCACCATGGCGTAGCCGCCGGCCGCCGGCTTGACCTGCACGGACTGGCGCGCCGTGACCTGCCCGATCTCGGGGGCGCGCGGATCCGGGCGCAGGCGCAGCGCCACGGGCTGGGCGGTGACCAGCGTCACCATCGGGCGGCCGCCGGCACCGTAGCGGCTGGCCACCTGCGCCTTGGTGCCGGGGGCCACGCTCTCGACCGCCGTGTCGAATTCGGCGCCGCGCGTGCCGATGCGCTCGTTGATGGACTGGGCGAGCTGCAGGTCGCGCTGGGCGCGGCCGCGCACCACCGCCATCGCCGCCTCCGCCTGGGCGCGCGGGATGCGGCCGGAACGGTAGTCGGCGCGGATCTGCTGCGCCTGCCCGAAGCGGCAGTCCATGAGCTGGTCGAAGGCGATCTGCGTCTTCTCCAGCTCGCCCACCTCCCGGTAGAGGTCGCCGGCGATGCTGGCGTTCAGCGCCGCCTGGTCCTGCGCCTGCCGCTGCCGCGCCGCGAGGTAGCCGCCGACGCCGCCCGCGACGCCGCCCGCCGCCGCGCCGATCGCGGCGCCGCGCCAATTGCCGGAGGCGAGGCCGCCGATCAGGCCGCCCACCACCGCGCCGGTGACGGCGCCCTTGACGATGTCCTCGCCGAAGAAATTGCCGGTCGAGTCGAGCGCCACCAGCTGGGGCCGGCAGGCATCGGTGCCGTCATCCGCGCCGATGCGCTGCATCTGCGTGGTGCAGCCGGCCACCAGGATGGCGGTCGCGGTCAGCATGGCGGTACCCCGGCGCAGGGCGGACGGGGTGGTGTGCGACGGCATGCTACGCTCCCCAGAACGGCAACCTATTGTAACTTCGAGAAACTTACAGATCGATTGACAACGCCGCAAGACGGGCTCGAAACGAGCCGCCCGCGATCGGAGCGGGTCCTGGACGGGGCGGCGGGCGGGGCGGCCGCCCTCCCCCGCGCCTGACGGTCCCACCCACCGACCGCCACCAGGGCCGGGCGGGAGCGCGGCCCGCCCCCGGCCGGCCCGAGCACTTCCGGCAGCGCACCGGTGCGGGCCGTGAGACGGGCGCCGCCGGCGGCGCGGCCTGCCCGGGCAAGCCGCTGGGCAAGGCCCGATCGCCTCGCCTAACCTCCGTGCCGATGCAGGCGGCCGCCCCCTCGGCGGGCCGCGCCGAATCCGGAGACCGACGATGACGACGCGTAGGCAGACCCTCGGCGCCATGCTCGCCGCCGGCGCGGGCGTGGCCGGCTTGGCCCCCCGCATCTCGCTCGCCCAATCGGGGCCCTCGTCGGGCACGGTGCGCATCGCCGTAGCCGGCCCGATGACCGGCCAGTACGCCGCCTTCGGCGCGCAGATGAAGGCGGGCGCCGAGCAGGTGGTGGAGGACCTCAACAAGGCGGGCGGCGTGCTCGGCCAGCGCATCGCGCTGGAGGTGGGCGACGATGCCTGCGACCCGCGCCAGGCAGTCTCGCTCGCCAACCAGCTCGCCAGCCGCGGCGTGAGGATGGTGGCCGGGCACTTCTGCTCCGGCTCCTCGATCCCGGCGAGCAAGGTCTACGCCGAGGAGGGGATCCTGCAGATCAGCCCCGCCTCCACCAACCCGGTCTTCACCGACCAGGGCGGCTGGAACACCTTCCGCACCTGCGGCCGCGACGACCAGCAGGGCCAGGTGGCCGGCAAGTACATCGCCGAGCATTTCCGCGGCAAGAAGGTGGCCATCCTCCACGACAATTCGGCCTACGGCAAAGGGCTGGCGGACGAGACCAGGAAGGCGCTGAACGCGGCCGGGACGACCGAGACGCTCTACGCCGCCTACACGCCGGGCGAACGCGACTACAGCGCCATCGTCTCGCGCATGAAGGCCGCCGGCATCGAGGTGATCTACATCGGCGGCTACCACACCGAGGCCGGGCTGATCCTGCGCCAGGCCAAGGAGCAGGGGATGAACGTCACCCTGATCGGCGGCGACGCGCTGGTGACCAACGAGTTCTGGCAGATCACCGGCGGCGCCGGCGAAGGCACGCTGATGACCTTCTCCTCCGACCCGCGCAAGCGCCCCTCGGCGGCCGAGGTGGTGGCGCGCTTCAAGGCGAAGGGCATCGATCCCGAGGGCTACACCCTCTACACCTACGCCGCGGTGCAGATCTGGGCGCAGGCGGCGACCAAGGCCAACAGCACCCAGCCGCGCCAAGTGGCGCAGGCCATCAAGGCCGGCGGCCCCTGGAACACCGTGCTCGGGCCGGTCTCCTTCGACGCCAAGGGCGACGTCACCGTGCCGGACTACGTGTTCTACATCTGGCGCAACGGCTCCTACGCCGAGATGAGCTGAACGCGCCGGCGCCGGGAGGCCGGGAGGGAGAGCCCGCGGGGAGGCGCGGCGTGGCGCCCGCGGCCCGCGCCCGTTCCCGGCCGGGCGGCAACCGCTGCGGCGGGGGATCAGCTCCGGCGGACATCCCCCTGTTAACACAGGATGTTGTCCGGCCGTTCCGTTGCGCGGACGCGCCATGCTTTGACCCTGCCGGTGCGGCTGGTAGTGTCCGCCGCCCGACGGGCTCGCGAAGCGGTCGCCGGAACGCGGCTCCGCCAGCGGGGCCCGCCGCCGACAACGCCTGGCCCGATACCCGCCCCGGACGCCCCGCCACCGATGCCCCGCATTGACCGCTACATCCTGCGCCAGCTCCTGGTCTCGCTGTTCGCCGTGACGGTGGGACTGGCGGCGCTGGTGTGGCTGACGCAGTCGCTCCGCTTCATCGAGCTGGTGCTCGACCGCGGCCTCTCGCTGGCCGTGTTCGTCGAGCTGACCTCGCTGATGCTGCCGAGCTTCTTCGCGGTGATCCTGCCCATCACCACCTTCGTGGTGGCGCTGTTCTGCTACATCCGCCTCGCCGCCGACCGCGAGCTCGTGGTGATGCGCGCGGCGGGGCTGTCGCAGTGGCGGCTCTCCCGCCCGGTGCTGGCGCTGGCGCTGCTCTCGACCCTGCTCTGCTACGGGCTGAACCTCTGGCTGGTGCCGATCAGCCACACCGCCTTCCGCACCTGGCAGTACGAGATCCGCAACCAGATGGCGGCCATCCTGCTGCAGGAGGGCGTGTTCTCCTCGGTGGGCGGCGACCTCACCGTCTACGCGCGGCGGCGCGACCGCGACGGCACCCTGCACGGCATCCTGGTGCACGACGCGCGCGACCGCGGCAACCCGGTCACCATCCTGGCCGAGGCGGGGCGCATCGCCTCGACGCCGCAGGGCCCGCGCGTGACGCTGATCAACGGCGTGCGCCAGCAGGTGGAGCGCGTGGCGCCCCCCGCCGGCTCGCCGCCCGGCACGCCCGCGACCTCGCGCCTCTCCTCGCTCAGCTTCGCCGAGAACACGGTGGACCTGGCCCGCGCCACCCGCTCCGAGGAGACGCGCAACCGCGATTCGCGCGAGCGCAGCCTCGACGAGCTGTTCAACCCCGATCCCGCCGAGCGGCTGCCGCAGCGCGACATCGACAAGTACCGCGCCGAGGGCCACCAGCGCCTTTCCGCCCCGCTCACCGCCATCTCCTTCGCCATGGTGGCGCTGGCCGTGTCGCTGACCGGCGGCTTCCGCCGCCACGGCGGTGCGCTGCGCATCGCGGCGGGGGTGCTGATCGTGGTCGGGCTGCTCGCGCTCGGCCTGGCGGTCGGCAACCTCGCGGCGAAGCGGCCGACGCTGATTCCGCTGATCTGGCTGCACGCGATCGCCCCCGGCCTCGTCGCGGCCTGGTGGGTGGCGGGCGCCCCCGGCGTGCCCCGCCGCGCGCCGCGCCGGCCGCAGCCGTCGGCCGGTTTCGCCGGAACGGCGCCCGGCGCGGAGTCGGCGGTCCAGGGCGGCAGGAGCGGGGTGACGGCGATGGGCCGGGCATGAACATCGCCGGCACGCTGTCGCTCTACGTCGCCCGCCGCTTCGCCGGCATGGCCTTCGCCATGCTGGCGGCGCTGACCGGCCTCGTCGCCCTGTTCGACTTCATCGAGCTGCTGCGCCGCTCCGCGACGCGGCCGGACGCCAGCTTCGCGCTGGTCACCGCCATCGCCGCCATGCGCCTGCCCTTCGTGGCGATGCAGATCCTGCCCTTCGCGCTGCTGCTGGGCGGCATCGTCGCCTTCTGGCGGCTGACGCGCTCCTCGGAGCTGATCGTGGCGCGCGCCGCCGGCATCTCCGCCTGGGGCTTCCTGGCCGGCCCGGTGCTGGTCGCGATCGCCTTCGGCATCGCCGCCACCACCCTGGTCTCGCCCCTCTCCTCGGTGCTGCTGGCGCGGGCGGAGCGGCTGGACGCCGCCTACCTGCGCAGCGGCGGCGGCATGACGGCGCTGGCGGGCGGCAAGCTCTGGCTCCGCCAGGCGGATGCCGGGCTCGACCCGCACGGCGTCGCCATCCTCAGCGGCCGGCCGGCGCCGCGGCCGGGCCGGCAGGCCGGCACGGCCTCGGGCTTCGTGCTGAACGACGTCAGCGTCTGGCGCCTTTCGCCCGGCGACCAGCCGCTGGAGCGGATCGAGGCGCCGGTGGCGCGGCTCTACGGCGGCCGCTGGGAGCTGGAGGACGCGACCGTGTTCGGCGCGACGCGCACCGGCGTCGCGCAGGCGCGCATCGTCCTGCCCACCGACCTCACGCCGGACCGGATCGAGGAAAGCTTCGCGACGCCGGACACGCTGAGCTTCTGGACCCTGCCCGCCTTCATCGGCGTGCTGGAGGCGGCCGGCTTCTCGGCGGTCCGCCACCGGCTGCACTTCCAGAGCCTGCTGGCGCTGCCGCTGCTGGCCGCCTGCATGGCGCTGCTCGCCGCCGGCTTCTCCATGCGCTCGACCCGGCGCGGCGGCGTCGCGCAGATGATCGCGGCCGGCGTCGCCGCCGGCTTCGCCCTGTTCGTGCTCGACAAGGTGTCGGACGAGCTGGGCGAGGCGGGCACCCTGCCCGTGGTGCTCGCCGCCTGGGCCCCTTCCGTCGCCGGCCTGCTGCTGGCCCTGACCCTGCTGCTGCACCTCGAGGATGGCTGAGACCATGCGCGCGGACGCCACTGCACCTTCCCGCGCCGCCATGCCCGCGGACCTTCCCGGCCGCGTCCGCCGGGCGCTGCGCTGCGACGCCGCGCCGGCGCGCCGGCGCGGGCGGCTCATCCTGGCGGGCTGCCTGTGCGCCGGCATGGCCGTGCCGCTGGCCGGCCCGTCCGGCACGGCCAGGGCGCAGGGCATCGACGCGGCGACCGCCGGCGTCGCCGCGCCGCCCGCCGCGCCCGCCACGCCGCCCCCCCGCCCCGGCGGCCTTCCCGGCGGCGGCCCGATCGGCGCCGCCGTGGGCGGGGCGCGCGCCCCGGCCGACCGCAACAGCCCGGTCACCTTCACCGCCGACGAGGTGCAGTACGACCGCGAGGCGGGCGTGGTCACCGCGCGCGGCCATGTCGAGGCGTGGCAGGGCGAGCGCATCCTGCGCACCGACGAGTTCACCTACAACCGTAACACCGGCGTCGCCACGGCGCGCGGCCACGTCCAGCTCATGGAGCCGGACGGGCAGGTGCTGTTCGCCGACTACGCCGAGCTGACCGGCGACATGAAGGAGGGCGTGCTGGAGGGGCTGCGCGGCCTGCTCGCCGCCAACGGCCGCGTCGCCGCCAACGGCGCGCGCCGGCACGGCGGCACCGTCACCGACTTCGCCCGCGTGGTCTATTCCTCCTGCGACCTGTGCCGGGAGGACCCGATGCGCGCGCCGCTCTGGCAGGTGCGCGCGCGTGTGGCCAGCCACGACCAGGAGGCGCACCGCATCGAGTACCGCGACGCCACGGTGCAGTTCGCGGGCATCCCGACCTTCTACACGCCCTACCTCTCGCACCCCGACCCCTCGACGCCGCGCGCCTCGGGCTTCCTGTTCCCCACCTTCGGCTACACGCGCTTCCTCGGCGCCTTCGCCGAGACGCCCTACTACTGGGCGATCGACGACGCCCAGGACCTGACGATCGCGCCGATCTTCGCGACCGACGTGCCGCCGAGCCTCTCGCTCGAATACCGGCGCCGGTTCAACTTCGGCGAGATCCAGGCCCAGGGCTCGATCGCCTACCTGCGCACCAACGACATCTCGGGCTACTCCAACGGCGCGCCGGGGCTGAACGGGCACATCTTCGCCAAGGGCCGCTTCACCCTCGACGAGAACTGGCGCGCGGGCTTCGACGTCAACCGCGCCTCCAACGAGCTCTACCTGCGCATCTACCGCTTCGGCGCCCGGCCGGTGCTGCCCACCGTGATCTACACGGAGGGCTTCTGGGACACCTCGGCCTACGCCCGCATCGACATGCGCGCCTACCAGGGCCTGCGCCCGCAGGTCGACCTGACCCGCAACACGCCCTACGTGCTGCCCAACGCCTACTACGAGCGGCAGATGGCGGCGGACCGCATCGGCGGGCGGCTGACCTGGGACGTCAGCGCGCTCAACGTGCTGCGCGACAGCGGCGCCGACACGCGCCGCCTGGCCGGGCGCCTCAACTACAGCCTGCCGCGCACCGACAACGCGGGCGGGCTGTGGAACTTCCAGGCGCAGATCGACACGCGCGGCTACTGGGCGCAGGGGCAGGCCGCGGATCCGGTCGACCTGCCGCGCGCCAACGGCACCAACGGCGACGCCATCCCGCGCCTCGCCGTGGACTGGCGCTGGCCGCTCGCCCGCAGCGCCGGCGAGTACGGCACCCAGATCATCGAGCCGCACGTGCAGCTCGTCACCGGCCCCAACACCGGCGCGCAGCGCAACCGGCCGAACGAGGACAGCATCGACCTCGAATTCACCGATGCCAACCTCTTCGCCCTCAACCGCTTCACCGGCCGCGACCGGCTGGAGGGCGGCAGCCGCGTCGACGCCGCCTTCCGCGGCGCCTGGCTGTTCCCCAATGGCGGGCAGATCGAGGGGCTGGTCGGCCGCTCCTTCCGCTTCCACCGGGACTCCACCTTCTTCGAGGGCTCGGGGCTGGAGGGCCGCTCCTCGGACACGGTGGCGCGCGCCACCCTCTCGCCGGTGCCCTGGCTCTCGCTGATCGGCCGCGCCCGCTTCGACAACGACACCTGGAACACCAACTTCACCGACGTCTCGGCCAACGTGCAGATGGGCAATGTCGGCCTGAGCGGCGGCTACCTGCTGACCCCTTCCCTTCCCTACCTGACGCCCACCGGCAAGCCGCGCGAGGAGGTCTCGGCGGGCATCAACACCCGCATCGGGCGCTGGACCTTCGGGGCCACGGGCCGCTATGGGATCGCCATCTCCCGGCCCGTCTCGGCCTACGTCTCGGCCCTGTACGAGGACGAGTGCTTCATCCTCGACCTGCGCTACCTCCGGCGCTTCGCCGAGGACCCGTCGAACGGCCGGCAATACGCCTCGAACACGCTGCTGCTGTTCCGCATCGGCCTCAAGACCATCGGCGACTTCGGCTTCCGGGCCCTCTGAGCCCGGGCCGGACGCCCAACCGAAACGCCCTCCCACACGCCCCGCCCACGAAAGACCACCCCCTGCCATGCCGAGCGCCCCGCCCCCCACCCGTCCGGCCCCTTCCCGACCGGCCCCGCCGCGCGCCGCGCTCGCCCCCCCCAACCTGCTCGCCTCCAATGCGCTCGCCGCGGCGCTCGCCGCCGCACTCGCCGTCGTCCTGCCGGGCCAGGCCCTCGCGCAGCCCGGCCCGCCGCCGGGCGCCTCCCGCGCGGCGCCGCCGGGGGGGAGCCAGGGGGGAGCGCCCGGTGCCCACAACGGCCGCCCCCAGGCCGGCCCGCGCGGCACCGCCGCCGGCCCGGCGCCGGACATGTCGGGGGCCAACCGCATCGTCGCCGTGGTCAACGGCGACGTGGTCAGCCGCGCCGACGTGGACAGCCGCCGCCGCCTCTTCGCGCTGAACGCCGGCCTGCAGGCCTCGCCCGAGGTGCTGAACCGGCTCAACGCCCAGGTGACCCGCCTGCTGGTGGACGAGCGCCTGCGCATGCAGGAGATCCAGCGCCGCCGCATCCCGGTGATGGACGAGGACGTGGCCGACGCGGTGGCCGACGTGGAGCGGCGCAACGGCCTGCCGCCCGGCGGCCTCGTCGCCCAGATCCGCGCCGCCGGCGCCGAGCCGCGCGTCTTCTTCGACCAGATCCGCGTGCAGATCGGCTGGGCGCGGCTGATCCGCGCCATGCTCGGCGAGCAGGCCAACCCCTCCGAGGCCGAGGTGCGCGACCTGCTCGCCTCCATCCGCGCCCGCACCGGCCAGCCCGAGTACCAGGTCTCCGAGATCTTCGTCCCCCTCGACACGCCGGGCGGCGAGGCCGAGCTGCGCCGCTTCGTGGACGACATCGTGAGCCAGCTCCGCTCCGGCACGCCCTTCGCCGTGGTCGCCACGCAGTTCTCCCAGGCGCAGACCGCGCTCTCGGGCGGCGATCTCGGCTGGGTGCAGCCCTCCAACCTCGACACCGAGGTGGCGCGCATCGTCTCGCAGATGCCGGTGGGCGCGATCAGCAACCCGATCCGCGTCCCCGGCGGCTTCCAGATCGTCGGCCTGCGGCAGAAGCGGCTGGTCGGGCGCGACGACGCCACCATCATGAGCATGCGCCAGGCCTTCTGGCCCTTCAGCGCGCCGCTCGACCCGCAGAACCCGACCGAGCAGCAGATCGCCGTCGTCAACCGCGCCAAGGCGATGCAGAACACCGCCACCTGCGACCAGGTGGACGCCGCCAACCGCGCCGCCGGCAATGTCCGCCCGAGCGACCCGGGCGAGGTGCGGCTGGAGTCGATCAACCCGCCGCCGCTGCGCCAGCTCCTGGCCGGGCTGCCGATCAACAAGGCGTCGCAGCCCATCATCTCGCAGGACGGCGTGATGGTGATCGCCGTCTGCTCGCGCGAGACCCGCAACCTCGCCGAGGTGACGCCGGACCAGGCGCGCACCCAGCTCGTGCGCGACCGGGCCGAGAACGTCTCGCGCCAGCTCCAGCGCGACCTGCGCCGCCGCGCGCAGATCGAGATGCGCGGCTCCTGAGACCGGGCCGTTGACCGGGCTGTTGACCGGGCCGTTGACCGGGCGGCGCGGCACCGGGGCGCTGCCCCGGGTCCCGGCGCGGGGGCGTCGCCCCTCCGCGCTTCCCGCCGGGGGCGAAGCCCCCTGGCCCCCCTCCGGACCGGATCCGGACCGGCGGCGGTGACGGATTCGATCCGCGACACCATGCTGCGGCACGGCATCGAGCCGCGCCGCTCGCTCGGCCAGCACTTCCTGCTCGACCCCGGCCTGTGCGCCCGCATCGCGGCGCTGGCGGGGGAGATGGCGGGGCGGCAGGTGCTGGAGGTCGGGCCGGGGCCGGGCGGGCTGACCCGCGCCCTGCTCGCCACGCCGGCCGCGCACGTCCTGGCGGTGGAGCTGGACCGGCGCGCCGTCGCGGCGCTCGCCGAGCTGGAGGCGGCGCATCCGGGGCGCCTGCGCGTGCTGGAGGCGGACGCGCTGACGGTGGACGCGGCCGCGCTGCTGCCCGCGCCGCGCCGGATCGTCGCCAACCTGCCCTACAACGTCGGCACGCCGCTGCTGGTGGGCTGGCTGCGGCGGGCGGCCGATTTCGAGTCGATGACGCTGATGTTCCAGCAGGAGGTCGCCGAGCGGATCGTGGCGCCGCCGGACAGCGAGGCCTATGGCCGGCTCGGCGTGCTGGCGCAGTGGCGCTGCGAGGCGACGATGCTGCTGCGGCTGCCGCCCGGCGCCTTCACGCCGCCGCCCAAGGTCTGGTCCGCCGTGGTCGGCCTGGTGCCGCGCCCCGAGGCGCCGTCGCCCGCGTTGTTCCGCGCGATGGAGCGGCTGACGGCGGCGGCCTTCGGCCAGCGGCGCAAGATGCTGCGCTCGGCGCTGAAGCCGCTCGGCGAGCCGCAGGCGCTGCTGGCGGCGGCCGGCATCGCCGGCGAGCGGCGGGCGGAGACGCTCTCGGTGGCCGAGTTCGATACGCTGGCCCGCGCGCTGCTGGCGCGCGGCTGAGGAGGGGCACCATGGTGGTGCGCGGGGTGTTGCCTGGAGCGGAACGCGGTCCGGTTGCGGCTGCGTTCCGCTCCCTCTCGTCGTTTTCCGCGCGGCTTCGCGCCTCCGGGCCTGGCCGGCCGCCGGCGATCCGCTCCAGGGCCAGCATCGGGCTGTGCCGGGCGGCGACGTTGCTGCTGCTGGGCGGGGCGCTGGTCCAGCCCGGCCTCGCCGCCGGCGGCGAGGCGCCGGCCGGGCAGCCGGTCGCCGCGCCGGCGGACCGGCCGGCGGGCGCGGACCTGCCCGAGGCGCCGGAGCCGGCGCCGAGGCCGGCATCGCCGCCGGAACGGGCGGCGGGGTCGGCCGAACCGGCGGCGACGCCGGCCGAGGCCGCGCCGGCACGTGCGCCGCTGTCGCCGGCGGCCACGCCGGAGGCACGGCCGCCACGGGCGCGCCGATCCGAGGTGGCGGCGCCGAGCCCGTCGCCGGAACCCGCCGCCCCCCTTCCGCCTGCCGACGCCGCCGCGCCCCGCGCCACCGAGCCGGGCATGGCGGCGCCCGACAGCGCGGCGGCCCGTCCGGCGCCGCCACCCGCATCGCCCCAGGCACCCGCCTCGGCGGCGCCCCTCGCGGCGTCCCAGCCACCTTCCCCCGCCGGGCCGACGGCCGCCCCCGCGTCGGGTGGCGGCAACGGGGCACCGACGCCCGCCTCGGCGGCGGCCCCGCCCGCTGCCGACGCGTCCGGCGCCGCCGACGCGCCGCCGGCACCGACGGAGGTGCCGCCGCCCGCGACCGCCGGCCCCACGACGGCCGATCTGGTGCAGGAAGGCCGGCAGCTCCTCGCCGGCCCACGGCGCAACCCGAAGCGGGCCTGCGACCTGTTCGAGCAGGCGGCCAACCGCGACGACCCCGAGGCGCAGCGCCTGACCGGCGACTGCCTCGCGCGCGGCCAGGGCGGCCGACGGCGCGACATGGCGCGCGCGGTCGGCTGGTACCGGCGCGCGGCCGCCGCCGGGCACATCCCGGCGCTCTGCCCGCTGGGGCTGGCCTATCTCGAGGGCAGCGGCGTCGGCCGCGACCCGGCGCAGGGCCTCGCCCTCTGCCGCACCGCCGCCGAGGCCGGCGACGCCGACGCGCAGGCGGAGCTGGGCCGGCGCCTGCACGAGGGCCGTGGCGTGGCGCGCGAGCCGGCCGAGGCGGTACGCTGGCTGGAGGCGGCGGCGGCCCAGGGACGCGGCGAGGCCGCCATGCTGCTCGGCCGCATGTACCGGGTGGGCGACGGCGTGGCGCGCGACGACGCGGCGGCGGAGCGCTGGTGGCAGGCGGCGGCCGAGGCGGGCCAGAGCCGCGCCCCCTTCCTGCTCGGCAGCCACTTCTACATGCGCGTCTTCCAGGGACCGCAATTCGACATGGCCGCCGCCCGCTCGGCCGAGCACTGGCTTTCGGTGGCGATGCGGACGGAGCCGGAGCGGGACGGCCGCGAGGCCGCCGCCGGGCTGCGCAGCCAAGTGCTCGCCATGATGGCCCAGGCCACGCCGCCCGCCGACCCGGCGCCCCAGCCGGGCGGACCGACCGCCAATGCCGCCGGCGCTGCCGCCAATGCCGCCGCTGGTGCCGCCGCCGGGACGGCAGGCGCTGCGGCCGGCGCCGCCGCGGCACGCGGTCCGGGCGCGCCGGCGAGCCCCGCCAGGACGGCGGGCGCGGCGCCGCCGGCGGCGGCTCCCGGCCCCCGCGGTACCTCCGATGGCCCACCACCCGGCGGCGCGGCCCGCATGGCCTCGCCGCCCCGCGAGGCCCCGGGAAACGCGCCCGGTTCCGCCCCCGCGACGGCGACGCCGGCGCCGTCCGCCGATCCGGCGCCCGGACCGGCGCCGCCTGCCGTCCGCGGCGCGGAGACCCCACCGCGCGGGAACCGGGCGGACCGGAACAGGCCGGCCCGCCGGGAAGCCTCGGAGCCCCGTCGGGAGGAGCGGCGCGGCCGGGCCGAGCGCGAGGACAGGCCGCGCGCCACCGACCGGGACCGGACCGGGGAAGGCAACAGGGACCGGACCAGGAACCGGGCCAACGATCGGACCAGTGATCGGGCCAGCGATCGGGCCGAAGATCGGGAACGGGATCGCGAGCGCAGCCGCGAGCGGGATCGGGAGCGGCGGCGCGAGGAGGGCGGCCGGAATGCGGGACGGGAGGAACCGCGCGCCGGCACGCGCCCCGCCCCGGCCGCGAAGCCCGCCTCGCCCTGACCCCGCCATGGCGCCGGGAGCGCCGCGCGCGGCACGCGCGCGGCGGCCCGCGCGGCGTGATGCCGGTCCGCGCCGTTGCGGGCCGGGATGGCGCGCCGGTGCGGCGCACGGCCGCTCCGCGCGGGTCGGGGCCGGTGCGGGGTCAGCCCACCCCGAACCAGCCGAGCAGCAAGGCCAGGGTGAGCACCGACACCATGGTGGAGAACAGCACGGTGGAGGCGGAACGGTCGGCGCCCACCGTGTAGCGCCGGGCCAGGATGAAGGCGTTGGCACCCGTGGGCAGCGCCGCCGCCGTGACCACCACCGCCGTCTCCAGCGGCGTCATCTCCGCCAGCCGGCAGAGCAGCAGCGCCAGCGCGGGCATCACCAGCAGCTTCAGCACGCTCGCGACGACGCTGTCGCGCAGCTCCCGCACGCCGCCGAAGCCCACCAGGCTGCCGCCGAGGCAGAACAGCGCCAGCGGCGAGGTGGTGCCGCCCACCCATTCCAGGATGCGGCGCAGCAGGTCGGGCAGCACCAGCCCGAGATGGTGCAGCACGAAGGCCGCCGCCACCGCCACCACCATCGGGTTGCGCAGGACCGAGCGCAGCGTGGCGTACAGGATGCGCGCGACCGAGGCACCGCCGCCCAGCCCCAGTTCCGCCACCGCCGTCGCGACGGGCAGCAGCAGCAGCGCGTGCAGGGCGACGATGCCGAGCAGCAGCGACAGCCCCGCCTGCCCGTAGGCCGCCAGCACGATCGGCACGCCGAGCATCAGCGTGTTGCCGAACACGGCGTTGAGGGCGAAGAGGCCGGCGGCGGTCAGGTCCAGCCCCAGCAGCCGCCGGCCGATCGGCAGCGCCAGCCCGTACACGGCGAAGCAGGCGGCGAAGAACACCACCGCCACCTGCGCCCGCCCCGCCTGGCCGGACATGCCGTTGGCGAAGAGCAGCGCCGGCGAGGCCAGGGTGAAGACGAAGTCGTTGACGCCGCGGAAGCCCTCGGGCGTCAGCCAGCGGAAGCGCGCCGCGACGGCGCCGAGCGCCACCAGCGCGAAGATCGGCGCCACCAGGACCAGCACGCCGGTCATGCCCGATGGCCCTCCCGGGATCTCCTGGCGGCGGGCGGGGTCCCGCCCCTATTCACGCATCAGCGCGCCCACGAAGCCGGGCAGCCAGGGCTGGCGTGCCCGCGCCAGGCGCGCGGCGGCGAGGATGGTGCGTACCGCGACCACGGTCGAATCGAAGTCGCGGTTGACCAGCACGTGGCCGAATTCGTCCCAGTGGACGATCTCGTCGCGCGCGGCCTGCATGCGGCGCTCGATCTCGGCCGGCACGTCCTGCTGGCGCGCCTCCAGCCGCCGGCGCAGCTCGCCGACGCTGGGCGGCAGCAGGAAGATGCCCACCACGTCGTCGCCGAGCGAGGCGCGGAGCTGGCGGTGGCCCTGCCAGTCGATGTCGAACAGCACGTCGCGCCCGGCCTCCAGCGCCGCCAGCACCGGGGCGCGCGGCGTGCCGTAGCGGCGGCCGAAGACGTGGGCATGCTCCAGCAGCTCGTCGCGGCCGATCATCGCCTCGAATTCGGCGTGGCTGCGGAAGTGGTAGTGCACGCCGTCCACCTCGCCGGGGCGCGGGGCGCGGGTGGTGGCGCTGACCGAGAGGGCGATGCTGGGATCGGTGGCGAGCAGGGCGCGGCCGACCGAGGACTTGCCCGCCCCGCTCGGCGCCGCCAGCACGAGGCAGAGGCCGCGCCGGTTCATCACCGAGCCGCCCGTCGCGGCCTGCGGGCCGCCGGAGGGGCCGCCAAAGGGGCCTCCAGAGGGAGCACCGGAGGGGCCGCCGGCGTGAGCGGCGAGGGCGGGACCGGCGAAGGGGCCGGGCGGGGCACCGGTCGCGCCGGCCGCCGCGTGGCCGGAGGCGGCCGGAGGCTCACTCGACATTGGCCGCCTGCTCGCGCAGCCGCTCGATCGCGGCCTTGAGGTCGAGGCCGATCCGGGTCAGCGGGATCGAGGCCGATTTCGAGCAGAGCGTGTTCGCCTCCCGCACGAATTCCTGCGTCAGGAACTCCAGCCTGCGCCCGACCGCCTCGCCCGAGGCGAGCAGCGCGCGCGCGGCGTGGAGGTGCGCGTCGAGCCGGTCCAGCTCCTCGCGCACGTCGGATTTCGTGGCCAGCAGCGCGACTTCCTGCGCCAGCCGCTCCTCGGCCACGCGCCGCTCGCCGCCGAGCAGCGCGGCGAGGGACTCGGCCAGGCGCGCGCGCTGCGCCTCGGGCTGGGTGGCGGCTTCGGCCATCGCGACCGCGCGCAGCGCCGCGATCTCGTCGAGCAGCGTGGTCAGGATGGCATGCAGCCGCGCCCCCTCGGCGCGGCGGGAGGCGAGCAGCCCGTCCAGCGCCGCGAGGAAGCCGGCCTGCACCGCGGCGCGCCGGGATTCGAGCTGGGCCGGGCTCTCCTCGGCGGTCTCGGTGCGGAGGATGCCGGGCAGGGCCAGCAGCGCCTCGGCACGCGGCGGCGGGGCGCCGGGGATGCTGTCCGCGACGTCCAGCGCGAGGCGCAGCGCCTGCGCCAGCGCCGACGGATCGACGACGAGGCGCGGGGCGCGGTCCTCGCGCTTCACCGTCAGCGTCGCCGAGACGTTGCCGCGCTTCAGCCGCGCCTGCGCCGCCTCGCGCAGCGCCGGCTCGACGGCGTCGAGACCGGGCGGCAGGCGCAGGCGGATGTCGAGGCCGCGGCCATTGACGCTGCGCAATTCCCAGGCGAAGGGCAGCCCCTCGGCGCCGTCCGGGCCGCCGGGAATCATCCCGTCCACCCGCGCGAAGCCGGTCATGCTGGACAGGGGCGGGGCGTCGGGGGTCGCGGTGGCCATGGGCCCGGCTTGTCCACCCGACACGGCCGGGATGCAAGGGCCAGCCGGCACGGCCGGGATTTGCCGCCGGCGCGGCCGGGATTCGCCACCCGGCGCAGCCGGGATTCAGAGGAGTGCATGCGCGCCATGCGAGAGACGGAGTCCTGGCCCTGGCGGCACGTGCTGCTGACCGGCGCCTCCTCGGGCCTCGGCCGCGCGCTGGCGGAGGCGCTGGCGGCGCCGGGCGTGACGCTGCACCTCGGCGGCCGCGACGCGGCGCGGCTGGAGGCGACGGCGGCGGCATGCCGCGCCGCCGGGGCCGAGGTGCTGCCGCGCGTGGCCGACGTGCGCGACGCCGATGCGATGGCGGGCTGGGTCGGCGGCGCGGGCCCGCTCGACCTCGTCGTCGCCAATGCCGGCATCTCGGCCGGCACGGGCGGCGCGGTGGAGCCGCCGGGACAGGCGCGGGCGGTGTTCGCGACCAACATCGACGGCGTGCTGAACACGGTGCTGCCGGCCCTGCCGGTGCTGGCGGCGCGGCCGCCGGGGCCGGGCGGGGTGCGCGGGCGGGTGGCGGTGGTGGCCTCGATCGCCGCCTTCGTCGCGGTGCCGGGGGCGCCGGCCTACTGCGCCAGCAAGGCGGCGGTCCAGCGCTGGACGGAGGCGCTGGACGCCACCGAGCGCCGGCGCGGCGTGCGGCTCAGCGCCGTCTGCCCGGGCTACGTGCGGACGCCGATGACGGCGAGGAACGACTTCCCCATGCCGATGCTGATGGAGCCCGGGGAGGCGGCGCGCCGGACGCTGCGCGGCCTCGCCGCCGGGCGGGTGCGGATCGCCTTTCCCCGGCCCCTGTATCTCGGCGCGCGCCTGGTGGGCGGGCTGCCGCCGGCCTGGCGCGCGGCGCTGTTCGCGCGCCTGCCGGCCAAGGCGGCGGACGCGGCGCTGCATGGCTGAGCGGCGGGAAGTCGCGGCTGGGGCGGAGGATGCTGCCGGCGGCGGGACGCTCCCCCTGCCCTCCTCGGGCGCCACGGGAACACGGCAGGCCGCGGGCGGCGGCAGCGCCGGCCGGGCCGATCCCGACGGCGCCCCCTCCGGTGCCGCCGGTCACGGTGCCGAGGGCCGGGCCGGCAGCGCGCGGGACGCCGCGGGCCGGAGCGGCCCGCGGCGTAGCGGCGCGAGCCAGGGTGCCACCCTGGCCGGCATCGGCGCGCTGATGCTGTGGGCGACGCTCGCCCTGCTGGCGCGCGGCGCGGCCGGACTGCCGCCCTTCGAGCTGACGGCGCTGGGCTTCGGCATCGCGGCGGTGCTGGGCCTCGCGGTGGTGGCCCTGCGCGGCCGGCTGCGCGCGCTGCGCCAGCCGCCGCTCGCCTGGCTGCACGGGGTTGGCGGGCTGTTCGGCTACCACGCCCTCTACTTCGCGGCGCTGGCCCTGGCGCCGGCCGTCGAGGCGAACCTGCTGAACTACCTGTGGCCGCTGCTGATCGTGCTGCTCTCGGCGCCGCTGCTCGGGCTGCGCCTCGGGCCGCGCCGGCTGCTCGGCGTGGCGCTGGGGCTGCTCGGCTGCGCGCTGCTGCTGCTCGACAAGGGCGCGGGCGCGGCGGCCGGGCCGGACGCCCCGCTGGGCTTCGCCTGCGCCGCCGCCGCCGCGCTGGTCTGGGCGCTCTACTCGGTGCTGGCGCGACGCCTCGCCGCCGTGCCGACCGAGGCGGTGGCCGGCTTCTGCGCCAGCGCCGCCATCCTGGCCGCGCTCGCGCATCTGGGGTTCGAGCGGAGCGTGGCGCCGACGGCCGGGCAGTGGCTGGCCGTGCTGCTGCTCGGCCTCGGGCCGGTCGGCGCGGCCTTCTTCCTGTGGGATGTCGGCATGAAACGCGGCGACCCGCGCCTGCTCGGCACCCTCGCCTACGCCGTGCCGGTGGCCTCGACGCTGCTGCTGATCCTCGCCGGCGAGGGCGCGTTCGGCGCCTCGGTCGGCATCGCCACCCTGCTCGTGGCGGGCGGCGGGATGCTGGCGGCGACGGCGCGCGACGGCGGGGGGTGAGGCACCGCCTTCGCCGGCCTCCCGGGGAAGGCCTTGCCTTCCCCGGACCCCATCCACCAGGAGGGCGAGGCCCTCCTGGACCTCTTTTCGTCGGGGCCGGGACGCGGCGGCGCGCGGGCCGTCGCCGCCGGCCGGGAACCGCGGCAGGCGATGCGTGTTGTCGCCGCGCCGGATCGTTCCCTGGTCCCGTCAGGAGGTTCGCACCATGCACCGTTCCGCCAAGGTCCTCGCCCTCTGCCTGATGCTCGGCGTCACCGCCCTGCTCGGCGCCTGCAACACCGTCTCCGGTGCCGGCGAGGACGTCTCCGCCGCCGGCCGCGCCGTGACCAACAGCGCCGAGCGCCTGAGGCCCTGAGCCGAGGGCCCTTGAGCCGAGAGCCCCTGCGCCGAGAGCCCCTGGGCGTCAGTCGGCGTAGACGCCCGCCGCCTGGATGATCGGCCGCCAGCGCGCCACCTCGGCGGCCAGGAACTGACGGTGGGCTTCCGGCGTCGCCCGCTCCGGCGCCACCGGCTCGGTCACGAGGTCGGCGAAGCGTTCCACCACCTTGGGGTCGCGCAGCGCCGCCTGCAATGCGCGCGAGAAGCGCTGCACCATGGCAGGCGGCGTGCCGCGGGGCGCGTAGAGGGCGTGCCAGACACTCACCTGAAGCTCCGGCTGGCCCAGTTCCACCACGGTCGGGATGTCGCCGAGGCCCGGGCCGGTCAGGCGGCGCGCCGTGGTGACGGCGTAGGCGCGTATCTGCCGGTCGCGCACCGCCGGCACCAGCCCGGTCGCCTGACCGCAATAGAGGTCGACGCGGCCGGCGATCAGCTCCGTCAGCGCGGGCGCCGTGCCGCGGAACGAGACTTCCGTCACCTTCGCGCCGGCCGCGCGCATCAGCAGCAGCCCGGCGAGCTGGTCGGAGCCGCCGATGCCGGCATTGGCGAGGTTCAGCCTCTCGCCGTCGCGCCGCATCACCGCCAGCAATTCGGGCAGCGTCTCCGCCGGGAAGCCCGGATGCGCGGTGACGAGCACCGGCACCTCGGTCACCAGCCCGATCGGCTCGAAGCTGGTCTGCACGTTGTACGGCAGGCGCCGGTACAGCGTGGCGGCGGTGGCGTGGCCGATGTGATGCATCAGCAGCGTCGCGCCGTCCGGCCGCGCATTGGCGACGCGTGCCGCGCCGATCGTGCCGCCGGCGCCGGTGACGTTCTCCACCACCACCGTCTGGCCGAGATCCCGGCCCATCGCCTCGGCGACGAGGCGCGTCACCGTATCGGTCGGACCGCCGGCGGCGAAGGGCACGACGATGGTGACCGGCCGGTCCGGCACGTCGGCCGCGCCACCCTGCGCGGCGGCCCGGTGGCGCGGCGCCAGGATGCCG
This sequence comes from Roseomonas acroporae, assembly GCF_023223525.1. GTDB lineage: Bacteria > Pseudomonadota > Alphaproteobacteria > Acetobacterales > Acetobacteraceae > Roseomonas_E > Roseomonas_E acroporae. The sequence continues at coordinate 72,492 of NZ_JALPRX010000001.1, read as the reverse complement.
GGCACGGCGAGGCCGGTCGTGATGAGCAGCGTGCGGCGTTGCATGGTTCGTTCCCGGACGTTAGAGCATTTTCAAGCTGAGCGTCCTCGCTCAGCGGCTCGGAAAATGCGAAAAATCAAAAGGCTAGAGCCGTTCCGACCTGATACAGTCAGGCTGGATCGGCTCTAGCGCCCAGGATCGGGCAAGGCCGCCCGATTGGGAAGCGCGGCGCGCGGTGCCGTCGGGATGATGGCCGCCGGGATGATGGCCGTCGGCGCGGGAGCAGGCGGTGCCCGGTCGCGTCGTCGGCAGGCAGCTTCCGGACGGTGCCGTGGGGAGGGCAGCCATCGCCCCCACGGGACGGCGCCAGGGCCGATGATCGCACCGGACGACGGGATGGGCGACGGGACGGGTTGCGCGCGCGGGCCGGCTCGCCTGTGATCCCGCCCGGCGCGCGGCCGCGTCCGGGAGCGCCGCGCGGCGGCGGGCCGGATGCCGGGAGGCGGCGCGCGACGGAAGCGAGGTGATCCATGGCCGAGAACGAACCGGGCTTCGTGCTGATCCGCGGCGCGCTGCTGGCGGATGCCACGAGGCGGCGCGCGGCGCCCGCCGAGGTGCTGGTCGAGGACGGCGTGATCCGCGCGGTGGGCGAGCGCGTGGCGGCGCCGGAATCGGCGCGGGTGGTCGAGGCGTCGGGCCTGCTGATGCATCCGGGCCTGGTGAACGCGCACACGCACGGGCATGGCGGCCTCGCGCGCGGCCAGGGCGACCGCTGGACGCTGGAGCTGCTGCTCGCCGCCGGCCCCTGGATCAACGGCGGCCGCGGCGTGCCGGAGAAGAAGCTGACCACGCTGATCTGCGCCGCCGAGATGGTCGCCAAGGGCTGCACCGCCGCCTACGACCTGTTCTACGAATTCCCCCTGCCGAGCCGCGACGGCATGGACGCGGTGGCGGAAGCCTATGCCGAGGTCGGCATGCGCGCCGTGGTCGCGCCGATGGTGGCCGACCGCACCATGTACGAGGCGATCCCGGGGTTGCTGGAGGCCCTGCCCCTGCCGCTGCGCGAGGCGGTGGAGAGGCAGCGCCTCGCCCCCGGCGACGCGACGCTCGCCGCGATCGCCGACATCCTGCGCCACTGGCGCTGGGCGGGACGGGACATCCGCGCGGCGGTGGCGCCCACCATCCCGCTGCACTGCGCCGACGACTTCCTGTGCGGCTGCGCCCGGCTCGCGCGCGAGCACGGCGTGACCCTCCAGAGCCATGTCGGCGAGAGCAAGGTGCAGGCCGTCTCCGGCATGCGCCGCTACGGGCGGACCCTGGTGCAGCATCTCGACCGGCTCGGGCTGGTGGGGCCGGACTTCTCGGTGGCGCACGGCATCTGGCTGGACGACGACGACATCCGGCTGCTGGCCGATCGCGGCGCCTCGGTGGCGCACAACGCGGGCAGCAACATGCGGCTCGGCAACGGCATGTTCCGGCTGCGCCGGATGCTCGACCTCGGCGTGAACGTCGGCCTGGGCACGGACGGGGCGAGCTGCTCGGACAACCAGAACATGTACGAGTCGATGCGCTACGCCTCGATGCTCTCCAAGGTGCAGGGGCCGGACCCGCGGCAATGGGCGAGCGTGGAGGAGGTGCTGGACGCGGCGACGCGCGGCTCGGCGCGGACGCTGGGCTTCGACGACATCGGCGCCATCGCGCCGGGGATGAAGGCCGACATCGTGTTCCTCGACCTCGCCTCCACCTGCTGGATCCCGCACAACTGGACCGCCAACCAGCTCGTCCACGCCGAGGACGGGACCGGCGTGCGCCACGTCATGATCGGCGGCCGCTTCGTGTTCCGGGACGGGAAGCACACGACGATCGACCTCGCGGCGCTGGCGCGCGAGGCGGAGGCGGCGCGCGAGCGGCTGGAGGCCGTGACGGCGGAGCAGCGCTGGCTGTTCGAGGCGCTGGAGCCGGTGGTGGCGAGCTTCTGCCCGGGGCTGGCATCCTCGCCCTACCATCTGCGCCGCTACCTCTGCGACGATCCGGCGGCGGGCTGAGCCGTCCGGCGGGGCCCCGCATCCCGGCGGCCCCGGCGCGGCGTCCGCGCAGCGCGCCGGCGGGCGGCCGGGCCGGATGCCGGCGCAGAACCGGGAGCCTCCCCGCGCGTCTCATGTCGAGGCGACAGTGGAGTGCCCCAGGCATGAGCAAGAGCGAATACGCCAGGCCCGACCCGGCTTCGGTGGCCGATGCCGCGGCGGAAGCCGCCGCGCGCGAGGCGAAGAACCGCGGCCTGCCCGGCAACCATGGCCAGTTCGGCCAGGACATCGAGACCGATGCCGGCGAGACGCTGCAGCCGGTCGACAAGCCCGGGGCCGGGGAGGAGGGAAGGACCGGCCCGCATCAGGTCCAGTCGGGCATGCGTTCCTGACGCCGGCCTGATGCGGGACGGGGCGGGGCGGCCCGCCCTGCCCCGATCCGCTCCGCCCCGGCTGCCCCGCCTTTCCTGCCCGGGGCGCCGTCAGCCCGTCATCACGACCGTGCCTGCGCGAGCAGGAAGCGGTGGATCTCGGTGTTGTCGGCGCCCGGCCCGATGGCGGCCAGGGCGCGGGTCCAGACCTCGCGACAGAGGGCGAGGGATTCCGCCCGCACGCCGGTCTCGGCGGCGATGGCGCCGGCCGTCTCCAGGTCCTTGCGCATCAGGCCGAGCTGGAAGCCGCCGGCATAGGTGCCGGTCAGGATGTGCTGCCGCACCTTGGTCTCGGTGGCGACGTTGCGGCCCGAGGAGGCGTTGAGCACGTCGGCCAGGATGCCGAGGTCGAGGTCGAGCGCCGCGCCCATCTGCAGCGCCTCGGCGGTGGCGAGCAGGCCGGCGGCGTAGACGTAGTTGTTCAGCGCCTTCATCGCGTGCGCCGAACCCACCGCGCCGGTGCGGATGATCGTCTCGCCCATCGCCTCCAGCACCGGGCGGGCGCGGGCGAAGGCGGCATCGTCGCCGCCGGCCATGATCGCCAGCGTGCCGGCCCTGGCCTTCACCACGCTGCCGGAGACCGGCGCGTCGATCAGCGCGGCGCCGCGCGCGGCGGCCTCCTCGGCCAGGGCGCGCGTCTCCCCGGGCACCGAGGAGCCCATGTCGATCACCAGCGTGCCGGGGCGCAGCGCCGCCAGCAGGCCCGGCACGCCGGGACCGCCGCGCATCACGGCGGCGACCACGGGGCTGGAGGGCAGCATCAGCACGATCACGTCGCTGCGCCCGGCCACCTCGGCCGGCGTCGCGGCCTGGTCGAGCGTCCCCGGCGCGGCCGCCTCGCGCAGCGTGGCGAGGCTGGCCGGGTTGGCGTCGTAGGCCACCAGGCGGAAGCCCTTGCCGAGCAGGCAGCGCGCCATGGGCTGCCCCATCATGCCGAGCCCGATGAAGCCGACCGTTTCCGCCCGGGTCTTGTCGCTGGTCATGAACCGAATCCTCCGGCGCCGATCTTTGGCGGGCCGCGGGCATCCGGCAATCCCGTCCTTCGGCGCGCCCCGCCTCCGGCGGCGGGCGGACGGGGAGCATGGGCGGGGCGCGGCGGAGCGGCCGTTCGGCCACGCCGGGATGCGCCGACACCCGTTCGAGGACAAGCGTCCGTGACAGGCGGCAACCCGGCCCCGGCGCGAGGTTTTGCCTCCTCGGGCCGGGAGCGACGTCACCGGCCGCTCGACGCCGCGACATGCAGCGCCCGGCTCCGGCGGGGCATGCCGGCCGGCGGCCCGGCCGGCGACATGGATTGGGATCGCGATCGTCAGCTCGGTTGAAACGATGGCATCTGCCGGTCCAATGTCCGGCAGCGGTCGCAGACCAGGTGGCGGAGGGTGCGGGGGGAAAGGTAGGCCGACATGCATGTTCTGCTGGTCGAGGACGAGGCGCTGTTGCGCGAGACGGTGGCGGGCAGCCTCATCGATGCCGGGATGGACGTGGTCGCCGCGGCCACGGCCGAGGAGGCGCTGGCCGTCATGGCCAATGACGGCCCGCCGCCGGTGGTGGTCACCGACATCGACCTGGGCGCGGGAATGGACGGGCTGACCTTCGCCTGCAAGCTGCGCAGCCTGGAGCCCGATGTGCGGCTGCTGCTGATGACCGGCCGCCCCCAGCGCCTCGCCGGCCGCCCTGTCCTCGCCATGGCAGAGCGGCACCTGTTCAAGCCGTTCCCGGTATCGGACCTGGTGGCGGCGGTCTCGGAGATGCTGCGCGACGGGATGGCGGCACAAGCGAACTGACGCGGGATTCCGGTGGAGCCGTTCGGATCGCGGGGCGCCGCGACCGCCCCAGGCGTTGCTCAGTCCGCCAGTTCCCGCAGCCGCCCCGGCAAGGCGCGGAGGCCGCCGGCACCCCATTCCTCGATGCGGTGGGCGCGGTTCGGCAGGTCGCGCAGCCAGAGACGCAGCTTCGCGATCGGCGTGTCCCGGTACTGGTCCATCCACCAGGGATCGTTGTCGGTGTCCGGGTTGAGACGGTAGTCCACCAGCCCGTCCTCGATGCCCGCCATGGCCCAGTATTCCGAGTCGGCGTTGGGGGCGGAGAGCGGCTCGGCGCTTTCACGCAGATACGAATCGATCACCCGCGCGACGCCGCGGTTGATCCGGTCCTCCAGCCCCTGCCCCTTGCCGCCCAGCGCCTTCACCACGTTGCGCTTGAGGTTGTCGTAGGTCCGGGTCTGGGCCTCCAGATAGGTGCGGGCCTCCGGCCCGTGCAGTCCGGCCATGCCGCGCATGTGCAGGTAGTGGTCGGCGTAGGCCAATTCCTGGTCGCGATGGTTGGTGGTGGGAACGGGTGGCGCGCCGCCGGGCAGAACGAGGCCGCGCCGTGTCTCGATGACGTATTCGAGCGCGCGGGCGCTGACGAGATAGCAGGATCGCCCCTGCCAGGCGTAGTCGTGCGACTTCGCCCAGCGCGTCGCCCGGTCCAGCGCGAGCGTGACGTAGCGCCAAGTCAGGTCGTTCGGGTCGCCCTTCGGCATCGGGCACGGCTCCTCGGCCGGGGCCACCGGATCTTCGGGGGAAGGGCCGGCGGCGGAAAGGGCCGGTGGGAGAAAAAGCCGGGGGAAAAGGACCGGACGCCGCTGGCCGGCGGGCAGTGGACGGCGAGGCTCAGGCGAGCAGGCGGCGTGGCCTGCGGTCGAGGGCCTCGACATCGACCAGCGGCAGGAACATGGCCGGGCCGAAGGCCGCCAGCAGCAGCACGAGGGCCACGGCCTGCGCCGCCAGCTGCCGCGAGACCAAGCCGAGGCCGACGGCCAGGGCCAACAGGACGACACCCAGAAGCATGCTGCAGCCCAGGGGGAAGATCCGCATCGCTTGTCGCTCCGGCTGGTCGGGGGGAGAAGAGCCGTAGCGTGGAGGTGGTTAGGCCGGGGTGTCTGTGCAACACTTCACGGCAAATTGGGGGAACCTTTCCGATTCACGCCGAAATTACCTTTCCGTCCCGCAGGGTGACCACCCGGTCCATGCGCGCGGCGAGGTCCGGGTTGTGGGTCGCGACCAGGGCGGCCACGCCGTTGCCGCGCACCGCCGCCATCAGCTCCCCGAAAACCCGGTCCGAGGTGCCGACGTCGAGGTTCCCGGTGGGCTCGTCGGCCAGCAGGATGCGCGGGGCGTTGGCCAGGGCGCGGGCGATGGCCACGCGCTGCTGCTCGCCGCCCGAGAGCCGCCCGGGGCGATGGTGCTCGCGCCCGGCGAGGCCGAAGGAGGCCAGCAGGGCGCGCGCCCGGTCCCGCGCCGCCGCCTTCGAGGTGCCGGCGGCGAGTTGCGGCAGCAGCACGTTCTCCTCGGCGGTGAACTCGGGCAGCAGGTGGTGGAACTGGTAGACGAAGCCGAGCGAGCGGCGGCGGATCGCGGTGCGGGCATCGTCCGAGAGGCGGCCGGCGGCCTCGCCGGCGACGTACACCTCGCCCGCGTCGGGGCGCTCCAGCAGGCCGGCCAGGTGCAGCAGGGTGGACTTGCCGGTGCCGGAGGGGGCGACCAGCGCCACGATCTCCCCGGCGCGCAGGGTGAGGTCGGCGCCGCGCAGCACGGGCAGCTCGCCCGCCTCGGTGCGGAAGCGGCGCTCCACGGCGGCGAGGCGCAGCGGCGGGGCAGCCTCGGCCAGGCCCGCTTCCAGGACGTGGACCCGATCGGCGTCGCTACTCATTGCGCAGGGCCTCGACGGGATCGGTGCGGGCGGCGCGCCAGGAAGGGTAGAGGGTGGCGAGCAGCGACAGGGCGATGCCCATGCCCACCACCTGCGACACCTCGCGCCAGTTCAGCACCGCCGGGAGCTGGGTGAGGAAGTAGACCTCGGCGTTGAACAGGTTGGTGCCGCTGAGGGATTCGAGGAAGCGGCGGATGTGCTCGATGTTCAGCGTGAACACCACGCCGAGCGCGAAGCCGGCCGCCGTGCCGATGATGCCGACCGAGGCGCCGCAGAGCAGGAAGATGCGCATGATGGCGCCGCGCGTGGCGCCCACCGTGCGCAGGATGGCGATGTCGCGCCCCTTGTCCTTCACCAGCATGATGAGGGAGGAGATGATGTTGAACGCCGCCACGACGATGATGAGCGTCAGGATCAGGAACATCACGTTCCGCTCCACCTGCACCGCGGCGAAGAAGGAGGAGTTGACGTTCTGCCAGTCCACGATGCGCAGCGCCCGGTCGGGGAAGGCGCGGCGGATGGCGAGGCCGGTGTCGCCCACCCGGTCCGGGTCGCGCACGAAGACCTCGATCTGGCTCACCGCGTCGCGGGTCTGGAAATAGGTCTGGGCGGCGGCGAGCGGCAGGAAGACGAAGCCGCTGTCGTACTCGTTCATGCCGATCTCGAACAGCGCCACCACCTCGTAGGAGCGCAGGCGCGGCACGGTGCCGACCACGGTGGCGCGGCCCTGCGGCGAGATCAGCGTCAGCCGGTCGCCGACGCGCAGCCCCATGCGCTGGGCGAGTCGGGTGCCGATCGCCACCACGTCGTCGCCCTCGAAGCGCGAGAGCGAGCCGGCGCGGATGTGGTCGGCGACGATGCGCTTGGCCCGCAGGTCCTCCGGGCGGATGCCGCGGGCGATGCCGCCCGCCGCGCCGCCCGCCTCCGAGGTGAACAGCACCTGCCCCTCGACGATCGGCGTCGCGGCGATGACGTCGGGCAGGGTCCGAATTCGTTCGGCGATCGGGTCGAAGTCGCGCAGCGCCGGGCCCTCGGCGCTGTAGACGCCGAGATGGCCGTTGAGGCCGAGGATGCGGCCGAGCAGCTCCTGCCGGAAGCCGCCCATCACGCTCATCACGATGATCAGCGTCGCGACCCCGAGCGCGATGCCCACCAGCGAGAAGATCGCGATGATGGAGACGAAGCGCTCGCCCTTGCGCGCCCGCAGGTAGCGGAACGCGACCGCGCGCTCGAAGGCCCCGAACATGGCGTGCCCTGCGTCGTCAGCAGCCGGCGACGGGCGGCAGGGTGGGCATGCGCAGCCGGGCGATCGCCTCCTCCACCGGCAGCTCCAGCCGCTCGCCGGTGGCGCGGCGCTTCAGCTCCACCTTGCCGGCGGCGGCGCCGCGCGGGCCGATGATCGCCTGCCAGGGCAGGCCCATCAGGTCGGCATCGGCGAACTTGGCGCCCGGCCGGTCGGCGCGGTCGTCGAGCAGGGCGTCGCGGCCCAGGGCCTCGTAGACCCGTTCGGAGACCGCGTCGCAGGCGGCGTCGCCGGGCTTGAGGTTGAGGATCGAGGCGGCGTAGGGGGCGACGGCGTCCGGCCAGACGATCCCCGCCTCGTCGTGGCTCGCCTCGATGATGGCGCCGACGAGGCGCGAGACGCCGATGCCGTAGGAGCCCATCTCCGGCGTCACCAGCGCCCCGTCCGGCCCCGTGACCTGCAGGCCCATGGGGGCGCTGTACTTGGTGCCGAAGTAGAAGATGTGGCCGATCTCGATGCCGCGCGCCGTCACCTGCGCCTCGGCCGGCACGGCGGCCCAGGCGGCCTCGTCGTGCTTCTCGTCGGTGGCGGCGTAGCGGCTGGTCCAGAAGTCGACGATGGGCGAGAGATCGCCCTGGTAGTCGACCGCCTGGCCCATGACGTCGTAGTCGAGCAGGTCGCGGTGCAGGAAGACCTGGCTCTCGCCGGTCTCGGCCAGGATGATGAATTCGTGGCTGAGGTTGCCGCCGATCGGGCCGGTGTCGGCCACCATCGGGATGGCCTTGAGGCCCATGCGCGCGAAGGTGCGCAGGTAGGCCACGAACATCTGCCGGTAGGAGCGGACCGCGCCCTCCTTGTCGAGGTCGAAGGAGTAGGCGTCCTTCATCAGGAATTCGCGGCCGCGCATCACGCCGAAGCGGGGGCGCACCTCGTCGCGGAACTTCCACTGGATGTGGTAGAGGTTGCGCGGCAGGTCGCGGTAGCTCTTCGCGTAGGCGCGGAAGAGGTCGGTGACCATCTCCTCGTTGGTCGGCCCGTAGAGCATCTCGCGCTCGTGCCGGTCGCGGATGCGCAGCATCTCCTTGCCGTAGTCGTCGTAGCGGCCGGATTCCCGCCACAGCTCGGCGGGCTGGATGGTGGGCATCAGGATCTCCTGCGCCCCGGCCGCGTCCTGCTCCTCGCGCACGATCTGCGTGACCTTCTGCAGCACCCGCCAGCCGAGCGGGAGCCAGGCATACAGGCCGGCCGCCTCCTGCCGGATCATCCCGGCGCGCAGCATCAGCCGGTGCGAGGCGATCTGCGCCTCGGCCGGGGTTTCCTTCAGCGTGGGCAGGAAGGCACGGGAAAGACGCACTGTGTTTCCTTCGGACAAACCGCTGGCCGGACAAACCGCCGGCGGGCGGGCGTTGGGCCAGGCCGGGCGCCGGCGCCGGCGAACGCGGCGCCCGGCGTCGGGCCAGCCATCCGGCCGCACCGGGCGGCAGGCGCGGGCGGGAAGCTAAGGGGCGCGGCAGCACTCCGCCAGGGGGAAGGATGCCCGACCGGCGCAGAGAGGGTGGTCCGTGGCGGGCATGGCCAAGCCGGCACCGGGGGTGGCCCTCGTATGCCGTTCCGGCGATGCCGGGGGCGTCGGGGCAACGCGCCGGCAAGAATATTGCGGCGCACCACGAGTCGGATGCATTCATCTGCGGAATTCGGCGCGTTTCTGCCGGTTTTCGCTTGGCCCGGCGGGTATCGCGGATTAGTGTCCGCGGCACCTGCATACGATCCGAGGCATGCTGCCGAATTCGCGGCATGACAGCAGGCATAAAAAAAGGCCGTGCTCGTTGGAGCACGGCCCAAGTTTAGGGAGGAAACGCCAGTCACACGGCAGAGAGAGGACCAACCCCCTCTCTGAGACGCAGAGTGCGTCCCTGGCCGTGCCGGCTCAACGAAAAATCGGGCAGGAAACGCCTCGAAATTGGCCGTTCAGACGGCCGCTGCATCCAATCCGGGCGATTGCTGCCGACAAGGCGGGCAATCGCCTTTTTCTTGGGCAATCAACCTCACGATTCCGGCATCGCCAGCCAGCCATGGCGGAAGCTCAGCCAGTCGCTGCTGACGATCAGCTCCACGCCGAGCCAGAGGATGACGGTCACCGCGCTGGTGATCAGGATCTTGCGCCCGAGCCCGGGCCGCTCGGGCGTGCCGCGCCAGCCGCCGCTGGCGGCACTGCCCTCCGATTCGGGCCGCGTGCCGATCGGCAGGACGGCGAACAGCACCGTCCACCAGATCAGGAAGAAGACGACGGTGCCGCTGACCCAGCCCATGGCTCAGACCCGGAGCAGATGGACCTCGACCGTGGGCCGCTTGCGCAGGCGGCGGCCCACGGCGCGGCGCAGGGCGCTGCGCACCGCCTCGCGCAGCTGGTCGTCCTCGCGCTTGAGGGCGGCCGGCAGGTCGTTGACGGTGCGGGCCAGCTCGATGGCGATCTGGCCGGGGGCGAGGTCGGCCATGTCGAACAGGCCAGGGGCGGAGACCTGCGGCGTGCCCAGCACCCGGCCGGCGCCGTCCACCGCCACCGAGGCCATCACCACGCCGTTGAGCAGCATCTTCTTGCGCGCCGCCAGCACCCCGCCCTCGACCGGCAGCAGCCGGTCGCCGTCGATGGCGAGGCGGCCGGTGGGGACCCCCTCCACCACCTCCGGCACGCCGGGGGAGAGGCGCAGCACGTCGCCATCCTCGACCAGGACCGGGGCGGCCTGGAGCGACTTGGCCAGCGCGGCGTGCTCGGAGAGGTGCCGCCACTCGCCGTGCACCGGCACGGCGTAGCGCGGCCGCACCAGGGCGTAGAGGCGGCGCAGCTCGTCGCGGGCGGGATGGCCGGAGACGTGGACCATGTGGTCGCTGTCGGTCATCACCTTCGCCCCGGCGCGCGACAGCTCGTCCTGGATGCGCAGGATGGCGCGCTCGTTGCCCGGGATCTGGCGGGAGGAGAAGATCACCGTGTCCCCCTCCCCCAGCGAGATGTGCGGGTGGGTGTCGGCGGCGATGCGGGCCAGGGCGGAGCGGGGCTCGCCCTGGCTGCCGGTGCAGATGATGAGGAGGGAATCGTCGGGCAGGAAGCCCGCCTCCTCCTCCGGCACGAAGGGGCCGACGCCCTGGAGGTAGCCGCATTCGCGCGCCGCCGCCTCGGCGTTGCGCAGCGAGCGGCCGAACAGCGAGACCTGCCGGCCGGCCGCCTCGGCGGCCTTGGCGATGCTCTCGACGCGGGCGAGGTTGGTGGCGAAGCAGGTGACGGCGACGCGGCCGCGCAGGCCGCGGATCAGGCTGGTCAGGCTGCGGCGGACATCGCCCTCGGAGCCGGAATGGCCCTCCACCAGCGCGTTGGTGGAATCGCAGACCATGGCCAGCACGCCCTCGTCGCCGAGGCGGCGGAACGCCTCCTCGTCGGTGGGCAGGCCGATCAGCGGGTCGGGGTCGAGCTTCCAGTCGCCCGTGTGCAGCACCGTGCCGTGGCGGGTGCGCAGCGCCAGCGCCTGCGCCTCGGGCACGGAATGGGCCACGCGGAGGAATTCGAGGTCGAATCCGGGCAGGGTGAAGCGGCCGCCGAGCGGGATGGTGTGCAGCGTCACCTCGCCCAGGATCCCCGCCTCGCCCAGCTTGCGCCGCAGCACCGCCGAGACGAAGGGACTGGCGTAGACCGGGCAGCGGAGCTGCGGCCAGAGATGCGCCACCGCCCCCACATGGTCCTCGTGGGCGTGGGTGATGACGAGGCCGACGAGGCGGCCGCGGCGCTCGGCCAGCCAGGCCGGGTCCGGCACCATCACCTCGATCTCGGGGTTCTCCGGCCCACCGAAGCCGATGCCGCAATCGACGGCGAGCAGGTGCCCGTCGCAGCGGTAGACGTTGAGGTTGAGGCCGATCTCACCGGTGCCGCCCAGGGGGATGAACGCGAAATCGTCCCCGTCTTGCATCAGGGCATCCATGGCGCGTGGCAGTTCGTCAATGTCGGGTATCCGATCGGGTCAGAGTTTGTCAGGAAATCGGGCCTGCGCAAGAACACCTGCTGAAATCGCGGGGCTTTCCCGGTCGGCCTCGGGCCTGATCGGACGGTCTGCCACTGGTTCTCAGACGGAGTCGCGGGCGGTTCTGGCAGAGATGGGGACCGGGTTGCGGTCCGCCAACAGGCGCAGCCCCTCCAGGGTGATGTCGGGGTCGATGCGGCCGATCACGGTGGTGCCCTCGGCGAAGAGCGGGGCGAGGCCGCCGGTCGCGACCACCTGGAGCGGGGCGCCGTACTCGGCGATGGTGCGCGCCACCAGCCCCTCCACCATGCCGACATAGCCCCAGTAGATGCCGGACTGCATGGCGGCGACGGTGTTGCGCCCGATCACCGATTGCGGCCGCCCGATGCCGATCCGGGGCAGCCGGGCCGCCGCCTGGTGCAGCGCCTCGATGGAAAGGTTGATGCCGGGGGCGATCACGCCGCCGAGATAGGAGCCGTCCCGGTCCACCACGTCGAAGGTGGTGGCGGTGCCGAAATCGATCACCACCAGGGGGCCGTGGTAGAGGTGGTGCGCGGCGAGGCCGTTCAGCAGCCGGTCGGCGCCGACATCCTCCGGGTTGTCCACCCGGATCTCGAAGCCCCAGTCGAGCCGGGCGCGGGCCACCAGCGGTTCGCAGTCGAACCATTCGCGGCAGAGGCGGCGCAGGTTGTAGAGCGCGGCCGGGACCACGGTGCCGATGACGCAACGGCCGATCGCGGCCGGCTGCAGCCCGGTGTGCTGGAGCAGGGCGAGCAGCCACACGGCGTACTCGTCGCTGGTGCGGTCGGGCCGCATCGCGATCCGCCAGCGGCCGCGCCATTCCGCGCCATCGTGCACGGCGAAGACGACGTTGGTGTTGCCTGCGTCGATGGCCAGCAGCATGGCTATCCTCCCGGAGCCGCGATCTCCCCGGCCGCCACCTCGCCGGCCGAAAGGGCGAGGAGGCGGCCGGACGCCTCGAGCAGCAGCCTGCCATCGCCGTCGAGGCCGGCAAAGTGGCCGGAACGGATTCCATCCGCCTGGCGCACCGAGATCGCGCTGCCCAGGGGTGGGCCGTGGCGCAGCCAGGCGGCCCGGACCGGGGCGAAGCCCTCGGCGGCTGGAACGCGGCGCCAGCGGTCCAGCATCGCCAGGAGGCGGGGGGCGAAGGCTTCCGGCGCGGGCGGCGCGATCCCGGCGGCGGCGAGGCTGGTGACGGGCCGGTCCGGCAATGGCGGCGCGTCGGCGAGGTTGACCCCGAAGCCGAGATTGAGCCAGGCGAGCCGCCCTTCCGGGCCGGCGCTGCTCTCGACCAGGATGCCGGCCAGCTTGGCACCGCCGAGCAGCAGGTCGTTCGGCCACTTCAGGCGCAGCCGGGACGGATCGGGCAGCAACGGGAGGACGGCATCGACCAGGGCGACGCCGGCGAGCAGCGACCATTGCGGCGCCTCGCGCAGCATCGTCTCGGGGCGCAGCAGCACGCTGAGGAACAGGTTGCCCTCGATGCCCACCCAGGAACGGCCCTGCCGGCCCCGGCCGGCGGTCTGCCGGCGGGCCAGCACGGCCAGCCCCTCCGCCTCCCCCCCGGCGGCGCGCGCCGCGATCAGGTCGGCGGTGCTGGGCAGCGAATCGTGCAATTCCAGCCGCCAGTCGGGAGGCGGCCGCAGCGGGGTGGCCCCCGGGGAGGACGGCGCGGCCGTCACCCCATCAGCGCCGCCACCGCCACCTGCACCGCCGCGAGCACCGGGGCGGGGAACAGGAAGAACAGGATGTTGAGGATGCCCGCTCCCGCCATCACCATGGAGAGGCTGGCCGGACGCGCGTCCAGCGCCCCTGCCGGCGCGTCGAAGTACATCACCTTGATGATGCGCAGGTAGTAGTAGGCGGAGACGACGCTGGTCAGCACGCCGATCACGGCCAGCCACCAGACACCGCCCTGCACCGCCGCCAGGAAGACGTAGAGCTTGCCGAAGAAGCCGGCGAGCGGCGGGATGCCGGCCATCGAGAACATGAACACGGCCATCCAGAAGGCCATGGCCGGGTCGGTGCGGCCGACGCCGGCGAGGTCGTCGATCCGCTCGACGGTGCGGCCGCCGCGGCGCATGGCGACCAGCACGGCGAAGGTGCCGGCGTTCATGAACAGGTAGATCGCCATGTAGAGCAGCGTGCCGTGCAGCCCGACGCGGGAGTGCATGGCGATGCCCATCATCGCGTAGCCGATATGGCCGATCGAGGAGTAGGCCATCAGGCGCTTGATGTTGCGCTGGCCGATCGCGGCGAAGGCGCCGAGGATCATCGAGGCGGCGGAGAGCAGCACCAGGATCTGGTGCCACTGCGCGGCGAGGTCGCCGAAGGGCCCCATCAGCACGCGCACCAGCAGCGCGATGGCGGCGAGCTTGGGCGCGGAGGCGAAGAAGGCGGTGACCGGCGTCGGCGCGCCCTCGTACACGTCCGGCGTCCACATGTGGAAGGGGACGGCCGAGATCTTGAAGGCGAGGCCGGCGACGATGAACACCATGCCGAGCACGACGCCGGTGGGGGCGCTCTCGGGCGCGTTCAGCGCCTCGGCGAGGCGGGTGAAGTTGGTGGTGCCGGCGAAGCCGTAGACCAGCGTGGTGCCGTAGAGCAGCAGGCCGGAGGCGAGCGCACCGAGCACGAAGTACTTGAGGCCGGCCTCGGCGGAACGCCCGGAATCGCGGTTGAAGGCGGCGACCACGTAGAGGGAGAGCGAGAGCAGCTCCAGCCCGAGATAGAGCGACATCAGATCGTTGGCCGAGACCATGATCATCATGCCGACGGTGGCGAAGAGGAGCAGGACCGGGAACTCGAACTTCGCGAGCCCTTCCCTCTCGTTGAAGTCGAGGGCGAGGACGAGGCCGAGCGCGGCCGCGACCAGCACCAGCAGCTTCATGAAGCGGCCGAAGGCGTCGGCGACGTACTGGCCGCCGAAGGCGATGCCGTCCTCCTGCCCGAGCAGCAGCACGCCGGCCAGCAGCAGCGCGCCGATCACCAGCATCGAGACGATCTGGTTCATGTTGGCGCGCGGGATCACGCCCACGAGCAGGATGGCGAGGCCGGCGCAGGCGAGCACCAGCTCCGGCATGGCGAGCGTCCAGTTCATGGCGCGATCCCCGCGAGGCGCGGCAGGCTGAGGGCGGCCTCGTGGCGCTGGATCAGCGCGGCGACGCTCACCTCGAAGAAGGAGAGGAAGGACTGCGGATAGACGCCCATCCACAGCGTCAGCAGGATCAGCGGCGCGAAGACGGCGTATTCGCGCGGGCTGAGGTCGAGCAGCGCCCGCAGGTCGTCGCGGGTGATGCGGCCGAAGATCACGCGGCGGTACAGCCAGAGCATGTAGCAGGCGCCGAGGATCATGCCGAGCGCCGCGCCGAAGGCGAGCCAGGGGCTGGCGTGCCAGGCGCCGACGATCACCAGGAACTCACCGACGAAGCCGGCGGTGCCGGGCAGGCCGATGCTGGCCATGGTGAACAGCATGAAGACCAGCGCGTAGGAGGGCATGATCTTGGCGACGCCGCCGTAACGGGCGATCTCGCGGCTGTGGACGCGGTCGTAGAGCACGCCGACGCAGAGGAACAGCGCGCCGGAGACGACGCCGTGGCTCAGCATCTGGAAGATCGAGCCGGCGAGGCCCTGCTGGTTGAAGGTGAAGAGGCCGATCGTGACGATGCCCATGTGGGCGACCGAGGAATAGGCGATCAGCTTCTTCATGTCCTCCTGCGCCAGCGCCACCAGCGAGGTGTAGACGACGGCGATCACCGAGAGGGCGAAGATCAGCGGCGCGAACTCGGCGCTGGCGTTGGGCAGCAGCGGCAGGGAGAAGCGGAGGAAGCCGTACCCGCCCATCTTCAGCAGCACGCCGGCCAGGATCACCGAGCCCGCCGTCGGCGCCTCGACGTGTGCGTCGGGCAGCCAGGTGTGGACCGGCCACATCGGCACCTTCACCGCGAAGCTGGCGAGGAAGGCGAAGAAGATCCAGGCCTGCCAGGAGGTCGGCAGCGCGGGCTGGGCGAAGAGGGTCGGGATGTCGGTGGTGCCGAAGCGGTACCAGATGGCGAGGATCGCCAGCAGCATCAGCACCGAGCCGAGCAGCGTGTAGAGGAAGAACTTGAACGCCGCGTAGACCCGGCGCGGCCCGCCCCAGACGCCGATGATGAGGAACATCGGGATCAGGACGGCCTCGAAGAAGATGTAGAACAGGATGAAGTCGAGCGCGCAGAACATGCCGACCATCATGGTCTCGAGGACCAGGAAGGCGATCATGTAGTCGCGCACGCGGGTCTGCACCGACTCCCAGGAGGCGAGGATGCAGAGCGGCGTCAGCAGGGTGGAGAGCAGGACGAAGAGGACGGACATGCCGTCCACGCCCATGTGGTAGCCGACGCCGAATTCCGGGAGCCAGTCGATCTGCTCGACGAACTGGAAGTCGGCGGTCGAGGTGTCGAAGCGGAACCAGAGGATCAGGCTGAGGGCGAAGACCAGCAGGCTGGTCCAGAGCGCCGTCCAGCGCGCATTGGCCGCGACGGTGGCGTCGTCGCCGCGCACCGACATGATGAACACCGCCCCCGCCAGCGGCAGGAAGGTGAGCAGCGAGAGCAGCGGGAAGCCGGCGGCGTTCATCGGATGCGCCCGATCAGGAACAGGGAGACGAGGATGACGAGGCCGATCAGCATCGCGAAGGCGTAGCTGGCGACGCGGCCGCTCTGCAGCCGCACCAGCCCGCGCGAGGCGTCGACCGAGAGCGCCGCGGCGCCGTTCGGCACGCCGTCGATGATGCGCGCATCGCCGACCTTCCAGAGGAACATGGCGAGCCGACGGGTCGGGCGGACGAAGATCGCGTCGTACAGCTCGTCGAAGTACCACTTGTTCAGCAGGAACAGGTAGAGGCCGCGGAAGCTGCGGGCGAGGCGACCGGGCACCTCCGGGAAGAACATGTAGAGCGCGTAGGCGAGCGCGATGCCGGCGACGCCGACGACGGTGGGCAGCAGGCCCACCCATTCCGGCGTCTCGTGCGCCGCGTGCATGATGTGGTTGTGCTCGCCGTTGACGATGGCGCCGTTCCAGAACTCCTGCCAGTGGTGGCCGATGAAGAGCGGCGCGAACAGGTAGCCGGTCAGGATGGCGCCGGCCGCGAGCAGCAGCAGCGGGATCAGCATCACCAGCGGGCTCTCGTGCACGTGCTCCATCGTGTGATGGTCCGCGCGCGGGGTGCCGTGGAAGGTGAGGATGATGAGGCGCCAGGAGTAGAAGGCGGTCAGGAAGGCCGCCACGATGCCGCAGGCGAAGGCGTACATGCCGGCGCCGCTGTGCGCGGCGTAGGCGGCCTCCAGCACGAAGTCCTTCGAGTAGTAGCCGGCGAAGAAGGGCACGCCGGCCAGGGCTAGGCTGCCGATCCACATCACCGCGTAGGTGACGGGGATCTTCGTCCAGATGCCGCCCATGCGGCGGATGTCCTGCTCGTCCGACATGGCGTGGATGACGGAGCCCGCGCCGAGGAAGAGCAGCGCCTTGAAGAAGGCGTGGGTGAAGAGGTGGAACACCGCGCCCTGGTAGGCCCCGACCCCGACCGCGAAGAACATGTAGCCGAGCTGCGAGCAGGTCGAGTAGGCGATGACGCGCTTGATGTCGTTCTGCACGCAACCGATCGTCGCGGCGAACAGGGCGGTGGTGGCGCCGACGATCGTCACGACGGTCAGCGCGACCGGGGCGTACTCCATCAGCGGCGACATGCGCGCCATCAGGAACACGCCGGCGGTGACCATGGTGGCGGCGTGGATCAGCGCGGAGACGGGGGTCGGGCCCTCCATCGCGTCCGGCAGCCAGACATGCAGGCCGATCTGCGCCGACTTGCCGCAGGCACCGAGGAAGAGCAGCACGCCGATCAGCTCGAGCGAGCGGATGCCCATGAAGGTATCGTTGGCGTGCTGCGGCACGGCGGCGAAGATCGCCGGGAATTCGACCGTGCCGAAGGTCCAGAAGGTCAGCGCGACGCCGAGGGTGAAGAACAGGTCGCCGACGCGGTTGACGATGAAGGCCTTCATCGCGGCGCGGTTGGCGCTCTCGCGCTCGTACCAGTAGCCGATCAGCAGGTAGCTCGCGAGGCCCACGCCCTCCCAGCCGAAGAAGAGCTGCACGAGGTTGTCCGCCGTCACCAGCATCAGCATCATGAAGGTGAAGAGCGACAGGTAGGCGAAGAAGCGCGGGATGGTGGCGTCGTGGCTCATATAGCCGACGCTGTAGAGGTGGATCAGCGTCGAGATGCAGGTGACCATCGCCACCATCATCACCGAGAGCGTGTCGTAGCGGAGCGCCCAGGAGAATTCCAGGCTGCCCACGTCCATCCAGGTGACGATGGGGACCGTGGTGGGCGCGTGGCCCATCGCGACCTGCGCGAAGGCCGAGACGCCGCAGATGGCGGCGAGCACCATGCAGGCCACGGTGATCCACTGGCTGACCTTGTCGCCCAGCCAGCGGCCGAAGAAGCCTGCCAGGGTCGCCCCCAGCAGCGGGAAGAAGACGGCGCCGACGAACATGCCTGTCAGCCCTTCAGGGTCGAGATGTCCTCGACCTCGATCGTGCCGCGGTTGCGGAAGTAGACGACGAGGATGGCGAGGCCGATGGCCGCCTCGGCGGCGGCGACGGTGAGCACGAACATGGCGAAGACCTGGCCGGCGAGGTCCTGCAGCGCGGCCGAGAAGGCCACGAAGTTCAGGTTCACCGAGAGCAGGATCAGCTCCACCGACATCAGGATGACGATGATGTTCTTACGGTTGAGGAAGATGCCGAAGATGCCGAGCACCAGCAGGATGGCGCTGAGCGTCAGGTAGTGGCCGAGCCCGATCGCCATCTCAGTGATGCCCGCCCTGGCTGGTTGCGTGGTCGTCGTGCCCGTGACCGTCGTGCCCGTGGGCGCCATGCCCGTGGTCGTCGTGGCCGTGCGCCAGCGCCTTCCGCGGCGCCAGCTCCTCGGGCGTCGGCGGGCGGCGGATGCCGAGCTGCTTCAGCCCGGCGCCG
This sequence comes from Roseomonas acroporae, assembly GCF_023223525.1. GTDB lineage: Bacteria > Pseudomonadota > Alphaproteobacteria > Acetobacterales > Acetobacteraceae > Roseomonas_E > Roseomonas_E acroporae. Next base: position 54,083 of record NZ_JALPRX010000001.1, on the reverse strand, counting down.
GTGGGGACGGATTGCAGCAGCACCGTGTTGGTTCGCGCGATCTGCTGGCCGATGTCCTGGCGGCGAGAGCCGGGCGGCTTGTCGCGCAGCGTCAGCACGATGGCGCCGATCATCGCGACCAGCAGCACGAGGCCGGCCGCCTGGAACAGGAACACGTAGTCCGTGTAGATCAGCCGGCCCAGCGCCTGGGTGTTGGTCATGTTGCCCGGCATCGGCGCCATGCGCAGCCCGGGCGCGTCGCCCGCGAACTGCCAGGAGCCGACCGCCAGAACCAGCTCCAGGAACAGGATCGCGCCGACCACCGCGCCGATCGGGGCGTAGCGCTGGAAGCCCTCGCGGAGCTGGGCGAAGTCGATGTCCAGCATCATCACGACGAACAGGAACAGCACCGCGACCGCGCCCACGTAGACGATGACCAGGATCATCGCCAGGAATTCGGCCCCCGCGATCAGGAACAGCGCCGCCGCGTTGAAGAAGGCCAGGATCAGGAACAGAACGCTGTGCACGGGGTTGCGCGACGTGACCACCATGACCGCGGAGGCGATCAGGATGGCGGCGAAGACGTAGAAGGCGAGCGCCGCGATCATCGGGCGCGCTCCTGGCAGGGCCTAAGGCGCATCGGGGGGCTCATCGTGCGGGATCCGGGGCGTGTGGCCGATTTGGTTCAGCGATAGGGGGCGTCGAGCTCGAGCCGCTTGGCCAGCTCCGGCTCCCAGCGGTCGCCGTTCGAGAGAAGCTTCTCCTTGTGGTAGATCAGCTCCTCGCGGGTCTCGGTGGCGAACTCGAAATTCGGCCCCTCGACGATCGCATCGACCGGGCAGGCCTCCTCGCAGAGGCCGCAGTAGATGCACTTCACCATGTCGATGTCGTAGCGCGTGGTGCGGCGGGACCCGTCCTCGCGCGGCTCGGCCTCGATGGTGATGGCCTGCGCCGGGCAGACCGCCTCGCACAGCTTGCAGGCGATGCAGCGCTCCTCGCCGTTCGGGTAGCGGCGCAGCGCGTGCTCCCCCTTGAAGCGGGGCGAGATCGGCCCCTTCTCGAAGGGGTAGTTGATCGTCACCTTCGGCTTGAAGAAATAGCGCAGCGTCAGCGCCATGCCGGAGACGAGCTCGGCAAGCAGCAGGCTGCGCGCAGCGCGGTCGAGTGCGGCCATGGGTTACCTCGTTGCCGGGGCATAGCCCCGGGCGTCCGTCTCGGCAAGGCGGGGCGCGGCAAGCGGGCGGTTCGGGGCGTTCATGCGGGCAGCCAGCCCATCACCTTCAGAACCACCGCCGTCAGCAGCAGCCAGGCGAGGCTGAAGGGCAGGAACACCTTCCAGCCGAGGCGCATGAGCTGGTCGTAGCGGTAGCGCGGAAAGGTGGCGCGGACCCAGAGGAACACGAACAGGCAGAAGCAGATCTTCAGGATGAACCAGATGGGCCCGGGGATCCAGGTGAAGGGCTCCATGTTGAACGGCGCCAGCCAGCCACCGAGGAACAGGATGGTGGTGAGCGCGCTCATCAGCATCATGTTGGCGTATTCGCCGAGGAAGAACAGCGCGAAGGCCATGGCGCTGTATTCCACGAAGAAGCCCGCCACCAGCTCCGACTCGCCTTCCGGCAGGTCGAACGGCGCGCGGTTCGTCTCCGCCAGGATGGAGATGAAGAAGATGATGAACATCGGGAAGAGCGGCAGGCAGAACCAGACGTTCTGCTGCGCCCGCACCACCTCGGTCAGGTTCAGCGAGCCGACGCAGAGCAGGACGGTGACGATCACGAAGCCCATCGAGACCTCGTAGGACACCATCTGCGCCGCCGAGCGCAGCGCGCCGAGGAAGGCGTACTTCGAGTTGCTCGCCCAGCCCGCGATGATGATGCCGTAGACGCCGAGCGAGGAGATGGCGAACAGGTACAGCACGCCCACGTTGATGTCGGCGATCGCCCAGCCGTCGTTCACCGGGATCACCGCCCAGGCGAGCATCGCCAGGATGAAGGTGAGCATCGGCGCCATGATGAACAGGGCGCGGTTCGCCCCGGTCGGGATGATCGTCTCCTTCATCAGCATCTTCAGCGCGTCGGCGAAGGGCTGCAGGAGGCCGAAGGGGCCGACCACGTTGGGGCCGCGGCGGAGCTGCATCGCCGCCAGCACCTTGCGCTCGGCATAGGTGAGGTAGGCGACGCCGATCAGCACCGGCACCAGCAGGGCCAGGGTCTGGGCCAGCGTGATGATCAGCAGGCCGAGGGGCGTGGCGAAGAAGGCGGTCACGTGGCGCTACTCCGCGGCAAGCGACGGCGCGGCCGCCGGCAGGTAGGTGGCGGCGCATTCCGCCATGGTGGGCGAGGCGCGGCCGATCGTGCCGACCTGCCAGTAATTCGCCGGGGTCGGCGCGAAGGGCGTGTCGTCCAGGGCGCCACCGTTGCCGGGGGCGGCGGTGTCGGCCCAGCCGCGACGGGCGAGCGTGGCCACCGTGCCGAAGACCGGGTTCACCGCGGCGAGCCGCCGGCGCACGCCGGCCAGGTCGTCATAGGACAGTTTGTGGCCGAGCAGTTCGCTGGCGGCGCGGATGATGCGCCAGTCCTCGCGCGCCTCGCCCGGCGGATGCACGGCGAGTCGGCCGCGCTGCACGCGGCCCTCCGTGTTCACGTAGGTCGCGTCCTTCTCGAGGTAGGTCGCCCCCGGCAGGATCACGTCGGCGCGCGCCGCGGCGCGGTCGCCGTGATGGCCCTGGTAGATGACGAAGGTGCCGGCCGGGATGCGCGAGACGTCGAATTCGTCGGCGCCGAGCAGCCAGAGCACGTCCACGCCGCCATCCAGCATGTCGGCGAGATCCTTGCCGCCCCCCGGCCCGGCGCCCGGCACGAAGCCGAGATCGAGCGCGCCGACCTGGCCGCCGAAGCGGTGCAGCAGGTTGAAGCCGTTCCAGCCTTCCTCGAGCATGCCGCTCGATTCCGCGAGCCGCCAGGTGGCGCCGAGGATCGCGGCACCGTCCGGGCGCGCCAGGGCGCCGCGGCCGAGGATCAGCATCGGGCGCTCGGCCTTGCTCAGCACCTCGGCGAAGTCGCCGAGATTGCCGATGGCGCCGGGGCCGTCGCCGAGATGCGTGTAGCCGTAGGTTAGATCCGCCTTCTCCCCGATCACGCCGATCGGGAACTTGCCGAGCAGGCTGCGCTTGCGGATGCGCGCGTTCAGCACCGGCGCCTCCAGGCGCGGGTTGCTGCCGATGATCAGCAGCGCGTCCGCCTCCTCGATGCCGGCGATGGTGGTGTTGAAGGTGTAGAACTCGCGCCGCACCGGGTTGATCGCGGCGCCGTCCTGCCGGCAGTCGAGATTGGCGCTGCCGAGGGCGGTCATCAGGTCCTTCAGCGCCACCACGGACTCGGCGTCCACGAGGTCGCCGGCCACGGCGCCGATGCGCTCGCCCGACACGCCCTTCAGGCGGTCGGCGATCGCCTTGAAGGCATCGACCCATTCCGCCTGCTTCAGCGCGCCGTCACGCTTCACCCAGGGGCGGTCGAGCCGGCGGCGCTTCTGCGCGTCCACCGGCGCGAAGCGGGAGCGGTCGGCGAGCCACTCCTCGTTCACCGCCTCGTTGGTACGCGGCAGCACGCGCAGGATCTCCGGGCCGCGTGCATCGACCCGGATGCTGGCGCCGACCGCGTCCAGCACGTCCACGCTGTCGGTCTTGCGCAGCTCCCAGGGACGGGTGACGAAGGCGTAGGGGCGGCTGGTCAGCGCGCCGACCGGGCAGAGATCGATCAGGTTGCCGGAAAGCTCGGTGGTCAGCGCCTTCTCGACGTAGGTGCCGACCTCCATGTTCTCGCCGCGGTTGGTGGCGCCCAGCTCGGGCACGCCGGCGATCTCGGTGGCGAAGCGGATGCAGCGCGTGCACTGGATGCAGCGCGTCATCACCGTCTTCACCAGCGGGCCCCAGTGCTTCTCCTTGACCGCCCGCTTTTCTTCCATGTAGCGGCTGTGGTCGGCGCCGTAGGCCACCGCCTCGTCCTGCAGGTCGCACTCGCCGCCCTGGTCGCAGATCGGGCAGTCCAGCGGGTGGTTGATCAGCAGGAATTCCATCACCCCGCGGCGGCCGTTGCGCGCCATCGGGCTGTCGGTCTTGACCACCATGCCGTCGGCCACGGGGTAGGAGCAGGAGGAGACGGGCTTGGGGACCTTCTCCACCTCCACGAGGCACATGCGGCAATTGCCGGCCACCGAGAGGCGCTCGTGATAGCAGAAGCGGGGAATCTCCTTCCCCGCCGCCTCGCAGGCCTGGATGACCGAGGAGCCGTTCGGGACCTCGACCTCGATCCCGTCAACCGTGACCTTCGCCATGTCGTGCCTACTCCGCCGCCATCGGCAGCGTCTTCTCCGGGTCGCCGTGCCGCTGCTTGTACTGGGCGATTCGCTCTTCCATCAGCGGGCGGAAGTGGCGGATCAGCCCCTGCACCGGCCAGACGCCGCCATCGGCCAGCGCGCAGATGGTGTGGCCCTCGATGCGGCGGGTGATGCTCTCCAGCAGGTCGATCTCCTCGATCTCCGCCCTGCCCTCCACCATCCGGTCCATCATGCGCTTCTGCCAGCCCATGCCCTCGCGGCAGGGCGTGCACTGGCCGCAGCTCTCGTGCTTGTAGAATTGCGCGAGGCGGGCGATCGCCTTGATGACGTCGGTGGACTTGTCCATCACGATCACGCCCGCCGTGCCGAGGCCCGACTTGTGCTCGCGGAGCGCGTCGAAATCCATCAGCACGTCGTCGCAGACCGATTTCGGCAGCAGCGGCGTGGAGGAGCCGCCGGGGATGACGCAGAGCAGGTTGTCCCAGCCGCCGCGCACGCCGCCGGCATGGCGCTCGATGAGCTCCCGCATCGGGATGCTCATCTCCTCCTCCACGTTGCAGGGCTTGTTCACGTGGCCCTGGATGCAGAAGATCTTGGTGCCGGAATTCTTCGGCCGGCCGAAGCCCGCGAACCAGGCGCCGCCGCGGCGCAGGATGGTCGGCACCACGGCGATGGTCTCGACGTTGTTCACCGTGGTCGGGCAGCCGTACAGGCCCACCGCCGCCGGGAAGGGCGGCTTCAGGCGCGGCATGCCCTTCTTCCCCTCCAGGCTCTCGATCAGCGCCGTCTCCTCGCCGCAGATATAGGCGCCGGCGCCGCGGTGCACGTAGAGGTCGAAGTCCCAGCCCGAGCCGGCGGCGTTGGCGCCGAGCAGCCCGGCCTCGTAGGCCTCGTCGATCGCGGCCTGCAGCACGGCCGCCTCGTTGTAGTACTCGCCGCGCACGTAGATGTAGCAGGCATGCGCGTTCATGGCGAAGGAGGCGATCAGCGCGCCCTCGATCAGCGTGTGCGGATCGTGGCGGAGTATGTCGCGGTCCTTGCAGGTGCCGGGCTCGGACTCGTCGGAGTTGATGACGAGGTAGGAGGGGCGGCCGTCGCTGGTCTTGGGCATGAAGGACCACTTCATGCCGGTCGGGAAGCCGGCGCCGCCGCGGCCGCGCAGGCCGGACGCCTTCATCTCCTCGATGATCCAGTCGCGGCCCTTGCCGATGATGCCGGCCGTGCCGTCCCAGTTGCCGCGACGGCGCGCCGCCTGGAGGTTCCAGGGCTCGACGCCGTAGAGGTTGGTGAAGATGCGGTCCTTGTCGGAGAGCGCCACGGGCCTACTCCTCCGCCTTGCCGGCGGCCGGGGCGGCCGCCACGTCGTAATGCGGGATCTCGGTCAGCACCAGCGGCCCGCCCTCCGGCGCGCTGGTCTGGCGCCCGGTGGTCGAGCCCGGCGGCGGCCGCACGCCGCGGCGCAGCGATTCGATCAGCCGCACCGTGCGGTCGTAGTCGAGATCCTCGTAGTAGTCGTCGTCCACGGCGATCATCGGCGCGTTCACGCAGGCGCCCATGCATTCCACCTCGGACAGGGTGAACAGCTCGTCCTCGCTGGTGTCGCCGTAGCCCTTCAGCTTGCCGGCATCCTTGCAGGCGCGCAGCACCTCGTCCGAGCCGCGCAGCCAGCAGGGCGTCGTGCCGCAGACCTGCAGGTGGTAGCGACCGACCGGCTTCGTGTTGAACATGAAGTAGAAGGTCGCGACCTCGTAGACGCGGATCGGCGCCATGCCGAGGCGCTCGGCCACCGCGTCCATGCCCACGCGCGGCACCCAGGTGCTGCCCGTCTGCCGGCCCATCTGCTTCTGCACGACGTAGAGCAGCGGGATCACGGCGCTGGCCTGCTTGCCGGCCGGGTAGCGCTTCAGGATCGTCGCGATCTGCGCCTCGCTGGCCTCGTCGAAGCTGAAGCTCGCGGGCTCGGCATGCGCGCCATGGGCGTCGCCTGGGGCGCCATGCTCGCCGTGCGCGGCGGTTTCGCCGTTGCTCACCGGTCGATCTCTCCGAACACGATGTCGAGGCTGCCGATCACCGAGACCGCGTCGGCCAGCATGTGCCCCTTGGTCAGCACCTCCATGGCCTGGAGGTGCGCGTAGCCCGGCGCGCGGATCTTGCAGCGGTACGGGCGGTTGGTGCCGTCGGCGACGAGGTAGACGCCGAACTCGCCCTTCGGCGCCTCGGTCACCGTGTAGGTGGCGCCGGCGGGCACGTGGTAGCCCTCGGTGTAGAGCTTGAAGTGGTGGATCAGCGCCTCCATCGAGCGCTTCATCTCGGCGCGCTTCGGGGGCGTGATCTTGTTGTCCTGCAGCTTGATCGGGCCCGGCTTCATCTGCTCCAGGCACTGGTCGATGATGCGCAGGCTCTGCTCCATCTCCAGCACGCGCACCAGGTAGCGGTCGTAGCAGTCGCCGTGGCGGCCGACCGGCACGTCGAAATCCATGCGGTCGTACACGTCGTAGGGCTGCGACTTGCGCAGGTCCCAGGCGCAGCCGGAGGCACGCAGGTTCGGCCCGGAGAAGCCCCAGGCGAAGCACTGCTCGGCGCTCATGATCGCGATATCGACCGTGCGCTGCTTGAAGATGCGGTTGCCGTCCACGAGACGCTTCAGGTCGGCGAGGAAGAGCGGGAAGCTCTTCCGCCAGGTGGCGATGCGCTGCTCCAGCCCCGCCGGCAGGTCCTTCGCCACGCCGCCCGGGCGGAAGTAGTTGGCGTGGTAGTGCGAGCCGCTCACCGCCTCGTAGAATTCGAGCAGGTGCTCGCGCTGCTCGAAGCCCCAGAGCGGCGGCGTGGTCGCGCCGAGGTCGAGCACGTAGGTGGTGACGTTCAGCAGGTGGTTCAGGATCCGCGTGATCTCGGCGAACAGCACGCGGATGTACATCGCCCGCTCCGGTACCTGGATGCCGAGCAGCCGCTCGGTCGCCAGCGCGAAGCTGTGCTCCATGCACATCGGCGAGACGTAGTCGAGCCGGTCGAAGTAGGGCAGCGCCTGCAGGTAGGTCTTGTACTCGATCAGCTTCTCGGTGCCGCGGTGCAGCAGGCCGATATGCGGGTCGGCGCGCTCGACCGCCTCGCCCTTCATCTCCAGGATCAGCCGCAGCACGCCGTGCGCGGCCGGGTGCTGGGGGCCGAAATTGATGGTGTGGCTGTCCACCTCGACCATGCGCGTCGCCGGCGCCTCCAGCGCCTCGACGAATTCGGTCGCGGCGGTGGCGGCGTCGTCGGCGATCAGCTCGTGGCCGACCTTCACCTCGGGAACTGCGCTGCCGCTCATTTCTGGGGCTCCGGCTGCGTGCGGTGCGCCTTCTCGTCGCCGGGCAGGGTGGTCATCGCCTCCCAGGGCGAGAGGAAGTCGAAGCTGCGGAAGTCCTGCGTCAGCTGCACCGGCTCGTACACGACCTGCTTGCGCTCCTCGTCGTAGCGCACCTCGACATAGCCGGTGAGCGGGAAGTCCTTACGCAGCGGGTGCCCCTCGAAGCCGTAGTCGGTGAGGATGCGGCGCAGATCCGGCTGGCCGGAGAAGACCACGCCGTACATGTCCCAGGTCTCGCGCTCGTACCAGCTCGCGGCGGGCCAGATGCCGTGCACGCTCGGCACCGGCGTCGACTCGTCGGTGCTCGTCACCACGCGGATGCGGTGGTTGTGGGTCAGGCTGAGGAGATTGTAGACGACCTCGAAGCGCTCGGCGCGGTCCGGCCAGTCCACGCCGCAGATGTCCATGCACTGCTCGCAGGCGAAGGCCGGCGAGTCGCGCAGCACGGTCATCGCCTCGATCAGCCCCTCGCGGCGGACGGTGACGGTCAGCTCGCCCAGCGCCACCTCGTGCGACACGACGATGCCGCCCGGCACGGCGGCCGCGATCGACTCGCCGAGCGCCTTGAGGTCGGTCGGCACGATGGCGGCCAAGGGCGCCGCCGCCTGCGCCGCGACGGGAAGGGATTCGGTGCTCGGCTCAGCCACGGAGGATCGTCCCCGTGCGGCGGATCTTCTTCTGCAACTGCATGATCCCGTAGACCAGCGCCTCGGCGCTCGGCGGGCAGCCCGGCACGTACACGTCCACCGGCACGATGCGGTCGCAGCCGCGCACCACGCTGTAGGAGTAGTGGTAGTAGCCGCCGCCATTGGCGCAGGAGCCCATGGAGATGACCCAGCGCGGCTCCGACATCTGGTCGTAGACCTTGCGCAGGGCGGGCGCCATCTTGTTGGTCAGCGTGCCGGCCACGATCATCACGTCCGACTGGCGCGGCGAGCCGCGCGGGATGATGCCCATGCGGTCGAGGTCGTAGCGCGCCATGTAGGCGTGGATCATCGGCACGGCGCAGCAGGCCAGGCCGAAGGTCATCGGCCACAGGCTGCCGGTGCGGGCCCAGTTCACCACCTTGTCCAGGTTGGCGATCACGAAGCCCTTGTCCTCGATCTCGCCGGTGATCCCCTTGATCACCGCGTCCTGCGCCGGCCCCGGCGGCAGGTTCTCGCGGTTCCAGGCGATGACATCGGTCGTCCCGCTCATCGGCTCATACCTCCGCGTGCGCTCAGGCACGACGTCCAGATAGCCCCGTCGCCGCACCGCCCCCGGATCGTGCCGGGGCGGCGTTCGACGCGGCTCACTCCCAGTCCAGCGCGCCCTTGCGCCACTCGTAGACGAAGCCAACCGTCAGCACGCCGAGGAAGGCGAACATCGACAGGAAGCCGAACCACCCGATCCCGGAGAGGCTGACCGCCCACGGGAACAGATAGGCAACTTCCAGATCGAAGATAATGAAAAGAATCGCCACCAGATAGAAGCGGACGTCGAAACGACGGCGCGTGTCGTCGAAGGGCTCGAAGCCGCATTCGTAGGTGGAGAGCTTCTCCGCGTAGGGCTTCTGCCTGGCGGCGAGCATGCTGCCGCCGACCATGGCGCAGGCGATCACCACGGCGATCGCCAGGAAGACCAGGATCGGGAAGTAGTCCGCGAGCAGCGGCTGGATCATGGCATGCGCATCCGTGTTGGCGCAGCCCCCTCGGCCGCGCGACGGCACACCGGGGTGTCTCCCCAGCGCGCCGCGGACCGAACACTACTCCCGCGCCGCACAAAGCGCCAAGGGCCTATCCTGACAGGGGCGGGCGGAAGCGGTGCCGGGGCCCGTCGCCTGGTCGCGCCCGCGACGCCGCCACGCGGCGATGCCGTGCTTCGAGGGAAGCGCAAGACTGCGGCGCAACGGATGCAAGCATCGCGACGGCCGCCCGCTCACGGACGAACCGGACCGGCGATTGCCGCCGAAACGCGAAACGGCGCCCCGAGGCCGGGACGCCGTTTCCGCATTCTTCCGCGTCGCATGGCGCGAGTGACGGGGCTCGAACCCGCGACCTCCGGCGTGACAGGCCGGCGCTCTAACCAACTGAGCTACACCCGCTTGCGACAGGGCGCCGGATGTATCGCCGGCCCGCGATGGTGTCAAGCGGCCCGTTTCCGCCGCTCGTCCCGATCTTCCGCGCCGTCGCCGCGCGGGCGTCGGACGGAAGGACGAATGGGCACTGACGGGATCGAACCGCCGACATCCTCGGTGTAAGCGAGGCGCTCTACCGCTGAGCTAAGTGCCCCTCCCGCCGGGCCCGGTCCGGCAACGCCGCGCCGTGCTCCGCCGGACGCATGCTAGGACGAATCCGCATCCCGGGAAAACCGTGGCGCCGAGAGGCAACGCCGCAGCGGTCGCGCATGCACGTCCGGAACGCGAGGATGGCGGCGCCTGCCTCCGACCCGCCCGCGAGGTCATCCCGCCCGGGTCGCCAAGGCCGGGTCGCCACCGCCGGGCATCGGCGTCAGTTCACCGCGTCGCGCAGGCTCTTGCCGGGCTTGAAGCGGACCGAGTTCGAGGCGGGAATCGCGATCTGCGCGCCGGTACGCGGATTGCGTCCGACGCCGGCCTTGCGTGACGACCGGGTGAAGGTACCGAAGCCAGCCAGACGCACCTCCTGCCGGTCCTTCAGCGCCGTCTCGATCGCCTCGAAGATTGCATCGACGATCTCGGCCGCCTTGACGCGCGGCAAGGTACCCGCCTCGGCGACCGTGGCGATCAGATCCTGCTTGTTCACACGCCGCTTCCTTTAACCGTGCTGGGGGGAGGCGGAGCGCGTTGGGGAACCACGCTCCTGCTGGTCGCGAAACTGTATGGGCCGCGATTCAGGAGCGTCAATCGAGCCCCCGGCGCTGTGGCAATTCGGCGGGCACATGATGCAATGAAACAACGCCGGCGCATGGCAGGGCATGTCGGCAGGTATCGGCCCCGCGATTCGCCAGGAAAAAAGGGTCGGCACCATGGTGCCGACCCTTTTCCGGATCAGGGACATTCTCAGGCCGGGCGGAAGTGCCCGGCAGTTCGGAAGACGCGTCGCATCAACCGCCGGAGCCGTTCCGTCCCGACCGTCTCGGGCTGGAGCGACTCCGGGGCCGCGTGCGCAGGGTCAGTGCGGCAGACCAGGCAGGGCGGCAGGCGCATCCGCGGTCCGCGCGGGCTGCGGCTCGGCCGGCTCCTCCCAGGTGATCGCCTCGGGGCGCCGCACCAGGGCCTGCGCGATCACCTCGTCGACGTGGTTGACGGCGATGATCGTCAGCGCCTTCTTCACGCTTTCCGGGATGTCGGCGAGGTCCTTCTCGTTCTCCTTCGGGATGAAGACGGTGGTGACGCCCGCCCGCAGCGCCGCCAGCAGCTTCTCCTTCAGGCCGCCGATCGGCAGCACCCGGCCGCGCAGCGTGATCTCGCCGGTCATGGCCACGTCCTTGCGGACGGGAATGCCGGTCAGGATCGACACCATGGTGGTCGCCATGGCGACGCCGGCGCTCGGCCCGTCCTTCGGCGTGGCACCCTCGGGCACGTGCACGTGGATGTCGCGCTTCTCGAACAGGGTCGGCTTGATGCCGAACTGGACCGAGCGGGAACGGACGTAGCTGAGCGCCGCGGAGACGCTCTCCTGCATCACGTCGCCGAGCTTGCCGGTGTGCTTCACCGCGCCCTTGCCGGGCAGCAGCACGGATTCGATGGTCAGGATCTCGCCGCCCACCTCGGTCCAGGCGAGGCCGGTGACCACGCCCACCATGTCCTCGGCCTCCGCCTCGCCGTAGCGGAACTTGCGGATGCCGGCGAACTTGTCGAGGTTCTTGCGGTTGATCGCGACCTTCTTGACCTTCTTCGCGACGATCTCGCGCACCGCCTTGCGGGCGATGCCGCCGATCTCGCGCTCCAGGCTCCGCACGCCCGCCTCGCGCGTGTAGTAGCGCACGAGATCGCGGATCGCATCCTCGGTGACCGACCACTCCTCCGGCTTCAGCCCGTTCGCCTCGGTCACCTTGGGCATCAGGTGGCGCTTGGCGATCTCGACCTTCTCATCCTCGGTGTAGCCGGGGATGCGGATGATCTCCATGCGGTCGAGCAGCGGCCCGGGCATGCGCAGGCTGTTCGCGGTGGTGACGAACATCACGTCCGACAGGTCGTAGTCGACCTCGAGGTAGTGGTCGGCGAAGGTCGCGTTCTGCTCGGGGTCGAGCACCTCCAGCAGGGCCGAGGACGGGTCGCCGCGCCAGTCGGCGCCGAGCTTGTCGATCTCGTCGAGCAGGAAGAGCGGGTTCGAGGTCTTCGCCTTCTTCATGCCCTGGATCACCTTGCCGGGCATGGAGCCGATATAGGTCCGGCGATGGCCGCGCACCTCCGCCTCGTCCCGCACGCCGCCGAGCGACATGCGCACGAAGTTGCGGCCCGTGGCCTTGGCGATCGACTTGCCGAGCGAGGTCTTGCCGACGCCGGGCGGGCCGACCAGGCACAGGATGGGGCCGCGGATCTTCGGCGAGCGCGACTGCACCGCCAGGTACTCGATGATCCGCTCCTTGACCTTCTCCAGCCCGTAGTGGTCGGCGTCGAGCACCTTCTCCGCCTCGACGATGTCGTTGCGGACCTTGCTCTTCTTCTTCCAGGGGATGGAGAGCATCCAGTCGAGGTAGTTGCGCACCACCGTCGCCTCGGCGCTCATCGGGCTCATGGTGCGCAGCTTCTTCAGCTCCGCCAGGGCCTTCTCGCGCGCGTCCTTGGAGAGCTTGGTGGCCTTGATCTTGGCCTCGAGCTCGGCGGCCTCGTCCTTGCCGTCCTCGCCCTCGCCCAGCTCCTTCTGGATCGCCTTGAGCTGTTCGTTCAGGTAGTACTCGCGCTGCGTCTTCTCCATCTGCCGCTTGACGCGGTTGCGGATGCGCTTCTCCACCTGCAGGACGCCGATCTCGCTCTCCATGTGCGCGAAGACGCGCTCCAGGCGGGCGGTGACGCCGACCGTCTCCAGCAGCTCCTGCTTCTCGACGATCTTGAGCGAGAGGTGGCTCGCCACCGTGTCGGCGAGCTTGGCCGGGTCGTCGATCTGGTTGATCGAGACCAGCACCTCGGGCGCGATCTTCTTGTTGAGCTTGATGTACTGCTCGAACTGGCTGACCACCGTGCGGGAGAGCGCCTCGGTCTCGCGCTTCTCGACCGCGGGCTCCTCGAAGGGGGTGGCATAGACCTCGAAGTGGCTCTCGGTCTCCTTGAAGCCCTCGATCCGCGCGCGGCGGCCGCCCTCGACCAGCACCTTCACGGTGCCGTCGGGCAGCTTCAGCAATTGCAGCACGGTGGAGACCGTGCCGACCTCGTACAGGTCTTCGGCCGAGGGGTCGTCCTGGGCCGCGTTCTTCTGGGCGACGAGGAGGATCTGCTTGTCCTCCCGCATCACCGCTTCCAGGGCACGCACGCTCTTCTCGCGACCGACGAAGAGGGGAACGATCATGTGCGGAAAGACGACGATGTCCCGCAATGGCAGGACGGGCAGCAATTCCGCGGGGACTGTTTCGGGCTTATCCGCCATTGGGACCTCGCTAAGGACAGTCGGCACCCAGCGCGCCCGGGGATCGGCACGCGCCACGGCACCATGGCACGTGTCTTAGATGGTGGACCCCCGGGGGTCACACAAGGCACGGTGGAAGTGGGGCCCGCCCTCCCCCCATCGGGGTCGGGGCGGGCGGCTGGTCAGGCGGAATTCTGCTCCGCGGCACGTTCACCGTAGATGAACAGCGGCGTGGCCCGGCCCTCCGCGACCTCGCGGTTGACCACGACCTCGTCGACCTCCTCCAGGCCCGGCAGCTCGAACATGGTGCCGAGCAGGATCGACTCCATGATCGAGCGCAGGCCGCGGGCGCCGGTGCGGCGCTGGATGGCGCGGTTGGCGACGGAGCGCAGCGCGTCGTCGGTGAAGGAGAGCTTGGTGCCCTCCATCTCGAACAGGCGCTGGTACTGCTTGATCAGGGCGTTCTTCGGCTTGGTCAGGATCTCGACCAGCGCCTTCTCGTCCAGGTCCTCCAGGGTCGCCACCACCGGCAGGCGGCCGATGAACTCGGGGATCAGGCCGAACTTCAGCAGGTCTTCGGGCTCCACCTCGCGCAGGATCGCGCCCGTGCGGCGCTCGTCGGGGGCGCGGACCTCGGCGCCGTAGCCGATGCCCGAGCCCTTGCCGCGGCCGGAGATGATCTTCTCCAGCCCGGCGAAGGCGCCGCCGCAGATGAAGAGGATGTTCGAGGTGTCCACCTGCAGGAATTCCTGCTGCGGGTGCTTGCGCCCGCCCTGCGGCGGCACGGAGGCGACGGTGCCCTCCATGATCTTCAGCAGGGCCTGCTGCACGCCCTCGCCCGAGACGTCGCGGGTGATCGAGGGGTTGTCGGACTTGCGGGAGATCTTGTCGATCTCGTCGATGTAGACGATGCCGCGCTGCGCCCGCTCGACGTTGTAGTCGGCGGCCTGGAGCAGCTTGAGGATGATGTTCTCGACATCCTCGCCGACATAGCCCGCCTCGGTCAGCGTCGTCGCGTCGGCCATGGTGAAGGGCACGTCGAGGATGCGCGCGAGGGTCTGCGCCAGCAGCGTCTTGCCCGAGCCGGTGGGGCCGACGAGCATGATGTTGGACTTGGCGATCTCGACGTCGTTGCTCTTGCCGCCGTGGGCGAGGCGCTTGTAGTGGTTGTGCACCGCGACCGAGAGGACCTTCTTGGCGTGGTCCTGGCCGATCACGTAGTCGTCGAGGACCTTGCAGATCTCCTTCGGCGTCGGCACCCCGTCGCGCGACTTCACGAGGTGCGTCTTGTGCTCCTCGCGGATGATGTCCATGCAGAGCTCGACGCACTCGTCGCAGATGAACACCGTCGGCCCGGCGATCAGCTTGCGCACCTCGTGCTGCGACTTGCCGCAGAACGAGCAGTAGAGGGTGTTCTTGGAATCGCCGGACTTGCTCATGGGCACTCCTCGCTCCCAGTCGCCCCGGCGAGGGGGCCTGCTGGCGCGCCAAAGGGTATTCTAGCCACGCTTTCGCCGACGCGAAAGCGTAACCTCACGAATAGTTGAGGAAAGCCGGTCCCGAGGAAGGCTCGCGGCGAGGCCGGCGAGCGGCGCCGGGCCGGGCACGGCCGCCGCTCCGCCGCCCCGCGCCTCACCCCTTCGGCGCCTCGGCGGCGCCGGGGGCGGCCGGCCGCTCCTCGACCACGTGGTCCACCAGCCCGAAGTCCCGGGCCTCCTCGGCGGCCATGTAGCTGTCGCGCTCCAGCTTGCGCTCGATCGCCTCCAGCGGCTGGCCGGTGTGCTTGACGTAGATCTGGTTCAGCCGCTTGCGCAGCGTCAGGATCTCGCGCGCCTGGATCTCGATGTCGGTGGCCTGGCCCTGGGCGCCGCCCGAGGGCTGGTGCACCATCACCCGGGCGTTCGGCAGGGCGTAGCGCTTGCCCTTCGCCCCGGCGCAGAGCAGCAGCGAGCCCATCGAGGCCGCCTGGCCGATGCAGACGGTGCTCACGGGGGCGCGGATGTACTGCATCGTGTCGTAGATCGCGAGGCCGGCCGAGACCACGCCGCCCGGGCTGTTGATGTAGAAGGCGATGTCCTTGTTCGGATTCTCGCTCTCCAGGAACAGCAGCTGGGCGCAGATGAGCGAGGAGACCTGATCGTATACGGCCCCCGTCAGGAAGATGATCCGCTCCTTGAGCAGGCGCGAATAGATGTCGAAGGAACGCTCGCCCCGAGCGGTCTGCTCGATCACCATGGGGACGAGGTTGTTGCTGTGGATCTCGATCGGATCGCGGTCCCGGAACATGCGTGTGGCCCCTTTTCTGGGGCAGGCGCGCGTCGGGAGGGGGACCGCGGCGGCAACCGGGCCGACCATGCGGGATCGGCCCCGGCACCGTCCCGCCCGGATCGGCGCGACCTGCCTGAGCCGCCTAATGTGGGGTAGCGAGCGCAACCGGGAAAGGGGTTTCTCTCGGCGGCCGGCGGGAGGCGGGCAGAGGGCCGCGGCACCCGCCGGGGGACGGAACATCCCTCGGATTCCCAGGGGATTCCCTGGCCGGGCAGGGCCATCGCGGCGCCGGCGCCCCTCCCGGACCTGGGAGATCCGGGTGGGCCACCCCGCCCGGACGGACCGGGTCCGGGGAGGGCGGCGCCTCCCCCGGACGGGGCGCCGGGAAGGTAGCCGGCGTCAGGCCCTGGCGGCGTCGGCCGGGGGCGCCGCCAGTTCCTCCGGCGTCACCTCGCGGTCGGTCACCTGGGCGAGCTCCAGCATGAAGTCCACCACCTTCTCCTCGAAGAGCGGCGCCCGCAGGCCGTCGGCGGCCTGGGGGTTCTTGCGGAAGAAGTCCAGCACCGCCTGCTCCTGGCCCGGGTAGCGCGAGGCCTCCTGGCGCATCGCCCGGGCCATCTCCTCGCTGCCGACCTGGATGTTGTTGGTGCGGCCGATCTCGGAGAGCAGCAGGCCGAGGCGGATGCGCCGCTCGGCGATGCCGCGGTACTCGGCCTTCAGCGTCTCCTCGTCCTTGCCCTGGTCGTCCTCGTCAAGGTTGCCGGCCTTGCGGTCCGCCTCGACGCGCTGCCAGATCTGGTCGAACTCGGCCTGCACCAGCCCCTCGGGGACCGGGAAGCCGGCCTGGTCGGCGAGCTGGTCCAGCAGGGCGCGCTTGACCTTCATGCGCGAGAGCTGGTCGTACTCGCGCTGCATCTGCTCGCGCAGCAGGTCCTTGATCTTCTCCAGGTCCTCGAAGCCGAGCTTCTGGGCGAGCGCGTCGTCGATCGCCGGCAGCACCTTGTACTTGATGGCCTTGACCGTCAGCTCGAACTCGGCCGTCTTGCCGGCCAGCTCCTTGGCGCCGTAATCCTCGGGGAAGGTCGCCGTGATGGTGCGGGTGTCGCCGATGTACATGCCGGCGATCTGGTCGGTGAAGCCGGGGATGAAGCCCGGGCCGCCGACCTCGATGTTCACGTCCTGGGCGCTGCCGCCCTCGAAGGCCTCGCCGTCGATGCGGCCGACGAAGTCGGCCACCACCACCTCGCCCGGCTCGGCGTAGCGGCCCGGCGCCACGTCCTCCAGGGTGCGGTTGCGCTCGGCCAGCGTCTCCAGCGCCTTGTTCAGCGCCTCGTCGCCCGGGACGGCCTTCAGGCGCTCGAGCCGGACGGCGGAGAAGTCCGGCATCGGGATCTCGGGCATCACCTCGAGATCGACCTTGAACTCCAGGTCCGCGCCGTCGGCGAAGTTCACCACCTCGATCTTGGGCTGCTGCGCCGTGCGCAGGCCGCGGTCGGTCACCACCTGGCGGGTGGCGTCGTTCACCGACTGCTCCAGCACCTCGCCCAGCACCGCCTGGCCGTAGCGCTTCTGCACCACGCTCGCCGGCACCTTGCCGGGGCGGAAGCCCGGCAGGCGAAGGTCCTTGGCCAGCGCCGCCAGGCGACGGTCGCGCGTCGCCGCGATCTCGCTGGCGGGAACCACGACGGAGTAGGCCCGCTTCAGCCCCTCGGACGCGACCTCGGTCACCTGCATCGTCTTATGCACCTGTTCCTGAGTAGGTACCGGGGGCCGTCCTCGTGCGGGAGGCGCGTCCCGGGGTGCCGGAGGGGGCGACGGTGGTGCGGACGGAGGGACTTGAACCCCCACGGCTTGCGCCACCGGAACCTAAATCCGGCGTGTCTGCCAATTCCACCACGCCCGCGCTGGCTCCCCGGGCCCGCCCGGTCCGGGCGGTCCGGCGGGGCGATCCGGCAGAGAGCCACCCGGTGGCCACCGGGTGGCCGCCGCGGCGGTGAAGGCGGGCGTGTAGCGCAGCCGCCCGCGCTTTCCAAGGTCGGGCAGCGGCGCGGGCGGCCGAAAACCCCCTCCCCCGCGCCTTTCGGCCCGGATTCGCCGCCCGATGCTGCCGCCGGCCGGCTTCGCTGCACTGCGAACCGAGTTGGTTGCCCGTGCCGTGCCGCGACCCCTAGGCTGGGGCAATTCACAAGGGATGGCCGGGCAAGGCCGCCTGCCGGGACGAGACGGACCAGTGACGGGCGGCGCCCCTGCTTCCGCCACCCCTCCCCGACGGCCCGCCGGCCGGGGGGCGGCGGCGGCCGGGCTGATACCCCGCCGCCACGCTCCCCAGGAGGCGCCTGCGGGCCCCCGCCGGGCCACGCCGGCCACGCTTGGCCCCAGGGGAGGAGACGCGATTGGCGACGGTCACGCTGCGCAACGTGCGGAAATCCTTCGGCAGCACCGAGATCCTCCACGGGGTGGATGTGGGGATGGCGGATGGCGAGTTCGTGGTGCTGGTCGGCCCCTCGGGCTGCGGCAAGTCCACGCTGCTGCGCATGATCGCGGGGCTGGAGAACATCACCGCGGGCGAGATCGACATCGGCGGGCGGGTGGTGAACGACGTGGCGCCGAAGGACCGGGACATCGCCATGGTGTTCCAGAACTACGCGCTCTACCCGCACATGACGGTGCGCGAGAACATGGCCTTCTCGCTGCGGCTGGCCAAGGCGCCGCGCGAGGTGGAGGAGGCGGAGGTGCAGCGCGCCGCCCGCATCCTCGGCCTTTCCGAGCTGCTGCACCGCTACCCGCGCCAGCTCTCGGGCGGGCAGCGGCAGCGCGTCGCCATGGGGCGCGCCATCGTGCGCAACCCGCAGGTCTTCCTGTTCGACGAGCCGCTCTCCAACCTCGACGCCAAGCTGCGCGTGCAGATGCGCGCCGAGATCAAGGAGCTGCACCAGCGGCTGCGCACCACCACCGTCTACGTCACCCACGACCAGATCGAGGCCATGACCATGGCCGACAAGATCGTGGTGATGCATGCCGGGCGGGTGGAACAGATCGGCGCGCCGCTCGACCTGTACGACCGGCCGGCCAACATGTTCGTCGCCGGCTTCATCGGCTCGCCCGCCATGAACTTCGTGCGCGGCACGGTGCGGGGCGACCGCTTCGTCTCGGAGGGCGCGGTGGACTGGCCGCTGCCGCCGCCCGCGGCGCGCGGCGGCGCCGGCGAGGGACGGCCGGCGGTGTACGGCATCCGGCCGGAGCACCTCTTCCCCGCCACCGGCGGCATCCCGGCCGAGGTGCAGGTGGTGGAGCCCACGGGCGCCGAGATGCAGGTGCTGGCGCGGGTCGGCGGCGCGCCGGTGCTCTGCGCCTTCCGCGAGCGGATCGCCGCGCGGCCCGGCGAGACCATCGGCATCGAGCCCGACCCGGCGCTCGCGCATCTCTTCGACGTGGAGACCGGCCGGCGCCTTTCCGCCTGAGTGCCCTGCCCGAACGCCGACCGCCCGGAAGGGTGGCGCGCGACGAAGAACGACAACGGAGGAGGACCAGGAATGACCCACACCACGCGGCGCGACGCGCTCGCCCTCGGCGCCGGGGCCCTCGCCGCCGCCGCGCTGCCGGCGCGGCGCGGCCAGGCGGCGATCCCGGTCGCCAACGTGCAGCCGCCGCGCCAGCCGGTCGAGCAGGGCGCCTCGCTGCGCGTGCTGCGACCGACCAAGTTCGTCGATCCGGACGAGGTGATCTTCCGCGAGAACACCCGCCGGTTCACCGAGACGACCGGCGTGCAGGTGCGCGTCGACTTCGCCGGCTGGGAGGATGTGCGGCCGCAGACCGCCGTCGCCGCCAACACCGGCGCGGGGCCGGACGTGGTGGTGGGCTGGCGCGACGACCCGCACCTCTACGCGGAGAAGACGCTCGACCTCTCCGAGGTCGCCAACTACCTCGGCCAGAAGTACGGCGGCTGGATGCCGCTGGCCGAGCGCTACGGCCGGAAGCAGGGCACCGCCACCTGGATCGCGATCCCGGTCGGCGCCTCGCGCGGCCCCTGCGTCTACCGCGGCTCCTGGGTGAAGGAGGCGGGCTACGACACCATCCCGAAGGAGCACGACCGCTTCCTCGACCTCTGCCGCAAGCTCAAGGCGAAGAACCACCCGCCCGGCTTCGCCCTGGGCAACGCG
The DNA here is from genome assembly GCF_023223525.1 of Roseomonas acroporae. Lineage (GTDB taxonomy): Bacteria > Pseudomonadota > Alphaproteobacteria > Acetobacterales > Acetobacteraceae > Roseomonas_E > Roseomonas_E acroporae. Next base: position 34,467 of record NZ_JALPRX010000001.1, on the reverse strand, counting down.
GTGGGCGACGCCAACAGCTTCTGCAACTGGGCGCTCTGGTCGCATGGCGGCTTCACCGTGGACGAGGAGGGCAAGCCGGGCATCAACAGCCCGCAGACGGTCGAGGCGCTGAAATACGCCAAGGAGCTGTACGGGACCTTCATCCAGGGCACCGTCTCCTGGGGCGACATCAGCAACAACCGCGCCTACACGGCGGGCGACATCTCCCTCACCTCGAACGGCGTCTCGCTCTACTTCTCGCTGAAGAACGACCCGGCGACGGCCGCCATCGCCGCCGACACCGAGCACGCGCTGATGCCGCTCGGCCGCGCCACCTCGCCGCCCGAGGCACCGCTGCTGCTCAACGCCATGGTGTTCCGCCACACGCGCTACCCGAACGCGGCCAAGGAATACCTGCGCTTCATGATGGAGGCCGAGCAGTACGACCGCTGGCTGACCGGCTGCCTCGGCTACTGGGCGCACCCGCTGCGCGCCTACGGCGAGAGCGCGGTCTGGACCTCCGACCCCAAGATCGCGGTCTACCGCGACACCTGCGAGAGCCGCTTCTGGGACGGCTACAAGGGGCCGATCTCGGCCGCCTCCGGCGCGGTGACGGCCGACTACGTGGTGGTGCAGATGTTCGCCGCCGTGGCGACGGGCCAGGCCACGCCCGAGGAGGCGGCACGCGAGGCCGAGCGGCGCATCCGCCGCTACTACCGCCGCTGAGCCGAACGGAAGGGGCCCCGCCATGTCCGTCACCACGGCGACGCCCGGCTGGGCCCGCCCCCGCACCCGGCCGGGCTGGCTGGCCCGTCTGTTCGACAGCAAGCCGTTCCTGATCGTCGCCTGCCTGTTCCCGGCGGTCGGGCTGCTGCTGGTCTTCCTCACCTACCCGCTCGGCCTCGGCGTCTGGCTGGCCTTCACCGACACGCAGATCGGCCGCTCCGGCGTCTGGGTCGGGCTGGAGAACTTCCAGGACCTGTTCGAGGACCGGGTGTTCTGGTCGGCCGTGTTCTACTCGGTCTTCTACACGGCCGCGGCGACGGCGCTGAAATTCGGCCTCGGCCTGTGGCTGGCGCTGCTGCTGAACCACCACGTGCCGTTCAAGTCGATCATCCGCGCCATCATCCTGCTGCCCTGGATCGTGCCCACCGTGCTCTCCGCCATCGCCTTCTGGTGGATCTACGACGCGCAGTTCTCGATCATCTCCTACGTGCTGGTGGACGTGCTGGGCTGGCGCGACACCTACATCGACTTCCTCGGCACGCCCTGGGCGGCGCGCTGGTCGCTGATCGTCGCCAATGTCTGGCGCGGCATCCCCTTCGTCGCCATCTCGCTGCTGGCGGGGCTGCAGACCATCTCGCCCTCGCTCTACGAGGCGGCGCTGCTCGACGGCGCCTCGCCCTGGCAGCGCTTCCGCCACGTCACCGCGCCGCTGCTGATGCCGATCCTCGCCGTGGTGCTGACCTTCTCGGTGCTGTTCACCTTCACCGACTTCCAGCTCGTCTACGCCATCACGCGCGGCGGCCCGGTGAATTCCACCCACCTGATGGCGACCCTGGCCTTCCAGCGCGGCATCCCGGGCGGGCATCTCGGCGAGGGCGCCGCGATCGCCGTCTCGATGATCCCGTTCCTGATCTTCGCCACGCTGTTCAGCTACTTCGCGCTCGCCCGGCGCAAGTGGCAGCAGGGAGAGAGCAATGACTGAGGCCCTCGTCCCCTCGCCGCAGCCATCCGCCGCCGCGATCGAGAATCCCGGCGCGCTGCTCTCCTGGGAGTCCCGCAGCCGGCGCGTGGTGACGGTCTATCTCCCGCTGGCCTGCTTCCTGTTCATCCTGCTCTTCCCCTTCTACTGGATGGGCATCACGGCGTTCAAACCCAACAACGAGATGTACGACTACGACCGCTACAACCCGTTCTGGATCCACTCGCCGACGCTGCAGAACATCTCCAAGCTGCTGTTCGAGACCAGCTACCCGCGCTGGATCATGACCACGATGGGCGTCGCGATCGGCGCCACGGTGCTCTCGCTCGTCTCCAGCGTGCTCGCCGCCTACGCGATCCAGCGGCTGCGCTTCCGCGGCTCGGCCTATGTCGGGCTCGCGATCTACCTCGCCTACCTCGTGCCGCCCTCGATCCTGTTCATCCCGCTCGCCACCATGGTCTACCAGCTCGGCCTGTTCGACAGCCCGCTGGCGCTGGTGCTCACCTACCCCACCTTCCTGATCCCGTTCTGCACCTGGCTGCTGATCGGCTACTTCAAGTCGATCCCCTACGAGCTGGAGGAGTGCGCGCTGATCGACGGCGCGACGCGCCTGCAGATCCTGCGCCGCATCACCCTGCCCCTCGCCGTGCCGGGGCTGATCTCGGCCGGCATCTTCGCCTTCACCCTGTCCTGGAACGAGTTCATCTACGCCCTGGCCTTCATCTCCTCCTCGGAGAACAAGACCGTGCCGGTCGCGATCCTGACCGAGCTGGTGCAGGGCGACGTGTACCAGTGGGGCTCGCTGATGGCGGGGTCGCTGCTGGGCTCGCTGCCCGTCGCGATCTTCTACTCGTTCTTCGTGGACTACTACGTGTCCTCGCTGACGGGAGCGGTGAAGGAATAGGGCACACGACCCGGCCGGAGAGGCGGCATCATGTATGAAATTTAATATACGAAGCCCGGCAGGACGTTCCGTATTGTAAGCGATCCCGCCGTATCAACGGCGCCGGGCGGGCCCACCCGGACTCCCGGACGCCGCCCCACGAGGCCCGGATTCCCGGGCCCGGACCCGGAGCAAGGAACGGCGCGCGATGGCGGATCTCATCAACGGGCTCGGCGGGCCCTCCGGCTTCGGCACCGACTATCTCGCGCGGAACGACGACGGCTCGACCGCGGCCATCGACCTCACCACGATCTTCGCCCACGGGCTGAACTTCTACGGCCACACCTACACGACGCTCTACCTCAACAACAACGGCAGCGTCACCTTCGGCACGTCGCTCGGGACCTACACGCCGACCTCGATCACCGGCAACACCAGCGTCCCGATCATCGCGCCGCTCTGGGCGGACGTGGACACGCGCACCGATTCGTCGACGCCGGCCAACGGCCCCGGCGTCGTGAGCCCGACCCAGGGCGGCACCTCGACCGGCTCGGACCTGCTCTGGTACCACCTCGATGCCGCGACCCACAGCTTCGTCGCGACCTGGGACGATGTCGGCTACTACAGCCGGCACACCGACAAGCTCAACGCGTTCCAGCTCCAGATCGTCAACACCGACCCGACCGGCAGCAGCGGCAATTTCGCCATCGTCTTCCGCTACGAGTCGATCAACTGGGTGACCGGCGACGCCTCGAACGGCAATGGCGGCTTCGGCGGCTATTCCGCCCATGCCGGCTACTCCGCCGGCGACGGCGTGCACTACTACGAGCTGTCGCAATCCGGCAACGACAGCGCGCTGGTGTCGCTCCCCGGCGCCAGCAACGTCAACATCCCCGGCGCCTACGTCTTCCAGGTCACCAACGGCGTGGTGGCGAACACCTACCATCCCGGCTACGACTTCAACAATGACGGCCATTCCGACCTGCTCTGGCGGAACGATGCCGGCACGATCGTCGACTGGATGATGAACGGCCCGCAACTCGTCGACGGCGGCACGGTGGCCGCGCTCGACAGCAGCTGGAGCATCAGGGGAACCGGCGACTTCAACGCCGACGGCCGGTCGGACCTCCTCCTGCAGAATGCCGGCGGCGCCATCGTCCAGTGGCAGATGAGCGGCTCGCAGATCGTCGGCGGCGGCCTCGACGCCACCCTCGACAGCAGCTGGAGCATCAGGGGAACCGGCGACTTCAACGCCGACGGCCGGTCGGACCTCCTCCTGCAGAATGCCGGCGGCGCCATCGTCCAGTGGCAGATGAGCGGCTCGCAGATCGTCGGCGGCGGCCTCGTCGCCACCCTCGACAGCAGCTGGAGCATCAGCGGACCCGGCGACTTCAACGCCGACGGCCGGTCGGACCTCCTCCTGCAGAACGCCGGCGGCGCCATCGTCCAGTGGCTGTTGAGCGGCTCGCAGATCGTCGGCGGCGGCAGCGTCGCCTCCCTCGACAGCAGCTGGAGCATCAGGGGAACCGGCGACTTCAACGCCGACGGCCGCGCCGACATCCTGCTGCAGAACGCCGGCGGCGCCATCGTCCAGTGGCAGATGAACGGCTCCCAGGTGAACGGCGGCGGGCTCGTCGCCCCCCTCGACAGCAGCTGGAGCATCACGGGAACCGGCGACTTCAACGCCGACGGCCGCGCCGCCCTCCTGCTGCAGAACGCCAACGGCGCCATCGTCGAAGGGCAGATGAACGGCTCCCAGGTGAACGGCGGCGGGCTCGTCGCCCCCCTCGACAGCAGCTGGAGCATCACGGGAACCGGCGACTTCAACGCCGACGGCCGCGCCGCCCTCCTGCTGCAGAACGCCAACGGCGCCATCGTCGAATGGCAGATGAACGGCTCCCAGGTGGCCGGCGGCGGGGTGGTCGCCGCCCTCGATGCCAGCTGGAAGATCGAGAAGGTCGGTGACTACAACGGTGACGGCAAGTCCGACATCCTGCTCCACAACACCAACGGCCAGGTGGTGGTCTGGGAGATGAACGGCACGCAGATCATCGGCGGCGGCGCGGTCGCCACGGTCAACGGCGACTGGCATCTCCAGTAGGCACCGCCGGCAGCCTCGGGCCGGCACGGCTCGGCCGGCGGCCGCCGGAAACGGCGCCCGCCGGCCGCACGCTCATGGCCGGTTGCGAAGCTGCGCCACGTAGCTGCGGTTCCAGGTCGGGCTGATCAGCACCTCGTTCAGCACCACGCGCGGCGGCAGGCAGGCGACGTAGAGGATCAGGTCGCCGCAATCCTCCGGCTGCACCATCCGCGCGCGCTCCTCCGCCGTCACCGGCTTCGGCCGCCGGTCGAGGATCGGCGTCGCCACCTCGCCGGGGCAGATCACGGTGGAGCGGATGCCGTTCACGCACTCCTCCATGTTCAGGCTGTGGCTCATCGCCACCACGCCGTGCTTGGCCGCCGTATAGGCCGGGCCGCTCAGCGGGCTGACGAAGCGCCCGGCGAAGGAGGCGGTGTGGATCAGCAGCCCGTCCCGCCGCGCCCGCATGAAGGGCAGCGCCACGGTGACGCAGTGGAAGGCGCTGAGCAGGTTGCCGCCGATCACCTCGGCCGCGCCCTCGGGCTGGAGCGTCGTCCAGTCGCGCGCCTGGATGTTCAGCCCGGCATTGTTGACCAGGATGTCGAGCCGCCCGCCCGCCGCCGCGATCGCCTCGCCGACGGCGCGCACCTCGGCCGCCACCATCAGGTCGGCCGGCCGGACCTCGGCACTGCCGCCCTGCGCGCGGATGCGCGCCGCGACATCCTCCAGCGGCGCGGCGCGTCGGCCGGTCAGGATGACCGCCGCCCCGGCCCCGGCCAGCTTCAGCGCGGCGGACTCGCCGATGCCGCTGCCCGCCCCCGTCACCCATGCCACCTTGCCGTCCAGCGCTCCGGCCATGCCGTCCTCCCCTTCCCGTTTCGTCGATGCCGAGTGTGCCGGGGCGGGCGGCGCGGCGGAAGCGGACAGGGAAGTCCGGCCCGAGGGGGTATGCGTCCGCCGAAATGATGCTATGGCATATCGCAGTCGCATGAGACGCGATCGGCCATGGCGCATCGTCCCCGGCGCGGTCGCCCCCTGCCGGCGACCCGCGTCGGCTGGAGCGGATTCCGCCCGGCCACGATCAGCTCGGCCACGATCAGACGGAAGCCGCGCCAGGGCTCCGCCCTTGCGCGTCTTTCGCACCCCCGGGCGACTGCACTCGGCCCGGGAACGCACTATCGTCCGTCCGCACATCAATGGGAGGAGTTCCGCGCATGCGAGGCAAAGGGAAGTTCGCGCTGGTCACCGGCGCCGGTTCGGGCGTCGGGCGCGCCGTGGCGCTGGCGCTGGCGGGCGAAGGCTATGCCGTGGCGCTGGCCGGGCGGCGCCTGGACGCGCTGGAGGAGACCGCGTCGCTCGCCGGCGCCGAGGCGCGCACCCTGCCGGTCTCGACCGACGTGTCGAACCCCGACTCGGTGAACGCCCTGTTCGAGCGCCTCCGCGCCGAGTTCGGCCGGCTCGACCTGCTGTTCAACAATGCCGGCATGAACGCCCCGGGCGTGCTGGTCGAGGACCTGCCGGCCGAGAAGTGGCTGGAGATCGTCGGCGTCAACCTCAACGGCTCCTTCTTCTGCGCGCAGGCGGCGTTCCGGATGATGAAGGAGCAGAGCCCGCAGGGCGGCCGCATCATCAACAACGGCTCGATCTCGGCGCACGCGCCGCGGCCGGATTCCGCCCCCTACACGGCGACCAAGCACGCCATCACCGGCCTGACCAAGTCGCTCTCGCTGGACGGGCGCAAGTACGACATCGCCGTCGGCCAGGTCGACATCGGCAACGCGGCGACGCCGATGACGCAGCGCATGCAGCGCGGCGTGAAGCAGGCGGACGGGCGCGTCGAGGTCGAGCCGACGATGGACGTCGCCAATGTCGGCACCGCCGTCTGCTACATGGCCAGCCTGCCGCTGGACGCCAACGTGCCGTTCCTGACGGTGATGGCCAACAAGATGCCCTTCATCGGGCGCGGCTGAACCGGCGCCGGGCACGCCCCGGCGGAACGGGCCGGCGGAACGGGCACGCCGCACGGCCCGGGGCGCGGCGAGCGCCCCGGCGCCGTGCGGCCGGCCTTCAGCCGCGCGGCGGCGCCTCGATCTCCCAGAAGGGCCGGTTCGCCTCGCGCGCCGCGTCGCTGCGCGAGAGGCCGATATCGGCCAGCATGCGCTCGTCCATCGCGGCCAGCTCGCGCCGCGTGACGATGGCGGTGCGGGCACGGCGGAACCAGTCCAGGGCGCCGCGCCAGACCGACGGCACGGCCGGACGGAAGGCGTGCGCCTCCAGGGCGGTGGCACGGGTGGCGACATGGACGGGCATCGGGAGCCTCCTCGGGGTTCGGCGTTGCCCGCACCAACTATGGCCGCCCGACACATAAGGGAAATGCATTGTATTGAGGCATGGCATCAATCATCCTGATGACCATGCTCACCGTGCCCACCGGCCTGGACGCCGACCTGCTGCGCTCCTTCGTGCTGATCGTCGAGAGCGGCAGCTTCACCCGCGCCGCGCGGCAGGTCGGGCGCACCCAGTCGGCCATCTCCATGCAGATGCGGCGGCTGGAGGAGCTGCTCGGCCAGAAGCTGCTGCTGCGCACCAGCGACGGGGTGGCGCCGACCCCACATGGCATCTGGCTGCTGGACCGTGCCCGCCGCGTGCTCGACCTCAGCGACGAGATCGTGGCCGCCTTCCATGCCCCGGCGGTGAGCGGGCTGGTCCGCCTCGGCTCTCCGGACGACTACGCGCTGCACTACCTGCCCGGCATCCTCGGCCGCTTCGCGGAGACGCACCCGGCGGTGGACGTGGAGGTGTTCTGCGCGCCCTCCAGCGAGCTGATCGGCCAGGTGCGGGAGAACCGGCTCGACCTCACCCTGATGTCCGAGGGGCAGGACACGAGCGGCCTGCTGACCCGGCACCTGTGGCGCGGGCCGCTGGTCTGGATCGGCTCGACGACGCACCACGCGCACCGGCGGGACCCGCTGCCGCTGGCCATGGCGCACGAGGACTGCGCCTGGCGCCGCAGCGCCGAGGCGGCGCTGTCCGAGGCCGGGCGCCGCTGGCGGCTCGCCTATGCCAGCAAGACCCAGGTCGGCACCTACGCGCCGACCATCGCGGGGCTGGCGGTGACGGTGGGGCTGCCGGCCTCGCTGCCGCCCGGGCTGCGGGTGCTGCGGGTCGAGGACGGGATGCCGGCGCTGCCGGAATTCGGCATCCAGCTCGTGCGGCCGCCGCTCGCCGGGGCGCGGCAGGCGGTGGCGGACGCGCTGGCGCGGTCGATCGAGGAGGGCTTCGCGGCGGCGCAGCTGCGGGAGGCGGCGTAGCCTGCCGCCCCTCCTTCCCGGCCCCTGGCCCGGCCCGGCCCGGCCGCGTCGGCCACCGCCGCGACCCGACCGGCCCTCCCGCCGAAGGCGGCCGGCGAGGTGGTCGCCAGCCCTTGATTCATCGCATTTTCCGAGTCGCCGGGCGAGTTTGCCCGGGTTGAAAATGCCCTACCCGCGCCGCACCCCGCCGGCATCGCCGTCACGCCCGCCGCCGGAGGACGCCTTGGCCGCCACCAGCGCGCGCCGGATCTCGTTCTCGCACGCCTCCAGCGCCTTGGAGGCCTGGGCGCGCATCGAGCGCGCCTCGTCGGCGATGCGCAGGCTGTCCTCGATGGTGCCGACCAGCGCCGCGTTGGCGCGCTTGACCGCCTCCACGTCGAACACGCCGCGCTCCACCTCGCGCCGCGCCTCGGCATTGGCCTGGCGCAGCGTCTCGGCGTTGGCGGTGAGCAGCTCGTTGGTCAGGTCCGTCGCGGCGCGCACCGCGTCGCCCGCCTCGCGCATGCGGTGGATGGCCAGCGCCTGGGCAAGCTGCTGGCGCCACAGCGGCACGGTGTTGGCCAGCACCGAGTGGATCTTGCTGGCCAGCGCCTTGTCGTTCTCCTGGATCAGCCGGATCGAGGGCAGCGCCTGCATCGCCACCTGCCGCGTCAGCTTCAGGTCGTGCACGCGCCGCTCCAGCTCGTCGCGCGCCGCGCGCAGGTCGCGCAGGTGCTGCGGCGCCACCAGGTCGTTCGGGTCCTGGGCGCGGCGCACGGCGGCCGGGACCACCTCGCTGTCGGTGCGCGCCAGCACCAGCTCGCCGGCCTGGATGTGCTCGCCGAGGCCGTGGAACCAGTCCAGCGTCGCGCCGTAGAGCCGCTCCAGCCGCTCCACATCCTCCAGCAGCCGGGTGCGGTGGCCGTCCAGCCGGTCGCCGATCTGCTCCACCTGCTCGCGCACGCCCTCGTAGCGGTGCAGGATGCGCGTCACCTCGGCGCCGCCGCGCGTGAACAGGCGCTGCAGGAGCCGGGGCCGCTCGGTGCCGAGGCTGGTGACGTCGAAGCCCTTCAGCGTCGAGAGCAGGCTGGAGAGCGTCTGGCCCGCCTCGCCGGTCTCGCGGTTGCGGGCCCCCTCCAGCATGGCGTCGGCGGCGGCCACGGCCCGGCTCTGCGCCGCCGCGCCGAAGCGCAGGATGGAACCCGGATCGGTCAGCTCGATCTGCCCGGCCAGCGCCACGATCTCCGGCGAGACGACGGTCGGCGTGCCGGCGGCCGGATCGGCCGCGCGCAGGTCGGCGGCGACGTCGCCCGCCGGCACGGCGGGGGCGCCCGGCGGGGCACCCAGCGGGGTGCCCGGCGGGGTGACGGTGGAGACGGCGCCACGACGAAGGCCGGCGATCACGCCTCGACCGGGGATGTCGCTCACGCGTAGCCCTCCTGGCGCAGCCTGTCGGACAGCACCTTGACCTGGATCTCCAGCGCCTCGGACTCCTCGCGGCGCAGGTTCAGACGCAACTCCTCCGCGCTGCGGGCGAGGTCCCCGAGCAGCGCGGGCAGGCCGGCGGGCGGCACGGCGCCGGCCCGCAGCCGGCCCACGATGCGGTCCAGCCCGTCCAGATGCAGGGCGAGAAAGCGGCGGGCCTGGGGCAGCCGGTCGGGCCGCGCCGACAATTCGTCCAGGAGGCCGGCCATGGACGAGACGGCCTCGTCCAGCCGGGGATCGCCCAGCGGCGTCGCATCGGCCAGCAGCCGGCCCAGCCGGGCGCGCGCCTCGGCCAGTGCGGGCGGCAGGGCGGGTGCCGGCACCGGCACCGGGGCGGGCGGCGGCGGCGCGGGCGGCACCGACTCGGGCAGACCGTCATAGGCGAGGCGGGTGCCGAGCCAGGCGCCGGCGCCGAGCAGCACCGGGATGGCGCCGTGCCAGTGCGCCGACAGCCCCGCCACCAGCCCGGTCGCGACGCCGAGCAGGATCGCCGCCCGGTTGGTGTCGCCGCGCCGGCCCCGGTTGAGCCGTCGCGCCGCCAGCACGGCGAGCCCGATCCCGAGCAGCGCGCCGGCGAGACGCTTCTCCTGGCCGTCCAGCAGCGCGATCAGCGCGGTGGGAACGAGCGGCAGGGCCAGCAGGGGCAGGCCGAGGCCGCGGTAGCGCAGCCGGGTCTCCAGCCAGAGCCGGTTCCAGGGCTGGCGCGCCTCCCGCGGGGCCGCGCCCCGCGCCGCGCCGGGAGGGAGGGAGTCGGCGCGCATCAGTCGAACACGGAGGCGACGACGTGGAAGAAGGCCGCCATGCCGGCCAGCCAGAAGGTGAGCATCAGCAGCAGCATCCCCGCGCCGCGCCGGAAGGGCAGCGGCAGCGAGGGCAGCAGGGGCCGCGGCACGATCATCGCCGGCCTCGGGGCCGGCTCCGGGACTGCTCTGGCTGGGCGCGGGTTCATGGCGGTCGGACCCATCGGGCGCGTGGTCATGTCAGCCCGCTAGATCGCGTTCCGACCGGGCCGGATCAAGGCCGCGCCCTCCCGCCGGCCCGCAAATGGGGCCAGCCGTGCGGTGGCCGGCCCGCGCCGGGTGCCGGCGGCGGCCGTGCGGCGCGGGGCGGTCACGCCGGCGCCGGATCGGCCGGCAGGGCGGCGGCCGCGGCACCGGGCGCACCGCCGACCGGCTGGGCGAGGGGCGCGAAGCGGAGCTCGACGATGACCGGCAGGTGGTCGGAGGCGACCCAGGCCGCGCGGTCGGTCCAGCCGCGTCCGAGCAGGCCGGCCGGCCGGGTCTGGATGCGGTCCAGCGCCAGGGCCGGGTGCCGCGCCGGGAAGCTGCGCAGCCGCGTCCGCCCCGGCAGCACCGGTGCCAGCGATCGCTGCACCACGCCGCGCCACGCCCATTCGTTGAAGTCGCCGAGCGCGATCACCGGATCGGGCGCCGCCGCCGCCAGCGCCGCCAGCCGTGCCGCCTGGAAACGGCGCTCCGGCGCCCGCAGGCCGAGATGCGCGGCCAGGACGTGCAGCGGCCCGCCCGGCGTCGCCACCGTCGCGGCGATGGCGGCGCGCGGCTCGCGGCCCGCGAAGGAGAGGTCGTGCAGCGCGGCGTCGCGGATCGGCCAGCGGCTGAGCAGCATGTGGCCGTACCGGCCGCCCTCTCCCCAGAGCGTCGGCGCCTCGACGGCGTGCGGCCCGAAGGCATGGCGCAGCAGGCGGAACGGATCGTCCGCGCCGCCGTGGCCGCGCGACTCGACCTCCTGCACCGCCAGGATGTCGGGATCGTGCCGGCGGGCCAACGCGATCACCCGTCCCAGGTCGTAGCGCCGGTCGGCGCCGATCCCGGCATGGATGTTCCAGGTCATCACGCGCATGCGCCGGCCCCGTCGCGGCGGCCCGTGCCGCCCGCGTCGCGCATCGCCGTCGGGGCGGCTCCGCCCCGGCCCTCGCTGCGAAGGGCGCCGCCCCTCCCCGGCCCCGACCCGCGAGGGCGCGCGCGCCGCGCCGGTCCCCCCGCTCCGGGGGCGGGCGGTTCAGTCCTCATGCCGCGCGCGGCGGACCGCCTTCTGCAGCACCCAGGTCAGGCCGATCCAGGCCAGCAGTATCGCCGACAGCTCCAGCACGCCGCGCAGCGAGGGGTGCAGGATCATGCGGGTCAGCCGGTCGCCCAATGCCGTCATCAGCGCCACCCCGGGCAGCAGGCCCAGCGCCGTGCCCGCCATGTAGTCCGGGAAGCGGATGCGGATGGCACCCGCCACGAGGTTGACCAGGGTGAAGGGCGCCACCGGGATCAGCCGGATCGCGGTGACCGCCATGATGCCGTTGCGCCCGATCTGCCGGGTGACGCGGTTGATGCGCGGCCCGGCCACCCGGCGCAGCAGGTTCGGGCCCAGCCAGCGCCCCAGCGCGTAGGTCGCGGCGGCGCTGAGCAGCGCGCCGCCCGCCGCGTAGGCCAGCCCCGGCCAGGTGCCGAAGGCCGCCGCCGTGCCGATGATGAGCAGGTTCACCGGGAAGGCCACGAAGCCCAGCAGCAGGAACAGGCCGAGCGCCACCAGCGGCCCCCAGTGCCCGCCCGCTTCCAGCGCCGACCGCACCGCGCCGGGCCGGAGCAGGCCGGGGACCGGCGTGTAGCGCCAGGCCAGCACCAGCAGCAGCACCGGCAGCAACCCCAGCAGGCCGATCAGCAGCCAGGGCATGCGCCGGCGGGGCGGGTCCTCGGAGAAATCGGCCAGGAATTCGCCGGGGTCGATCGGGCGGTTCGGATCCGCCGCCGCCTCGATGCCGGGCACGGTCGGGCAGTCCTCCAGCGTGCCGTCCTCGATCCGGCGCAGGCCGCGCCGCACCCGCGCCAGCCGGTCCAGCGCGGCGAACAGGGAGCCGGCGCGGCCGATCTCGGCCGCCACGCGCTCCGGCGGCTGGCCGAGATGCTCGCCGAGCAGCCGGTCGCGCACGCGGGCGATGCCGATGCGCGTCTCCCGCCCCGCCGGGCCGGGCGCCGCCTCCACGACGAGGTCGCACTCGGAATCCGTGCCCATGGAGCGGTTGGCGAGGTTGGCCGAGCCGACCCGCAGCAGCCGGTCGTCCACCACCATCACCTTGGCATGCACCATCACCGCGCTGCCGTGCCGGCCGAGGCCGACCTTCGGGTAGACGAGGCGCACCTGCTTCCCGAAGCCCGCCTCGCGGATCGCGCACATGAAGCGGATCCGGCCGGCGAGCATGGTGCGGTGCTCCAGCCAGGTGTGGTGCGTCCGCGGCGCCACGATCAGCACCTCCAGCCCCGGCCGCCCGCGCAGCCGCCCGATCAGGTCGCGGGCGACGGCGGCGCTGGTGAGGAACTGGTTCTCGATCACGATGGTGCGCTCGGCGCTCGCGATCATGTCGGCGTACAGCGCCTCCACCTCGCGTATCTCGGGCTCGCCGCCGCAGGCCGGCCAGGTGCGGGCGATGCCGACGGCGACGTCGCGCAGGTCCGGCGCCACCGCCCGGGGCCAGGGGTCGGGCAACGGATCGGAGCCGGGCGGGGCGGGGCGCGCGAGGGATTCGCAGGCGGCGCGGCGCCAGCGCTCGCGCACCAGCTCGCCCAGGGCGGCGGCGGCCTCGCCGTCCACCATCATCTGCACGTCGTGGAAGGGCGGGTAGGGCCGGCCGCCGGGGTCCACCCGGTCCGGGTCGCGCGGCTCGTGCGCCGCGCGGTCCCAGCGGCGTATGGTCAGGTCGAGCCCGCCCGAGAAGGCCACCGCGTCGTCCACCACCACGATCTTCTGGTGCTGGGCGGCGGCGAAGGGCAGCACGTTGTCGAGGCACAGCTCCACCTGCGGCGGGGTGCGCCAGCGCAGCTTCAGCACCGGCAGCAGCTCCCGCTCCAGCGCGTAGAGCATCGCGTAGTCCCAGAGCAGCAGCTTGACCGAAAGCCCGGGGCGGCGCGCCACCAGCGCCGCCAGGAACTCGCCCAGCGTCTCCGGCAGCCCGTCCGTCGCCTCGGCGTCGGGGCCGACCAGACGGGTGCGGCTGTCGATGTCCCAGCCGACGACGTGGATGGTGGAACGGGCGTTCAGCAGGGTCCGGCGCAGCGCGTCGAAGTAGGCGTCGCCGTTGGACAGCACCGTGGCCCGCCCGGCGCGGGCGACACGCCAGACGTTGCGGCCCTCGCGCAGCACCGTGGCCCCGGCCGGAGCGCCGGCGGTGGGGGCGGCATCGGTCCCGTCCCGTCCCAGGGTTTCCGTCATGCCCAATTCGCGGCTTCCCGAACGGCCATCATGCCTGCCGCAACGCAGCAAAGCAGCCGCCGTTCGGTCCCGACCGTGCGTGGTGCGGTACGGGGCGTGGCACGGGGCGGCCCCGGCGGGGGCACGGCGCCGTCCGGCCGGATGCCCGCCCCCTGCCGCCGTTCCTCCGCCCCCCTCCCCGGTCCGGCCCCATCCGGCCTATTCGGGGGCATGCCCGACGACGACCTGCTGCCCCCCGGCACGCGCGGCCTGATCTTCGATTGCGACGGCACGCTGGTGGACACGCCACCCGTCTACGCCGCCGCCTGGGCGGCCGGCTTCCGGCTCTCCGGACGGGAGATGGCGCGCGACTGGTACATGCGGCGGGCCGGCCTGTCGGAGTCCACGCTGCTGGACGCCTTCGAGGCCGAGCACGGCGTCGCCCTGGACCGCGCGGCGGTGGTGGCGCGGATGCGGGCGGCCTTCCTGGCAGGGCTGGGGCGGCTCGCCGAGATCGCGACGGTCACGGCCATCGTCCGGGGCCAGCGGGGGCGACTGCCGATGGCGGTGGCCTCGGGCGGCTCGCGCGAGATCGTCGCGGCGACGCTGCGCGCGACCGGCCTCGCGCCGCTGTTCGATGCGGTGGTGACCTTCGACGATGTCGGCCGTGCCAAGCCGGATCCGGCGCTGTTCCAGGAGGCGGCGCGCCGCCTCGGCGTGCCGCCGGCGGGCTGCGTGGTGTTCGAGGACAGCGCGGAGGGGCTGGAAGCCGCGCGCCGGGCCGGCATGCGCCCCGTCGACGTGGCGATCCTGCGGGGGAGCACGCCGCCGGGACGTGGCTGACGCCACGGGGGCGGCGTGCCGGCCGGGCGCGGCGGAACGGACGGGGTCCGGGCCTCCCCAGCCTCCCGCCGGCGCCGGCGGGTGGGCTTCAGGGAGGGCCGGTCCTCCCGGTCCGGGGCATGCCGCCTACCCTCCCGCGCCCCGTCAGAGCTGGACCTTCAGGAAGCGCCCGATCTCGCCGACGATGCCGCGGCGGAACAGCAGCACGGCGAGGCAGAAGATCACGCCCTGGATCACCGTCACCCAGGCGCCGAATTCGGCGAGATAGTTCTCCATGGTGATGATGACGGCCGCGCCTACCACCGGCCCGAAGATGGTGCCGAGGCCGCCGAGGAGGGTCATCAGCACCACCTCGCCCGACATGGCCCAGTACACGTCGGTCAGCGTCGCGATGCCGAAGACCAGCGACTTGGTGGCGCCGGCCAGTCCCGCGAGGGCGGTGGAGAGCACGAAAGCGAGCAGCTTGTAGTCGTCGGCGCGGTAGCCGAGGGAGACGGCGCGCGGCTCGTTCTCGCGGATCGCCTTCATCACCTGGCCGAAGGGCGAGTGGACGATGCGATGGACCAGGAAGAAGCCGATCAGGAACACCGCCGCCGTCAGCCAGTACATGTGCATGTCCGGGGCGAGGTCGAAGATCCCGAACAGCCGGCCGCGCGGGATAGCCTGGATGCCGTCCTCGCCGCCGGTGAAGGGAGCCTGCACGCAGAAGAAGTACACCATCTGGGCGAGGCCCATGGTGATCATGGCGAAGTAGATGCCCTGCCGCCGGATCGCCAGCCAGCCGAAGGCGACGCCGAGCAGGGTGGCGACCAGCGTGCCGGCCAGGATCGAGATCTCCGGGGTCAGCCCGAGCTGCTTGGCGCAGTAGCCGGCGATGTAGCTGCCCATGCCGAAATAGGCGGCGTGGCCGAAGGAGAGCAGGCCGACATAGCCGATCAGCAGGTTGAAGGCGCAGGCGAACAGGGCGAAGCAGAGCAGCTTCATCAGGAAGACCGGGTAGAGCACGAAGGGCCCCACCGCGATCAGCGCCAGCAGCACCGCGAGGGCGGCGAGCTGCGGCCCGGAATAGCCCAGGATGCTCATCGAATGGCCGGCGGCGGCCGTGGCCGGAACGCCGGAGGGGGAAGTAACCGAGCCGGACGCCATGTCTCAGGCCCTCCCGAACAGGCCGGCGGGTCGCACCAGCAGGACGATGACCATGATGACGAACACCACCGTGGCGGAGGCCTCGGGCCAGAAGACCTTGGTCAGCCCCTCGATCACGCCGAGCAGGAAGCCGGTCAGCACGGCGCCCATGATCGAGCCCATGCCGCCGATCACCACCACGGCGAAGACCACGATGATGAGGTTGGAGCCCATCTGCGGGTTCACCGAGTAGATCGGCGCCGCCAGCACGCCGGCGAAGGCGGCCAGCGCCACGCCCGCGCCGTAGGTCAGCGTGACCATGCGCGGCACGTTGACGCCGAAGGCCTGCACCAGCGCCGCGTTCTCGGTGGCGGCGCGCAGATAGGCGCCGAGGCGCGTCTTCTCGATCACCAGCCAGGTGCCGAGGCACATCACCGCCGCCGCCACCACCACCCAGCCGCGATAGACGGGCAGGAACATGAAGCCGAGGTCCCAGCTGTCGCTGAGCGCCTCCGGGATGCGGTAGGCGAGGCCCGAGGAGCCGAAGTAGTTGCGGAACAGCCCCTCGATGATCAGCGCGAGGCCGAAGGTCAGCAGCAGGCCGTAGAGGTGGTCGAGCTTGTAGAGGTGGCTGATCAGCAGCCGTTCCAGCACCACGCCGATGGCGCCCACGATCAGCGGCGAGAGCAGCAGCGCCCACCAGTAGCCGATGCCGAGCCAGTTCAGCAGCATCCACGCCACGAAGGCGCCCATCATGAACTGCGCGCCGTGCGTGAAGTTGATGATGTTGAGCAGCCCGAAGATCACCGCGAGGCCCAGCGAGAGCATCGCGTAGAAGGCGCCGTTGATCAGCCCGAGCAGCAATTGCCCGAACAGCAGCGGCGCGGGTATGCCGAAGATGTCGTCCATTGGTTGTTCCTGGTGGTTCCCTCGGGCGGCTCGGGCGATGTCAGCGAGGGGGCGGGTGGTCCGGCCCGCCCGCCGACGGCTCGGCAGGATGGGCCGGGAGGGTGCAGACGGAAGTGGCGGCCGGGCTCGCGGCGCCGGCGCGGAGCGTGCCCGCGCGCTGGCCGAACGGCCCGCCATGCATGCCGGTGCGCAGGCTGCCGGCGCGCAGCGCCACGGGGATAGACGGCAAGCGCAGCGCCACGGGGATGGACGGCAAGCGCAGCGCCACGGGGATGGACGGCATGCGCAGCGCCACGGGGATGGACGGCATGCGCAGCGCCATGGGCGACGCCGGCGCGCCGTGCGGCGCCAGGGTACCGGCCGCCATGGCGCTCAGCTCCGCACCAGCGGGCAGCCGCCCTCGGAGAGCGGCCGGAAGGCCTCGTCGCCCGGGGTGGTCTGCACCACCTTGAAGTAGTCCCACGGCGCGCGGCTCTCGGCGGGCTTCTTCGCCTCCAGCAGGTAGGCGGGATGCAGCTTGCGCCCGTCCTCGCGGATGCGGCCGGGGCCGAAGCAGTCGTCGTCAGTCGGCATCGCCTTCATGCGGTTCACCGTCTCGACGCCCGACGCCCTGGCGGCGGCGACGCCCATGTCCTGCACCGCCTTCAGGTAGTGCAGCGTGCCGGCGTAATTCCCGGCGTGGTTCATGTTGGGGTAGTTGTTCGGCGTGCGCGGCAGCACGCGGCGGGTGAAGGCGCGGGTGCGGTCGTTGAGGTCCCAGTAGAAGGTCTCGGTCATCACCAGGCCCTGCGCCGTCTCCAGCCCCAGCGCGTGCACGTCGTTGAGGTACATCAGCAGCGCCGCGAGCCTGGCGCTGCGCGTGGCGCCGAATTCCCGCGCCTGCTTGATGCTGTTCACCGTGTCGGCGCCGGCATTGACCAGCCCGATCACCTTGGCCCGGCTGGCGCGCGCCTGGAGCAGGAAGGCGGAGAAGTCGGTGGTGGCCGGGAACGGGTAGCGCGCCGAGCCCACCACGCGGCCGCCGGCCGCCTCCACGAAGCGCGTCGCGTCGCGCTGCATGGCGTGGCCGAAGGCGTAGTCGGCGGTGATGAAGAACCAGGAATCGCCGCCCGCCCGCACCATGGCGCCGCCGGTGGACCTCGCCAGCATGTAGGTGTCGTAGGTCCAGTGGACCGTGTTGGGCGAGCATTGCGGGCCAGTGAGGTCGGCGGTGGCGGCGCCCGAATTGACGAAGACCTTGTTCTTCTCCCGCGCCACCCCGGCGATCGCCAGCGCCACCGAGGAGGTGGGCACGTCGAGGATCATGTCGACGCCGTCGCGGTCGATCCACTGCCGGGCGATGGCGACGCCGACATCGGGCTTGTTCTGGTGGTCGGCCGAAAGCACCTCGACGTTGAAGCCCTGCGCCGAGAACTCGGCCACGGCCTGCTGCGCGCAGGCGACGCCGGTCGGGCCGCCCACGTCGCGGTAGGTGCCGGACTGGTCGTTCAGCACGCCGATCCGGATCGTGTTGGCCGACTGCGCCCGCGCGCCGCCGGTCCGGCCACCGGCCAACGTGGCGGCGGCACCGGCGGCGAGGACCCCACGCCTGCTGATACCCGTCATTCCCGTCCCTTCCCCGAACCGATGGCGGGGCCGGCAGGCACCCGCCTCCCCTGCCCCGCCGGCCATTTGCTCACGGCGCGGCAGCGCGCCTTGCTCACGGCGCGGCAGCGCGCCCGCGGGCGTGCCGCCCTGCCAGCGCGCAGCGTTCAGCCGCGCACCAGCGGGCAGCCGCCCTCGGAGAGCGGCCGGAACGCCTCGTCCGCCGCGGTGGTCTGCAGCAGCTTGTAGTAGTCCCAGGGCCCCTTCGATTCCTCGGGCTTCTTCACCTCGAAGAGGTAGGCCGGGTGAACCCAGCGCCCGTCCTCGCGGATCCTGCCCTGGCCGAACACGTCGTCGTCGGTCGGCATCGCCTTCATCCGGCTCACCGTCTCGGCGCCCGAGACCTTCGCCTTGTCGGCGCCCATCTCGGCCGCGACCTTGAGGTAGTGCAGCACCGAGGCGTAGTTCCCGGCCGAGGACATGGCCGGGTAGTTGTTGTTCAATTTGTCCTTCACCCGGCTGGTGAAGGCGCGGGTGCGGTCGTTGAGGTCCCAGTAGAAGGTCTCGGTGCAGACCAGACCCTGCGCCGTGCGCAGGCCGAGGCCGTGCACATCGTTGATGAACATCAGCAGCACGGCGATCTTGGTGCCGCGCCGGGTGACGCCGAATTCGGCCGCCTGCTTCACCGCGTTGACGGTGTCGACGCCGGCATTGGCGAGGCCGATCACCTTGGCCCGGCTGGCCTGCGCCTGCACCAGGAAGGAGGAGAAGTCGGTGGTGCCGGGGAAGGGATGCTTGACGCTGCCCACCACGCGCCCGCCCGCCGCCTGCACGAAGCGCGTCGTGTCGCGCTCCAGCGCGTGGCCGAAGGCGTAGTCGGCGGTGATGAAGAACCAGGTGTCGCCGCCGGCCTTCACCATCGCGCCGCCGGTGGACCTGGCCAGCATGTAGGTGTCGTAGGTGACGTGGATGGTATTGGGCGTGCAGGCGGAGCCGGTCAGGTCGGAGGTGGCGCTGGTGGAGTTCAGGCACACCTTGTTCTTCTCGCGCGCCACGCCCGCGATGGCGAGGCCGACCGAGGAGGTCGGCACGTCCACCACCACGTCCACCCCGTCGCGGTCGAACCATTGCCGGGCGATGTTGGAGCCGACATCGGGCTTGTTCTGGTGGTCGCCGGTCAGCACCTCGACGTTGAAGCCGTGGCTGCCGAAATCCTGCACCGCCTGGCGCACGCAGGCCACCGAGGTGGGGCCGGAGATGTCGCGGTAGGTGCCGCTCATGTCGGTCAGCACGCCGATCTTCAACGTGGTCCCCGCCTGCGCGCGGGCACGGCCGGAGGGCAGCGCACCCAGGGCGGGCACGGCGGCAGCCAGGGCGGCCGTGCGGATCAGGCTGCGGCGGTCCAGCGTCATCGGATTCGTCACTCCCTCGTTCCGGCGCGCGTTCAGACGCCGAGATATTCGTGCAGGCGGTCCATGGAGGAGGCGAGCTGGTCGTTCGGCACCATGTCCACGACCTTGCCGTGCTCCACGACGTAGTGGCGGTCGGCCACCGTCTGGGCGAAGCGGAAATTCTGCTCCACCAGCAGCACGGTGAAGCCGCGCGCCTTGATCTCGCGGATGGTGCGGCCGATCTGCTGCACGATCACCGGGGCGAGGCCCTCGGTCGGCTCGTCCAGCATCAGCAGCCGCGCGCCGGTGCGCAGGATGCGCGCGATGGCCAGCATCTGCTGCTCGCCGCCCGAGAGCTTGGTGCCCGGGCTGTTCGCGCGCTCCTTCAGGTTCGGGAAGAGCTGGTAGATGGTGGGCAGGTCGAGCCCGCCCGGCCGCACCACCGGCGGCAGCATCAGGTTCTCGGTGACGTCGAGCGAGGCGAAGATGCCGCGCTCCTCCGGGCAGAGGGCGATGCCAGCGCGCGCCACGAGGTCGGAGCGGAGGTTGATCGTCTCCTTCCCCTCGAAGCGGATCGAGCCCGCGCGCTTCGGCACGAGCCCCATGATCGAGCGCAGCGTGGTGGTCTTGCCGGCGCCGTTGCGGCCGAGCAGAGTCACCACCTCGCCCTGGTTCACGTCGATGTCGATGCCGTGCAGCACGTGGCTCTCGCCGTACCAGGCCTGAAGGCCGCGCACGGCGAGCATGTTGCCGCCCGCCTCGGCGGGGGCGGCGCGGTCGAGGACGGCGTCAGGCATGGGCCGGGGCATCCGAGCCGAGATAGGCGGCGACCACCTCGGGATTGCGGGAGACGGTGGCGTAGTCGCCCTCCGCCAGCACCTTGCCGCGCGTCAGCACGGTGATGCGGTCGCAGAGGCCTTCCACCACCTTGAGGTTGTGCTCGACCATCAGCACGGTGCGCCCCTGCGCGACGCGGCGCACCAGCGTCACGATGCGGTCCACGTCCTCGTGCGTCATGCCCGCCGTCGGCTCGTCGAGCAGCATCATGACCGGCTCCAGCGCCAGCGTCGTCGCGATCTCCAGCGCGCGCTTGCGGCCATAGGGCAGCGAGCCCGCCAGCGCGCCGGCATAGGCGGACAGCCCCACATCCTCCAGCAGCTCGCGCGCCCGCGCGTCGTAGCGGCGCAGCAGCGTCTCGGAGCGCCAGAAGTCGTAGGAACCGCCGCGCTCGCGCTGCAGCGCCACGCGCACGTTCTCCAGCACCGTCAGGTGCGGGAACACCGCCGAGATCTGGAAGGAGCGCACCAGCCCGAGCCGCGCCACCTCGGCCGGCTTCATGGAGGTGATGTCGCGCCCGTCGTAGCGGATGGTGCCGCGCGTCGGCTGCAGGAACTTGGTCAGCAGGTTGAAACAGGTGGTCTTGCCGGCGCCGTTCGGGCCGATCAACCCATGGATCGAGCCGCGGCGAACCCGCAGCGCCACGTCGCTCACCGCGACGAAGCCCCGGAATTCCTTGGTCAGCCCTTCCGTTTCCAGGATGCAGTCTGACAACCCGGACGCGCTCCCCTTTTTGCGACCCATGCAGGTCTGGTGACGCAGGTATGCCGAGCGGTGCAGTGCAGCGCAAGGAAATTACTTTGGGTTATCCGTGGCTTTGCGATGACATCGGGAGCGGGCGCGCGCCGTTCGGGGCTCCGCCCCGGACCCCGCCAGGGAAGGCGCCGCCTTCCCTGGACCCTTCCGCCAGGAACCTCAGGTTCCTGGACCTCCGCCGGCGTTTTCCGGCCCGACGGTTCAGCCGTCGAGGCCTGAATCCGAACGGGGTTTCCAAAGGGGCTTCGCCCTTTGGTGAGAGGGTCGCAGGGAGGGCAACGCCCTCCCCGCCTTTTCAGCCCGCCAGCGCCGCGCGCACCGCGTCCAGCGCCTCGGCCGTGCGCGCCCCGTCCGGCCCGCCCGCCTGCGCCATGTCCGGCCGGCCGCCGCCGCCCTTGCCGCCGACCGCGGCGCTCGCCGCGCGCACCAGCGCCACCGCGTCCGCCTTGCCCTTCGCCTCGGGTGCGACGCCGACCACGATGCTCGCCTTGCCCTCGGCGCTGGAGACCAGCGCGACCACGTCGGCGGTGCCGCCCTTCAGGATGGTTTCCGCCAGCCCCTTGAGGTCGCGCGCCGGCGTCTCGCCCAGGTCGCGCGCGGCGAGGCGCAGCCCGGCCACCTGCTCCACCTCGGCCGCGCCGCCGCCCGTGGCGAGCTTGCGCCGCAGCTCGCCCAGCTCGCGCTCCAGCCTGCGCCGCTCCTCGACCAGCGCGGCGACGCGCCCCGGCACCTCGGCGGGCGAGACGCGCAGCGCGGCCGCCACCTCCTGCATCCGACGGTCGCCCTCCTCGATGCGGCGCAGCGCCGAATCGCCGGTCACCGCCTCCACGCGCCGAACGCCGGCAGCCACGGCGCCTTCCGAGACGATCTTGAACAGGCCGATATCGCCGGTGCGCCGCACATGCGTGCCGCCGCACAGCTCCAGCGAATAGATGCCGTGCTTGGCCGTCGCCGCCGGGTCCTGGCCCATGCCGACCACGCGGACCTCATCGCCGTACTTCTCGCCGAACAGCGCCATGGCGCCGGCCTCGACCGCCGCCTCGGGCGTCATCAGCCGGGTCGTCACCTCGGCGTTCTCGCGCACGCGGGCGTTCACCTCGTTCTCCACCCAGGCGAGGTCCTCGGCCGACATCGGCGCGGGGTGGGAGACGTCGAAGCGCAGCCGGTCCGGCGCGTTCAGGCTGCCCTTCTGCGTCACGTGCTCGCCGAGCCGGCGGCGCAGCGCCTCGTGCAGCAGGTGGGTGGCGGAGTGGTGCGCGCGGATCGCGGTGCGCCGCCCATGGTCCACCTCGGCCTGCACCGCCATGCCGACCGTCGCCTCGCCCTGCTCGACGAAGCCGAGATGCACGAACAGCCCGCCCAGCTTCTTCTGCGTGTCGCGCACGGCGATGCACAGCGAATCGCCGGCGGTGATGGTGCCGGTATCCCCCACCTGGCCGCCGCTCTCCGCGTAGAAGGGCGTCTGGTTCAGGATGACGGCGACCTCCTGCCCGACCGAGGCGCGGTCCGTCACTTGGCCGGCGACGACCAGGCCGGTGATCTCGGCCTCGGCCGTCTCGGTCGAGTAGCCGAGGAATTCGGTGGCGCCGAGCTTCTCCTTGAGGTCGAACCACACCGTCTCGGTGGCGGCCTCGCCGGAGCCGGCCCAGGCGGCGCGGGCGCGGCGGCGCTGCTCGGCCATGGCGGCGTTGAAGCCCTCCACGTCCACGGCGCGGCCCTCGGCGCGCAGCGCGTCCTGGGTCAGGTCGAGCGGGAAGCCGTAGGTGTCGTAGAGGCGGAACGCCACCTCGCCGGGCAGGGTCTGCCCGCCGCCGAGCCGCCCGGTCTCCTCGGCCAGCAGGCCGAGGCCGCGCTCCAGCAGCGAGCGGAAGCGCGTCTCCTCCAGCCGCAGAGTCTCGACGATCAGCGCCTCGGCACGGCCCAACTCGGGATAGGCGACGCCCATCTGCCGCACCAGCGCCGGCACCAGGCGGTAGAGCAGCGGCTCCTTCGTGCCCATCAGGTGCGCGTGGCGCATGGCACGGCGCATGATGCGGCGCAGCACGTAGCCGCGGCCCTCGTTGGAGGGCAGCACCCCGTCGGCGATCAGGAAGGCGGAGGCGCGGAGGTGGTCGGCGACGACGCGGTGGCTGACCTTGAACGGCCCGTCCGGGTCCTGCCCGGTGGCCTCGGCGCTGGCCAGGATCAGGGCGCGCAGCGTGTCCGTGTCGTAATTGTCGTGCACGCCCTGGAGGATGGCGGCGAAGCGCTCCAGCCCCATGCCGGTGTCGATCGAGGGGCGCGGCAGCGGCGCGCGGACGCCGGGCGGCCCCTCCTCGTACTGCATGAAGACGAGGTTCCAGATCTCGATGAAGCGGTCCCCGTCCTCGTCCGGCGAGCCGGGCGGGCCGCCCGGGATGGAGGGGCCGTGGTCGTAGAAGATCTCGGAGCAGGGGCCGCACGGGCCGGTATCGCCCATGCGCCAGAAATTGTCGGATGTCGGGATGCGGATGATCCGGCTGTCCGGCAGCCCGGCGATCTTCTTCCAGTAGGCGGCCGCGTCGTCATCCTCGGAGAACACGGTGACGAGCAGCTTCTCCGCGGGCAGCGAGAAGTCCTTCGTCACCAGATCCCAGGCATAGGCGATGGCCTGTTCCTTGAAGTAGTCGCCGAAGGAGAAATTCCCCAGCATCTCGAAGAAGGTATGGTGCCGGGCGGTGTAGCCGACATTGTCGAGGTCGTTGTGCTTGCCGCCGGCGCGGACGCATTTCTGGGCCGTGGTGGCGCGGTTGTAGGGGCGCCGCTCCTGCCCGGTGAAGACGTTCTTGAACTGGACCATGCCGGAGTTCGCGAACATCAGCGTCGGGTCGTTGCGCGGCACCAGCGGCGAGCTTTCGACCACCTGGTGGCCGTTGCGGGCGAAGAAGTCGAGGTAGGTGGCGCGAATGTCGTTGCTGCTGGTCATGGTCCGCTGCGTGTGCCCCGCTCTGCCGCCCGCTTCCCGTCCCCCGGGCCCTGCCCCTGGGAGACACCCCTGGACCGTATTCCCCGGGCCATCCCCGGACCCGGCCTGCCCCGGCCGAAGCGGCCGAGTCTCGTAGCCGCTGCGCCTGATGACGTCGAGAGGCGGCATGGTGCGGCGACGCGGGGTCGGCGGCGGAACGCGGGGCAGCGGGGGCGGGCGAAGGAATGGACATCCGACGGCGGCGGGGGACACCTGCCATGCCCCGGGTGGCATCGACGCCGGAGACCGTGGGCGGCCCGGTGCCTTCCTCGGCCGGGGCCAGACCGGCTGCGGCCGCATGCCGCCTTCGGTCCATCGTGGCCGGCACCGCTGAACGCCCGCAGGCCTCTCGGCCCGCCGGCGATCCGCTCCGGCCATCGTTTCCAGAGCGGATCGCCGGAGGGCGGCTACGCCCGGAGGCGTGAATCCGCTCGGGAAACAATGGATGGGGCGGCATGCAGTCCCAACTGGTCTGCGTTCCGCTCTAGTGCACTCTTCGGGATGCCGGGCTGCCGCGCCCGGCCCGGCAGCATCCTGGAGCCTTCTGACCTGGCGCGTTTCCCGGAACCGCCGGGCGCGTGCGCCCAGCCTGGGAACGCGCTAGCCGACCACTTCCATGACGAGGCGGCGCAACTCCTCCTGGGAGAAGCCGGGCAGCTCGGTCACGGGACCGGCGAGAGGCGTGGGCACCTTGCCGTCAACCTCGGCCAGAGGGTCGGGGGCGGCATGGTGGGCGGGAATTTGGTGAGAAATCATGATGTGCGATCACACGGCCTGGCGCCGAAGCGGGGCGCGTGCCTTTCGTTCGTTGTTCGTTGGGACAATGGCCGCGGATTGGCGGCCACGCCGGTTCGACGGCATCGGCCTCGGCGGCGTCGACATCCCGACCCCGACCCGGCACCGCGCCGGAAGAATTCGCTGGCCGGCCGGTGCGCCTGGAGGGCGCCGCGGCCGGACAGGGCCGGCGCGGTCGGTTCGCGGCAGACCGCCGGAACCGACCGCGCCGCCCGGCTCAGACGAGCTTGAGGTTGGTGGCCGAGCTCTTGCCCTGGCGGCCGGCCTGGACCTCGAACTGCACGCGCTGCCCCTCGTCCAGGCCGCCGAGACCGGCCTGCTGGACGTCGGAGATGTGCACGAACACGTCCTTCGAACCATCCTCGGGCTGGATGAAGCCGTAGCCCTTGGTTGCGTTGAACCACTTCACGGTGCCGATCGCCATGGCATCGCTCCTGCTAACAAAGAACCGACGGCCGGGAATGGTCGCCGGATCAACCAATCGACGTGAGGAGCGACACCAGCTCGGCAACCATCCGGGGGAAAACCCTCGGGGGAAGGCACGGAGAACGGAGCGGACCAACAGACGGCGTTGACACCACCCATATGGACGCACCCGCACCGCGCCGCAACCCCCGACCGACGGGGTCGCGGCCCGGCCGGGCCATCAACTCACTCGGCGGCGGCCTCCTCCGACTCCCCGGCCTCCATCATCTGGTTGGTGACGGCGGTGGCCTGGCCGCGGATGCGCTTCTCGATGCTCTCGGCCATGGCCGGGTTGTCACGCAGGAACTGCTTGGCGTTCTCGCGCCCCTGGCCGATGCGCTGGCTGTCGCAGGAGAACCAGGCGCCCGACTTCTCGACGATGCCGGCCTTCACGCCGAGGTCGATCAGCTCGCCGACCTTGGAGATGCCCTCGCCGTACATGATGTCGAAGTCGACCACCCGGAAGGGCGGCGCCATCTTGTTCTTCACCACCTTCACGCGGGTCTGGTTGCCCACCACCTCGTCGCGCTCCTTGATGGCGCCGATGCGGCGGATCTCCATGCGGACCGAGGCGTAGAATTTCAGCGCGTTGCCGCCCGTGGTGGTCTCCGGGTTGCCGAACATCACGCCGATCTTGAGGCGGATCTGGTTGAGGAAGACCAGCAGGCAGTTGGAGCGGCTGACCGAGCCGGTCAGCTTGCGCAGCGCCTGGGACATCAGCCGGGCGTGCAGGCCGACATGGCTGTCGCCCATCTCGCCCTCCAGTTCGGCGCGCGGCACCAGCGCGGCCACGCTGTCCACCACCAGCACGTCGATGGCGCCCGAGCGGACCAGCGTGTCGGCGATCTCCAGCGCCTGCTCGCCCGCATCCGGCTGCGAGATCAGCAGGTTGTCCACGTCGACGCCGAGCTTGCGGGCATAGCCGGGGTCCAGCGCGTGCTCGGCGTCGATGAAGGCGCAGGTGCCGCCCTTCTTCTGCGCCTCGGCGATGGCGTGCAGCGCCAGCGTGGTCTTGCCCGAGCTTTCCGGCCCGTAGATCTCGATGATCCGGCCCTTGGGCACGCCGCCGATGCCGAGCGCGAGGTCGAGGCCGAGCGAGCCGGTGGAGACCACCTCGATCTCGCCGTCCTGCTGCTGCCGGGCGCCGAGGCGCATGATGGAGCCCTTGCCGAAGGCCCGCTCGATCTGGCTGAGCGCGGCGTCGAGCGCCTTTCCCTTTTCCATCCTGGTATCCCCGATGCTGCGCCGGCCCGGCCGGGCCGTCGTGATGTCCGCTCGATCTAGGCCGGGCGGTGCCGCCCGGGTCGGGCCCTGCCGGAACCCGGGGTCGGCACCCTCCCGCGGTGGGCGGTGCGATGCAGGCAATATCGGCGCGGGCATGCCGGAACACAAGAACATTTAGCGAACGTGAACATCGTTGCCCGCGAGTTCGGCCACGATCCCGGCCAGTTCCTTCTGGGTGTAGGGCTTGGCCAGGAGTCGCAGGCCTTCGCCGCCGAGATCCTGCCCCAAGGTAGTCTCCGCGTATCCGGAAACCAGCACCACCGGCAGGCCCGGCCAGCGCCGGCGCAGGGCGCGGGCAAGGTCGAGCCCGTCCACCTCGCCCGGCATCACCACGTCCGAGACCAGGATGGCGGGCGCCGGCGCGCCCTCCGGCAGCA
Organism: Roseomonas acroporae; assembly: GCF_023223525.1. Lineage (GTDB taxonomy): Bacteria > Pseudomonadota > Alphaproteobacteria > Acetobacterales > Acetobacteraceae > Roseomonas_E > Roseomonas_E acroporae. Next base: position 7,502 of record NZ_JALPRX010000001.1, on the reverse strand, counting down.
GGTCCAGCGCCGTCTCGCCGCAATCGGCCGGGACGACGGACCAGCCGCTTGCCTGCAGGCTCCGCTCGGCGAGTCGCCTGACCGGCGACTCGTCTTCCACCAGCAGCACGGTCCGCCCCTCCCCGGCCGCCGGCGCGGCGGCCCGGGCGACGGAAGGCACGGCGGACGCGGCGATGGGCGGCGCGGCGGACGGGACGGCGGTGGGGGGGCCAAAGGAGGGGCCAGAGGGGGAGCCAGAGGGGGGGCCAGAGGAGGGGGCGGCGGGAGACGTGGCGAGCGGCGCGGCGGCGACCTCCGGCTCGGCCGCTCCCTCGTGCCGGGGCAGGTAGACGCGGAAGGCGGTGCCTCGCCCGACCTCGCTCTCCACGCCGAGATAGCCACCGGACTGCCGGACGATGCCGTGCACGGTGGACAGGCCGAGCCCGGTGCCGCCGCTCTCCCGCCGCGTGGTGAAGAAGGGCTCGAACAGCCGCGGCAGCACCTCGGGCGGGATGCCGCAGCCGGTGTCGGCCACCTCCAGCACCACGTAGCGGCCGGGCGGCACGGTGTCGTGGCCGATCGCGCGGGGCGACAGCACCACCTCGTGATGGGTGCGCAGGGTGAGCCGCCCGCCATGCGGCATGGCGTTGCGGGCATTGGCCGCCAGGTTGACGATCACCTGGTCGAGCTGGGTGGGATCGACCCGCACCGCGCGGCCGGGCTGCTCCAGCTCGAGTTCCAGCCGCACCCGCTCGCCCAGAAGGCGACGCAGCAGCCCGGCGATGCCGGCGATGCGCTCGTTCACCGCCACCACGCGCGGCTGCAGCGCCTGCTGCCGGGCGAAGGCGAGGAGCTGGCGCACCAGCGCGGCGCCGCGCTCGGCGCTGTCGAGGATCTGCCGCAGGTCGGCGGCGCTGTCCGGGTCCTGCGGGCGCTGCAGAGCGGACTCGGCACTGCCGATCACCGCGGTCAGGAGGTTGTTGAAGTCGTGGGCGACACCGCCGGCGAGCTGTCCCACCGCCTGCAACTGCCGCCCCCGGCCGAGCTGCGCCTCCAGCCGCCGCCGCGCCGTCAGCTCCACCACCCGCAGCAGGAAGCGCGGGTCACGGTCCGGCAGGAGCGGCTCGCAGGTGAGCGCGTAGCAGGCATCGGGAGGGGCGGCAGGGTTGCTCAGCCCGCTCTCCAGCGGCGGGACCGGCAGGCCGAGACGCGCGGCGGCGATGCGGTCCAGCACCTCCCCCCGCTCCTCCGGCGGCACCAGCGCAGTGACCGCGACGCCGCCACGCAGCAGCACGGCGGGTCCCGCGAAGCGGCGCAGCGTCGGGTTGGCGGCCAGGACGGTACCGTCGGCATCGAGCAGCGCCAGGCCGGCCGGGGCTCGGTCGAAGACGAGGCGGAGCGCCTCGGCCTCGGCCAGCCGGTCGCCGCGCCGCGGGCCGGGCGGCCAAAGACCCGCCAGCCACGTGGCCAGGCGATGCCACAGGCCGGCCGACTGAGCGGGAGGATCGGTGTATGACAACCTGCGATCACTTATTCGCCGATATAATTCTATCTTAGAGGGAATTTGCCCGATCGGCCACAGCTTCCTGTCCGCCAGGGCGCATCGGTCACAGCCGGCCGGGGGCGCGCCGTCGCAGGCGCCAGACATAGGCGATGATGTCCGCCACCGCCTGGTAATGCTCGGCCGGGATCTCGGTGTCCGGCTCCAGCCGGTACAGGGCGCGCGCCAGCGGCGGGTTGGCGACCAGCGGCACGCCATGCTCCTCCGCCACGGCACGGATGCGCGCGGCCATCGCGTCCACGCCCTTGGCCACCACCTTCGGCGCCGCCGCCCTGCCCTGCTCGTAGAGCAGCGCCACGGCATAATGGGTCGGGTTGGTGACCACGACGGTCGCCTTGGGCACCGCGGCCAGCATGCGCCGACGGGCACGGCTGAGGCGCAGCCGCTTCAGCCGCGCCTTGATGTGCGGGTCGCCCTCGCTGTCGCGCATCTCCTGGCGCAGATCCTCGCGGCTCATGCGCAGCCGGCGCAGCAGGCGCAGGCGCACCCAGAAGACATCGATGCCGGCGAGGACGAGGAAGGCCCCGAGCACCGCGAGCAGCAGGCGCCGCGCCTCCTCGCCGAGCGCCCCCAGCAGCCCGCCCGGCGACTGGTGCAGCACCGACTGCAGCACGCCGGGGCTGCCGAGCGCCTGCCAGACGGCCCCGGCCACCATGGCGAGCTTCAGCAGGGTACGGCCGAACTCCACCAGATGGTCGGGCCCGAGCAGGCGTTTCAGCCCGGCCAACGGGTTGAGGCGGCCGAAATCGGGCTTCAGGCCACGCGCCGAGACCAGCATGCCGGTCTGGAGCAGCGTCGAGGCCACGGCCCCCAACGCGGCGGCACCCAGCACCGGCAGGGTGATGCGCAGCAGCAGGAACAGCGCCTCCACCGCGCCCGAGCGCCAGTCCAGTTCGTGCGACCGCTCCAGCACGCCACGCAGTTCGCGCAGCAGCGACTGCCCGGCCGTGGGCAGCGATATGAGCGCGGCCAGGCTGGCGGCGAGCAGCACGGCGCAGCTCACCGCCTCACGCGAGAGCGGCACCTGTCCCTCCTCGCGCGCCTGCTCCAGCCGGCGTGCGGTCGGGGATTCCGTCCTGTCCTCGGCCTCGCCGCCCTCGGCCACGGCTCAGCGCTGCCCCGGCAGCAGGGAAAAGGCGGCACGCGCCGCATCGGACCAGTCGCCCAGCAGCGGCGGCAGCAGCAGGCCGAGCAGCAGCAGCCCCCCCAGGATCTGCCCGGGCACGGCCAGGAAATAGATCTGCAACTGCGGCGCCACGCGCGCCATCATCCCGAGCGCTCCCTGAAGCACCACCGAGCCGAGGACGAACGGCGCGGCGAGCCGCAGGGCAAGCGCCAGGCTGTCGGCGACGGCCTGCGACAGCGCCTCGGCCGCGGCGCCCGCCGGCCAGGGATCGCCCACCGGCAGCACGGCATAGCTCTCCGCCAGCGCCCGCAGCGGCAGGGCGTAGAGGCCCGTGGACAGCACCAGCACCGTGCCCGCCAGACCGAACAGGCGCGCGGTGACGGCCTGCTGCCCGCCGAAGGTGGCGTCCGGCTGAAGCACGCTGGCGAGCCCCAGCATCAGCGCCGCGACCTGCCCCGCCCCGCTGAGCGCCGCCGCCACCAGACGCGCCAGCCCGCCGAGCCAGAGCCCGACCGCGGCCTCCAGCACCAGCAGCCGCGCCGACTCCGGCACCGAATCGGCGGGGGCCGGCAGGGTGGGCTGCAACACCGGCAGCAGCAGCACGACGAGGCCGAGGCCGAGGCCCAGCCGGATCCGCGCCGGGATCTCGGCCTCGCCCAGCCCCGGCAGCAGCATCACCGCCGCGCCGAGACGGGCGAAGACCAGCATGCCGTGGAAGGCGAAGGCCGGCAGCATCGCCAGCAGCGCCGCCTCGGTCATGGCCCGTTCCTGGATGGCCCGATCACGGGGCGCCACCGACCGACACGATCCGGTCGAACAGCGTCGTCGCGTAGGCGCGTAGCGAACCCGCCATGTTCGGGCCGAGCAGCAGCAGCAAGGCGAGCAGCACGCCGAGCTTCGGCAGGAACGAGACGGTCTGCTCGTTGATCTGGGTCAGCGCCTGGAACACGGCGACGGCGAGGCCGACCAGCAGCAGCGCCAGCAGCAGCGGCCCGGCGAGCTGCAGCGCGAGCCAGAGGGATTCCTGTGCCGCCAGCGGCACCGCGTCACTGGTCATGGCCCGCCGCCTCCTGCGGCAAGGAACGGACGGCGCGACGCGCCGTCAGATCGGCATCCGCATGATTTCCTGGTAGGCGGAGACGACGCGGTCCCGCACCGCGACGGCCGTCTGCAGGGCGAGTTCGGCACGCGAGACCGCCACCACCACGTCGTTCACGCTGCCCTGCCCGACCAGCGCCCTGGTGGAGGCGGTGTCGGCCGCATGGCCGACATCGATGGCGCCCTCCACGGCCCGCTGAAGCACGGCGCCGAAGCCGCCGGACGAGGAGGATGCCTCGGTGCCGGCACCGATCGCCTGGGTCGCCCGGTAGGCGGCGGCGCCGGCGGGCGCGAGGACCGGCGCGGTCATCCGCGCAGCGCCTCGATGGTGCGGGTCAGCATGCCGCGCGAGGTCTCCAGCACCGCGAGATTGGCGCTGTAGGTATCCTGCGCCTCGCGCATGTCCATCGTCTCGGACACGGTGTCGAGGTTCGGCATCCGCACGTAGCCGCGGGCGTCGGCGGCCGGATGCGACGGATCGTAGCGGGTCGGGAACTCGCTGCGGTCGACGCCGACGCGGCGCACGCGTACCGTGCTGGCGCCGATGGCGCGGTCCAGCCGGTTCTCGAAGGTGACGGTCTTGCGCCGATAGGGATCGGCACCGGCCGAACCGCCGGTGGAGTCGGCGTTGGCCAGGTTCTCGGCGACGACGCGCAGCCGCGTCGTCTGCGCCTGCATGCCGGCGGCGGAGATCCGCAACGCCCGTTCGATATCCATCCCGCTGCTCCTCGCTTCCCTTGGCTGACGGTCAGGCACCGCGTCCCAGCGCCGCGCGGAACAGGCCGAGATACTTGGTCCGCAGGCTGGTCGCGAGCGCGTGGGCCGAATCGGTCTCGGCGACCTTGATCGCCTGCCGGTCGAGCGTGACGGTGTTGCCGTCGGGCGAACGCTCGGCGGCGTCGGCATCATTCACCGCGAGCGGCTCCCCGTCCCGACCGCCCTCGAGGTGACGCGCGCTGGTGCGCGTCAACGTGGCGCCGCCGCTCCGGCCGGAGGCTGCCAGCAGCGCCGCGAAGGGTTGCAGATCCTGCGCGCGATAGCCGGGCGTGTCCGCATTGGCGACGTTGCGGGCGAGCACCTGCTGGCGGCGGTCCAGGTATTGCAGCCGGCGCTCGGCCAGCGCGATCGGATCGGCGGCGGTCGGGGAAGAGCTCATGCCGCCGATACTGCCCGAGGAGAGCGAACGAACCCTTAAGCGCGGCGCGACACCACGCGGCAACGCTTCGGTAACCGTTCCCATGCTGTCCTTGCAGCATGTCGGTACCCCAGCTTCAGGCAGTCCAGGACGCCATCGAGGCGATGGCACGCACGCTGGCGATGGCGGGCGGACTGGCACAGGGCGGCCGCCGCATCGACCTCGCCGGGCTCGATGCGGAGATGGCGTCGATCTGCGACGCGGCGATGCGTCTGCCGAAAGGCATGGCCGCTCCGCTGCGACCTTCCCTGGAGCACCTGCTGCTCCAGGTCGAACAACTCGGATTGCTGCTCGCGGCATGACGCCGCACCCACCGCCGGCAAGAGGCCGCGATGACGACCGAGATCATCTCTCCCTGGATGGCAGGAGGCGCGCTCCTGGCTGTCCTGGCGCTGCTCTGGCTGCTGGCCCGGCTGCTGCGCGGCGTCGGGATCGCCGCACGGCCCGGTGCCAGGCGGCTTTCCGTGCAGGACATGCTGCCGCTCGACGCCCGCCGCCGGCTGCTGCTGATCCGCTGCGACGGGCGCGAGCTGCTGCTGCTGACCGGCGGCACGCAGGACGCGATGCTGGGCTGGCTGGAGGCGGGGCGGCCGGATGACGGCGCCGCGGCCGTCCTGACATGAGGCGCTTCGTCCTCGTCGTCGTCCTGCTGCTCTGCCCCGGCCTCGCCCTGGCACAGAGCGTCAGCATCGACCTCGGCACCGCCGGGCAGGCCGGCGCCACCTCGCGCCTGGTGCAGCTCACCGCGCTGATCGGGCTGCTCTCGCTGGCACCGTCGCTGCTGGTGATGGCGACCGCCTTCGCACGCATCGCCATCGTGCTGTCGCTGCTGCGCACCGCGATCGGTGCCCAGGGCGTGCCGCCCAATGCGGTGCTGATCGGCCTGGCGCTGTTCCTGACCGCCTTCGTCATGCAGCCGGTGATGGAGCAGAGCTGGGCACAGGGCCTCGCGCCGCTGGCCGAGGGGCGGATCGGCGAGATCGCCGGACTGCAGGCCGCGGCCGAGCCGTTCCGCAAATTCATGGCCGCCAACGTCCGCGAGAGCGACCTGACGCTTTTCCTCGACCTCGGCCACCTCGCCGCCCCGCCGACCGCGGATCAGGCCCCCTGGCGCGCCCTCGTTCCCGGCTTCATGGTCAGTGAACTGCGGCGCGCCTTCGAGATCGGGTTCCTGCTCTTCCTGCCCTTCCTGGTGATCGACATGGTGGTGGCGTCGCTGCTCATGTCGCTGGGCATGATGATGCTGCCGCCCTCGGTGGTGGCGCTGCCCTTCAAGCTGATCTTCTTCGTGCTGGTCGATGGCTGGCGGCTGATCGCCGGCAGCCTGGTACAGGGCTTCGCGACCTGAGGCCGGCGGCGAAGCGCCTCGGCTCGCATCGGGAAGCGGCGCCGCATCCCCCGTGCTCCAACGGGGCCTTCCCCAGGCCGCCTTGCGGCGACCGCGCGGGAGTCGGTGGGATGCGGCGCCGAAGCCAACGGCGACCGGAAGAGCCACGCCGGCCCTCAACGGGGCGGCGTGCTCCCGGAGCCTCCGCCCGGACGAAGCGCTGCTCGCCCTACGCCTTGGGCAGTGCCTCGGCGATGTAGGGCGGCAGGTTGAACGCGCCGACATGGATCTCGGGCGTCCAGTAGCGCGTGGCGCCCAGGATGCCGGCCGCCTCCGCCCGCGTGCGGATCGTCGCGACGTCGGCAAGGCGGGCGGCACCGTCCTTCGCGGCCCAGCCCAGCGTCATGAAGCCGCCGACATAGGTCGGCACGGCGGCGACGTAGGCCCACACGTCGGGGAAGGACTTGCCGCGGCGCACCGAGGTCTCGCGCAGCTCGTCGGACTGCATGAACGGCACGCCGCACTGGTTCACCACCAGGCCGCGCGGCGTCAGCAGCCGGGCACAGCCGGCGTAGAATTCGTCGGTGAAGAGCACCTCGCCGACGCCGATCGGGTCGGTGCTGTCCACGATCACCACGTCGAAGGAAGCGGGCTCGGCCCGCCGGACATAGTCGATGCCGTCGCCCACGATCACCTCGGCGCGCGGATCGTGCCACGCATCGCCGCCGATCCCCGGCAGGAATTCCTTGGCGAGCCGGATCACCTCGCCGTCGATCTCCACCATCACGGCGCGCTCGACGCCGCGGTGCTGCAGCACGCGGCGCAACACGCCGCCATCGCCAGCGCCGATGATCAGCACCCGCTTCGCCTCACCATGCGCCAGCAGCGGTACGTGCGTCAGCATCTCCTGGTAGACGAACTCGTCGCCTTCGGTGATCTGAGTCACGCCGTCGAGCAGCATCACACGGCCGTGCGAGGCGCTCTCGAACACCATGATGTCCTGGAAGTCGCTCTGCACGCGGGCCAGCTCGCGCACGACGCGGAAGCGCTGGCCCCAGTCCGGGTACAGGGTCTCGTTGACCCAGGAATCCGTCGCCATCCGAAATCTCCTTGCACGAAGGAGAGCCGGCCCCCGGGGGCCGGCTCCGCTCAGCACCGCGTGTGGCGGCGTCTCAGCCGACCATGCCGCGCTTGTGCTCGGCGAGCTGCACGCGCT